>CAYXLR010000013.1:0-52289 GCA_964466035.1 uncultured Thermotogae bacterium
AGGTTCGCCCGGACCCGCTCGTGGGCGAGCGCCGCCTCCTTCAGCGCCTCGACGTCGTCGGCGACGTCGGCCGGAACGGTGACGCGAGCCCTCAGCTTCCCGTTGACCTGGACCGGGATCTCGATCGTCTCCTCCTCGAGGGCGGACTCGTCGTAGCCGGGCCACGCCTGATCGAGGATCGCATCGTCGTGCCCGGTCCGGCGCCACAGCTCCTCGCAGACGAACGGGGTGAACGGCGACAGCAGCAGGATCAGCCCGTCGATCGTCTCGCGGAGGAGCGCCGGGTCGGGTTCGCCCGCGGCGTACGGGACGAGGTCGTTGACCAGCTCCATGATCGCGGCGACGGCGGTGTTGAAGCCGAACCGCTCCTCGATGTCCTCGGTCACCTTCTTGACCGTCCGGTGGTACCGGCGCCGGACGGCGATCCCGGCCGGGTCGAGCGCTTCCGGATCCGCGGTCTCGCCGATCGGGGCGAGGTCCTCGACGTGTCCGACCACGAGGGTCCAGACGCGGTTCAAGAACCGAGACGCGCCGCGAATCCCCTCCTCCGACCACTCGATGTCGCGATCCGGCGGCCCCATGAACATCGTGTACAGCCGCTCGGTGTCGGCGCCGTACGTCTCGATGATCTCGGTCGGGTCGACGACGTTCCGCTTCGACTTCGACATCTTGAAGATCGACGACTCGAGCGGCACGCCGCAGACCGGGCAGGTCGTCGAATCGCCGACGTCCTCCGGGTACAGCCAGCCGTGCTCCGGGCAGCGATGCGCCGTCAGGCAGACCATCCCCTGGGTGAACAGCCGGGCGAACGGCTCCTCGAAGCCGACGTGCCCCATGTCGTACAGCGCCTTGACCACGAAGCGGGCGTACAGCAGGTGCAGGATCGCGTGCTCCACACCGCCGACGTACTGGTCGACCGGGAGCCAATGGTCGACGTCGGCGCGGACGAAGGCGTGCTCGTCGTCCCGCGCGTTGATGAACCGGAGGAAGTACCACGCCGAATCGACGAACGTGTCCATCGTGTCGGTGTCGCGCCGGGCCGGGCCGCCGCAGTTGGGGCAGGTGGTGTCGGCGAAGCCGGGGATGTCGGCCAGCCCCATCTTCCCGATGAACTCGGTCTCGGGGAGGAGGACCGGGAGCCGATCGTCGGGGACCGGGACCTCGCCGCACGTCTCGCAGTACACGATCGGGATCGGTGCGCCCCAGTACCGCTGGCGAGAGATTAGCCAGTCGTGGAGGCGGAAGTTGATCGCGCCCTTGCCCATCCCTTGCTCTTCGAGCCACCGGGTGACGGACGCCTTCGCCTCGGACCCCGGCGTGCCGGAGAAGTCGCCCGAGTGGATCATCGTCCCGACCTCGGCGTGGAAGAGGACGCCTCGGTACGCCTCGCGGCTCGACAGGATCTCCATCACGGACCGCGCCGCCGCGACCTTCGGCTCGAGGAGGCGGCAGCGGTTGAGGATCTCGGATTCGGCGTCCATCCCGTCCCATTCGATCACGGCGTCGGGGAAGACGAACAGCCAGCGGGCGCCGACGACGTCGATCCACGACCCCGCCTCGAGGTGCTTTTGCGCGATCTCGACGTAGCGATCGACGGCGTCGACCGGGACGGTGACGTCGAGGCCACCATCGATCGGCTCGAACGGGATCGACGCGTCGCGGAGCGCGCCCTCGAACCGGTCGTCCACGGTCCCCGTCAAGACGAGCGACTTGACCCGGCCGTCGATCCGCTCGATCACCGGGAGGATCGGCAGGCCGAACTTGAGCGCGAACTCGAAGTCGCGCTCGTCGTGCGCCGGGACGGCCATGATCGCGCCGGTCCCGTAGGTCATCAGGACGTAGTCGGCGGTCCAGACCGGGATCCGGGCGCCGTTGACCGGGTTGATCGCGAACCCGCCGGTGAAGACGCCGGTCTTCTCCCGCTCGGTCGACAGCCGGTCGATCTCGGTCTCGCGCTCGGCCTGCCTCCGGTACGCCGCCACGGCGTCGCGGTGCTCTTCGGTCGTCAGCTTCTCGACCAGTGGATGCTCCGGCGCGAGGACCATGAACGTCGCCCCCCACAGCGTGTCCGGCCGCGTGGTGAACACGGGGATCGGGTCGTCGGCCTCGGTGCGGAAGACGACCTCGGCGCCCTCACTTCTCCCGATCCAGTTCTCCTGCATCTTGACGACGTTCTCCGGCCACTCGGTCAGCCGGTCGAGGTCGTTCAGCAGCCGGTCGGCGTAGGCGGTGATCTTGAAGAACCACTGCTCGAGCTCCCGCTTCTCCGGCGGCGTGCCGCACCGCTCGCACGCCCCGCCGACGACCTGCTCGTTGGCGAGCACCGTCTCGCACGTCGGGCAGTAGTTGACGGTCGCCTTCTTCCTGTACGCGAGGCCGCGCTTGTACAGCTCGAGGAACAGCCACTGCGTCCACCGGTAGTAGTCGGGCAGGCACGTCGTCACCTCGCGATCCCAGTCGAACTGGACGCCCCAGGCGCGGAACTGCTCCTTCGACCGCTCGATGTTCCGCTTGGTGTACGTCCACGGATGCGAGCCGTTCTCGATCGCGGCGTTCTCGGCCGGGAGGCCGAACGCGTCCCACCCCATCGGGTTGAGGACCTTCAGGCCGCGCATGATCTTCACGCGGGTGACCACGTCGCCGATGATGTAGTTGCGGCCGTGTCCGACGTGTAGGTAGCCCGAGGGATAGGGGTACATGTTCAGGTAGTAGAACGTGTTCTCGCGGGACGTGGTGTCGACCCGGAAGAACCCCCGTTCCGACCAGAAATCGCGCCATCGCGCCTCGATGGCGGCGAAGTCGTACGCCTCGGGCCTCTCGTGCTTGGTCATGATACCGATCCTCTGTTGTGGATTGAACGGATGATAGCCGATGAACGGGCGGGCGGCTACGAGCCGAGGCGTCCGAGGCGGTCCTCCACCTCGGCGCGGAGGGCGTCGAGCGTCGGCCGGGCCGCCGCCTCCAGGTAGACGCGGACGAGCGGCTCGGTGCCGGAGGGCCGGACGTGGACGTAGTTGTCAACGCTTCCATCGTCGGCCCGGAGCTTCAGCTCGGCGTACCGACCGGCGATCCCGCCGGCGTAGACGACGCGCATTCCGGCGAGGCGGCCCCCGCGCCCGGCGGCGAGGAAGCCGTCGATGAACCGGGCCTTCTTCTCTTCGGGGATGGAGAGGTTCAGCGGGGCGGTGATCGAACCGCCGTAGATCCGCTGCGTCTCCTCCCAGATCTCGAGAAGCGTCTTTCCGTAGTGCGCGACCATGTCGAGGACGAGGAGGTCCGCCCAGATCCCGTCCTTGTCCAGGACGTGCCCCTTCGTCGTCAGGCCGGACGCCTGCTCTCCGCCGATCAGCAGCCGGCACCGCCAGTCGGACGGCGGATCGTCGAGGAGCGCGTAGTTCCGGTCCATCTGCGGCACCTGGATGATGTACTTCAGCCCGGTGAGCACGTTGAACGCGTTGCGCGTCGCGATCTCGCTCGGTTTGCCGCGGACGGTCTCGTAGCCGGGATCGCGGAAGTGCATCGGGAGGGCACCCGGCGCGGGGCGGAACGGCTCGTTGTCCGGGATGTCGGCGGCGATCCGGTCGATGATGTGCGTCGTCACGTAGGTCGTCGCGACGCGCCCGACGAGCCGGCGGTCGACGCCGAGGTAACGCGTCAGCATCGCGAGCACGTAGTTCGGCTCGACGTACGCGCCGCCGACGTCGACGATGCCGTAGCGGTCCGCGTCGGTGTCGAGGGCGACCCCGATGGCGGCGCCCGTCTCCTTCACGGCGTCCTTCAACGCCTGGATGTGCGGCTCCTCCGGGTTGGCGGAGGGCAGCCCGCCGAGGTGCGGGTCCCGCTCGCCGTGGATCACCCGATACGACACGCCGATCTCGTCCAGGACGGTGGGTAGGTAGCCCCGGCCGGTGCCGTGCATCTCGTCGACGACGATCATCTCGTCGGCGAAGTGGCTCCGGATCCGGTCGTGGTCGAGCGGGATGCGGCAGTCGGTTTCGCCGCTCTCTAGGAGCCAGCGGCAGTACGACGCGCGGGGGTCGAACTCGGTCAGGCGGTTCCGATCCTCGTCGGTGAGGTCCCGCGCGGTCCGAGTGCGCTCGCCGCGGCGGTACGCCGTCGCCCGTTCGGCGACGAAGTCGGTCGTGCGGGGCGGCGCGATCGATCCGTCGTGCAGCGAGAACTTGATCCCGTGCCAGTCGAGCGGGTTGTGGCTCGACGTGCAGTTGATGATCCCCGCGGCCTCGTCTCTTAGGACCTCGCCGGCGTAGTAGGCCAGCGCCGGGGTCGGCGTGTCGCGCGACGTGAGACGGACGGCGAAGCCGTTTTGGAGGACGACGTCGGCGCACCAGCGGGCGGCGACGTCGGCGTGTTCTCGGCTGTCGTATCCGATGACCACGGTCCGGCCGGGGGGAGGCTCCTCGGCGAGGTAGTCGCAGATCGCCTGCGCGATGTCGCGGACGACCGGCTCGGTGTACTCGATCCCCCATCGTCCCCGGAAGCCGGACGTCCCGAACTTAATGCCTTCTTCGCCGCTTCGAGGCACGGCGGTCTCCCTTCCGTACGCGCGATTTCAGGTGGATCCGCTCTACGTTCTCGGGAAGCTCCAGATCGTCCCGCTGCAGCAGCTTGCGGAGGAGATCGTAGGGGATCGACGTCTCGATCCAGATGGAGTCGATGTCGACGACGCCGTTCTTCACCGGAAGGCGAGCGATCGCGCGCTCGAGCGCCTGCTTGTAGTTGGGGATCATCCCGCTGCCCTCGGCCGCCCCCTGCGTTGTGCCCGTACCCTTCTGTTCGGTCTCCATTCGGCCCTCCGTTGAACCGCTCGCACCATCGATCGAAACAGGCGCTCCGTCGGACGCCGAGAAAAGGTTCGCATCCTCCGAAAGTCCAGATCTAGCCTGCCTTGCGGATCATACCACAGGAATCGCGACGGTGTAAAGGGATCGCCGCGACGCTGGCGCGAAGCGGGCTCGCGGAGGCGCGTTGTGGACCGGAAAACGGATGTGCTACAATGCACGTCCAGTCTGAGGGGGAACGTGTGAAAAGGCCCATCCTTGGGATTCTTTGTTTGTTGGGACTCTTCGTCCTCGGGGCGCTCGCCGAGGAGCCTTCGAACCGTCTGAGCCGCCTCGATCCGGCGCTCCGGATCCTCGTGGCCGACGTGGTGGATCCCGGCGAGCCGCCGGTCTCGGTGCGTTCGCACTTCGACGCCGACCGATACGAGGTGAGCGTGTCGCCGGAGACGGGGGAAGCACGGCTCGGCGTCCTCGTGAAGCTGGCGCGCCCGTTCGCCGGGCGGAGCTTCGCCGGACTTCCCGTTCTCGGGTGCACCGGGAGCATCGTGACCGTGGACGTCACTCCGCTCGAGTTGACGCGCCTCCTCGAGGAGGCGGACGTCGTCTACGTCGAGCCGGCGTGGAAGGCGAGGCCGCATCTCGACGTCAGCGTTCCCGCGATCGGGGCCGACGAGGTGCACGGCCTGAGCCCGGCGGTGCTCGGCGATGGCGTGATCGTCGCGGCCGTGGACACCGGGATCGACTACTCGCACCTCGACTTCCGCTACGACGCGAACGGCGACGGGTTCGAGGAGTCGTCGCGGATTCTGGCGATCTGGGATCAGACGTTCGGGATGTTCGGCATCCGATACTCGCAGGAGGAGATCGAGGCCGATCTGGTCGGGGGGTACGGCGCGGACGCGGGGACCGTTCGGCAGTCGGATCTCGACGGGCACGGAACCCACGTCATGGGCATCGCCGCGGGAGACGGGTCGGCGTCCGCGTACGGTTTCGTCGGCGTCGCTCCGGGAGCCTCGCTGATCGTGGTCAAGACGACGTTCTTCACCTCGGACATCCTGCACGGCGTGGAGTACGTCTTCGACACCGCCGACTTCCTCGGCCTTCCGGCGGTGGTCAACCTGAGCCTGGGGGGACACGAGGGGCCGCACGACGGAACGAGCCTGTTCGAACAGGGGCTCGACGAGCTGGCGGATCGACCGGGCCGGGCGATCGTCGTCTCCGCCGGCAACGAGGGAGCCCAAGAGATCCACGCCGCGTCCACGTTGTACGGCGGTTCGATGTCGTACGAGATCGATCCGAGCGACACCGAGGTCGAGCTGAGCGTTTGGTATCCGGGCGCGTCCCGGTTTACCGTGGCCGTCACGCCGCCCGGCGAGGACCCGATCGTCGTCCCGTGGGGCACGGAGACCGGCGCCGTCGTCACCCCGGCGGGGATCGTGCGGGTCGACAACGCGTGGGCCGGCGTTAACCCGAACAACGGGGACAACGAGGCGTTCGTCCGGATCTACGGGTTGGGCTCCTTCACGCCCTGGCGAATCTCGGTCAGCGACGCGGGCGGCGGGGGACGGTTCGACGCCTGGGTCACGAGCGGGACGGCGACGCTGGCCGGCGGAGACTCGGCATCGACGATCGACGAGCCCGGGAACGCGGACAACGTCATCACCGTAGGAGCGTATACGACGAAGGCGACGTGGCTCTCCCAGGGCGGGGATCAGGACTACACGTCGCAGTACACGGTCGGGACGGTGGCGTCCTTCTCCAGCCGGGGGCCGACGCGGGACGGTCGGGTGAAGCCGGAGGTCGCCGCGCCGGGCGCGTGGATCTGCGCCGCGCTCTCCGAGGACGCCGGTTGGCAGTCGACGTTCCTCCATCCGGACGGCGTGCACACGATGGAGCTGGGCACGAGCATGGCGGCGCCGCACGTCTCCGGTACGATCGCCCTGATGTTCGCGGTCGACCCGGATCTGACCCCGGCGGACGTCCGCGACGTCCTGACGTCGACGGCGACGCAGGACGGCCGCACCGGCTCGGTGCCGAACCCGGTGTGGGGATGGGGGAAGCTCGACGCGGCCGCGGCGGTGCAGGAGGTCATCGCGTCCGGTCCTCAGCCGCCTCCGCCGACGGAGGCTCCGGTGATCGTCCTCGCGGCGAACCCGGTGAGCGGCATCGCGCAGTTCACGTACTCCGTGCCGAGCGGGACGACGACGGCGACGCTCCGGATCTACGACGTCGCCGGCGCCCTCGTTTACGACGTGGCGGTCGATCCTCTCGAGGGGAGCGTCGCGTGGAATCTGCGTTCCGACCGCGGGGAGACGCTCGCGTCGGGCCTGTACCTCTACGTCCTGGTGACCGACCGCGGGACGTCCGAGGTGGGAAGGCTGGTGATCGCCCGATGACGCGATGGCTGAGGGTTTTGATCGTGTGCGCGATGGCCGGGGCGCTCGCGCTCCCGGTCGGGGCGTACGAGGGCGTCGGGGCGATCTTCTCCCTCGGCTCGTCTGGAAGAGGGCTCGGGATGGGCGGCGCGTTCCTGGCGCTGGTCGACGACGAGGGGGCCGTCCTGTACAACCCGGCGGCCCTCGGTCGGTACGAGGGGATCGGGATCACGTCGCTTCTCGCGAGCGGCTTCGGTGGAGTCGTCCACGGCGTCGTCGGCTTCGCGATGCCGTACTTCGGCGTGAACGCGTTCCTGCTCGACTCGGGGGCGATCCCAACGGACGCCGGATCGTTCCGCTACGCGAGCCAAGGGGTCGTCGCATCGCTCGGCGTTCCGATCGGCCCGGTCTCGCTTGGCGTCCGCGGGCGGCTCCTCCGCGTTTCCTCCCCGACGGACGGGACGGGCTGGTCCGTCGACCCGGCGATCCTGGTCGCCCTCGACTCGATCCGAGTCGGCCTGATGTTTGAGGGGGCGTTGTCCGGGCCGGTCGTCTACGACGGCGGCGCCGAAGAGGCGTGGGATCCGTCGCTCCGCCTCGGCGCGGCGATCACGCTCTCCCCCACGGCGGACGTCCTGTGGAGCGCCTCGTTCGAGGCGGCCGGGCTCTTCTCTCCGTCGCCGCGCCTCGCGGCCGGCCTGGAGGCGTGGATCGGCGGCCTCGGCGCGCGGGTCGGGTTCGACGGTGGAGGGCCGACGTTCGGGCTGTCCGTCCGGTTCGCGAGCCTGCAGTTCGACTGGGCGTACGCGATGCGAAACGACCTGGGCGACAGCCATCGGGTATCGTTCACATTCCGATTCTGAAGAGGGGGGCGCCATCCATCGTGCTGTCAAAGGTGACCCGGTTCGTCCCGTGCCTCTTCGTCTGCTTCCTCGTGCTCGTCGCGATCGGTCTTTCCGGGCAGGGGCAGGAGGACGAGTCCTATTCCGTGCAGCTCGACGGACGGAAGACGTGGACCCTTCAGTGGGGGTTCGGTGACGCGGTCGGTCTCGCGGCGTCCGGGCTGGCCGCGGGCCAGCTGACGCTCGATCAGACGCTGGCGGTCGACATCAGCGGGGAGGCGCTGTCGATCCTCTCGGTCGAGGTCCACTTCGACGACCAGCAGGCGGAGGGCCTCCAATCGCTGGCGATCCGCCTCGACACGGAACGGCTCGACGGCGTCCTCGGGGACTTCTTCGCGGAGGGCGCCAGCGGACTGACGGCGTACGGCAAGAAGATGAAGGGGCTGCGGCTCGAGTACACCTTCGGCGACGCCGTGCTGACCGGCGTCGCGTCGAAGCTCGAGGGGGTCTCCGAATCGAAGACGTTCGTCGGGGAAAAGGCGCACGACGAGGTCACGTACTCCGCCTACTCGACGGACGAGCCGCCGCGGCCCCGGCCGTACAGGCGTGGGATCGACGGCCTGTATGCGTACCCGCTGACCGTCTTCTACGTCGAGGAGTTCAGCGACGTCCGGCTCTCCTTCGACGCGTCGAAGGGGCTGCGAACCGTCCTCTTCCAGTACGGGCTCGCCTATCTGGCCGACGTGCTGGCCGAGGAAGGGTCGTTCGCGCTGGAGGAGTGGGAGCATCGGGTGATCGGGGACGAGGAGCAGACCCTCCTCCTCAGCGAGGACGCGATCGACCTCGTTCGCAATCGGCTGGAGGCGGCGATCGACCTGTACAACGAGGAGAACGACCTCACCGGGGAGGACGCCGAGGAGTACCCGTTCAGCCGAGGCACCGCGTACGAGCTCGGCTTCCTGGAGGCCGTCGCGGAACACGTCCGCGTCTCGGTGGACGACGAGGTGCATCCGATCCTCGACGCCGTTCGACGACGGTTCTACGATCTGGGCCGCGAGGGCTTGGTGGACGGCTCGGTCCTCGTCGAGGTCAGCCCCGACGGCGCGACGTTCGAGCCGATCACCGACCCCGCGTACGCCGAGTACGAGATGGAGGTCTTCTCCGACGCCGGGATCCTCGAGGTCGACTTCCCGGGCGGGTTCTTCACCGACGAGAGCGCCTTTCGCGTGGCGTTCGACTACACGGTCACCGGCGGCGTGTTCATGCTCGGACTGTCGATCATCCCGGGGAGCGACCGCGTCTCCGTAAACGACGCGCCGCTCGAGCGCGACGTCGACTACATGATCGACTACGAGATCGGCATGCTCGTCCTGCTGATCGAGGTCGACGAGACGGACGTGATCCGCATCGACTACGAGCGGTTCGCCGGCGGGATCTTCGGGAGCGCGACCGACTACGCGACGTACTTCTACGGATTGACCCTCGATTGGCCGGTCTCCGAGCACCTGACGATCGAGGCGAGCCTGCTCCGGTCGGCGGAGGACCCTGGATCGGTCACCGATCCGGAGAGCGTCCGGACGATGCCGAATCGGCACACCGTCGCGGGCGTCTCGGGGACGATCTCGCGCGACGATTTCAGCGGCGACTTCCTCGTCGCCTACAGCAACGACCGATTCCCGTTCGACGACAACGCGCGAATCCACCGGCCGAACGAGATCGCGGCGATCGCGGCGACCGAGGAGTACGTCTTCTTCGGCCACCGGAGCGGGCTGACGGTGAAGCGGGCCGACGAGTGGCTCCACTACGGAACGACTCACGGGCTGGCCGGAAGATCGGTCCGCGCGATCGCGATCGGGGACGAGACCCTCTTTCTCGGGACGAATTCCGGGCTGACGGTCGTCGCGCTCGAGGGGCGCTCGCCGCTCGACCGCATCGGGAACTGGTCCAACTACTACGCCGCCGAGGATGAGGGCCTCCCGGATGCCTCGGTCACCGCGCTGTTCTTCGCCGACGGCGTGCTGTGGGTCGGCACCGACGGTGGTCTGGTTTCCGTCGCCGTCGACCAGATCGAGGAAACGGAGGGTTGGACACGGTTCGAAGACGTCGATCTCGGCGCGGTCACCGCGCTGGCCGGCGACGGGGAGGCGCTGTTCGTCGGAACGGAAGACGGTCTGTACCGGTACTCCCTCGTCACCGAGGAGTGGCAGCGGATGGAGGGAAGCGCCGGCATCGACGTCCGCGACCTCTCCCTCTCCGACGGGACGCTCTACGTCGCGTCGAGCCGCGGGCTTCGCAGCTACCGCGACGGAATCGGGACCGGCTGGCTGGTCGTGGGGGAGCCGGTCCACGCCGTCGAGGTCTTCGGCGGATCGGTCTTCTACGGGACCGACGGGGAGCTGATCGACGCGACGGCCGGCGCCGTCGTTCTCGCCGACGTGCCGGTTACGGCGCTCGAAGGTGACGGCGGGACGCTCTGGATCGGCAGCCGAGCGAACGCCGAGTACGAGCTGACGATCCGGGCGTACGCCGAGCAGATCGCCGCCTACGGACCGAGCGAGACCGGAATCGCCGGGCGCGATCCGTTCGGCTTCGTCGACGCCGCCGCCGAGGAGCACACGTGGGAGGGGTTCGTCGAACAGGCGTCGTTCCGGCACACCGCCGACGGGTTCACGCTGTCGGGACGGTTCGAGAACGTCTCGCCTTCGTATCGATCGATCGGGAACCTCGGTCGGAGCGACTCGACCGGCTGGGATCTCGCCGCGACGTGGGAGCTCAGCGACGAAGCCGACGTGTCGTTCTCCCACGGGTACGACATCTCCGGCCGGACGAGCGAGGACCCCGAGAGCCGCATGGTGAACGATCTGTCGCTGCGATGGACGTTCGGACCGGTCCTCACGTTCGGTGCCCATCAGGCGGCGTCGAACGACGAGACCGGCCACGAGGGGCCGGAGTCGACCTACACCTCCTACCGGTTCTCCCTCCGCGATCGATTCTTCGCCGAGCGGCTCGATCTGGGCATCTCGTGGAGCGACGGGTACACGTGGAGCTACACCCAGGGGGAACCGCGCCGCGACACGAGCCTGTCTCTGAACGCCGACGGGACGATCCTCCCTTCGTGGTCGGCGCAGGTGGATTGGCAGCGACCGATCCGAGTGGACGGAGGGGAGTGGAGCGGCACCGAGCGGCTGACGTTCCGGACCGGATGGACCGGAACCGGCGAGGTGGCCGACTTAGCGGTCGACTACACGCTCGGTTGGAGACGGGAGGTCCCGGGCGGGATCGGCAGCCGCGATCACGAGCTGGAGTTCGACGTCGACGTCGCCCCGCTCGAGCTCTCCGGGTGGCAGGTCACCCCGGGGGCGACGTTCGGCGCCACGAGCGACGAGTCCTCTCTCGACGTCAACGGCCGATTGGCGGCCCGCGCACGGAAGGGCGATCTGTCGATCCAGGGGTCGTTGCGGGGGGGGCTGACCGGGATCGGCGAGCCGGTCGTGCGCGAGAACGAGAAGGCCACGCTGACCGCTTCCTATTCGGGGATCGAGGCGCTCCGCCCGTCGCTCTCGTACTCGATCGACCGGCAGGTCGCGGTCTACAAAGGGGAGCGTCAAGAGACGATCGGCCATTCCCTCTCGGGCCGGATGACCTGGTCGCCCGGGACGGTCCACCACGAGGAGCTGTCGTTCACGCTGACGAGCAAGGGGCCGTCGGAAGACCGACAGATCGCCGCGACGCTCGAGAACGTGTACCGCCTCGACCTTCAGGCGTGGATGGGCGGCTGGAGGAATGAAGCGGGGTATCCGGCGCTCGATCTGCGCGTCGAAACGGACGTGAGCTACCGGCTCACCGGCGACCAACCGGACATCGACGCGACCACGACCGGACGGCTGAACGCCGCCTTCTCTCCGACGTGGAGCGGGTCGTTGGGGGTCTCGTATCTCGGGGGGACGGACTCGGCCGGCGAGATCTACAGCAGCCTGCTGCTCGACCTGACCTTCGCGATCGACTTCTGAGACGTGACTAGCCGCCTCCGATCGGGGGGAGGACCGCCACGGTGTCTCCGTCGCGCAGACGCGTCTCGGGGCCGTCGAGGAAGACGACGTTCCGTCCGTTGAGGAGGACGTGAAGATACCCCCGGGCGACGCCGTCCCGCAGCCTCTTGACGAGCTCGGGAGCCTCGCGTTCCAGTCCGGCCCAGAGGTCCTCGACGGTGCTGTCCGCGGCGACCGACCGCTCTTCGAAGGAGGAACCCCGCAGCCTTCGCAGTCCTCCGAACAGCTTGAGCGTAACGCGGATCGATTCCGCCCGGTGCCGTGACGATGCTCTCCGGTCCATCGGACCGATGGATACCCGATCCGGCTCGTCCCCGCAACCGGTAGCGGCCGTCGATCGTGGATTGGATTCGTCGTTGGTTCGGGTATCGCCGGGCGGTATAATCCGGCGCATATCCCGTTTCTGTGAGTGGATCGTCGATGGACAAGCCGAGGGTTCTCGTTTGCAGCGCGTGGCCGTACGCGTCGGGCGTTCCCCATCTGGGGAATCTCGTCAGCTCGCTCCTTTCCGGCGACGTGTTCGCGCGGTACCACCGGCTTCGCGGCGCGGACGTCCTCTACGTGTCCGGCTCCGACGCGCACGGGACCCGGGTCGAATACGAAGCGCAGCGACAGGGGATCACCCCGGCGGAGCTGGCGCAGCGGAACCACGAGCGGATCGTGGAGATCCTCAAGGGATTCCGGATCGAATTCGATAACTACACGACGACCGAGAACGAGACGCACAAGCGGTTCGTCCGCGAGATCTACCTCCAGATGGAGGGGAACGGCTACATCTGCACGAAGGTCGAGCAGCGGGCGTTCTGTCGGAACTGCGGGAAGTTCCTCGCCGATCGGTTCATCTCCGGCACCTGCCCGCGGTGCGGCTCGCCGAACGCGCTCGGGAACCAGTGCGACGCCTGCGGGAGCATCCTCGAGCCGGAGGAGCTCATCGCGCCGCGGTGCAACTTCTGCGGCGGGAGCGAGGTCGAATTCCGCGAGACGAAGCACTGGTACCTCGACCTCGAGAGGCTCTCGAAGCCGCTTCGGGCGTACGTCGACTCGCGCGGCTTCCAGGGGAACGTCCGCCGATACACGCAGCAGATGATCGACGAGGGTCTCCGGCCGCGGGCGATGACGCGAGACATCGACTGGGGGATCCCCGCCCCGTTCGACGGGGCGGAGGGGAAGGTCATCTACGTCTGGGGGGAAGCGGCGTTGGGCTACGTCTCGGCCGTGGTCGAGCAGTTCGGCGGGGACGAGCGATGGAAGGACTTCTGGTTCGGCGACGACGTGCATCAGATCTACACGCTCGGCAAGGACAACATCGCGTTCCACACCCTGATCTTCCCCGGCCAGCTGATCGCCTCCGGGCAAGGGTATCACCTTCCCGATCAGATCGCCGCGACGGAGTACCTCAACTGGATCGGCGGCGAGAGCTTCTCCAAGAGCCGCGGGGTCGGGCTGTACGGCGACGACGCGCTCGAGGTGATGGACGGGGAGCTGTGGCGGTTCTACCTCCTCTACAACCGTCCGGAGGGGCGGGACACGAACTTCTCGTGGGAGGAGCTGGAGAAGGCGATCAACGGCGTGCTGATCTCCAACGTCGCGAACCTGATGAACCGGGTCCTCTCGCTCACGCAGATGCAGTTCGATCGGACCGTTCCGGACGTCGATCCGGACCCGGAGGTCGTCGATCGGCTCCGCGAAGGGATCGCGGCCTACGTCAAGGCGTTCGACGAGGCTCTCCTCGGTCAGGCTCTGCGTGCCGTCTGCGACCTGGCCGTCTTCGGGAACGAGTACTTCCAACGGAAGAAGCCGTGGAAGACCTCCGATGCCGGTGCGGTGGCCGGCGCGCTTCACCTGGTGAAGGGGATGGCGGCGCTGCTGCTCCCGTTCCTGCCGGGCTTCGCCGGGCGGTTCCTCGCGGTGATGGGAATCGAAGAGCCGTCGTGGGACGATGTAGAAAGCGGCCTTCGCGGTCGAACGGTCGGCGCGGATCGGGTGTTGCTGGAACGAATCGAGGTGGACGAGATGCGCGAGCGGGTGGAGGGGACGAAGCGGCCGGAAGGAGGCCCGGCGGCGCGCGATGCGATTCCGTTCGGGGACTTCGAGCGGCTCGATCTGCGCGTCGGCGTGATCCGGTCGGCGGCCGACGTGGAAGGGGCCGACCGGCTTCTCAGGCTGTCGGTCGATCTGGGCGATGAGACGCGGGATTGCGTCGCCGGGATCAAGGGAAGCTACACCGCCGAGGAGCTCGTGGGGCGCGCGATCGTCGTGGTGGCGAACCTGGAGCCGCGGACGGTCCGCGGGCTTCGCTCCGAGTGCATGCTCCTCGCCGCGGAGGGAGAGGCGCTTTCCCTCCTCGTCCCGGATCGCCCCGTCGAGCCGGGAACTCCCGTTGCCTAGCGCTGTTGAAATGGTCCAAAACGAAGGCTAGAATCTGGCGTGAACTGGGGTGTCGAATCATGTATGCGGTGATTGAGACCGGCGGAAAGCAATATCGGGTGGAAGAGGGGACGGTGCTCGAGCACGAGCGGCTCGACGGCGTCGAGGTCGGCCAGACGGTCGACTTCGATCGGGTCCTTCTCCTCGTGGAGGACGGCAAGGTCCGTGTCGGCACGCCGTACTTGGAGAACGTCGTCGTGAAGGGCGAAGTTCGCCGGGACGACAAGGGGCCGAAGGTCATCGTCTACAAGTACAAGAGCAAGAAGGGGTATCGCCGGAAGTCGGGCCATCGGCAGCCGTTCATGGCGACGGCGATCACGGCGATCGAAAGGTAGTAGCGACGTGGGAGAAGCACTGATCCATCGAGACGATCGCGGAAGGATCGTCGGCCTGACGCTGCGGGACGTGGGCCCTTCGACCGCGGCCGGGGCGAGCGCCGGTCACTTCCTGCAGGCGGCGTCGGCGTCGCTTTCGGAGTACCTGCACGTGCCGGTCGCCGTCGGCGATGAGTTCGGGGGAAACCTCACGATCGACCGGAGCGACACGCATCTGGATCGGGAGATCGACGCGGTCCTCGAGACGCTCATCATCGGTCTGAGGATGCTGGAGAGGGAATACCCGTCCGATCTCGTCGTCCAGGAGGCGACGGTCGGGATCGAGGTCTGACAAGGAGAAGGAATGGCGCACAAGACGAGCACCGGATCGACGCAGAACGTTCACGACAGCCCGGGCAAGCGGCTGGGCGTGAAGCGATACGGTGGGGAATGGGTGAACGCGGGGACGATCATCGTTCGGCAGCGGGGCACGGTGTTCATGCCCGGAAGGAACGTCGGTCTCGGCCGCGACTTCACCCTCTTCGCCACCGCCCCGGGGTACGTCCATTTCGAGGACCGGGGCAAGAAGTACGTCAATGTGCTTTCATCCCGTGAGGAATAGCCCGTCACGGATCATCCCGACTTGCGTGCATGTTCATCGATGAGGCGACCATCCGCGTTCGCGGCGGTTGCGGCGGAAGCGGGGTGATCCATTTCGTTTCCAACCGGCACAACCCCCGTGGCGGCCCGGACGGCGGAAGCGGCGGTCCGGGCGGGGCGGTGGTCCTTCGAGCGTCGCCGGGCCTGTCGACGCTGTCCCCGTTTCGACGCGGGCCGTTGTTCGCCGCGGAGGACGGAATGAACGGGGCGCGGAACGCCCGTCAGGGGGCGCGCGGCGAGGACCGGGTCGTGCTCGTTCCCGTCGGCACCCTGGTCGTAGATCCGGAGACGGGAGAGACGGCCTCCGATCTGGCCCGCTCGGGCGACGAGATCGTGGTCGCACGGGGAGGGGAAGGCGGCCGAGGCAACGGCAGCTTCGTCACGTCGACGCGGCAGGCGCCGCGGATCTGCGAGCGCGGGCTCCCGGGCGAGGCGCGGACGTTGAGGCTCGAGCTGAGGCTGATCGCCGACGTGGGGATCATCGGCTGTCCGAACGTCGGCAAATCGAGCCTCATCTCGGCGATCTCGGGGGTCAAGGCGAAGGTCGCCGACTACCCGTTCACGACGATCACGCCGAACCTGGGCGTCGTCGACGTCGACGGTCTGCACCAGTTCGTCGCCGTCGACATCCCGGGGTTGATCGAGGGGGCGCACGAGGGGAAGGGCCTGGGCGACCGCTTCCTCCGGCACGTCGAGCGGACGCGGCTGTTCGTCCACATGGTCGATCTCGCGGCGCTGGACGGGCGGGACCCGGTGGAGGACCACCGACGGATCAACGAAGAGCTCGCCGCGTTCAATCCGGAGTTGGCCGAGCGGCCGCAGATCGTGGTCGGGAACAAGATCGATCTGATCGGCGACGGGGACGTGGCGGCCGCGCTGGATCGCTTCCGGGCCGAGGGGATCGAAGTCCATCCGATCTCCGTCGCAACGAGGGCGGGCCTGCGGGACCTCGTCCACCGTACGTACCGCGAGCTGGAGCGGCTGAAGACCGACGCCGACGAAGCGGTGGCGCTTCCGGTTCGCAGGAAGGTGTATCGTTTCCACGGGGAGACGGGGTTCCGCGTCGATCGGGACGCCGAGGGGTTCGTCGTCTCCGGCGCGGAGGTCGAGACGCTGGTGCGGAAGCTCGTCCTCGACAGCCGCGACGCGATGGAGTACCTGAGCGATCGGCTGGAGCGGATGGGCGTGATGAGGGAGCTGCGCAAGCGAGGGTTCAGCGCCGGCGACACGGTGCGGATCGGGGAGGCCGAGTTTGAGCTTGAAGGGTAGCGTGGGGCTGTTCGGGGGGACGTTCAACCCTCTTCACGACGCGCACATCCGGGTGGCCCGCGTGGCGCTGGAGCAGTGCGAGCTGTCCAAGGTCCTGTTCATCCCGAACGGGATCCCGCCGCACAAGGGCCCGCTGCGAGGGATCACCGGCGAGGACCGGTACCGAATGGTGCGCGACGCGATCGAGCGGTACGCGAAGTTCGAGATCTCACGGATCGAGATCGATCGCGAGGGTCCGTCCTACACCATTGACACGATCCGAGCTTTGAAGGATGATTGCGGCCAAGGGGTCTGCTTCATCGTCGGGGCGGATCGCCTGTTGGACATCACCTCGTGGAGGGAGCCGGAGGCGCTCCTTCGGAGTGTGCCCTTCGTGATTGCGCCGCGGGAGGGGGTCTCTGGAGAGGCGTTCGACGCGGCGCCGTTCGGCGCGGCGGAGATTCACCCCCTCCGGATGGAGGAGGTCGATCTGTCGTCCTCTTGGTTGAGGGAGAAGGTCGCGCGGGGTGAGGAGATCGGCGAGTGGGTTCCGCCGGAGGTTGCGGCCTACATCGCGAAGCACGGACTGTATCGGAACCGGAAGCGAACCGGGGTCCGAAGCACATAGCGACAGGAGGTTAGGATCGACAGCAGACGAATGCGCGTCAACGACCGGATCCGCGCACCGGAGGTCCGCGTCGTGGACGACACCGGGGAGAACCTGGGCGTTATGGCGACGGAGCAAGCGCGAGCGCTTGCGAGCGAGAAGGGGCTCGATCTGGTCGAGGTGGCGCCGCAGGCGAATCCTCCCGTGTGCAAGATCGTGGACTACGGCAAGTACCACTATCAACAGGAGAAGCGGGAGCGGAAGGGGAAGCGGCGCTCCAAGCTCAAAGAGGTCAAGTTCACGATCAAGATCGGCGAGCACGATTTTCAGACGAAGCTGAACCGGGCTCGTAGCTTCCTCGAGAAAGGGGACTTCGTGCGGGTCAGCATCTTCTTCCGCGGACGCGAGATCGTCCACGCGTCGCGGGGACGCGACCTGCTGAAGCGGGTCGAGGAGGAAGTGAGCGACCTCGCTCGGGTGGAGGGCCACCCGACGGCCCGGGGGAAGATCCTGCAGATGATGTTGGTCCCCACCCAGCAGAAATGAGACGGCAACGTAGGAGGGGATGACGTGCCGAAGCAGAAGACACACTCGGCGGCGAAGAAGCGGTTCAAGCGTTCGAAGCGCGGGAAGCTGTTCCACCACATGTCGAACTACTTCCACAAGAACATGAAGAAGCGATCGAAGTCGATCCGTCAAGCGCGCCGCGGGAAGGAGCTGTCCGGGGGGCAGGAGAAGACGATCACGCGGATGATCGGGAAGTAGCCCCGCGGCCGACAAGGAGAAGGTCATGCCACGAGCACGTGGAGGGAGCAAGCGAAAAGAGAGCCGGAAGAAGATCATGGCTCTCGCCAAGGGATACAAGGGCAAGCGCGGGACGTCGCACCGCATCGCCAAACAGGCCGTGATGAAGGCCCTGCGGAACAGCTACGTCGATCGGCGACGTCGTAAGCGCGATTTTCGTCGGCTGTGGATCACCCGAATCAGCGCCGCCGCAAAACGGAACGGAATCTCGTATTCGGCGTTCGTCGGGGGTCTAGAGCGGAAGGGGATCGCGCTCAACCGGAAGATTCTCGCGGACATCGCCGTGCAGGACGCTCCGACGTTCGCCGCGCTGGCGGAACTGGCGAAAGAGGAATCGGTCAAGGGGTAACGCGTGATCGCTCGATGGACCCGAAGGCGCGTCCGCGCCTCGGTCCGACGGTTTGCATGCGAGCATGGCGGGACGGGCTCCGCTACGATGGCGATTGCCACGGTGTGCCCGTCGATTCGGGTGACGGAGCCGTGAACGGCCGATCATCCGCTGCTTCTTGACGATCCCTCATCGCCCAAGGCGACAGGACGGGAGTGTGGAACCCCGAAGCGAGCTGGGGAGCGAAGGTCCGCGGGAGCATCCGATCTCCGAGCTGCGATTGCGCCTGTCGGGAATTCACCTGACCGGGCACCACGGTGTCCGCCCCGAGGAGCGCGAGCACGGGAACCGCTTCGAGGTCGACGTCGACCTCGAATGCGCCTCCGTCGTCGCCGTCGAGACGGACGAACTGGAAGACACGATCGACTATCGGGGCATCGGCGACGTCGTTCGCGGGATCAACGACCGGCAGACGTTCAACCTCATCGAGTCATTCGCCGGCGCGATCGCGAGCGCGCTGCTCGCCGAGTACAGCGCGATCTCCTCGGTCACCGTCCGGGTGTCGAAGCTGACCCCGCCGGGGCTCTCCGACGTCGATCGGACCGTCGCCGAGGTCACGCGGAGGAGACGGTGAACGGGACGGTCGTCTTCCTCGGCCTCGGCTCGAACGTCGGAGACCGACGCGGCCGGATCGCCGGAGGCGTTGCCGAGCTCGAGCGGAGCGGCGTGACCGTGGAGATCCGTTCCTCCGTCTACGAGACGGAACCGGTCGGATTCGAGGACCAACCGTGGTACCTCAATCAGGTGATCCGCGGGAGGACGTCTCTGGATCCCCACACGCTGTTGGAGGAGTGCAAGCGGATCGAGCGTCTCTTCGGCCGGGAGCCCACCGGGGTGCGCTTCGGGCCGAGGCCCCTCGACATCGACGTCCTCCTCTACGGCGATCGGGTGATCGAGGACGATCGGTTGACGATACCGCACCCGAGGATGCACGAGCGCCGGTTCGTGCTGGTGCCGCTGGTGGAGATCGCACCGCGGCTCGTCGACCCGCGGGACGGAAGGGAGTATGCGCAATTCCTAGAGCGACTCGATGAGGGAAAGAAGGTGTCACCATCGTTGCAAAACGAATCTTGATTTCGGTCGACGGGGCCGACCAGGACGAGAAACGCACCCGCGTCGCCCTCCTCGAAGGGGATCGTCTGATGGAGATCTACTACGGGCACCCCTCGCAGGAGAAGCTGGTCGGCAACATCTACAGAGGGCGCGTGGAGGACGTGCTGCCCGGCCTGGGCTCCGCGTTCGTCGACATCGGGGAACGCCGAAGCCTGTTCCTGTCGCGAAACGAGCTGAACGATCGCCTCCTCGATCGCTCGGGCGTCAAGCCGTGGCAGAGCGACGTCCCGATCACCAAGATCCTCCGGCAGGGGGAGATGCTCACGCTCCAGGTCCGCCGCGAAGGGATCGGCAACAAGAACCCGCAAGGGACGACGAAGATCAGCCTCCCCGGCCGGTTTTGGGTCTACCTTCCGAACGAGGAGCGGCTCGGCGTGTCGCGGCGGATCGAGGACGTTCGGGATCAGCGGCGGATCCGCAAGATCGCGCGGGCGCTGAGGCGGCCGCACGAGGGGATGATCGCGCGGACGGCGTCGAAGTGGGCGACCGAAGAGGATCTCGAGCGGGATTTCAGGCTCCTCGTCGAGACATGGGACGGCGTGAAGGCGGCGGCGGAGAAAGCGGCGAAGCCGCGCCTGTTGTACAAGGGGATGGGACTGGTCCAGATGATCCTTCGGGATCGCCTCGATCCCGACACGGAGGCGGTCGTCGTCGATTCTCCGTTCTTCCGCGAGAAGATCCTGTCGTTCCTCGACTACATGAAGATGTCGAGCTACAAGGATCGGATCCGCACGCACGACGGGAAGGAGGGGCTGTTCGCGAAGCACGGCATCGACGAACAGATCCAGAAGAGCCTGTCTCGGCGGGTCCCGCTCGCCGGCGGCGGCTCGCTCGTGATCGACGAGACGGAGGCGCTGATCGCGATCGACGTCAACACCGGCGGCGACGTCCGTCATCGGAACCAGCACGCCGCGATCCTCAATACGAACCTGGAAGCGGCGAAGGAGATCGCCCGACAGCTCCGGCTCCGTCAGATCAGCGGGATCATCATCGTCGACTTCGTCGACATGGAGAACTCCAAGGACGTCAACCGGGTGATCGAGAAGGTGAAGGAGGAGCTGAGAAACGACCGCGTCTCGGCCGACTTCGTCGACATGACCGCGCTCGGTTTGGTGGAGATCACCCGAAAGCGGCAGGGCGAGAGTCTGGCCGACATGCTCGAGAACGCGAAGTTCGATGCGTGACACAGCGCTGTGCGCTGCATCATGCGTGGCGGTTTGCGTGTCGCGGCCTTGACGGCCGCGACACGGGGGAGTTTCACCCGATTGGCGAAACTCCCGGTGGGATGGACCAGCGGAGCTGGTTGGCGGGCTTCTCCCATTCGGCGAGGAGTCGTGATACAATGTGCCCACTCCGCGTCAAGCACGGAGTGGATGAGGGCGATTAGCTCAGCTGGGAGAGCGTTCGGGTCACATCCGAAAGGTCGCAGGTTCGAGCCCTGCATCGCCCAAAGGAAAGGGGACAGCGCATGCTGTCCCCTTTCCTTTGGGCTGCAGATGCGGGGTGAGAACCTGTGAAACCGAGGACAGGAGTTTGATGCTTGCATCAAACTCCCAAGCTACCCGGGCGAAGCCTAGGTAGGCGCCCTGCATCGCCCACAGGAAAGGGGAGCAGCTAGACTGCTCCCCTTTCCTGTGGTGGACCGCGCAAGGCGAGGACCTGCGTTTGTAGGACAGGAGTTTGATGCTTGCATCAAACTCCCAAGGAACTCAGCGCCGCCGATCGAGCTGAGTTCCCGCCCTGCATATCGCCTGCCTGCTTGCCGCTTTGCGGCAAGCAGGTGGCAGTTCCGCCCCTCGGGCGGAACATGCCGTGGGTGACGTGGCGGCAGCCTATGCCGCCTCGTTTGCTTTGGACTCGCCGGGTGAGAACCTGTGAAACCGAGGACAGGAGTTCGCTGCTTGCAGCGAACTCCCAAGCTACCCGGGCGAGCGGTTATGTGCGGTTCACCGGATAGCCGGTGTAAAGGAGGTCCGGGCCGAGCCACTCGGCGGTGACGCGGTCGAGACGGAGCGCGTCGGCCACGCGCTCGACGCCGGCGCCGCCGACGGCGGGCACGGCGCCGCGGCCTCCGATGAGGATCGGGGCGATGAACAGCGACACCTTGTCGACCCGTCCGGCGTTCAGAAAGGCCGCCGCGGTCTCGCCGCCTCCCTCGATCAGCACCGAATCGATGCCGTCCTCGTAGAGGTCGGCCAGCAGGTGGGGAAGATCGATCCCGCCCGCGCCGTCCGCGAGTCGCCAGACGCGGGCACCGCGGGCACGGAGTCGCCCTTCCAGGTCGGCGGGCATGGTCGCCGTGGCGACGATCGGTGACGGATGCGCATCGAGGAGGCGAGCCGTCGGGGGGGTGCGGCCGCGCCGGTCGAGGACGACGGGAACGGGATCCGGCCCGACGACGCGGCGAACCGTCAGGAGGGGATCGTCGTTGAGGACGGTCTGCACGCCGACGAGGGCGGACATGAACCTCCGGCGGAGCCGATGCGCCTCGGTCCGCGAGGCCTCGGACGAAATCCACTGCGAATCGCCGGTCTTGGCCGCGATCCGGCCGTCGAGGGAGACAGCGAGCTTCAGCTGGACGAACGGTCGTCGGTGCCGCACGTAGGTGAAGAAGATCTCGTTCTGCCGCTCGGCTTCCTCCTGCAGGACGCCCTCGGTCACTTCGATCCCCGCGCCGCGAAGACAGGCGATCCCCCCGCCGTCGACCTCCGGATTCGGATCGCGCGCGGCGATGACGACGCGACGGACCTCGGACGCGAGGATCCGATCGGTGCACGGCGGCGTCTTCCCGTGGTGGCAGCACGGCTCGAGCGTGACGTATAGGGTGGCGTCGCGCGCCGCCTCGCCCGCCTCATCGAGGGCGAAGACCTCGGCGTGGGGTCCGCCGAATCGGCGGTGATACCCGCGACCGATCGCGCTTTCGTCCTTGACGGCGACCGCCCCGACGAGCGGATTCGGATGGACGTCGCCCTCGCCGAACGCGGCCAGCTCGAGGGCCAGCCGCATCCATCCGGCGTCCATCATCCGGTCGCCGCCTCGCGGAGGGCCGCGGCCGCGGCGGGCGGGTCGGGTTGGCCGAAGATCGCCGATCCGGCGATCACGATGTCCGCGCCGGCGTCGACGACCGATCGGACGTTGCCGGGATGGATTCCGCCGTCCACGGCGATCTCGATCGACCGCTCACCGATCCTGTCGCGAAGCGCCCGGATCCGGTCGATCGCGTCGGGGAGGAACGCCTGGCCTCCGAATCCGGGTTCGACGCTCATCACCAGGATGAGAGAGACATCGTCCAGATACGGATCGACGCGTTCGAGCGGGGTCCCGGGACGAAGGGTGACGCCGACCCGAGCCGGGATCGCGCGGACGGCCCGGATCACCTCCCGTGGGTCGTCGGTCGTCTCGACGTGGAAGATGATCGAATCGTCCGGTCGGACGTCGAACCGGGGCGCGTAGTCGACCGGGTGATCGATCATCAGATGGACGTCGAAAGGCAGGGTGAGGCGAGCGCGAAGCGCGTTGACCACCAGCGGACCGACCGTGAGGTTGGGGACGAAGTGGCCGTCCATCACGTCCCAGTGAAACCGGTCCGCGATCGGCTCGACGGAGCGCGCCTCGTCGTAGAGGCGGGCGAAGTCAGCGGACAGAAGGGACGGGGAGAGCTTCATCGTCGCCGGCCGACCGACAGGAGCATCACGAGCTGCATGGCGGACATCGCCGCGGCGGCGACGTAGGTCAGCGCGGCGGCGAACAGGACCTCCTTGACGGCTCCGAGCTCCTCCTCGCTGACGATCACCGCTTCCCGCAGCGCCCCGACGGCGCGGCGGCTTGCGTCGAACTCGACCGGAAGGGTGATCAGGGTGAACAGGACCGCGACCGAGAACAGGGCGATCCCGGCGGTGATCAACGGCTGATACCGGGCGAAGAGGCCGACCAGGAAGAGCGGGAAGGCGAGCTGAGAACCGAAGGACGCGACCGGCACGATCGCCGTCCGCAGCGAGAGCGGTCCGTACGCGCGCGCGTGCTGGATGGCGTGACCCGCCTCGTGCGCTGCGACGCCGATGGCGGCGATCGAGCTGGATTCCGGCGCCGACAGGCGGAGGATCTTGCGGCGGGGGTCGTAGTGATCGGAGAGGCGCCTCGGCGTCTGTCCGATCCGGACGTCGTGGACCCCCGCGCCCTCGAGGAGGTACCGCGCCGCCGATTCGGCCGTGATCCCCCGACCCGACTCGACGCGGGCGTACCGCGCGTAGGTCGATCGGACCTTCCACTGAGCGTAAACGGCGAACGCCAACGCCGGAAGGAGGATCAAAAGGCTCGGGCCGAAGAAGAACGGAAGTCCCCACACCATGCTACGGTTCCACCTTGGGTTGGATTCGGCCAAGTATACGACGCGACAGAAAGGCCAACAAGCGCCGTCCGGACGCGAGAACGAGGAGCGCGATCGTCGCGCCGAGCAGATCGGCGGCGAGGTCGAGGGCGCTGGCGGTTCGCGTCGCGACGAACATCTGATGTAGCTCGTCGGTGCCGGCGTAGACCGCGGTGAGGACGAACGTGGGCAGAAGGCGGCGGCCCGTCGCCTTCCACGCGACCGCGAAGAAGAGGGCGAACTCCGCGGCATGGAAAACCTTGTCGAAGTGCTGAAACGGAGGCTCGCCCGCGGCGATCGAAGCGTGCGAGAGGGCGAAGATCGCCCCGGCGTAGAGGATCAAGAGTCCCCACCAGAACCGACGTTTCATCATGACCGAAGGAGAGAGAGCCGATAAGCCGGATTCTGTCGCGGGGAGACATCCATCTACGCGGTCTACCCGAAGGCGTCGAGCGGGTCACTCTTAAGCGCCTTCCTATTTGGCCTTGCTCCGGCCAGGGTTTGCCGAGCCGGCCCGGTCGCCCGAACCGCTGGTGGTCTCTTGCACCACCGTTTCACCCTTGCCTGTGCGAGCCTCGAGGAGGTTCGCCATCGGCGGTCTGTTCTCTGTGGCACTTTCCCGAGGTCGCCCCCGCTGAGGTTTCCTCAGTGGCCTGCCCTGCGGAGTCCGGACTTTCCTCGTACGGCTTCTGCCGAAGGCAGAAGACGCACGCGTCTCCCTGGCTCTCTCTCCGACTCCCGAGTATAGCGAATCGAACGGACGAATGGTGCGGCGACGGACGACCCGGGTCAAGCGCCGGGCTCGAACTCGTCGACGTAGAGGATGCGCGAGCAGTGCTCGCACGTGACGATCCCCATTCCGCCGCGGACGCGCTCGATCGTGCTCCCACTCAGCTTCAACTTGCAGCCGGAGCAGGTCCCGTTCTTGATCGGCACGATCGGCTCCGATGACCGCTGATGCAGCGTTTCGTACTGTTTGATGAGGTAGGCGGGAACCCGCTCGCAAAGGGCGGCGCGTTCCTCGGCCAGTCCGTCGGCCTGCGCCTGCGTCTCGGCGATCCGGGACGAGATGTCTTCGATCTGGGATCGTAACCGCTCGACCTTCGCCGCGCAGTCCGCGACCGCGCGTTCGAGGCTTCGCTCCGATTCCTCGATCGTGTCCATCAGCACGAGCGCGTCGTCCTCCATCGCGGAGATCCGGCCCCGCTCGCTCGCGATCTTCGCCCGGAGGTCCTCCATCTCCTTGAAGCTGATGATCCCCTTGTCGAGGCGCTCTTGGTACCGCCGGATGTTCGTGTCGAGCTCGTCGACCTCGAGGTTCTTCATCCGGCTCTCGTGCTCGAGTTCCGAGAGACGCTCGCGAAGTCGGTCGACGGTCGACTCCTCGTCCACGATTCGCTCTTCGGCCTGCTTCCGCTGCGCACGGAGCCGTTCGATCCGGACGGAGAGCTCGTGAAGCTGCACGTCGGTCGCTTGGAGATCGAGAAGTAGCGTGATTTCGGCCAGCACGGTCCCCCCACGCCGGATTGCGGTTTCTATCGACTATACGGCCCGGCTTGAGGGGCTTCAAGTCGCACCGCTCGGGATCGATGAGAGAGGGAACGCTACCCGGGGAGTATCCCGGGGAGGCCGAGCCCCTGCGCCAGCGGGCCGAGCTTCTGTTGAGCGGCCTCCTTGGCGTTCGATTGCGCCTCCTGCACGGCGGCGATGATCAGGTCGGCGAGCATCTCGACGTCGTCCGGATCGACGACCTCGCGCTCGATTTTGAGATTGGCCAACTCCCCTTGGCCGGTGACGGTCGCCGTGACCATTCCCCCGCCGGCGGAGGCCTCGACTCGCATCTCGGCGATCTCGGCCTGCGCCCGCTCGATCTCCTCCTGGATGCGCTTGGCCTGCTTCATGATGCTCCCGAACCCGGGCGTCCCTTTCACAGTCCCTCCTTCACGATCTTGCCGTCGAAGACCTTGCACACCAGCCGAGCCTTCTCCTGAAGGACCTCGTGGGGCAGCGGCTTTCGCACCACGCCCTCGTCGATCTCCACCTCGACGTGAACCCCGTCGCCGAAGTGCCTGCGGACGACGCCGGCGAGGTACTGCATGTTTTCCCGTTTCTCGATGGAGTCCTTGTGGAACGAGTGCTCGGGGTGGAAGGAGACGACGAGCTTCGATCCGACGAGGCAGGGACGCCCTTCGATCAGGAACGCGGCGATGGCGATCCGGTCCTGTTCGATCTCGCGCAGGAGCGCGTTCCAGGTCTCCTCGAACCCCTCGGGCGGAGGCGCCTCGCCGCCCGGCTCCGCGGCCGCTTCGGTCGACGCCGCGGGGACGTCGACCGGGCCGGCCTCCGGCACGGGGCGCTCGCTGGCCTGCTGTTCGACCGCCGCACGGGAAGTCGGCGCCGCCTGCGGCGTGAACAGGTCGGTCGACTCGGCGACGGGACGGTGGTCCGACTCCGCAACGTCCGGGGCCGGCGCGGGCCGGCCGGGCGATTCGGGGAGCGAAGCCAGCAGGTCGAGAAGGCCGATCTCGAGGCGGATCCGGCGGTCGAGCGATCGGAACAGGTCTCCCTTGATGGCGAGCAAGTGGCGGGCGATCTCGATGTCGGCGTCGGGGGAAGGCGAGCCGTCCGCCAGGCGATCCCGGAGGATGTGGACCACGTCGGTGAGGAAGATCTCGAGGTCCTTGCCGCGGTCGACGAGCCCGTCGATCGTCCGGATGACCGACTCGCGGTCCCGGCTCCGGATCGCCTCGATGAACGCCTCCTGGGTCGACCGGTCGACGAGCCCGAGCATGTCGAGGACGGCGTCGGCGGAGATCTCGTTCCCTTGGTAGCTCATCGCCTGCTCGAGCATGACGAGGGCGTCCCGCATTCCGCCGTCCGCCCGCTGGGCGAGGAGGGAGATCGCGTCCGCCGACACGGTGACCCCCTCCGACTCCGCGACGCGCGCGAGATGACCCTCGATCTGATCGGGAGGGATCCGGCGAAACTCGAACGCCTGGCAGCGGGAGACGATCGTCCGCGGGACCTTGTACGGCTCGGTCGTGGCGAACACGAACATCGCGTGCGGCGGCGGCTCCTCCAGCGTCTTGAGCAGGGCGTTGAACGCCTCGTTCGTCAGCATGTGGACCTCGTCGATGATGTAGACCTTCCGCTTCAGATCGGTCGGGGCGAAGTTGACCTCCTCGCGAAGCCGTCGGATGTGGTCGATCCCGCGGTTCGACGCGCCGTCGATCTCGACGATGTCCAGCGAGCGGCCGGTCAGGATCGTCGTGCAATGGGCGCACTCGTTGCACGGCTCGCCTTCGCTCGGTCGGAGGCAGTTCACCGCGCGCGCGAGGATCCGGGCGATCGACGTCTTGCCGATTCCGCGTTCCCCGGCGAAGAGATACGCGTGAGCGGTGTTGCCGGCTGAAACGGCGTTTCGGAGCGTCCGGACGATCTCCTCCTGTCCGACGACGTCCCCGAAGCGCTGCGGCCGCCATCGGCGGTAGATGGAGACGCTCTCGGGCTGGTCGTTCACGTTCGCGATCACTTCCTTGGTCGGGGAGACTGGATTTGAACCAGCGACTTCCTGCTCCCAAAGCAGGCGCGCTACCAGGCTGCGCCACTCCCCGCGGCGGTGTGGTCATTATAGGAACGCCCGAGAGGCCGATCAATCGGGGAGCGAAGAAACGCCGCCCGAACGCCGCCATCGCGTGCCGAGCGCCCGCGAGGGCCACTTCCGCACGAGCAGGTCGAGGAGGAAGACGACGAGCGCGGCGAGCAGCAGTGGCCCGTGGAGCGGGGAGGAGTCGGTCGACGTTCCGCCCGACACGGCCGGAAGGCGGGCGTCGCCCTCCAACAGGTGCCCTCCGGTCGCCTCCGCGATCCGGCGCAGGGCTTCGGAATCGGCGCCGAACGCCCGGTACTCGACCGGGTACGGGACGGTGAGCGGGAAGGTGAGCGAGCGCTGCCGGGTGTGGTCGATCACGTGGAGCGCGTGCCCGCCCTGCGGCGGCGTGGGGACGGAGGCGACGTACAGACCCGGTCCTCTTTGCACGAGCTCGTAGGTCGACCCCTCCGGCAGAAGCTCGACCTCGAGGTCGAGGAAGTTGGCGAACGTCCCTTCGGCGTCGCGGGCGTCGGCCAGAAGTTCGATCGTGTCTCGGTTCCGGATGACGGAAGCGGAGAGGCCGAGCGTCGACGTCAGGTACGGCTCGGTCGTCGCGAGGATCGCCTCGAACAGCTCGGACAGCCCGGACCATTCGAGCCATTCCCGCGTTCCGAGCCCGACCAGATCGGTGTTGAAGACGGTCACCGCGCCGAGGCCGAGGCGCCACGTGCTGACGATCGGGTCCTCTCCGACCCAGAGGGAGGTGTCCGCGGTCGGCTTCGGGTAGGTGAGGACGTATCCGTCGAGCGGCGGGACGTCGGGGCCGATCCGATCGCGAAGCCTTCCGGCGACCTCGACCGGACCGTCGACGAACCGCTGCCGGCTGATCCGCTGGGTCGCCTGAATCGAGACCTGAGGAAGGAGAGAGAAGTCGTCGGCGCGATAGAGGGTCCCTCCGCCGGCCTCGACCAACGCGCTAAGGAGCGCGACGTTCATCGTCTGCCCGACGCCGATGGCGGAGAGGGTGACGTCCTCCGAGGCCTGCAGCCGACGGATGAGCCCCGGGTAGTTGCGCACCTCGTCGATCGTCTTCCCGTCGCTGATCAGGAGGACGTGTTTCGCCGGCACTTCGACCTCCTCGAGCCGATCGAGCGCCTCGACGACGGGGTAGTACACGTCCGTCCCGCCGATCGCGTCGAGTCCGCGGAGGGCACTGTAGATCGTCATCGACTCGACAGGCGCGATCGGCACGACCCACTCGTGCCCCAGATTGAAGGCGATGATCCCGATGTAGGTCGTCGCGTCGAGGAGCGCCGCGCTCGCGGCGGCGGCCTCCTTGAGGATCTCGATCTTCTCCACCCCGCCGACCCGGGATCGCATGCTGGAGGAGCGGTCGAGGACATAGACGAGGGCCAGCTGCGCCTCGCGCGACTTCTCCGGGAGCGTGTACGAGACGGGAAGAAGCTCCTCGATGCCGCCCTCGCTGATTCCGCGCACCTCCTCCTCGCCCTCGACGACCAGGAGGCCGCCCCCGAGATTGCGCACGAAGCTGTCGATGGCGTCTAAGTCGTCGACGGTCAACGCCGTGAACGACAGTCCAGTCAGGACGACCTGTCGGTAGCCGGACAGGACTTCGAGCGGAGGCACGACCTCGGATTGTGTGAAGACCAGCCCGAGCGCATCGAGCAGCGTGGGGACCGCGGATTCGCCCGAGGGATCGACGACGAGCACGGGCGGCTGATCGGTCGCTTCCACGAGGAGGGAGAGGGCATCGTTCTCGGGGATCGGATCGTCGGGCGCCTTGACGATCGCTTGGTACGTCCGAGCCACGGCGTCTTCGAGGCTGTCGGTGACGGAGAAGCGGTTGAGCCCCGGTGCGAGGGCGACCTGCTCGAAGGAAAGGAGCTCGTCGTCCCGGTAGACGACGAGCGTCGCGCCGCCGGGGCCGGGGGACTCGATCTCGATGTCGATCGAGAACGGGCGGGCCACGGGCACTCTGCTCGGGCCGCGCATCGAGACGAGGGCGACGTCGGCGTCGGAGGGTGAGCCGATCGGTAGCACCGAGACCGGAACGCCGGCCAGCTGCGCAGCGCTGACTGCGACCTCCGCGTCGTCGGTGAACCGGCCGTCGCTGACGAGGACGAGTTGATTCGCCCCTCCTTCGGGGAGGACGGAGAGGCCGAGGTCGATGGCGGCGTCGAGGTTCGTCGCCGCCCCGTCGAGCGGGACGACCCCGAGAGGGAAGACGGAGGCGCCGAGTGGCACGGCGAGCGAGGCTGTTCCGGCGAACTCGACCGACGCGAAGCTCCATTCCGGATGCTCGGAGACGATGCGTTGGATCGCCTCGGCGGTTTCGCCGTCGTCCGACGCGAGCGCGACGCTCGCCGAGCGGTCGATGAGGAAGACGGCGTTGCGCTCGGCTTTCTGCTCCGAGATCCGCGGGCCGGCGAGGGCGAGAACGAGGAGAAGCAGAGCGACGCTCCGCAGGACGGGGCGACTTCTCCGACGCAGGAAGAGGAACAGGATCCCTCCGACGATCGGCAGCGCGGCGAGCAGGAGGTACGGCGTCGACAGCAAAATCATCGCGTCCTCCTCATCAGCCTCCGTCGGCCGGAGTGCAGGTACGCCTCGCCGAGCAGCAGGAGGATCGCCAGTGCGGCGGCGGCCGGCCAGAGCGGAAGGAACCGGACCGCGCTCTGCACGTCGGCTTCCACGGCGTCGATCTCCCCGACCGGCGGGCGGAACGACGATTCCGACGCCGGGACGTTGACGGCGATCGCGAAGGCGCCGCGGTCGGTGACCAGGGTGTGGAACCCCGGCGATTCGGGGCGGAACGTCGACAGGCCTTCGGGCAAGGAGATCGGGTTCTCCGCGGCGTCGTACAGCCCCGTCACGCTCCCGCGGCCGGCGAGGGAGATCGGCTCGCCCACGTCGGCCGATCGGTAGGAGAGCTCGGGGGGAAGCCGAACGAGTCCGGCGACGATGTTGCGGATGAGCAACGGGAAGTCGATCGTGATCGGCAGGTTCGTCTCCAGGATGTCGGGGGCGAGGTAGAAGACGGTCCGCGACGCGTCGGCGTACGTCGCGAGGAGCGGCACGTCGCCGGCCGCGAGAACGACCTCCGCGGAGGGGGGCAGCGCCGCGGTCGGCGCCTCGCGGATCCGGAAGTTCGCCGGGTCGACGTCCACCAGGACCGGATGCTCCGCGTTCAGCACCTCGATGCGCTCGACGGGCAGGGTCTCGCCCTGCGTGAGGAGGTCCTCGATTCCGGCGTGGACGAGAAGCACCATGCCGGCCTGTGACGCCGGTGACGCCGGCGCGCGCGCGCCATGGACGACGGTCAGATCGGCGTCGTCGGGGGAGTCGACGACGGTGATCGGGGCGACGGAGCGGAGGGCCGCCATCAGGTAGCGGTTCTCGCTGCCGAGCCAACGGACGCGGACGTCGATCGGGCGGTCGAGGGAGAAGAAGCGGCGGTTGTCGGCGGTGAAGCCGTCGGCGGGCTCGATGGACGCGGTGAACAGCGTCCCTCGCGAATTCGGAAACGGGATGACGAACCTCTCTTCCACGTTCGGCGCCATGAGCACCGAGAGCGTCGTCTGGTTCTCTCGATCGTCGATCCGGATCGTGACGTCCCGATATTCGTCCGAGTCGTTGAGGGCGGCCACGAGCGCGGTGACGCCCCCTCCCTCGGGGTTCTCGCGGACGGAGAATCCGGTCAACGCCAGGTTGTCGGCCTGACCGACGAGGACGGTCTCGAAGGCGGCCGGCATGTCCGGAAACGCGTGGTCGGAGAGGAGGACGACCCGCTCGAATTGGGAGGTCCCGCCGACGCTGCCGAGCAGCGAGAGGAGCGCCGCCGCCGTGCCGTCGGCGTACCACGTCGGACCGGATCGGAGGACGGCGTTCTGGAGGTCGTCGCGGTCGTGGCCGGGACGAGCGAGGATCGCCGGGCGCGACGAGAGTTGGACGACCGCGGTCGTGGTGGACGGATACTGTTCGAGAAGCGTGCGGGCCTCCTCCACCGCTTGCTCGTACCGGGACGTCCCGTCCTCCGCGACGGTCCGCATGCTCGCGCTTCCGTCGAGGACGATGGCGAGGCCGGACAGGGAGGCGGTTCGCACCCGCCACACCGGCTGGGCGAGGGCCGTGACGAGGGCGAGGAGGATCGCCAGCTGCAGCAGCAACAGCGGGTCGATCTGCTGGCGGATCCGCGCCGCGCGCGACTGCGGATCGCCGGGAAGGCCTTCCCAAAGGAAGAGGGCGGACACCTCGCGCTGTCGTTCTCGCGCGCGGAGGAAATGCAGAACGAGAATGAGGAGCGACGCGAGCAGCAGGTAGAACGCGGCCGGGTTCAACAGCGTCACTTGAGCAGCCCCCCGTTTCGCAGGTCCTCGTGCAGGAACCGCTCGACCGGGACGTCCGTCGTCGTCTGGAAGTAGGGGATTCCCCGCTCGAACGAGAAGGCTCGAAGCTGCTCGCGATTCCTGCGGACCCGGTCGGCGTACTCGTCGAGCGTCCGCTGCCCGATCGTCAACGTGACGCGTTCCGCCGACTCGACGTCGACGATCCGGGTCGTCCCTGCGGCGTGGGGCTTCACGTCCTCGGGGTCGAGGACCTGAAGGACGACGACCTCGTCCCCCCGGTGAAGGAGCCGGGAGAAGCCGTCCGCGAACGCCGCGCCGGAGGCGAGAAAATCGCTGATCACGATCGTCAGCCCGCTCTCCCGCGTCTGCGAGAGGAACTCGAGGATCGCCTGGTTGATCGACGTTCTGCCGCTCGGCTCGATGTCCCGGAGGAGGCGGAGGACCTTTCCCATCTGGCTCATCCCGTGGCGCGCCGGGAGCCCTGGGATCAACTGATCGTTGAACGGGAAGAGTCCGACGCGGTCGAGGCCTCGGAGCCCGAGGTAGGCCATCGCCGCGGCCAGGTGCGACGCGTAGTGGGCCTTGCTCGGGACGCCGATCCGCATCGACGCGCTGAAATCGGTGAGGAGGTAGATCGGCAGATCGGCCTCGTGGACGTACGTCTTCACCAACAGCCGGTCGAGTCGGCCGAAGACGTTCCAGTCGATGTACCGGAAATCGTCGCCCGGCGCGTACGCGCGGTAGTCGGCGAACTCGAGGGAGACCCCGGCGCGGGGAGAAGCGTGGAGGCCGGCGAGGTGCCCCTTTCTCCGCCCCTTGACGATGAACCGGAGGTTCGACAGACGCTGCAGGAAGGCTTCGTCGATGAACGTCGGCATTATGCGTGCGCGGGCACGTGCTCCCAGACGTCGTTCAGGAGCTCGTCGACCGGAACTCCCTCGGCCTCGCCCTTGAAGTTGAGCACGAGGCGATGGGTCAACGCGACGCGGAACAGCGCGCGGATGTCCTCGCGCCGCACGTTCACCTCGCCCGCCAGGAAGGCGTGGGCCTTGGCGCCCATGATCAGCGCCAACGCCGCGCGGGGGCTGGCACCGTACTCGACGTACTCCCTGATCCGCGGCGGGGCGTGCTCGCTGCTCGGATGGGTCGCCAGAACCAGGCGAGCGACGTACTCGCGCAGTCCCTCGGCGATCGGGATCTCGCGGACGACCTCGCGCGCGGTGTGGATGTCCTCCGCCATCGCGGTCGGTTCGGGGAGGCGGATGCCGTCGCCCTCGGTGTTCCGCACGGTGATCGCGACGAGCTCGTCGAGCGAGGGGAAGCCGACGTTCGCCTTGAGGAGGAATCGGTCGATCTGGGCCTCGGGGAGGGGATAGGTCCCCTCCATCTCGATCGGATTCTGGGTCGCCAGGACGATGTAGGGCTCCTCGAGCTCGTACGTGTGGGAGCCGACCGTGACGGTCCTCTCCTCCATCGCCTCGAGCAGCGCCGACTGGGTCTTCGGCGTGGCGCGGTTGATCTCGTCGGCGAGGACGACGTTCGCGAAGACCGGCCCGCGGGAGAACGTGAACCGCCGGTGCCCCGATTCCTCGGTGATGATGTCGGTCCCGACGATGTCGGCCGGCATCAGATCCGGGGTGAACTGGATCCGCGAGAACTTCAGGCCGAGCGAAGCGGCCAGCGTTCGGACGAGGAGCGTCTTTCCGAGGCCGGGGACGCCCTCGAGGATGAGATTCCCCTTGCAGAGGAGGGCGATCAACGCGGCCCGGATGATCTCGCCGTGGCCGACGATCACCCCCTCGATCGATTCCGTCAGACGTCGAAAGACGGTCTGTGCAACCTCCAGATCCCGTTCCGTGATCATGGTCCTCCTTCTGTGATCGCGTTGAAGTAGTCTCGGACGATCTCCACTGCGCCCTCCGGCACGCCGCGCTCGCGCAGGATCGAGGCGATCCGCTCGTAGCTGACCAGGGGAGTCGGCTCCTCTCCGGCCGGACCGGGCACCCACTCGATCGGGACGCCCTCGGTGGCGAATTCGCTGACGAAATCCCCTTCGGGCCCGATCTTGGTCCGCTCCTCCTCGCGGATGAATCCGGCTTCGCGCTCCTCGTCCTCGTCCGACGGCCCGGGAGCCCCCTCGCTCCCGCCGAACTGGTCGGGAACCTCGATGCCTTCGGCGCCGATCATCGGAGGCCGTTCGCCGGACGACGGCGCGCCTTCGCCCTCCGAATCCTGGCCCGGCGCGCCTTCGGGACCCGCGGGGAGTCCGCCTTCGGGGCCCGACTCCTCGTCGGACGAGGCCTGTCCGAGCTCTTCGAGGAACTCCTCGATGCCCTGTGGATTCGGCGCGACGGCCGTGCTCCCCGGCGGAGCGGACTCCCCGTCCCCGGGCGCGCCGCTCTCGCTTTCTTCGTCGCCTCCGAACTGGTCGATCAGATCCTCGATGATCTCCTCGACGCTTCGAGGCTGGGGGCGATTCATCAGCTCGTTCAGCCCTTCCTGGACCTCGGGCGGGAGGCTGCTCCGCTCGAGTTCCCGTTGCAGCGCTTCGAGCTCCTCCTCGGTCAGCTCGGAAGCGTCCGCCTCGGAGTCTTGGATCCGATCTCGGATGGCCTCGAGCAGTTGGGTAATCGCGCGCATCGCCTCGCTCTGCATCCTGGCCAGCTGCTCGACCTCGTCCGGTGATATCGGGACGATCACGGCCTCGTCGGGGGAGATCCCGGCCAGGTCCCTCATGACGTCTTCGAGCGTCTGATCCCGATCCGGCGCGTCGAGCGACGGCACGCCGGCCTCTTGGCCGGTCTCCTCGCCGATCCTGACCGTCAAGGGGGCGGTCGCCTCCGTCATCGGCGCGGCGGCTGAATCGGCGACGTCGGCGAGCGGATCTCCCGAGAGGGTTGAGCTCTGCTCCAGCATGTCGAGCGGCGATCCGCGAGGGGCAGCCGGGAGCGGGACGAACGCCAGACCGACCGCGAGAACGACGAAGAGTGCGCCGGCCGACCCACCGACCAGCGTTCGGCGGGCGACCGGCAACGCCGCCCGCCATCCCTCGGTGGCGTCTCTCACTTCCGCTTCGATCCGCCGGCGGAAGAACGACGTGCCGCCTCGCTGACGGAGCTCGTAGAGGGAGCTCAGGCGAGCGTTCAGCCCGAGGGTGTCATCGATCCGAAGCAGGAGATGGGGAATCCGGAGTTCCCGGGAGCGGCCGAAGGCGTAGCCGAACGCGGCGGCGGCGAGCGGCGGAGCGACGAACGCGGCCAGAGCCCAATACGGGAACGGGATCCGCAGGATGCGCACGGCGGACATCCCCGCGAGGGAGGCCAGGGACAGCGCCGCGAAGGCGGTGGCCCCCACCGAGAGCCCGCGCACCGCGCGCGCTCGGGAGTCGACCGACCGGAGAAACCGAGAGAAATCAAACGGCATGGGTCCTCCTCAGCGTCCGCTGGATGCCGACCAGTTGAGCGAAGGCTATCGCCACTACGAACGCGAACGCAAGAACGAGCTCCGGGGTGGAGGCGCCCCGGACGATCTTCAGCGTCGCGCCGATCGGACTGAGCAGCGTCAGAGCCGTCGGGACCCGTGGAAGGAGGCCGACGGCCCAGGGAAGGATCAGGACGAGCCCGAAGAGGGTGTACTGGAGCAGAAACGTGTGGACCCGACGGGTCGTTCCCCAACGATCCACCCGATACGCAATCAGCGAGAACATGATCGCGACGCAGGTCGCGTACAGAGCCAGCAGAGGGAGCGCGAGACCCCGGCCGGCGAGAAAAGCACGCGAGAACAGAAGATACGGTAGGAGAAGCAGTTGGCCGAAGAGAACGTGCCCCGCGATCCGGACCGCGGCGCCCCCACCGCGACGACCCCACCGGGTCGCCGCGATGCCGCGGAACGTGCCCAGCAGGCCGACCAGCGTCACGTAGGTGAGATAGAAGACGAGCGGGGAAGGGTTCCAGCGAAGCTCGAGGAGGTCGGACACGCGCGCGCCGGACGGAATGGCGAAGAGAAGGGCGCCGCCGCAAGCCAACAGGAGCAGGAGATACCCCTGCACCGCGCCGCTCGAGAAGACGGAATCCTGCTTGGTCACGATACGTCCCCCCTGACGACGTAGACGTCGAGACGTCTCACTTTTTGCCCCGCCAGCTGCGGGCTGGAGTCCAGCAAAGGGGAAAGGCCGACGAACCAAACGCCCTGGTGAAGCGGGATTTCTTCCGCCAAGTGCTGGAGGACGAGGCCCGCGGGCTCGTTCGCTTCGCTCACCAACGCGGCGAGCGTCCGCTCCGTTTGGATCGGGTACGTGCTCGTGCCCCTCGGAACGGCCGGAATGAGGGTTCCTTTGCCGTCGACGAGGAGCCAGCAGTCGGCGAGCCGCACCGCGCCCTGATTGGTGAGGACGGCGCGACCGGCAGCGGCGTCGATCGTGAGGTGAAGAAGGCTCGGGCGCGAGGCGAAGGCGTAGAAGGTCTTCTGTCGGATGTCGACCGCCGCCGCGGTCACGTGGCCGCTTGAGGCGGTGTGCGCGTAGACCCAAGGAGTGGCCGTCGGCTGCGGCATGAACGCGTAGAGAGGATGCTGGGGCAGGAGCGCCGGGGGAGCCTGTACGGGAATGGACTCACTTCCGATCGTGTGCTCGCGTTGACGGGCATCCGAGGAGTAGAAACTGTACGAATCGATCCCTATTCCGAAGGATGCTATGAGATGAAGATCCGCATTTATGGAGTAAAGATAAGACACGTCGTTCGTTCGGTTTGCATAGAAACCGGACCAAACGCTCAGCGCGACGAAGACGAGCCCGGCCGCGATCCATCCTGCCAGGCGGCGTCGACGCCCGAGGACGGCCGTCCCCGCGAGCCCGATGCCGCTGATCGCGATCAGGAGCAGCGCGCTCAGGTGGGTCGGACGGACGACGGGGAGGTCGCCGAGAAGCGCCTCGGAGACCGCGGCGATCGAGATCCTCGTCGAGTCGGGCACGGATCCGACGATCCGTTCGATCTCGGCTTCCGTCAGATCGGCGGCACGGACCCCGACCAGGCGGACGTGGCCGGCGCCGTACGTCCACTCGACGAGGATCGGGAGATCGCCGCGGGCGACGGAGACGCTCGCGCCTTCACGGAGCGCTCCGACGAGATGGAGAACGCCGTCCGGACCGGTCTCAATGGCCGGATCCGCAATCGGAAGGATCGATCGAAGGTCGGGCGCATCGAAGCGGAAGTAGTCCGGACCGGCGACGACGACGACGCTCCCCCCCGAGAGAACCCATTGAGCGATCGCGGTCCACGCCTCTCGCGGCGGCGGGGTCGAGAGCCACAGGCTGCGGACCGCGTCGTAGGCCCACCAGGAAGTGGGAAGCTCGGCGGCGGTCACCGGCGCCGGGTCGGCGGGGACGGCGAAGGGGAGTCCGCCGTACAGAAGGGGGTACGTGTCCAGGTGTCGCGTCAAACGGAGGTCGAGGGTCGTCTCGGCGAGGGGTCGTCCGGCCTCGTCGATCAGGGCGACCTCGATCGGGTTGAGCGGCTCGTAGATCGGCACCGTCGAGGTGTAGGAACCGTCCGAAGAGACGACGAAATCGAGTTCCTGACGGACGGTCGCCGTGTCTCGCCACTCGTTGCCGAGCCGTTGCGTCACGACGGCGCGCGCCGATCCCCCTCTGTCGAAACCGCGAACCCGAAGGCGCAGCGGGGCGTAGCGCTCCGGAACGACGTGCCCGCTGAAGCCGATCTGAGCCTCGATCGACGGTGCTCCGCGGGCGGCGGCGGAACACAGAAGGATCGTGGCCGACAGCAGCAACGGCCAGAAAGAGGCACACCGCTTCGGATTCCGCCCGGTCGTCATCCCGGGGAGTGTACCGAAGGAATGTCAAGAAATTGAGGAGACTCGAACCCTCGGGGAAACGGGAGCCCGTCTCGACGGCCGCCTTATTGAGGGAGCTTCTCCACCGCGAGGGCGGCGTCCTCGCTGAGGACGTCGGCGTAGATCTGCGTCGTCTGGATCGATCGGTGGCCGAGCTGTTTCTGCACCAACCGGAGATTGAAGTCCGACGCCCGATAGAGGAGCGACGCGTACGTGTGGCGACAGGAGTGGATCGAAAAGCGGCGAGGAATCCCGACGGCGTCCGCGTGCTTCCGGAAGATTCGGTAGACCGCGGTGCGGGTGAGCGGCCCGCCGCGCGAGGAGACGAACAGCGGCGCCCGCCCGGCGGTCGACTGCCCGGCGCGTTCCTTCGAGGCGATGAACCGAGCCAGGTGCTCGCACAGCGCCGATCCGATCCGTACCCCTCGCTTCTTGTGCCCCTTCCCGTCGCGAACGATCAGCGACGCGTGCGCCCGATCGAGGATGACGTCCCGAAACTGCAGCGCGCAGATCTCCGATACGCGAAGCCCGGAGTCGAGCGCGACGTGCAGGATCGCCCAGTCGCGCGCAGGGTCCGATCGGCCGTCCGGCGATGGGTCCTCGGCGTTGCGCTGGCAGTGGGTCTTGAGCGCCTGAACCTGATCCGGGGTCAGGAAGTCTTCGTGGGTCACCTCGAGCGGCATCGGTCCTCCTTCGTCCGGGGAGGAGGGTAGCGAGGGGGCGACGATCGGAAGGGGACATCTTTCGCAACAAAAGGGCACTTTTGTTGCGAAACCGGCTCTGGATGCTGGAAAACACCGTTGGGAACGGGGGATTCATCGACCCCGCGCCGGCGCTCGAAGGTCCCAGGAAACGCCGGAGGCTGTTCCCGAGGGGTCGCCGGGCGCCTCCGAGGCGATTTGCGGGGCCTCTCAGTCGATCGAGTATTTCTGGACGATCTTTTCCTCGTCTCCGACCACGTTGGCCTCGACCTCGACGTACGGCGAGAGGGTCGAGTTCTCGAGCTTCTGCCGAAGGAGGCTGTCGAGCTGGAAGATCCCGGCCGAGTTCGACATCTCGACCGAGATCTTGATCGGGCGCTCCTCCCCTCGCTCGAGCCGGACCTTCCGGATCGCCATGGCGGAGACCGAGTGGATGGTCGGGCCGCCGATCTCGAACGGGATCCGTGCCCGCCCGGACTCCATGTCGAGCGCGTCGGCGACCTTCACGACGCCCGCCTCGATGGTGAGGGTTCTGATCTCGCGCTGGTGCGCGTAGATCGCGTGGAGGACCTCGCCCTTGATCAGCACGGTCGCCCGCGGATCGTAGAGCGACTCGAGGAATCGATCGATCAACGGGCCGGCGAGGACGAGCGACAGGAGCTCGTGCTCGTCGCGGTGGATGACGTGGCCGATGTCGTGGAGCACGCACGCGAGGACGACGACGACCTCGGCGTCGTCGTTCGTCAGGCCGTGGTCCGCGACGACGGACGGGGCCACGCCCCTTGCGATGAGGAGGCGAAGGAGCTTCAGGCCGATGTTCGTCATGATCCGGATGTGCACCGGGCCGTGGTCGTTGATCCCCATCCGGTCGATCGCGGTGATGTTCGAACCGGACCAGTAGGCGGCGAGCTCGGGCGACCCGTCGATCCGCTCGACGACCCGCTTGAGGACGCTGTTCTGAAGGCAGGGGACGTTAAGGGGCATCGATCTCCTCTCGAAGGAACGTCCACCAAGGGGGCGGCTCGCGCCCCGCTTCGGGTTCCGAACGAAGCTGCTGATCGAGGTTGGTGACCCGCTGACGGAGGAACGCGAGCTCCTCGCGCAGCGCCGAGATCAGGGAATTGGTTTGATCCGGTTTCATATCGTTTCGCGTAATACGTTGCGAAACTGGTTTCTCTATAGTATCCTTTTTATAGATATTCGCGCGCAGAATCTCACTCGCTTCGGTCATCGTTAGTCCGCTATCGTACAACTCCTGTAGCCGCCGAAGCAGCTCGGCCCCCGCGTCGGTCAACAGGATCTGATTGTTCGGGCCGCGCCGGGTGTGCGCGATCAGCAGATCCTTGATCGCGTCAATCCGGTTTCGGACTTGGTTCGCGCTGGTGAGGCCGAGGCTCTGTCTCAAGCTGCTGATGGAGTGCATGATCCGGCAGACGATACCGCAAGGACTCCGTGTAAGGCAAGGGAGCGCGACGATTGTGGGGGGCGGGCGGATCGGATAGCCTAGGGCCGGAATGCCCATCCGAAGACTGACCGAGCCGGTGACCCTGAAGATCGCAGCCGGCGAGGTGATCGACCGCCCGGCGTCCGTGGTCAAGGAGCTCGTCGAGAACGCGATCGACGCGAAAAGTGAGAGGATCGACGTCGTCCTCCGCGAGGGGGGGAAGTCCCTGGTCGTCGTCCGCGACGACGGGGAAGGGATGCTCGGCGAGGACCTTCGCCTCGCGTTCGAGCGGTACACGACGAGCAAGATCCAGACGGAGGAGGACCTCTACTCGATCGAGACGCTCGGATTCCGCGGTGAGGCGCTGGCGAGCATCGCCGCGGTCTCCCGCGCACAGATCACGTCGTGTCCGCGGGAGGGGGACGGCGCACACGCGTTGGAAGTGAGCGGCGGGAGCATCGGCGAAGTGAAGCCGGCGTCGCGGCCGGTCGGGACGACGATCGAGGTCCGGGACCTCTTCTTCAACGTGCCCGCGCGGGCTCGGTTTCTCGGTTCGCCGCGCACGGAGTTCATGCACGCCAACCGGATCGTTCAGCGCCTCGCCCTCCTCTCCCCGTCGATCGGTTGGACCGTGACCCACGACGAACGCGAGGTCTTCTCCGCGCCGGCGGTCGCCTCGCTCCACGACCGGCTCGCGCAGATCTACGGGACCGACGTGGCGAACGGGCTGATTCCGATCGAGGCGGCCCGCGGCGGGATCACGGTTCGGGGGTTCATCAGCCGGCCGGACCTCAAGCGCGGAAACCGTCGGGATCAGAGCTTCATCGTCAACGGCCGCTTCGTCAGCGACCGGGGGCTGTCGTTCGTGCTGGCGAGCGCCTATCGCGGGATCCTCCGTCCGGGAAGCTTCCCGATCGCCGTCGTCCACGTCGACCTGCCGCACGATCAGGTCGACGTCAACGTGCATCCGCGGAAGGAAGAGATCCGCTTCGCCGAGGCGCGCCAAGTGCAGGACACCGTCGCCGCCGCGCTGCAGAAGGCCCTGTCGAGCCGGCAAGTGGTCGCGCCGCTGGCGCCGAAGGGCGGCGCCGAAGGGCGCGCGGCGTCGATCGCCGAGCCTCGGGCGCGCTACGCGGAGAGGACGGAGGCCCTGTCGTTCGACCTGTCGCGCGAGATGAGGCTGTCCGGCCGGCTCCGAGCGGCCGAAAAAGTGAGGGTCGCGGGCGACCGGCGGGTGATCGGCCGGCTCCAGTCGACCTACCTGTTGGTCGAGACGCCCGAGGGGTTGGAGATCGTCGACCAGCACATCGCCCACGAGCGGATCCTCTACGAGGGGCTGCGCGCCGAGTGGAACGCGGAGGGGATCGTCCGGCAGATCTTCCTCATCCCGGCGCGGGTCGAGGTCCCGTTCGAGGCGGCGAGCGTCATCGCCGGCCGTCGCGAGGACCTCGAGCGGGTCGGGATCATCGTCGACGAGTTCGGGGGCGGGACCTTCCTCGTCCGGGAATACCCGAGGGCGTTGGCCGACGAGCAGTCGAAGAGAGGATTCCAGGAAGTGATCGAGTCCCTCGTCGACGCGCTCGGCGCGGAGGGGAGTCTGGAGGAGCCGCTGTTCGATCGGCTCCTGAGCGAGCTCGCCTGCGGCGCGGCGATCAAGGCTGGCGAACCGATCCCCCTCGCCGAGGCGCAGGCGCTGGTCGAGCAGCTGATGACGTTGGAGAACCCGTACTTCTGCCCGCACGGGCGGCCGATCGTCCTCTCCATCGGAAGGGACGAGCTCGATCGGCGCTTTCAGCGCCGCTAGGCGGGGGCCAAGACGCGAAGAGCGTTCGGAAGAACCCGGACGCCGAACGGGTCGCTCGGCAGCCGGTACGGCTCGCCGTCGATGTGCGCGATCAACTTGCTCGGCGACGCGATCGTCGCCTCGCTCAGCTGGCGATAGTGGACCTTCCGCCAGCGCAGGTGCTTCCCCGCCCTCACCCGGGGAAGGCGGACGAGGCGCGCGACCTTCGAGTAGTCCTCGATCGCGGAGACGTCGATCATCCCGTCATTGACGTCCGCCTCCGGCGCGAGCTTGAACCCGCCTCCGGCGTACTTCCCGTTCGCCACGCTGAGCGACAGGCACGTGGTGTCGAGCCGCCAATCGGCCGACTCGATCGTCACAGGGAACGCCTTGAACCGGAAGACCTCCTTGACCGCCGCCGAGAGGTAGGCCGCGGCGCCGTGAAGCCGCTCTATCTGGAGGACGTCGCGGGCGACCTGGGCGTCGATGCCGATGCCCACGCCGTTGACGAAGCAGCGGTCGTCGGCGATCCGACCGAGGTCCAGGGTCCGCTCCCGGCCGTCGGTCAGGAGGTCGATCGCGTCGAACGGATCCACCGGGATCCCGAGCATCCGGGCGAAGTCGTTCCCGCTCCCGGCGGGGATCGCCGCGAGCACGGCGTCCTCCCCGAGCATGCCGTTGACGACCTCGTTGACCGTCCCGTCGCCGCCCATCGCCACGATCCGCTTGAAGCCTTCGTCGATCCCCCACTTGGCGACGTCGGTCGCCTCCTGGGGCTCGTTGGTGTAGTGGAGTTCGTACTCGATCCCGCGGCGGTCCAGCTCGGACTTCACCTTCGGGAAGAGGGCCTTGCATCGGCCGTGCCCCGCGATCAGATTGACAATCAGGAACAGCCCCCCGCCGCCGCTCATGGGGGAATCCTACGAGACCCGGCGGAGCGAAGTCAAGAAGAGGAGCCGCGTCCCGGCGCGTCGCTCACCGGTTGACCGCCAGGACGACGACGAACGAGCCGTCCGCGTGCCCTTCGGTCGGCGGCTCGATCCGATCGTTCGCCCGCTCCGGCGGTCCGGTGAGGGTCTGCACGGTCCGCTCGATCTCCATGCCGGCCGCCTCGATCGCGTCGAACACCCTCCGCTTCGTGTACAGCGTGGCGCGGCGGAAGAACCGATCCTCGGACGCGTTCTCGCGGTAGAGCTCGCCGAACCGGCTGTCCTTCGGGACGAACGCGACGATCGCCCGGCCGCCGGCTCGCAGAACGCGGGCGACCTCGTAGAACGTGCGATCGATGTCGTCGACGAAGCAGAGCGTCGTGATCAGGAACGCCGCGTCGACGGTCGCGTCCCGAAGCGGGAGGCATTCGGCCTTTCCCTTGACCACGCCGACGCCCCGCGCCCGAGCGAGCGTCGCGATCCCTTCGGCCGGCTCGATCCCCACGGGAATCCCGAGCACGGACGCGAACCGGCCGCTCCCGACGCCGATCTCGATCCAGTCGCCGGGCGGCGGGAGGAGCTCGCGGATCGCCAGCAGCTCGGACTCGTAGACGTTCGGATTCCGATCGAACCAGGCGTCGTACTCGGCGTAGTGCGTCTCGAACGGGTTCGGCTCAGCCATCGGTGCTCCCTTCACGGATCAGTTGAAGCAGCCCGTCCCGCGTCGCGAGGAACGTCTCTCCGAGGCGCGCGGCCCGGTCCCGGGCCGCGAGGGCCACGCGGCGTTCGCCGAGGACGGTGGCCGGGCGATCGGTCAACACGACGACGCGCTTGGCGAGGGCGACGGCCTCCTCGATGTCGTGGGTGACGAAGAGCATCGTCCGGTCGAGCCGCTCGAGGAGCTCCGCGAGCCAATCCTGCATCCGGTGCCGCGTCAGGACGTCGAGGGCGCCGAACGGCTCGTCGAGGACGAGCACGGGACAGCCGGTCAGCAGGGCGCGGAGGAGGGCGACGCGCTGCTGCATCCCGCCGGAGAGTTCGTGCGGAAAAGCGTTCTCGAAGCCGACTAACCCGAACGCCGGAAGCTGCTCGGCGACGGCGGCCCGCCGCTCCGCCCGGTCGACGCCGCGGATCTGCAGCGGAAGCTCGGCGTTCTCGGTCACCGTCTTCCACGGGAGGAGGAGCCCGCCCTGCGGCAGGTATCCGGCCCGGTCGAGCGCGCCGGTGATCTCCCCCTCGTCGGCCGGCTCGAGGCCGAGGAGGATCCGCAGCAGCGTCGTCTTTCCGCATCCCGACGGACCCAGGAGGGCGACGGCCTCGCGGTCGCCGAGACGGAGCGACACGTCGCGGAGGACTTCGAGATCGCCGAACCGCTTCCGGATGCCACGAACGGCGAGGAGGTCCGTCACTCGGCCTCCACCGGCGGGAGGAAGTCGTTGGTGAACGCGGCGAGCGGGTCGATCGCGCGTTCGATCAGCCGGTTCGCGAGCGCCCAGTCGGCGAACCGGACCCAGACGGCCTCCTCCTGGCGGCCCCACCGGTCGACGTCCGCGAGCGTCAGGCCGGCGATCCACGCCTGCGAAGCGTAGACGAGCTCCGGATCGAGCTCCGGCGCGTGGTCGAGCAGGATCTCCGCCGCCTCGATCGGGTGGAGCGTCGCGCGGGCGTAGCCGCGCGCCAGCGCGCGGAGGAAGCGACGGACCACGTCCGGCCGATCCTTGATCATCCGTTCCCGCGTGATGATCACCGGCGTGTAGTAGTCGAGGACCTCGGCGAGCTCCGGGAGCGGCAGGAAGTCGAAGTCGATCCCCTGGAGCTCGGCGTGGATCCCCTGCCAGCCGTAGAAGACCCAGTAGAAGTCGGCCAGGTCGCGCCGGACGGCGGTGGTGAAGTCGAGCATCCCGATGTTGATCATCGTCACCGTGTCGAAGTCGGCGCCGACCTCCTCCATCACCGTCCGGATCATCACCGATTCGAGGTCGCTCCCCCATCCGGCGTAGCGGAGGCCCTCGAAGTCCTCGGGACCCGAGATCCCCCGATCGCTCGGGGCGGCGAAGCCGGACGTGTTGTGCTGGAAGAGCGTCGCGATCGAGACGACCGGGACGTCCTGGGCGCGGGCCATCGTCACGTACTCCTGCATCGAAACGCCGAACTCCGATTGGCCGCTCGCGACGAGCGGGATCGACGCCGTCTCGGTCGGCTCGAGGACCTCGACGACGAGCCCCTCATCGGCGAAGTAGCCGAGCGCCCGCGCGACGAAGATCCCGGTGTGGTTCGTGTTCGGGGTCCAGTCGAGCGCGATCCGAACGGTCTCGGCCTCTTCGGCCGACGCGCTCGCACCGATCAACAGACAGACAGAGGCGACAAGCAACCAGCGAACGAGTGGGCTACGCATGATTCCTCCTTCGAAGCCACGGGGTCAGGACGAAGCCGACGACGTCGACCGCCTTGAACAGCGCGAAGCTGAGGACCATCACGATCAGGATCGCTCCGAACAGCCGATCGGTCCGGAACGACTGCTGGGCGCGCGTCATGTAGACGCCGAGACCGAGCGATCCGCCGAGCCATTCCCCGACGATCGCGCCGAGGACGGAGTACGTTGCGGCGATCTTCGCCCCGGCGAGGATCCCCGGAAGCGTCGCCGGGACGTACAGGTGTCGGTACCGATCGAGCCACGTCGCGCCGAACGTGTCGAGCAGCTCGGCGTACGCCGGGTCGACGGCGCGGAACCCCTCGTAGGTGTTCACCGTCAGGGGGAAGAAGCAGACGAACGCCACGACGAGCATCTTGGAGAGCGCGCCGAGGCCGAACCAGATCAGGATCATCGGCGCGATCGCGATCAGCGGGACCGCCTGCGAAAGGACCAGGTGCGGGTAGATCAGGTCGCGCAAGAGCCGCGAGCGGTGCATCGTCAGGGCGACGGCGACGCCGAGGGCGAGCGCCATCCCCAGCCCGGCGAGCGTCTCGACGATCGTCGCGACCGCGTGCCGCCCGAGGAGCGGCGCGTCGCTCGCGATCGCCCGGATCGTGCCGGCCGGCGAGGGGAGGAGATAGCCGGGGACGCGGAAGATCGAGACGATCGCCTGCCACAGGAGGACGAACAGGAGGAGGCTGAGCAGCCAGCGGGCCGACGGGCCCCAGCGCGCGGCGGTCCGGGTCGGCGACGCGCTTCGCGGTCTCATCGGTCTGCCGCTTCCTGCGGCTCCTCGGCCGGCCCGTGGACGACGAGGACGGTCCCCGAGCGGACCGCGATCCGAACCGGGAGATCCTCGATCACGTTCGAGATCCCGTGCGCGCTCGCCCGGACGAGCCGCTCGTCGTTCAGGCGATACCGGAGGCCGTCCGTCCGGACGACGGCCTCTTCGGAGAGCGGGATCAGCGAAACCCGGTCCCCCCCGCGTCCGATCGGCAGCGTGAAGTCGCCCCGGATCAGCCACGCCGTCTCGCGATCCGCGATCAGCTCGACCCCGACGCCGCGCGCGGCCGCCCGCTCCAGCAGCAGGACGTTCGCCAACGTGTGGTCGATCCGTCCGCCGAAGGCGCCGAAGACGACGAGCTTCGCCGGAGACAGGCCCAGCGCGTGATCGAGGGCCAGGTCCAGATCGGTGAGGTCCTTGTCCGGCGGGTGGATCTGAACGTCGACGTCCGATTCCAGGAGTGACGCCTTTTCCTCGTCCGTCAGCGAGTCGAGGTCGCCGATCACGCGATCGACGGGGATCCCCGCGGCGACCGCCTTCGCCCAGGCGCCGTCGGCCGCGATCACCTGGTCGGCGCGATCGGCGAGCGCGCGCAGGCGCGTCGCGTCACCCCATTCGCCGTTGGCGAGGATCAGAACGGTGTCAACGTGCATTCCCGCAGCGCTCCTTCGTCGGAGGAGGCGGGGAAAGACGGTTCCGATGTGGGGCCGATCGATCTCGGTACAATCGGTGCTGTCGCTCGTTCATGGCTCCCTACGCTGGCATTACCCAGTTCAGGTTCTACGGGTCGAGGTGCCTCCTCCTCTCAGCCCACACCCGTGGGCTCCCCGAACGGCGTCACTGTACATCACTCGCCCGAACGACGCAACCTGCGAAGCGATGTCAGCTACCGACGGCAACAGCTTCCACCGTGAAGGACATGAAAGTCAGGAGCAGGGACGCTCAGAAGAGGGATCATCTCTCGCTGAGCTGCAGAGATCGCCGAGGAGAACCAGTGGTTACGCTCATGAGGCGGGATGGGTCGACCGCGAACCACAAACGATCGATTCCCCCTCTCCCCTGGTGGGAGAGGGAAGGGTGAGGGGGCGGTACCAGGCGTACGTCACCCCCACCCAACCTCCCCCATCACGAAGGGGGAGGGGAAGATGAAGGTTCCGGTCGAACAGGATCAACCTCACGCAGCGGCGCCAAGGACGCGGAGAGTGGCAATGGCTTTCGATCCTACAAACGTCCAAGGATGGGGAGGAAGCGGACAACGCCCGACGCACGGTCCAGCTAGCGCTTCGCGAGGCCTCTGGCGCCGTACCCGACGTTCCTCGTTCCTCTCTGCGTGCTCTGCGTCTTGGCGAGAGATGCTTCGCCTAAGACGGAAGGAAGCTCGTCTTCGGGCCGATCCCGGCGATCGTCTCGGCGATCAGCTTGGCGCAGTTCTCGACGTCACCGAGGTGGACGATCTCGCCCGGCGAGTGCATGTATCGGCTCGGCACGCCGATCAGTCCGGTCGCCACGCCGGCGCGGGTCACCTGGATCGCGCGGGCGTCGGTCCCGGTCGGCCGCGGGTAGGCCTGGAGCTGGATCGGGATGTCCTTCGCCTTCGCCGTCTTGACGATCCGCTCGAACAGCGGCGTGTTCACGTTCGGGCCGCGCGTCACGATCGGGCCGCCGCCCATCTTCGCGTCGCCCACCCGCTTCTTCTCCTTGCCCATCCCGGGCGTGTCGGTCGCGAAGCCGACGTCGACGGCGATCCCGACCTGCGGGTCGATTCCGAACGCGCTCGTTATCGCCCCACGGACCCCGATCTCCTCCTGGACGGTCGCGACGGCGTAGATCGCCGCCTTCGGCTTCATTTTCGTTGCGAGCCGCGCCGCCTCGAGGACGACGAACGCGCCGATCCGGTCGTCGAAGCCGCGGGCGGTGACGAGGCCGTTCCGCAGCTCGGCGAACTGGTAGTCGAGGACGCCGGGGTCGCCGATGTCGACGAGCTTCGAGGCCTCCTCGGCGTCCTTCGCCCCGACGTCGATCCAGAGGTCCTCCATCTTGACGACCTTCTTCCGGTCGTCGGCGTCGAGGAGGTGGATCGGCTTCCGCCCGACGACGCCGAGGACGATTCCCTTCTTCGTGCGGATCCGGACCCGCTGTCCGGGGAGGACCTGGAGGTCCCAGCCGCCGAGCCCGGTGAAGGAAAGGTACCCCTGCTCGTCGATGTGGGTCACCATCAGGCCGATCTCGTCGGCGTGCCCGGCGAGCATGATCCGCGGCGACCCCTTCTCGTTGACGACGGCGAACGAGTTGCCGTGCTGGTCGACCCACGTCCGGTCGGCGAACCTGTCGGCCTCCTCGCGCCAGACGCGGGACGCCTCCTCCTCGAAGCCGGTCGGGCAGATCGTCTCCATGAATCGCTTGAGGAAATCAAGACGTGCTTTGTGCATTGCGCCTCCTCTCGGATGTCGGAGGGCAGAGTGTACCCGGAGCCGCTCGCCCCCTCCATCGGGGAGCGCCGTTGACCGCGCCGGTCTGTTGAATTTCGAAATCGTTCTTCGATATACTGAATCCACGATGGACGACATCGGCGCGCGGATCCGAGACGCTCGAACGGGCAAGGGGTGGACGCTGGAGACGCTGGCGTCGGAGTCCGGCCTGTCGCCGAGCTTCCTCTCACAGGTGGAGCGCGGCCTCTCGACGCTGTCGATCGTCTCCCTCGCGTCGATCTGCCGCGCCCTCGACCTTCCGATCGAGTCGCTGTTCGTCAGCAGCGGGCCGCTCGACCGGCGCGCGCCGGTCGTCACGAAGGCCGACCAGCAGCTGCAGATCCAGATCGGGCGCTCGCCGGTCGCCTACCGGTACCTGTCTGGCCAGCTTCCGACGTCGCCGATCGAGGAGCTGCTGATCGCCGAGTTCCCGGCCGGATGCCGGCAGGACGAGTCCCAACATCGGGGCGAGGAGCTCGGATACGTCCTCGAAGGGCGGCTGACGATCGCCGTCGACGGAACGGAGCACGACCTCGGCGTCGGGGACAGCTATCGGATCGAGGCGTCCCGGCTGCACTCGTATCGGACCGGGAAGGGACGCGGTGCGCGGGTGTTGATGGCGGTGACCGAGCGGTTCGTCGAGACGTGAGCAGCGGGGAAGGGAGACGCGCGGGATGAGCAGGATCGAGGGACATCCGATCGTCCGGATCGAACGGGGCGAACCGTTCGCGTTCGCTTTCTCCGGGCGCTCGATCAAGGCGTATCCGGGCGAGATGATCGCCTCGGCGCTGTTCGCGGCCGGGATCCGGGTCTTCGGCCACCATCCCCGCGACGGCGCGCCGCAGGGGATCTACTGCGCCAACGGCCAATGCGCGCAGTGCCTCGTCCTCGCCGACGGCGTCCCGGTCAAGGCGTGCATGACCCCGGCGAGACCCGGGATGCGCGTCGAGCCGGTCGACGGTCTGCCCGAGCTTCCGCCGATCGATCGCGTCCCCGAAATGCGGGAGGTCGAGACGATCGCCGTCCCGGTGCTGATCCTCGGCGGCGGGCCGGCCGGGCTGTCGGCGGCGATCGAGCTCGGCTCGCGCGGGATCGAAACGCTGCTCGTCGACGACAAGGACCGGCTCGGCGGGAAGCTCGTCCTCCAGACGCACCGCTTCTTCGGCTCGATCCACGCCGTCTACGCCGGGACGCGGGGGATCGACATCGGCACGCGCCTGGCGCGCGAGGTCGACGGGCTCGACTCGGTCGACGTCTGGCTGAACAGTACCGCGCTCGCCGTCTTCTCCGACAAGAAGGTCGGGGTCCTCCGCGGCGATCGCTACGTCCTCGTCGAGCCGGAGGCCCTGTTGGTCGCCACCGGCGCGCGGGAGAAGTCGCTCGTCTTCGACGGGAACACGCTCCCCGGCGTCTACGGCGCCGGCGCGTTCCAGACGCTCGTCAACCGCGACCTCGTCCGCGCCGCCGATCGGCTGTTCATCGTCGGCGGCGGAAACGTCGGCCTGATCGCCGGCTACCACGCGCTGCAGGCCGGGATCGACGTCGTCGGCCTCGTCGAGGCGCTCCCCGAGTGCGGCGGGTACAAGGTCCACCGCGACAAGCTGGCGCGGATGGGCGTGCCGATCTACACCTCGCACACGATCCTCAGCGCCAACGGGACCGACGGGGTCGAGTCGGTGACGATCGCCCGGGTCGACGAGGGGTTCCGACCGATCGCCGGCACCGAGCGCTCGTACGGCTGCGACACGGTGCTGATCGCCGTCGGCCTCGATCCGGTCGACGAGTTCTACGAGGCGGCCCGGCGGTTCGAGCTTCCCGTCTTCGCCGCCGGCGACGCCGAGGAGATCGCCGAGGCGTCGGCCGCCATCTTCTCCGGCAAGATCCAAGGGCTCGAGATCGCCCGCCACCTCGGCGCCACGGACGAAAGCGTGCCGGACGACTGGCGGACGACGTCCGAGATCCTCAAGTCGAAGCCTGGCCGGACGATCGATCGGGCGATTCGCCAGGGCGAATCGCCTGAGGCGAACGGTTCCGCGGGAACCGTTCGCCCGGTTCTGCACTGTAGCCAGGAGATCCCGTGCAACCCGTGCACGTCGGTCTGCCCGCAGGGGCTGATCCGCATCGACGAGGACGACATCCGGAAGACGCCCGAGTTCCTCGGCGAGCGGCTCGGAAAGGAATGCATTGGCTGCGAGCGGTGCGTCACGGTCTGTCCGGGACTGGCGATCACGCTCGTCGACCGCCGCGACGACCCGGAGCGCCCGATCGTGACGATCCCGTTCGAGTACGCGCCGGAGCGGATCGCGGTCGGCGACCAGGTGGACGTCCTCGACGCGGTCGGCGACCTCCTCGGCTCCGTCCCGGTCGTCGAGGTGAAGGCGATCGAGGCGAACGACCGGACGGTCCTCGTGAAGGTGCGCGCGCCGGGAGGGATCGCGGAGCGGATCGCGGGGATCCGGGTCCAGGAATCCTGGGTCGGAGAACCACTGCCGGAAGCGGTCGAGCCGATCCGCGACACCGACATCGTCTGCCGGTGCGAGCGGGTGACCGCGGGGGAGATCCGTGAACTGATCCGCTCCGGTCTCCGCGACGTGAACGAGATCAAGACCATGACTCGGGCGGGGATGGGCGCTTGTGGCGGGAAGACGTGTAGCACCCTCATCCTCCGGCTGTTTCGCGAGGAAGGTGTCCCGTTCGACGAGGTCACGGAGAACGTGCCGCGTCCGCTCTTCGTCGAGGTCCCGTTCGCCAGCTTTGCCGGCTGCGTCTCGAACGCGGAAGGGACCGATTCGTTCGAGCCGGGCAGAGAATCCTCCGGATTCTCTCGGTTGGAGGGGCGGTCGTGAGTCGGGTCTACGATGTCATAGTGATCGGCGCCGGGAGCGTCGGCGTTCCGGCGGCGTGGGCGATGGCTCGTTCCGGATTGGACGTCCTTGTCCTCGACCGGTTCGCCAGCCCCGGCCAGGGATCGAACAAGTCGGCGATCGGCGGGATCCGCGCGACCCACTCCGAACCGGCGAAGATCCGGATCGGGCTCCGTTCGCTCGAGATCGCGTCCACGTGGCAGGAGACCCACGGCGACGACATCGAGTGGTCGACCGGCGGCTACTCGTTCGTCGCGGCCTCGCCGCGCGAGGAGAGGATCCTCAAGGACCTGCTGGCGGTTCAGCAGGCAAGCGGTCTCGACATCGCCTGGTACGACGCGGGTGAACTGCGGGAGATCGTCCCCGCCCTCCGTCGCGACCACCTGGTCGGCGGGACGTTCTCCCCCGGCGACGGCCACTGCTCGCCGCTGCTGTTCTGCCATGCGCTCTACGACCAGGCCCGTCGGGCCGGCGCGACGTTCCGGTTCGGGGAGACCGTGACCGGGATCGAGAGCGGCCGCGTCCGCGGCGTGGTGACCGACAAGGGGACCTACGCCGCCCCGATCGTGGTGAACGCCGCCGGCGGGTGGGCACGAGAGGTCGGGGCGATGGTCGGCCTCGATCATCCGGTGCGGCCGGATTCCCACGAGGGCGGGATCACCGAGCCGGTGGCGTCGTTCCTCGGGCCGATGGTCGTCGACATCCAGCCGGCCCCCGGCTCGGCGAACTACTACTTCTTCCAGCACACCACCGGCCAGGTGATCTTCTGCATCACGCCGAGCCCGCTGATTCCCGGGTTCGACCGCGATGCGACGAGCGGCTTCCTCGCGATGGTCGCGAAACGGATGGTCGAGCTGATGCCGCGGCTGGCGAACCTGCGCGTGCGCCGGACCTGGCGCGGCCTGTATCCGATGACCCCGGACGGCTCGCCGATCGTCGGCCGATCGAGCGAGGTCGACGGCTACCTGATGGCGATCGGGCTGTGCGGCCAGGGGTTCATGCTCGGGCCGGGCCTGGGCGAGCTGCTCGACCGCCTCGTCCGCGACGACCTCAGCAAAGACGACCGAGCGATCCTCGACGAGTTCTCTCCGCACCGCCCGTTCGA
>CAYXLR010000014.1:0-2499 GCA_964466035.1 uncultured Thermotogae bacterium
GCCCTTGCTCGACAGGAGCGAGAAGACCGGCGCGAGCATCAGGCCGATCCACATCACGAACGACTCGGTGTTCCGATCCGACCGCCACAGCCGCTTGACGACCGGGAAGTAGGCGACGACGAGGATCGACTGAATCGCGCTGTGCGCGGCGGCGTGCTGCCACGTGAGCGCCCAGACCACAAGGATCACGACGACGGCGCCGAGGCAGCCGAGGTCGAAGCGGTTGAAACGCGTGCTCCGGTCCCCCCAGACGGCGACGGCGATCGCCACCCCGCCGCAGAGCGCCAGGTCGGCCGTGTTGAGGATGTTGTCGAGAAGGCCGAAGTCGCCCTCCGCCAAATATGTCAACAGGCTCCCGACCACGGCGATGGTGAAGAAGACCCACATCGCGAGCGCCGGACTGATCCGACCTCTCCGGATCGCCCAGACGTAGTGAAGGCCGATGAACAGGTTGGTCGTCGTCACCGCGACGATGGAGAAGAGCCTCATCCCGCACCACCTCCCGCAGCTCGCGGCCACCCGGGGCCGAGGAAGCGTGAGAGTACGTCAGACCCATGAAGCATCTCAACGTGCCTTTCTCAAGATGTCCCTCCGCAGCCTCCTTCGATGACAGCCGTGGAATCCACAGGTACAATCCGCGGGATTCCGGTGGGGAGGGTCGGGCAATGACCGACGGAGAGTTCCTGAGAGTCGAGGGCGTCAGCAAGACGTTCGAGTCGGTCCGCGCGGTCGACGACGTCTCCTTTTCCGTCGGGCGCGGCGAGATCCTCGGCTTTCTCGGTCCCAACGGCGCCGGAAAGACGACGACGATCCGGATGATCCTCGGGATCTTCCACCCCGACTCCGGGACGATCCGCTGCTCCCTCGACGGCGAAGCCCACCACGCTCCCAAGGAGCGAACAGGCTACCTGCCCGAGGAGCGCGGCCTCTACAGCGACGCCAAGGTCCTCGACCTGCTCGTCTACTTCGGCGAGCTGAAGGGGCTCGCTCGGGCCGAGGCCCGAGATCGTGCCCGTGAGTGGCTCGAGCGTTTCGATCTCCTCGACTGGGCGTCGATGAAGGTCGAGAAGCTGTCGAAGGGAATGCAGCAGAAGATCCAGTTCACCGCTTCGATCCTTCACCGTCCGGACCTCGTCGTCCTCGACGAGCCGTTCTCCGGACTCGATCCGGTCAACCAGAACCTCCTCCACGGGATCATCGCCGGCCTGAAGGACGAAAACGTCGCCGTCCTGCTCTCGTCGCATCGGATGAACCTCGTCGAGGCGCTGTGCGACCGGATCTTCCTGATCCACAACGGCCGTCGCGTCCTCTACGGCGACCTCGAGGAGATCAAGGAGTCCCACGGCGAGCACGCGGTGCGGATCCGCTTCGTCGGCGACGGGTCGGCGCTGGCCGAGCTTCCTGGCGTGACGGACCTCCGGCTCGAGGAGGGACGCGCCGCGTTCACGCTCGAGCGACACGTCAGCCCGGACGCGTTCGTGCGAAGCCTCCCCGAGTCGATCGAGATCCTCGCGCTGTCCGTCGATCGGCCGTCGCTTCACGACATCTTCGTCCGGACGGTCGAAGGGAGGACCCCGTGAAGCTCGGCAAGGTGATCCGCTGGGAGTTCACCCAGAGCGTCCGGAGCAAGCAGTTCCTGATCATCACGATCCTGCTCCCGGCGATTGCGGCCGTCGCCGTCTTCGCGATCTCCCGCGCGATCGGCGACGACTTGAGTTCGACCGCGGATCCCCTGCCGCCGGCGATCATCGGGATCTTCCTCGCGCTCATCCTCTACCTCGGCGCGTTCATGTCCGGCGTGATGACGATGTACGGCGTGATGAAGGAGAAGCAGAGCCGGGTCGTCGAGATGATGCTGTCGTCCGTCTCGGCGTGGGAGTTGATGTGCGGAAAGCTGATCGGGCTCGGTCTCGCAGGACTGATCCAGGTCCTCGTCTGGGCAACGCTGGCCTACGTCGGGGCGTCGCAGTTCATTCCCGTCTCGTTGGCGGCACTGACCCCCGTCCACTGGATCACGTACCCGCTCTACTTCGTCCTCGGGTACCTGTTCATCGGCTCGATCTTCGGAACAGTCGGCGCGGCGATCAAGGACATCCACTCCGGCGGCGCCGTCGGGTTCGCCGGCATCATTCCGTACCTCCCGATGATGTTCACCGCGCTGATCGTCCAGAAGCCCGACACGCTGTGGGTTCGGATCGCCGGATTCATCCCGCCGTTCGTCCCGGGCGTGATGCTCCTGCGGATCGGGGCGACCCCGCTCGCTTCGGAGGGGACCCGGTTCGTCCCGTCGTGGGAGATCGCGCTCAGCCTCGCCTCGCTCGCCGTCGGGACCTTCCTGATGATGCGGTTCGCGACCAGGGTCTTCGAAGTCGGGATGCTGATGACCGGCAAGTCGGCGTCGCTGCGGGAGCTGTGGCGCTGGGGAAGACGGAGGATCTGACAGGGGAGACCGCATGCAGCTGCGCGAGGACTTCGAGATCGGGACGACGCCCGAGGAGT
>CAYXLR010000014.1:2599-51970 GCA_964466035.1 uncultured Thermotogae bacterium
CGAGGAGTTCCTCGCCGGCTTCGGCGTCGAATCGGCGTGACCTACGCGGCTCCGCCTGCCCCGCCCTTCAGCGCCGCGAATCGATCGATGAACCGTTCGGCCTCCGCGAGGTCGACGTTCTCGGCGCCGAGCGAGATCCGCTTCTTGCCGTTGACGACGAGGACGATCCCGCCCTGCTCGAACCGAACGTCGACGTCCCTCAGCTCGTGCTCGATCCCCATCCCGGCGCGCGCGGCGGCCCACTCGACGACCTGGGGGAGCTTGCGCGCGACCCGCTTTCCGATCGCCCGCTTGAGCCTTCCTTCCAGGCCGCCCTCTCCCTCCCCGAGCGCGGCGAGCTTCTCCTGCACGCCCTGAAGCTCCTCCAGCGCGTGCTTGGCGAACTGGATGACGAGCTTCCCGTCGTCGGTCAGGATCAGCTCCGCGTCGTCGTGGACCGTGCCCAGCGTCGCGACCTCGTCCCGCCAGACGACCTCGTACAGACGGTGCTCGCCGAGCCCCTTCAGCGGGCGCTCCCCGAGGTCGCGGAAGGTGCGCTCGGTCGCCGCCAGGGACGAATGCTCAGCCACGCTCGACGAAACGACGATCTGGCCGCCCTTCGCGACGTCGGCGATCCGCTTGGCGAGGTTGACCGAGGTGCCGAACAGGTCGCCGGCGGTGCGGATCGCCGCGCCCCAGGTCAAGCCGATCCCGGCCGAGAGGGTCGTCTCCTCGCCGTGGCAGTACTCCGCGCAGAGCGCGTCCTGCATCTCGACCGAGCACTCGACCGCCTCCGCGACGTCCTCGAACGAGGTCATCACGCCGTCGCCGTACGTCTTCAGGACGCGCCCGCCGCGCCCGGAGACCCTGCTCTCCACGAGGTCGACGAACGCGCGGGCGAGGCGGAACGCCTCCTCGTCGCCGCGCTCCGCGGTCAACGCGGTGAATCCGCGCAGATCGGAGAACTGGATCGCGAGAGGCTCTTCGCTCGGCACGGGGCGGCGCCTCCTTCCAGTGCGGAGTCTAGGCAAACGGCCGGCCGACGGCAACAAAAAGCGCGCCGCCCGGTGCGCTCCCCGGACGGCGCAATCGACTTGCGCTCCTACCTCTGGACGAACAGCTTCCCCTTGTCGGTGAACGTGCTCCCGGAACCGGTCGCCACGACGACGTACACGTAGGCGCCGTTGGCGAGCCGTTGACCGCCGTCGTTTCGACCGTCCCAGGAGACCGCGAGGACGTTCTCCGCTTCGGCCCGCCAGACGAGGCGCCCGGCCAGGTCGTAGACCGTCACCGCGAACGTCTCCGCCAAGCCGGTACCGACGAAGCCGAACCGGGTCTCGTCGGCGAACGGGGACGGGGCCGCGTAGAACCGATCGACGCGGAACTCGGCCGCGACGATCGACACGGACGCCGTGCTCGTGTCGTCCGGGTCGCTCGGATCGACGTAGGTCGCCGTCACCGTCTCCCCGACGGCGTATCCCAGCTCCAGCCCGGCGGTGATGAACGTTCCCGGGGGACCGCCCGGAATCGGCGTCAGGTCGTACGTGGCGTCGCCGATCGTCACCGCGTCGACCAGCGCCCCCGCATCGGCGATCGACGGATCGACAACCTTGACGTAGATCGGATCCCCCTCGACGTACGCCGCCACCGGGTTCCCTTCCTCGTCGACGAACGAAAGCGTCGACCCGGTCGGCAGGGCGCCGCCGACCCCAACCTTGATCGAGACCCACCCGACGTCCGAGTGGTTCGACGGATCGTGGTAGACGCCGAGGATCGTGTCTCCCGGAAGGACGCCGAGCGTCGGGACGCACTCGTGCCGATCGACCAGGTCGATGCACGTCACGCTGACGAAGTCGCCGGTGTCGATCCCCGTCTCCAGCAGATCGACGACCGCCCACCGTCCGTTGCGCGGGTTGAGGACGTACAGCTTCGCCCACTGATCCGCCTGCACGCCTCGTTCGCCGAACACGTTGGTGTCGCCGAGCAGCCCGTTCACCAGATGTTGCTCGTTGTCTTGGAACTCGCAGACGGCCGCCGGCCGGTTCGCCGCGAAATCCATCGGGCCGAACGGGACGTTCTGCCGGCCGTCCCAGTACCCGTCGATCCGCTCGCGTCGCTGCCGGTCCTCGTCCTGATCGGGATCGACCACCTCGACGAACACGCAGTCGGAGTTGAAGTAGCTGCCGACCCGACTCCCCTGGCGATCGAGGAAGTACATCAGCAGCCGGTCGCCGTCGTAGACCTGCGTGTCTCCCACCTCGAAGACCGAGAACGACACGTCGTTCGCGACGCGGACCTCCTGGATCTCAGGCGGGAACGCCGTCGCCGTGTTGATGTCCCCGAGCAAAGGAATCTCCGCTTCAAGGTAGACGACGTCGTTGTACCGGGCGTAGATCGAATCCTCATTGAACGCCTCGAGCTCCCAGTTGTCCAGCCGGAGCGAGTAGCCGCCGAGGAGGTCCGGATCGCCGATGCCGAGAGCGTCCCAGACCGAGGTCAGCCGCATCCCGGCGTTCGTGAAGAAGACCGGCGAGTTGCTCGACAGCTCGTCGAGGACGAGCCACTCGGCGTCGTCGACCTCGTGCGGATCGCAGACGTGAACGACGACCTTCTCCGGGCAGCACGGGTCGGTGTTGGCGTTGCCGTCGGTCACTTCGATGTAGACGGGATCGCGGCCGATCCAGAACACCGACTCGTCGTTCCGCTCCGCGCCGGTGAACCGGAGGCGGCTGTGATTCCTCTCGCCGATGTACGCCGTCGCCAGGGAGAAGTCGTCCTGATCGTTCGGATCGATGTAGTACGCGACGAGCACGTCCCGCTCGTTCAGCGAGTTGAACCCGAGATCGCGGAGGATGTCGTTGATCCAGAACTGGAAGACTCCCGTGTCCGGTCCCGTCTCCTGCGCGTAGAACATCACGCGGGTGACCCCCGAGGCGCTCGCCGTGTCGAACGCCGTCACGTTCCCGTCCGCGGCGGTCGGGTAGTCGACGTAGTACGTTCCGTCGACGTTCGGTTGATTGCTCCCGTCGGCCGCAAGATCGATGAAGACGCCGCTGTCGTAGATGGAGTACCAGACGATCGGCCTCGCAACGAGCGGCACTTCGCCAACCCCCGCATCGATCCCGATTACTCCGCCGTGCCGCTTCAGCGTGCAGAAGGTGTTCGCGCTCGCTTCCCGCTCCGGATTCCACGAACCCGGGTTGACGAGGATGAAGATCGGCACGTACTCGACCGCGCCGCAGTTCACGTTCTCGTCCGGATCGACGACCGTCACCAGCGCCGCCTCGTTGGCGTCGTGGTACACCTCGCGTCCCCATTCGATCGTCGACTCCTCGTCGCTGATCTTCCCGAGGCCGAGCGCGACGTCGGTCGGGTCGTTCTGGTCGACGTACAGCCCGACGAGCGTGTCCATGTTCTCGAACCGCCCGAGCATGTAGTCCTCGCCGTGGGGCGCGTCCGCTCCCGGCGGGAGATACGCGGCGCCGTCGGGGTACTCGGTTCCGGCATCGGTCGCGACGATGTAGTTCTGCGCGCGGTCGACCCAGATCCGATCGTCCCCGTGATCGTCCCCGTCGCCGTCGGCGTAGAGGTACCCGCCCCATTCGAAGTCGGTCGGGTTCACCGCGCCGCCGATGGCGCCGGTGTACGGACCGACGACGTGCGCGTGGAGGCGCTCGTCGTCCCCGAAGTCGACCCGCGTCCCGATCTGGAACGGTCGCCCACTGACGAAGACGCCGGTGCTGCTGTTCGTCTCCTCGAGGAAGTCGGCGCCGAGCCAGCCGGCCGTTCCGCCGGGCCAGTGCCCCTGGTGCGGCACGTAGTCCGGGTCCCCGTGGAAGACGAGGTCGCCCGCCCCGTCGCCGTCGACGTCGACGCCGTCCGCGTCGATGTAGCTCTCCCACACGATGTGCGCTCCGGTCTTGGTGTCCATCACCTTGATGTCGGTCCAGAACTTGTCCCGCACGTCGCAGTCGATGTCCTCGTCCGGATCGACGACGACGATCCAGATCTCGTCCCCTTCTCTCACCTTCGTGACGCGGTTCTCGCCGTTCTTGTCCGCCGAGAAGTACAGCTGCCCGTCCGACGCCCACGCCCCGGCGAACGAAGCTGCGATGAACAGGAGGGTGAGGCCTGCGGCGACAGTCCATCTCGCTTTCACGGTTTCCGTCCTTCTCTTGTGCTCATGATCCCTCAGCCGCTTGCTCCGATCGCCTCAACCGAGAGGTCCTCGCGACGTCTCCCGTCTCGCGCCCGCCGAAGAACGCGCCTCCAGGCGCCGAACGTCAGCAGGATCCAGATCGCCACCGGCGCCGCCTCCCACAGAACCCGCACGCCGACCTGCCAGAGATCGAGCGTTCGCGCGAGGAACGGGCCGACCGGCGTCAGCCCGACCGCCGCGTAGGAGAGCTCGACCGACGCGACGAGGTACCCCGCATGGACGACCAGCAACGCTCCGACCGAGACCCCGATTCGCGCGAGCCTTCGCGACCATCCGAGCCCCGGCGTGGCCACGAGCAACGCCAGCAGCGGGATGACCGCGAAGAACGTGTACCGATCGAACCAGGTGAACGGGGCGACCTCCCCCGGTCCGACGATCCGGTAGATCCAGACCGCGGCGCCCCGCGCCTCGAGGACCGAGGCGTTCGGGCTCTCGACCCACCGAAACAGCGGCCGCGCCAGTCCGGTCACCGCCGCGGTGTACCCCGGCGCGACGAACGACCAGATCCCTGTTAACAGGGCCGTCACGACGAGGAAGACCGCGACGAAGCGAACGACGAGCTTCGTCCAGCCGGGCGCGGTCGGTCCCGTCTCAGGCCCTCTTCGGCGCATGCGCCCACCTCCCCGCCCACAGCAGCCACAACGCGACCGCGAAGACGATCAACACCGATTGCCAGACCAGCTGGTGCGCTGGATCGAGAAGCCCGGGCAGATGGACGCCGATGTAGTAGAGGCTCACCAGGCGGACGACGTTCAGCAGGAAGATCCCCCCAACGCCGAGACCGACGCCGATCAGCTTCGACGTCCATCCGGCCGGGAAGGTGATCACCGCGATCAGGAAGAGGCCGGTCGTGAACAGGCCGGTGCACGCGGTGACGACGGTGATCCCGAAGGCCTCCGAAGAGACCGTGCTTCCCGTGACGACCGTTCGGTGGCCGAGCAGGTTCAGGATCCCGCCCGTGACCCGCGCGAGACCGCGTTGGACCCCGTCCATGACCGCGTCGTTCCCCCCGATCCAGACCAGAAGCGCCACCGCGCACGCGGCGGCGACCGCGGACAACCAGATCCGGCGGTCGCACAGGCTTCTCAGGTGGCGCTTCCGGACCTCGCGCATGATGGCCTCGTTTCTCTCCCTCCTACGCAGCGACGGCGCGCCGTCGGATCAGCCGCCAGACGAACGCGATCGCGAACAGCGACGCCAGGGCGATCATTCCCCACTCGGACAGCGTCGGGGCGTCGATCGTCCCGGACATCGGAGCGGGCCGATCGGGCTCCTCTTCGACCGTGAAGCAGGTCGGGTCGTCTTCCGCCGGCGTGTCCGGGTCGTCGCTCGGCTCGTGTCCCTCGTACGATCCGTCCCCGTCTCCGTCCCAGTGGGCGAACCCCTGATTGCAGATCTCGGTTCCGACCTCGACCTCCGCGTCGACGGTGACCCGATACTTGATCGTCACCGCGCCGCCGGCTGGAATGCTCCCGTCCCACACCACTTCGTCCCCTTCGAACGCGGCCGTGCCGGCCGTCGCCGTGATGTGCGGCGTCGAGGTGACGCCGGCCGGGAGCGCGTCGGTGAACTCGTGCTCCGGTCCGTCCTCCAGGTCGGCGCAGCCTTCGTTTCGGAGGACCGCCTCGTAGCGGATCGTGTTTCCCGGGTAGATGGCTCCCCCGTCGGTGTCGACCGCCGATTTCTCGACCTCGATCAGCGGCTCGTTCGGGCGGATCCAGAGATCGGTCTCCATCGTCAGGCAGTTGTTGGTCTCGTTCAGCTCGGTGACCTCGTGCCCGGTGTCGGCGCAGGCGACGATGTCGTACTCCCCCGCCGGCACGCCCGTTGTGTCCCAGACGAACGTCAGGACGATGTACTCGCAGCCGGGCAGCCCGCCTTCGACGCGCTGCGTGCCGATCAGCTTCGTCGTCCCGTCGTAGGTGACCGTGACGTCGAACGGAACCGCGTCGCCGCAGCTCAGGTTGTCGATCGTCACGGTGATTGTGACCTCGCCGCCCTGGCAGACGTCTCCCGTCGTCTCCTGCACGGAGATCCCGCCGTTGGCCAGGCCGGGCGTCCCGTCCGGCGGGAGCCAGAGGTCCGGCCGCTTCGTGCACGGATCGTCAGCGAGCCCGACCACCGGAAGAAGCGCGAAGGCAGCGACAATCGACAGAATCCTCCCCCATCTTCCCGCCACCCGGAGTCGATCGATCAATCGCACCACTTCCTTTCGGCCCGAAGGCCGCAGACAGCTAGCCCCCCAGCGATCAGCCGGGTGGGAACGGCTCTGCGAGCCATTCCGAATTGGATGTTATGCCCGTCACCTTCGAGTAGAGGGGACCGCGGGTTACGCGGAGTGTGTCCTTCATCACACACGCAACGCCCACCGGTGCGCAGCGTATGTGACGCGTGTCACGTTCGTTTCGGGGTTTCCGCGCGAGCCGTCGATCGGCTCCCGATTCCGAGGTGGACGCAGTAGAATCTCGCCGGCCTTCAACAAGCGGTCCGACCTCGGAAAGGAGCGGCGATGGGCATCCCGATCTATCAAGTCGATGCGTTCACCAGCGAGCCGTTCAAGGGGAATCCGGCCGGCGTCTGCCTGCTCGAGGAAGCCGCCGACGATCTGTGGATGCAGCAGGTGGCGGCGGAGATGAACCTGTCTGAAACGGCGTTCCCGGTGCCACGATCCGACGGAGCCTACGATCTTCGCTGGTTCACTCCTGCGGTCGAGGTCGAGCTGTGCGGCCACGCGACGCTCGCCGCGGCGCACGTCCTGTGGGAGAACGGAGCCCTCGCCGCGGACGCCGAGGCTCGCTTCCACACCGCCTCCGGCCTGCTGACCGCCGTCCGCGACGGCGACCGGATCACGCTCGACTTCCCGGCGAATCCGCCGGATCCGGTCGATCCACCGCCGGGCCTGCTCGACGCCCTCGGCGTCGCGGCGAGCTACGTCGGACGGACGCGGTTCGACTACCTCGTCGAGGTGGACGACGCGGACAGCATTCGAAATGTGGGGCCGGACTTCCGCGCGCTGAAGCGCCTCGGCGTCCGCGGCGTGATGATCACCGCGCGAAGCGACGACGCCGAGTACGACTTCGTCTCCCGGTTCTTCGCGCCGGGCGCCGGGGTCGACGAGGACCCGGTGACCGGCTCGGCCCACTGCGCCCTGGCCCCTTATTGGGGCGCCAAGCTGGGGCGAGACGAGGTCGTCGGGTATCAGGCGTCGCCCCGCGGCGGGGTCGTGTACTGCCGCGTCGACCGGGATCGCGTCTTGCTTTCCGGCCGAGCCGTCACCGTGCTGCGGGGCGAGATCCTGGCCTAGGACACGGCGAACTCAGACGCGGCGCGCGGCGACGATCAGCTCGATCAGATCCGAGAGGTCCTCGGCGCGATCCGAGAGCCGCACCAGCCGCTGAATGAACCCGGAGATCTGAAGCTTTCGGGCGAGCTCGATGTCGAGCGCGAACAGGCGCTTCACGGCCCGGCGCTCCAAGTGGTCGACCTCCCCCTCCAGCTGCTCGATCGCCTTCGTGTGCTCGAGAGCCTGATCGACGTCCTGAAAGAGGCTGGTGACCGCCTTCTTGACTTCGTCGAACGTGTTGTTCGTTTGCACGCCGATCTCCGTGATCTCCGGCATGATTCCGTCCGGCACCTCGACACGCTGAAGCAGGAGATAGTCGAGGATCTCCTCGGCGGCGTTGGCCAACCGATCGACCTGCTCGATGATCTGAAGGATGTCCCGCCTCGACGTCGGGAGGAGGGAGCCCGAAAGAAGCTGCGTCTCGATCCGGCGACGCGCGTCGTCGGCGCGCCCCTCGGCCAGGTGCGTCTCCAATGCGTACCGGTCGGCGGTCTCGACGTCCCCCTCGCGAAGGTAGGCGTCCAGCGACCGCGAGAACACCTGTAGCGTCGCGTCGACGTGCCCGAGATGCTCGAGGACGAGGGCCTCGATCTCCTTGTGCTTCCTCCAGAACATGAGCCTCCTCGCGTGCGGCGATCTGCCGATTCAGAGTACCGCGAATCGAAACGGCCGACAACCGGAAAGAAGAGAGGCAGCGATCGCCGCGGCGCGGGGGAACCGGCTACCCTTCGAGCCAGCGGCGGGCACTCTCGACGACCCGATCGCAGATCCGCGACGCCAGTCCAACGTAGTCCGTCGGGCGGAGATCGCGCAAGCGATCCTTGACGTCCCCGTCGACGGGCAGCCCGTCGACGAAGGAACGAAGCCGATCGAGCGTGAGCCCTTTCCCTCGCGTCAGCCCGCGAAGCAGCTCGTACGGATCCTCGACGCCCTCGACCCGGAGGACGGTCTGGATCGCCTCGGCGAGAACCTCGGGAGAGGCATCGACCTTCGCCCGGAGGGCGTCCCGGTCGACATCGATCCGATCGAGCCCCCGAAGCGTCTCGCCGATCGCGAGATGGCCGTGCGCCAACGCCACGCCGATGTTCCGCTTCACCGTCGTGTCCGAGAGGTCGCGCTGCATTCTCGATCGGGTCAGCTTGTCGGAAAGGGCGTGCAACAGTGCGTTGGAAATCGCGACGTTCCCCTCGCTGTTCTCGAACCGGATCGGGTTCACCTTGTGCGGCATCGTCGACGAGCCGACCTCCCTCTCGACCGGTTTCTCGACGATGTCACCGCGGGAGATGTACTCCCACAGGTCCCGATCGAGATCGGAGACGACGTTGTTGATCCGTGAAACGATCGCGAAGTACTCGGCCAGCGCGTCGTGATCCTCGATCTGCGTCGTGCACCGGTTCGGCTCCAAGCCGAGCCGCTCGACGAACGCGTCCGAGAAGGCCCGCCAGTTGTGGTCCGGAAACGCGGCGACGAACGAAGCGTACGTCCCGGTCGCCCCGGTCAGCTTGCCGCGGAACCGGTGCGCCTCGAGCTGCCCGGCTTGGCGGAGCAGGCGCGAGAGGAAGACGGCGAACTCCTTGCCGAGCGTCGTCGGCGACGCCGGCTGCCCGTGGGTCCGGGCCGGGAAGACGGCGTCCCTCCACGCCTCCGCCAGGTCGGCGAGACGCTCGATCAACCTTCGCAGCAACGGGAGCTGCTGCTCGTCGCGGAAGCGCGCCAGCAGGAGGCCGTAGGCGAGGTTGTTGACGTCGGCCGAGGTGAGGCCGAAGTGGATCCGGTTCGGGTGGGCCAGCCGGAGCCTCTCCCGGAGGAAGAGCTCGCACGCCTTGACGTCGTGGTCGATCTCGCGATCGATCTCGACGATCCGCTCGAAGTCGGCGTCGGAGAACGAGCTCCGCGCTTCTTCGACCCGTTTCCGTTCGTCGTCGGACAGCGCCGGGAACAGGCCGGTCCGGTCGAGCGCCTCGAGGTAGGCCAGCTCCACCTCGCACCGGGCCTTCATCAGCGCGAACTCGGAGAAGTACGCAGGCAGCTCCGCCAGCCGCTCGCGGTACCGCCCGTCCAGCGGGGAGATCTCACGCTGCATCATCGCTCGCCTCCTACGCGCTCCAGTTGGACAGGGAATCGCCCTCGCCCCACCCGAACTGGACGACGTCGTGGACCTTCCCCTCGCGGATCGAGAGGGCCGAGACGAGCTCCAGCTCGGCCTCCTCGTGCAGCTCGGCGATCGACGCGCAGCCGCAAGAGGCCATCGCCGCACGGATCTTGCTCGTCAGCTCGGGCAGGTTGTCCTTCAGCTTCCCGGCGTATTCGACGACCCCCTCGACGCCCTCGAGGAAGCCGGCTTGATCGTATCGCGCCGGACTCCAGGCGCGCGCGCGCGCCGATCCCTCACCCCAGTACGGCTTCATCACCCTTCCGCCGATCCGGATCTTCTCGGTCGGCGACTCGTCCATCCGGGCGAAGTAGCGCCCCATCATCACCGCGTCGGCGCCGAGGGCGAGGGCCACGACGACGTCCTTCGCGTGCAGGATCCCCCCGTCGGCGATGACCGGAACGTGGATCCCGGTCCTCTCACGGTACCGCGCTCGCGCCTCGGCGACCTTCATCACCGCCGTCGCCAGCCCGCGGCCGGTCCCCTTCTGCTCCTGCGTGATGCAGATCGAGCCGCCGCCCATCCCGACCTTCACCGCGCCGGCGCCGGCCTCGACGAGGAAGTCGAACCCCTCGCCGGTGATCACGTTTCCGCCGATTACCGGAAGCGTCGGAACCTCGCGGCGCACCCACTCAATCGTCCGTTGCTGGTAGCAGGTGTGCCCATCGGAGGAGTCGATCCCGACGACGTCGACGCCGGAATCGACCAGCGCCGGCACCCGCTCCTCGTAGTCGCGCGTGTTGATCGCCGCCACGGCGACGAGCCGCTTCCGGCCGTCGACGACCTGATCGGGGTTGTCGAGGTGATCCTCGATGTCCTTGCGGAAGACGAGCGACAGAAGCCGATCGCCCTCGTCGACGATCGGCAGGACCGAACGGTGGCCCTCGATCAGGATCGCGTTCGCCTCCTCGAGGTCGGCGATGCCGACGCCGACGTCGAGCTGGTCTCGGGGGATCATCCGGTCGCGCACCGGAAGGTCCCCGTGCGCCCGGACGTCGTAGTCGCGCCGGGTGATCAGGCCGAGGAGCCGGCCGTCCTCGGAGACCACGGGAAACGTGGAGAAGCCGGCCTCCTTGCGGAGTGCGTCGACTTCACGCAGCGGGGCGTCCGGACGGATCGTCCTCGGCTCGACGAATCCCGCCTTGTGGGACTTGACCCGCCGGACCATCGCCGCCTGGTCCTCGATCGGCTGGGACCCGTAGATGAACGCGACCCCTCCCAGCCGGGCCAGCTCGATCCCCATCCTCGCTCCGGAGACCGACTGCATCGCCGCCGCGACGACCGGCGCCTTGAGCATCACCGCTCCGTCTCCGTCCGGGCGGCGCGCCAACGGCGTCGCGAGCGACACGCGCTCGATCGCCGTCTGCTCCGTCGTGAGGCCGGGAAGCAGCCGGAACTCGGCCAGCGTTCTGGACGGCTGCCGTTCGATCTTCCGCGCCATCGCGCCTCCTTCTGCCGTTTCCCCGCTCCCTTTGTACCGACGCCGTCGAAACGGTTCAAGCAGCCGACGGCATCGCCGGTCGAAACGCGGCCCCGAACGTCGGGATCGGCTCGCTCGCCGCCCGGTTCGGACGGCGGCTCGGGGTCCCCGACCTACCCGGAGATCAGCGCCTCGAACTCCCCACGGAAGTGCTTGAGCGCGCTCTCGACGGGCAGGAGCACGGATTGATCCAACGGGCAGAGCGCCGTGGCGTTGATCGTCCTGGCGACGCGAAGCATCTGCTCGAGGTCCCCCGCTCGCCCTTCTCCCGAACGGATGCGCTTCAGGATCCGTCCGAGCGCCGGGGTCCCGGCGCGCCCCGGCGCGCACTGGCCGCAGGACTCGTGTTGGAAGAAGGTCAGGATCCCGTCCAGCATGTCGACGATCGACGCGTCTTCGCTGAGGACGAGAATCGCCCCGGAGCCGAGCACGGCCGAGATCTCCTGCAACCCGTCGAAGTCCATCGGCTTGTCGAGACAGTCGGAGCACACGAACGCCCCGGCGGCGCCTCCGATCAGCGCTCCCTTGAACCGCTTGGCGTCCTTCACCCCGCCGCCGTGTTCGTCGATGATCGTTTGCAGCGTCGTTCCCATCTCCGCTTCCGCAAGACCGGGCTTCTCGACGTGGCCGAGGATGGTGTACACCTTGGTCCCCGGGCACGCTTCGGTCCCGAACGAGCGGAACCAGTCGGCGCCGTTCAGGAGGATCGGCGGCACGTTCGCCAACGTCTCGACGTTGTTGACGACCGTCGGTTTCGACCACAGACCGACCGTGCCCGGATACGGCGGCTTCAGGCGAGGATACCCCCGCTTCCCTTCGATCGATTCGATCAGCGCCGTCTCCTCGCCGCAGACGTACGCCCCGGCGCCTCGCTTGATCTCGATGTCGAACGAGAAGTCGGAGTCGAAGATGTCCTCCCCGAGCAGCCCCGCGGCCCGTGCCGCCTCGATCGCATGCTGCATCCGCTCGATCGATAAGGCGTACTCGCCGCGGATGTAGACGTATCCCCGGCGGGCGCCGACGGCGTACCCGGCGATCATGATCCCCTCGATCAGGCGATGCGGATCGCCCTCCAGGATCAGCCGGTCTTTGAACGTCCCCGGTTCGCCCTCGTCGGCGTTGCAGACGATGTACACCGGGTCGCCGGCGGCGGTGAACGACCACTTCAGTCCGGTCGGGAACCCCGCTCCCCCGCGGCCGCGTAGCTTCGACGCCTTCACGATGTCGATCACCGCGGCGGGGGAGATCTTCTCCCCGACGATCTTCGCCATCGCTTCGTACGCTCCGACAGCGATCGCCTGATCCAGGCTGTAAGGATCGATGACCCCGTTGTTCTGAAGCACGATCCGCGGGGATCTCGCTCCGCTAGTCATCGCTCCTCCTCACCGCTTCGATCGCCTCGATCATCCGCTCCTTGGTCAGGTTCCCGTGCACCTCGGCATCGATCATCATCGCCGGAGCGACCCCGCAGACGCCGAGACAGCTCGTCGTCTCGACCGTGAACGCGCCGTCTTCGGTCGTCCGCCCGACCTCGACGCGGAGGTAGTCGGTCAGCGCGTCGAGCAGCGACTCGGCCCCCATCAGCTGGCAAGGCGGCGACTCGCACAGCCGGATGATGTGCCGCCCCCGCGGCTCGAGGCTGTACATCGAGTAGAACGTCGCCGTGCTCACCACGTCCGACAACGGCATCGACAGGTACTCGGCCACCGCCCGGAGGGCCTCCGGCCTCAGGTAGTTCCTCGGCTCGGCGTCCTGGAGATCATGCAGCATATCGAGTATGTGCTCCCGGCTCGCCGGGTACCGTTCGAGCCATCGCTTCACGCTACCTCCTCGCCGTCCGTGGGGTCCGGCGTCCCACGCCCATCGAGCCACGTTTCGATCCGACCCATGGCGTCGGGGATCCTCGCTTCCGCGCTCGCGCTCAGCCCTTCTCCCATCCCGAACGAGCGGCCCGGAACGCTGAGCAGCCACGCCTCAGGGACGGTCCCGTAGGCCAGCTGCGTCCAACCGAGCAGCGACTCCGGGGAGCAGCTGTGACCGACCCCTCGATGCGCTTCCGGTCCGATCCGATCGAGTCGGATCGACGTCCCGTCAATCCGCGCATCGATGAACAGCACCCGGTCCGCCGTCCGCAGCCTTTCGGCCAGTTCCGGGACCAGCTGATGAACCGCCAGCGTCTCCAGTCCCAAACGCGCAGGCACCGCCTCGGCGACGCGCGGGCCGATCCCGTCGTCGCCCCGGCTGTCGTTCCCGATCCCGATGATGACGTCCGCCATGCGGCTATTCCTTCGTGACCGTCTGCGCGAGCCCGCCGTCCGCGTCCACGACGTCCAGCACGATCGGCATCTGCCCGACCGCGTGCACCGAGCAGGAGAGGCACGGATCGTACGCCCGAATGCCGCCCTCGATCCGGTTGAGCATCCCCTCGGTGACGTCCCCCTTGTGGATGTACATCTTGGCGATCTCGGCGACCGCGCGGTTCATCGCCAGGTTGTTGTGGCCGGTCGACACGATGAAGTTCGCCTTCTCGATGAGCCCGTCGTCATCGACCTGGTAGTGATGGATCAACGTGCCGCGGGGCGCCTCGTGGATCCCGACCCCCTCGAGCCGGTTGACCCCCGCCTCGGCCCGCACCCGGGGGGAGAGGATCCGCTCGTCGTCGAGCAGGACCCCGATCCTTTCGAGGGATGCGAGGATCTCGAGCAACCGCGCGTAGTGGTAGTCGAAGACCTTGCCGGAGCACCGGCTGGCCTCGGCCCGAAACGCCTCCAGCCCGGCGTCGGCCTCCGGCGTGCCGAACGCCTCACAGACGTTGACGCGCCCGAGCGGCCCGACCCGATACATCCCGTCGGGGAAGCCCATCGGCTCGTAGTGCGGGAACTTCAAGTACGTCCACGGCGCGCTCGCCTCGACGATAATGTCGAAGTACCGGGACGGATCGTGGCCCTCGACCACGATCGATCCGTCCTGATCGACGATCCGAATTCGCCCGTCGTAGTGCTCCCACGTCCCGTCCGACCCGACGAGTCCCATGTACATGCTGGTGAACTCCCCGAGGACGCCCCGCGCCTCGCAGTCGAACGACGCCTTGAACAGGTCGAGCGTCCCCCGGATCGTGTCCATCGCCTCCGGCAGGTTGTCGAGGATCCACCGACGATCCTCCGCGGAGAGGGACCGATTCACCCCGCCGGGAACGGCCCAGGCCGGATGGATCCGCTTCCCTCCGAGCCGATCGATGATCTCCTGTCCGAAGGCGCGGAGCCGGATCCCCTTGCGGGCGAGCTCCGGATGCTCCGCGACGAGGCCGACGACGTTCCGCGTCGCCGGATCGGCGTCCCAGCCGAGGAGGAAGTCCGGAGCCGACAGGTAGAAGAAGCTGAGCGCGTGCGATTGGACGATCTGGCCCAGGTTCATCAGCCGACGGAGGAGGACGGCCGTCTCCGGTATCCGGACCGCGAGGATCTCGTCGCACGCCTTGGCCGACGCCAGAATGTGGCTGACCGGACAGATTCCACAGATCCGAGCGGTCAGTCCGGGCATCTCCCACAGCGTTCGGCCCTCGCAGAACTTCTCGAAGCCGCGCAGCTCGGTCACGTGGAACTGCGCGTCGCGCACGTCCCCCGCGCCGTCGAGGAAGACGGTGATCTTGGCGTGGCCTTCGATCCGCGTGACCGGCTCGATGCGTATCTGTCTCTCCATCTCCGTCTCCTAACCGAACTTCAGATCTTCGCCGACGAGCTCGGGTGTCTCCCCGTCGAGAAGGGCCAGGATCGCCTTGGCGATGAGGTCGGGCGGCGGCGGGCATCCGTGCAGGAAGTGGTCCACCGGGATCACCTCGTGCACCGGTCGAACCCGATCGAGCAGACGGGGCACGACCTCGTAGGGCAACGCCCCGTTCGTCGTCGCCTCGGGGCCGTAGATCGCCTCGATCATTCGGTCCGGCGACATCCCGTTGCGAAGCGCCGGGACGTTGCCGGTCACCGCGCAGTCGCCGAGGGCGATGACGATCTTCGACTTCTCGCGCGCTTCCTTAACCAGGTGCAGGTGCTCCTCGTTGGCGACCGCGCCCTCGATCAGCGTGACGTCGACGCCGTCTTCCGGGAAGCTCTTCAAGTCGGTCAACGGGCTGTTGAAGAACCGAATCCGATCGAGCAGATCGATCAACATCTCGTCGATGTCGAGGAGCGACATGTGGCATCCGGAGCAGCCGCTGAACCAGAGCGTCGCGACCTTCAGCTTACGCATCCGCCCTCCCCTCGACGAGCCTCGCCACCGATTCGGGGTCCTTCCGCATCTCGGCGTTCGATGCGCCCTTCCGCACGATCGCGCCGGTCGGACAGACCTCGACGCACTTGCCGCAGCTGGTGCACGACTCGGCGTCGCCCCAGTCGACGTCCAGGTCGGTGATGACCCGGGCGGCCATCCCTCGCTCGGCGAACGCCCACGTGTGGGCTCCCTCGACTTCAGCGCAGACGCGCACGCAGCGTCCGCACAGGACGCATCGGTCTCGATCGATCAGGAACTTCGGATGGGTCGCGTCCACCCGATTGCGCGGATAAGAATACGGCACGTTGACCGAGTGCATTGCGAGCTCGCAGGCGAGATCCTGCAGCTCGCATCCCCCGCTCGACACGCAAAACGAGCAGACGTGATTCCCTTCCGCAAACAAAAACTCCAGAATCTGCCTCCGGTACGCCTTGACCTCATCGGTCTGGGTCCTGACGTCCATGCCGTCGGCGACCTCGGTCGTGCAGGCCGTCACCAACTGGCCGGCCACCTCAACCGTGCACAGACGGCACGCGCCGACGTCCGGCAGTCCGTCGAGGTGACAGAGCGTCGGGATCCGGATCCCGTTCCGCTCCGCCACCTGGAGAATCGTCTCCCCGGGCGACGCAGCGAGCGACCGCCCGTCCACGGTCAACGTCAGCTTGTCCACGCCCACTCCTTACGCCTCCGTCTTCCCGTCTATCCGGCCGGATGGATCCGGTACTCGGCGACCGGGGTCCCCCCGATGAGGTGGCTCTCGACGATCCGGCGGACCTTGTCCGGGGTCAGGCAGCTGTAGAAGACCGGGCCCTTGCCGCGCTCCCGAACCTCGGCGACCGGCTCGCAAGACGCCCAGCCGCGTTCCCCCGTCTGCGTGACCGCGACGTCCGTCAGCCCGTGCGCGGCCGTCTGCTCGCGGAACGCCTCCAGCACGTCCCGCGATCCCGCCGCGATCCCGCTCGTTCCCATCGCGACGCGGATCTCGAAGCGGACGGCCTCGCTGTTGCGCTTCATCTCCTCGGAAGCCCGCTCGCGGGTCCGCTTCAACTCATCGATCTTCATCGACGCCTCCCGGTTCCTCGCTCGGCCCTACCGAGGAATGCGAAGAGCCACCGGGGAGGACGCGTCCTCGTCCGACAGCTCGCCCCTCTCTTCGGTGTCTGCCCTCGGATCCCTCTCGCCGCATCGATGCCCGATTCTATCCCGCGGATCCCCGTCCCGTCATCGCGTCCGCGGGGCAGCCGAGGCGCTCCGGGATCGCTCGACTACGAGCCGAACTTCGGCGCCCAGTTGTTGTAGCCCAGCAGGATCGGCAGCACACGCCCGGAGAAGCGCCCGAGCCCGCCCCGCCCGGCCTCCCGCTCGCCGAACGACGTGGCGTCGTCGGTCCGCACGTTCGGACCGACGTACAGGATGGGGACCGGCTCGACGGTGTGGTCCCCGTAGTCGATCGGCGTCGTGTGATCGCCGGTGAACGCGAGGTGCGTCCCGGCCCCATCCAGCGTCTCGGCCAAGGGAGCGATCAGCTCCGCGTCGATCCGCTCGATGAACCCCGTCTTGGCCGCGGCGTCCTGATCGTGCCCCGCGTTGTCCGTTCCCTTCACGTGCACGAAGACGAAGTCGAACGACTCGAGCGCCCGGACGGCGGCCGCCGCCTTCGCGCCGAGGTCGGTGTCGACCCCGCCGGTCGCGCCGGGCACGTCGATCGAGGTCAACCCGCAGGCGAGGGCCACACCGCGGTACAAGGCGCCTCCGGCGATCACCGCGCCCCGAACGCCGTAGATCGACTCGACGGACGGGATGTTCGGGCAGTCGGCGGCGCCCCGCGCCAGCACGTAATTGGCCGGCGGCTTCCCCTCCTCAAGGCGTCGGCGGTTCACCGGATGATCCTTCAGCACGTCGTAACTTCGCCCGACGAACTCCGCCAACGCCTCGGCGGTCCGGCACGCCGGACCGTCCTCGTGACCCGGCGTCGGCTCGAACCGAGCGGCCGGTCGACCGGTCTCGTGCGGGTCGTTCTCGGTCACGTACCGCGAGAGGTCCTCCCCGCGAAGGAGGAGCGCCCCCCGATGCTGCGTGCTGACGCGGAACGCCAACGAGACACCGGGCACGCTCTCCAGACGGATCCCGTTCAAGGCATCGGCGAGTTCCTTCTGCCCCGCCTCGATGCGGCCGGCTCGGCGGTCGGCGACGATGAACTCCGAGCCTCGCTTCTCCGCGGTGGCGAAGTTCGCCCGAAAGCAGACGTCGCCGGCTTGCACGTCCATCCCGATCCCGAGACATTCGAAGACCCCTCGTCCGGTGTAGATCTCGTACGGATCGTAGCCGAGCAGCGACAGGTGCGCCGTGTCGCTCCCCGGCCGGATCCCCGGCCCGATCGGGTCCACCAAGCCAAGCGCGCCGCGCCGCGCCAAGCCGTCCAGAACCGGCGTGCGCGCCGCTTCGAGGCAGGTCTTCCCGTTCGCGTCCGTCGGGCGCCCCCCGAGGCCGTCCGCAATCACAAGAATCGCTTTCATCGTCCCTCCATCCGGGTCCCCGCGTCGGCTCGAACACTACCCAACCCGCCATCCGTTTTCAATTGGCTGCCCTTGGCCGTTTCCGTGTCCGCTCCCGACGGACGTTCGAGGACGATCCGTGATGACCGGTCTGGTCGAGGCCGACCTCCTCGCGTAGGATCGAGTCGGGGCAGAGAGCTCCCGGGCTCGCCGACGGCAAGGGCGAGCGGTCCCAGGGGAGGGACCCGATGGACGAACGATCGATTCACGAGACGCTGGTCGAAGCGCTCCGGCGGGCGGTAACCCAGCTCCCGGCGGACGTCGAGCGCGCGCTTCGCCGAGCCCGCGAGCGTGAGACGTCGAGCCTCGCCGCGGCGCAGCTCGACGCGATCCTGGAGAACGTTCGGATCGCCCGAAGCGAGACCGTCCCGATCTGTCAGGACACCGGAACCCCGACGTTCTTCGTCGAAGCGGGGACGGACAGCCCGTTCCTCGGGCGGGTGAAGGGTTGGATCGAACGGGCCGTCGTCGAAGCGACGGACGCGATCCCGCTGCGACCGAACACCGTCGACCCGTTCACCGGTGCGAACCCCGGCGACAACACCGGCCGGTTCATGCCGTTCGTCCACTGGGAGATCGTCGAAGGCGACGAGATCCGAATCACGGCGCTGCCGAAGGGCGGCGGAAGCGAGAACGCGAGCGCGCTGAAGATGCTTCCCCCGGGCGTCGGGCTAAAGGGGATTCAGAAGGCCGTCGTCGAGCACGTCGTCTCTTGCGGCGGGAAGCCGTGCCCGCCGACGATCGTCGGCGTCGGGATCGGCGGCGGCGCCGACATCGCGCTCCACCTCGGGAAGAAGGCGATCCTGAGGGAGATCGGATCGGCGCATCCCGAGCCGGCCTTCGCGACGTTCGAACGCGAGTTGCTCGAGCTGGTCAATCGGACCGGCGTCGGACCGATGGGCGTCGGCGGGGCGACGACGTCCCTTGCCGTGCACGTCGAGGTCGCCCATCGTCATCCGGCGTCCCTCCCGCTCGGGATCCTGATCCAGTGCTGGGCCGACCGGCGGGCTCGCGTCCGGCTGGCGCCCGACGGGACGATCGAGGTGGAACGATGAAGCGAGAACTGACCCTGCCGATCGACGAGACGACGGCCCGCGAGCTTCGCGTCGGCGACATCCTCTACCTGGCCGGGAAGCTGTTCACCGCCCGCGACGAGGCGCACCGTCGGATGCTCGATGCGCACGAGCGGGGGGTAGCCCTTCCGTTCGATCCGAGCGAGATGGCACTCTTCCACTGCGGGCCCGTGGTCCGGAAGTCGAACGGCGGATGGAAAGCCATCGCCGCCGGGCCGACGACGAGCGCCCGGATGGAGATGTTCGAAGAGCGATTCCTCGAGGCGTTCCGGCCGCGGATCGTCATCGGAAAGGGCGGGATGGGGGACGAGACGCAGAAGGCGCTGGAGCGGATCGGCGCCGCGTACGCGCAGTACACCGGAGGGGCGGGCGCGTTGGCGGCGCGGCGAATCGAGCGCGTCGAGGCCGTTCACTGGCTCGAGGAACTCGGGATGCCGGAGGCGGTGTGGATCTTCGCCGTGCGGGACTTCGGTCCGCTTCTGGTCACGATGGACAGCGAGGGAGGGAACCTGTACCGGGATCTCGAGCCGACGATCGCCGAGAACTTGAAGGCGATCCTCGCTCGCATCGAGGGGGTGACGAACGCGGGGCCCGGAGGGACGAGGCAAGGAGGCGGACTCAGCATGGGGGAAGAGAAGGACCCGACGGTGGAGGAGCGGCTGGAGCGCGCCAAGCTCCCGGGGAAGAAGGCGCCCGAGATGCACGCGTTCTACCGCGGGAAGGTCGAGACGACGCTGAAGTGCGCGGTCACCAGCTTCGATGACTTCGGCATCTGGTACACACCGGGCGTCGCCGCGCCGTGCAAGGAGATCCACGATGACCCGGTCAAGGTCTTCGAGTACACGAACAAGGCGAACGCGGTCGCCGTCGTCTCCGACGGCTCGCGCGTCCTCGGGCTCGGGAACATCGGCCCGCTGGCCGGCCTGCCGGTCATGGAGGGCAAGTCGCTGTTGTTCAAGTACCTCGGCGGCGTCGGAGCCTACCCGATCGTGCTCGACACGCAGGACACCGAGGAGATCATCCAGGCGGTCAAGTGGATCGCCCCCGGCTTCGGCGGGATCAACCTCGAGGACGTCTCCAACCCGAAGTGCTTCGAGATCCTCGACCGGCTTCGCGCGGAGCTCGACATCCCGGTGTGGCACGACGACCAGCAGGGGACGGCGTCGATCACCCTCGCCGGCGTGCTCAACGCCCTCAAGCTGGTCGGAAAGAAAATGGACGAGGTCACCTACGCCGTCGTCGGCGCCGGGGCGGCGAACGTCGCGCTCGTCCGCGTCCTGCTCAGCGCCGGCGTGCCCGCGGGGAACGTCGTCCTCGTCGACTCCAAGGGCATCCTCCATCCCGGCCGCGAAGACCTCGAGGCCGACAAGGAGACCAACCCGTACAAGTGGCAGTACGCGGTTGAGACGAACGCCGACCGACGGACCGGCGGGACGGCCGAGGCGATCGCGGGAGCCGACGTCCTGATCGCCGCGTCGAAGCCCGGCCCGGGCACGATCCGGAAGGAGTGGCTCTCGGCGATGAACGACGACGCGATCGCGTTCATCATGGCCAATCCCATTCCGGAGATCTGGCCGTGGGAGGCGAAGGAGGCCGGCGTTCGCATCGTCGGAACCGGTCGCTCCGACTTCCCGAACCAGATCAACAACTCGATCGGCTTCCCGGGGATCTTCCGCGGCACGCTCGACGTTTCCGCTACCACGATCACCGACGGGATGGCGATCGCCGCCGCGCACGCGATCGCCCAAACGGCCGTAGACAAGGGGCTGACTGAGGAGCACATCGTCCCGACGATGCTCGAGACCGACGTGTTCATCAACGAGGCCGTCGCCGTGGGCTTGAAGGCGATCGAGGAGGGGATCGCGAGGCGGCCGCTGTCCGAGGAAGAGCTTCGAAAGGAAGCCGAGACGAAGATCCGCCACGCCCAGGCCGAGGTGAAGGCGCTGATGGACGCGGGGATCATCCCACCGCCGCCGGCGTAGGCCGCTCCCGACGCGCCCCATCGGCGTGAACCGCAGGTTGTATCGCCCGCCGAAGGTGGCTAGGCTTCAGAGGTCGAAGGAGGGGCGGATGGTCCGACGGGTCCGAAGGAGTTCCGAGAAGATCGGCCTGGCGCCCGGGACCGCCGTCTACCTCGGCGAGCCGTCGGACGAGCCGCTCCGGATCACCCTGCTCGACTACGACGAGGACCACGTTACCGAGCGGGTGCTCGATGCGCTAGTGGAGAGCTTCCCCTTCCGGGATTCTCCTTCCGTTTCGTGGATCAACGTCGACGGCCTCCACGACGTCGCGTCGATCGAGGCGATCGCCGGCCACTTCGGGCTCCACCCGCTCGCGGTGGAGGACGTCGTCCACACCGGTCAGCGCCCCAAGGCAGAGGACTACGAGGAGAGCCTGTTCATCGTCCTCCGCATGCTCTCGTACAACGATTCCACGGAGAACGTCGACGACGAACAGGTGAGCCTCGTCCTCGGTCCCGGCTTCGTCCTGTCGTTCCAGGAGCGCACCGGCGACGTGTTCGACGGGGTTCGTGCGAGGATCCGCAACGACAAGGGAAGGATCCGTCACGCCAAGGCGGATTACCTCGCGTACTCCGTGATCGACGCGGTGGTCGACCAGTACTTCGTCGTGCTCGAGCGGCTCGGAGATCGGGTCGAGGCGCTCGGCGAGGAGGTCTCCGAGCGGGCGGACCCGAGCAAGCTCGAGGAGATCCGCCGACTGAAGCGCGAGCTCCTCTTCCTCCGCAAGTCGATCTGGCCGCTCCGCGAGGTGCTGAGCGGGATCCAGAGAGGGGAGTCCCCGCTGTTCGATGAGCACACGCTGATCTACCTCCGCGACGTCTACGATCACACGATCCAAGTGATCGACACCGTGGAGACCTACCGCGACATGATGGCCGGCCTGCTCGACGTCTACCTCACGAGCGTCAGCAACCGGATGAACGAAGTGATGAAGGTGCTGACGGTCATCGCGACGATCTTCATCCCGATGACGTTCGTCGCCGGGGTCTACGGGATGAACTTCGCTCACATGCCCGAGCTGTCCTGGCGGTACGGCTACTTCGGGGCGCTCGGCGTCATGGGAGCGGTCGCCCTCGGGATGGTCGCCTACTTCAAGCGGAAGGGCTGGTTCTGAGCCGGATCGGATCCGCGAAACGGGAGGCGATCGACCTGCTGTAGGAAGGAAATTGGAACCCAGCGGCCGGTGTGGCTCCCGGCCGCCAGCCTTTCGAACCCGGCTCGTCGCCGCCCTACAGGTCCACGGAGAGCTGACCGAGCGCCGTGCCCGACCCGTTGGGGGAGGTCAACGTCACGGCGAGGACATACCGCCCCCGCTTCCAAACGGCGTTCCGATCCTCGGTGTCGGGCGTGATCTTGATCTGATAGACCCCCGACCCGACCTCGACGACGCTCGCCTTCTTGACGGCGTAGCCGCCGGCGGGCGTCGCGACGGTCTGAACCGAGAAGCTCCCCCCGGCCATTCTCGTGATCGGGCCGGCTGCGTTGTAGATGGCGACGACGAGCGTCGCCTCCAGCTTGTTCCCGTCGTCGGCGAGGCCCTCGTGCCCAACGGCCTGGATGATCAGGTGCTCCGTGGTCGGAGCGAACGTCGCCCCGAGAAGGCAGGCAGCGACCAGCGCGACCGACGCCGCCCCCACGACGACCCAACGATTCGTCTTCTTCACGTCCGGTTCCTCCTCCGCTGCGAGTTAATCCAGTAGACATCCTCACGCCCCGTCCGTCAAGACCCCCGAAAGGCGCCTCAGCGAGGGGCCCGCGTGCGAGAGATGACAGGCGGTCGCCGGATGTCGCTTTCTTCGCCGATCAGTCGCCCAACCGGACGGCCGTTCCGTACGCGAGGATCTCCGCCGCTCCTTGCATCGTCTGCGAGGTGGTGAACCGGACCGCAATCACCGCGTTCGCTCCGAGCGTCTCCGCCTGTTTCACCATCCGCTGGATCGCCTGGTCGCGGGCCTGATCGAGCATCACGGTGTAGTCCTTGATCTCGCCGCCGACGAGCGTTCGAAATCCGGCCATGATGTCGCGCCCGACGTGCCGCGCGCGGATCGTGTTCCCGCGCACCAAGCCGAGCGTCTCCACGATCCGTCGTCCCTCAATCGCCTCCGTCGTCGATAGAAGCATCCCTTTCCTCCTTTCGCCTCTCACGGACCAGCCCGATCACAACGAGAAGGGCACCCGCCCCGGCAAGGAGGATCACCGCCTTGAAGAACCAGTGGATCCCCGGAGCCGTCACGAGCACGCGGATGATGTAGTACCCGACAAACCCGGCGGCACAGGCGCCCGCGGAAATCAACAACCCGTACCCGACCTTGAGCATGCGTCCCTCCTCCCTCCGGAGCCTCGGGCCGACGGCCATTGTACTCCTCATTCGACCGGCCCCGTCGAATTCGGGGCGAATAGAGAGTCCGGAGATCTTTGTTCTGGATGAAGATTTTGTATAGGATAGACGGGATTCCCGCCCGTTCGTCGGAGGTACCGTGTACGAGAGGAAAGTCCAAAAGACCGGCGGTTCGACGTATTTCGTCACGCTCCCGAAGGAGTGGGCCACGGGAATCGGTATCTCCCAGGGCTCCGTGGTCACGCTGATGCCGAACGATTCGGGTGCGCTCCTCCTCGTCCCCGACACGCTCCCCGAGAGAAACCGGTGCACGATCGACCTCGAAGACTGGGGGTTCGAGCGCCTGCAGCGGGAGATCATCTCCCGCTACATCGCCGGCTTCGACACGATTCTCATCCGAGGCGAGCGAATCCGCCCGGAACAGCGGCGGAACGTCCGCACGATCGCCCAGGGCCTCGTCGGCCTGGAGATCTTCGAGGAGACCCAGCAGACGGTCGATCTCCACGCGTTGGTCAACGTCCGGGACTCCCCCGTAGACAAGACACTCGGGCGCGTCGTCGATATCACGCGCGCGATGCTGGGCGACGCCGTCGTCGCGTTCTGCCAGCACGACGAGGAGCTCGCCCGCGACGTCATGGAGCGAGACAGCGACATCGATCGATTGGTCCTCCTCGTCGCGCGGCAGTTCAGTCTCCTGCTGCGCGACCTGTTGCTCGAAGAGGACTTCGGCCTGTCGCGGATTCAGTTCCTTCACTTCCACGAAGTCGCCGACCAAGTCGAGCGGGTCGCCGATCACGCGGTCAAGATTTCGGAGGCGACGCTGGCGCTCGACACCGCGGTCGTCCCTCCCACCGCGAAGGAGATCACAGCGCGGGCCGAAGATTCGACGCGGATCTTCGAGCGCGCAGTCCGGTCCTTCGTCGATCGGGACGCGGAACTGGCGAACGGGGTCCTGGAGGCGCGCGAGCACTCCGAGGAGCTCTTCTCGATCACGCGGAGGACCGCGTCGGAGAAGCAGCCGGAAGCCGCCTCGTCGATCAGCATCGTTCTCGACAGCCTGCTGCGAATCCGCGAGTACGGATTCAACATCGCCGAGAACGCGCTCGACGCGCCGGCCGCAACCCGTTCTTGAGCAGAGCGCTCGGAGTTCACCGACCTCGGGCGTCTTCCTTGCCTGGTCGGCGCTCCGCGGATATAAGCTGACGAGTGACCAATCCTCGCCCCGCATGGAAGGAGCCACCATGTCCCGATCGATCGAGGAGATCCAGCAGGAAGTCTGGTCTTTACTGAAGGACACCCAGTGCGTCTACCTGGCAACCGCCGAAGCCGATCAACCCCGCGTGCGACCGGTCACGCTGCTCGATCTCGACGAGAAGTTCTGGATCGCCACCAGCCAGCGAAGTGCGAAGGCCCGCCAGATCCGCCGAAACCCGAACGTCGAGTTCTGCGTCCCGCTCCAGGAGGAGTGCGGCAACGGGTACATCCGGATCGCCGGCGTCGCGTCAATCATCACGGATCCGGAGACCCGAACGGAAATCGGGCGCCGGATTCCCTTCCTGACCAAGTACTGGACGGGGGCGAACGATCCGGACTTCTGCCTGATCCGCGTCACCCGCGTCGAGGTCGAGTACCTGAAGCCGGGTGAAACGGACGCGACGACGTTCATGGTCTAGCGCGCCATCGCGTTCGACGAGGAAGGCAGGCGCCGGATCTCGATTTCGGCGGCTCGGCCGAGACCGAGCGTCTCCCGTCCGTTGCATCGACGAAAGAGGCCGTGCACTTGGCGCGCCGCGGTCGCGCCGCGTACCCTTTCCTCCATGAGCAGAGTCCGAAGGCACGTCGGGGTCGGTGTTGCGGTCCTGTTGTTCCTGGCCATGGCTGCGTGCTCATCGGGATCGGCGGACGACGATTCGGCGAGTGCCCCGCCGAGCATTCATCCGGCGGAAGTCACCGCAGTGCGGTGGCTCGCCGATCGAACGGTCGCCGACGTGGAGGGCGGGCCGGCCGGCTGCCGCTGCGGCGAGCCGAACGGGATCGCGCGGGAGAGACCGGAGGATCTCGACGCCGATTGCGCGGTCGTTTGTCTCACCACACGCGGGTTCCTGATCGCCCGAATGTCGGCGACCTTCACGGACGGGCCCGGAGCCGACCTGCACGTCTACGAGCTGGGCGCTCAGCAGAGCGGAGCGGACGATCGGTTCTCCGTCTACGTGAGTGAGAACGGCCACCAGTGGATCCTCGTCGCCGAGGCCATCCACAACGATCCGGATCGACCCTACGCGTCAATCGACCTCGGAGAGGTCCGAGGCGACCTCCTCTTCGTCAAGATCGTCCCCGCAACGGACGACGGACTGAGGTCGACCGAAGGACCGGAGATCCTCGCCATCGAGGCGCTCCACCCGTCGGTGGGGCTCGGATCCTGAGGGGAGAGGGCCGCGGGCTCTCCGAGTGCGCGGAATGCAACGGACCGTCGTCCTGTCCGCACGGCGAGATCCTTCGACCCATGCGAACCGGAGCCCGCCCGCAGGTGCCCGCTGTCCTTGACTCCCCTTGTTGCCGGCCTATAATGCCTGACGGTATGAAGAACGCAAAGCGCACCCCGAACCATGTCGATTCGGCCGGTCTGGGTACGCTTTGGGTCTTCCAGACGATCGTCGGCCGGACGCCGCGCGGCTAGCAGAAAAGCGGCCGCCGCGAAGACCGTCCGACAAGAGAACGCAGGCCACGGCCTGCGATTTTGCTTGTTTCGTCGGCGCGCGAAGGCGCACGGGAGCGAAAATCCCCGACGGCCGGGGCACCCAGGAGGTGACGATGTACAGAACGAACACGCGAAGCGCGAAGAGAACCGGACGAAGAACCCATCGCATGGTCTTCCAGATCCGCGGCCCGCGCAGGCACCGCGACAGGATCCGAGCGGCCGTCGGCGCGACGACGTCGGTCGTCGGCGCTCTCCTCCTGGCCCCGTGGCAGGATCCGGAGGGGTCGATCGAGCAGGGAACGCGGCACGGCTTCTCCGAGGCGGACGCCGAGCTGAGGGAGGGATCACCGTGAGCCCCGGAGAGCGGAAAGACGTCCTCGTCGTGCTGTACCGATCCGATGGCCTCACTCCGAGCAAGGACGAGCGGAGGCTCCTCCTGCCGGCCGGCGCCGGTCTCTCCGACCTGCTCCGCGAGCTCGAGCGGGAATCCCCCGCCATGTACGCGGAGATCCGCGATCGGATTCTTCGGTCGGCCGGACGCGTGCTGGCCTACGGGGAGGACGACGATCTTCTCCCGACGCTGACGCGTCAGCTCGCCGACGGCGGCCCGATCGTCTTCCCGGCGGAGAAGGACGCGCGCCCGACGGCCGTCCAGGCCGCCGGGCCCGACACGGCCTGACACCCACGCGGCGTCCCTGTCCCAAGCCTCCAAATCCCACAGGGGCGCCGCACTTCGTCACGGCCGAAGGGGTTCAGCTTCGGAGGGCGCCGCGCACCGATCCTTCGCCGACCCGCCGTGACGTCTGCCCCGACTGCCCGACCGGTTTCGACCGGCTATACTCTGGGCTCGCCGAACAGGGAGGTGATCGGGCTTTGCGCCACGACTACGACGTCACCGTGATCGGCCTCGGGCCGGCCGGGATGGCCGTCTCGATCATGGCGTCGGAGATGGGGCTGCGCGTCCTCGGGATCGAGCGGCGCGCCCTCGGCGGCGAGTGCATGAACGTCGGCTGTATTCCGAGCAAGGCGCTCCTCCGAATGGCGCACGTGCGCCACCTCGTCGGGCGGCTCTCGGAGTACGCGATGTCCGACGTCGAGCCGCCACGGACCGAGAAGCCGTTCGATCGGATCGCCGATCACCTCCGCTTCATCGCCGAGAAGAAGACGACCAAGATGTTCGAGAAGGTCGACCTGAGGCTCGGAGAGGGTCCGGCGTCGTTCGTCGATCCGCACACGGTCGCCGTCGGCGGCCGGCGGGCCACGGCGAAGCGGATCTTCGTCTGCGTCGGGTCGCGCCCGGCGATCCCGGAGATCGCCGGACTCGACACGATCGACTACCTGACGAACGAGACGATCTTCGGGCTGGAGTCGATTCCCGAGAGTCTGCTGATCATCGGCGGCGGGGCGATCGGATGCGAGATGGCGCAGGCGTTCCGTCGGCTCGGCTCGCGGGTGACGATCGTTCACCTCGATCCGCACCTCCTCCCGCACGGCGACTGGGACGCGGGGAAGCTCCTCGAGGAGGTCTTCACCCACGAAGGGATCTCCGTCTACAACGCGCGCGGCGTCCGGCGCGTCGCTCGCGAGGGCGCCGTCATCGCCCTTCAGACCGACCACGGCGAGCTGTTCCGAGGCGATCGCCTCCTCGTCGCCGCCGGGCGAAGGTTCGACTTCGACGGGCTGAACCTGGAGGCGGCCGGAATCCGGTACGGCGAGGACGGGATCGAGGTCGACAACCGCCTGCGCACGTCCGCGGCGCACGTCTACGCACCGGGCGACTGCAACGGCGTCCACCGCTTCTCGCACGCCGCGATGCATCAGGGGATGATCGCGCTGATGAACGCGATCGCGCCGTGGCCGATCCGATTCGACTTCCGCAAGTACGTCGTCCCGTGGGCCGTCTTCACCGAACCGCAGGTCGCCCACGTCGGCGCGCTCGAGCGGGACCTGAAGGCGAACGACGTTCCGTACGAGGTCGTCGAGGAACGCTACGCCGACTACGGGGCGGCGATCGCCGAGGGGTTCGCCGTCGGCTCCGTCCGAGCGTACGTCGGAAAAACCGGACGCATCTACGGCGTCCGGATCGTCGGCGAGGGCGCCGGGGAGATGATCAACGAGTGGGGGCTGGCGATTCAGAATCGGCTCCGACTCCACAAGATCATGTTCCTCCAACACGCCTTCCCGTCGATGTCGTTCCTCACGAAGCGGGTCTCGGAGCGGTGGATGATGAACCGGATGGAGAGCCCGTACGTCCGGCGCATGATCCGCTGGCTCTTCTAGCGCGCCGTCCTCGAGGCGCATCGGGGTCGTGAAACGGCCAATCGATGGGCGTTGACACCCCATCGCGGGTCAAGTATCATTCGCCCATCTGTCCATGGGTACGGTTGCAGGAGGTGTTTTCCTTTCGTGGAGCAGGGTGAGCGGCGGTTGCCAAAGCGAGTGAACGACGCGTTTCACGCCATCGGACGCCGGAAGAGCGCGACGGCTCGCGTCTACCTTTCCGAAGGAGGCGGCGAGCTCGTCGTCAACGGACGTCCCGCGGACGAGTACTTCTCCCCGCACCTGAACGCGCCGGAGTACTTGGAGAAGAGCTTGAAGCAGCCGTTCTACGTGACCGGAACGGTCGGGAAGTACGACGTGATGGCCCGAGTGCGCGGCGGCGGCTTCACGGGCCAGTTGGAGGCGATCCGCCTCGGGATCGCCCGCGCCCTGGTCGGCGTCACGGACGAGTACAAGCTTCCGTTGAGGCGGGCCGGCCTGCTGACGCGCGACGCCCGCGAGGTCGAGCGGAAGAAGATCAACCGGCGCAAGGCGCGAAAGAGCGAGCAGTACTCCAAGCGGTAGGGAAGGAAAGCGGAGGAATCGTGAAACAGGGGATCCACCCCGAGCTGAAACCGGCGAAGATCCACTGCGGATGCGGAGCCGAGTTCGACACGCTCTCCACGGTGGAGGAGATGCGCGTCGACATCTGCTCGAAATGCCATCCGTTCTTCACCGGCGAGGAGCGCTTCGTCGACACCGAGGGACGCGTGGAGCGGTTCCATCGGAAGTACGCCAAGGACGCCAAGGGGCGAAAGAAGGCTAAGTGAAGCCGCCCGTCGGCGGACAAGCGGTCATCGAAGGTGTGATGATGCAAAACGGCGATCGCATAGCGGTCGCCGTTCGGCGTCAGACCGACGGTGAGATCCTCGTCCGCCCGATTCCGGCCCGATCCCGGTTCAAGCGACTCGGCCGGATCCCGTTTCTGCGGGGCCTGTTCCGGCTGTACGACATGATGTCCCTCGGCCTCCGGGCGCTGAACCTGTCGACCCAGCTCGCCTTCCCCGAGGAGGAGCAAATGAGCCGCGGCGGGACGTTCTTCACCTTCGTCTTCGCGATCGCCGTCGCGATCGGGGCGTTCATCGTCCTCCCGCTCTACCTGACGAACAACATCGCCGGGCTCCGGCTCGGCAACTCCGTGCTGTTCAACCTCGTCGAGGGGTTCATCCGGCTGGGGTTTTTCTTCCTCTACCTGATCGTCATCTCTCGACTGAAGGACATCCGCCGCGTCTTCCGGTACCACGGCGCGGAGCACAAGGCCGTCTACACCTACGAGGCCGACGAGCCGCTGACGGTCGACAACGCCAAGCCGCACACGACGCTCCACCCGCGGTGCGGGACCGCCTTCCTGATGACCGTCTTCGTGATCGCGATCCTCGTCTTCTCCCTCGCCGGAAATCCGACCCTGTGGCTGAAGATCCTCTCCCGTCTCCTCCTCCTCCCGGTCGTCGCCGGCGTGTCGTACGAGGCCCTCCGGTTCACCGGGCGTAACTACCATCGCTGGTGGGTCCGCGTGCTGGCGCAGCCGGGGCTTTGGCTGCAGCGGCTGACCACCGCGGAGCCGGACGACGGGATGATCGAGGTCGCCCTCGCCTCGTTGCGCCGCGTCGTCGACGTCGAGGACGCCGAACCGGAGCCGGTGCTCGCGGGCACATCGGAGTAACCGCGCCGAAGGATCCGATCCCTGTCTAGGCCCCGCGGAGAAGCCCCTTGTTTTCTTCCCCGATTCCGAGCGAAGGATCCGGGGCGAGGGAGAGCGGGTCCGACTCCCCGAGTCGCAGGTGCCTGAACGCGCCGGCGGCGGCGATCATCGCGGCGTTGTCGGTGCATAGATCGAGCGGGGGGAACGATACCTCGATCCCCCGTTCGGCCCCCGCAGCGACGAGGCCGCGCCGGAGGTGCGCGTTCGCCGCCACGCCTCCGACGACGACGAGTCGACGGCGATGGTACCGTCGCGTCGCTTCGATCGACTTCCCGGTCAGGACGCCGACGACGCTCGCGAGGACCGACGCCGCGACGTCCTCGGTCCGCTCGCGCGGATGCTTCCGCAGGTGATACAGGACCGCCGTCTTCAGCCCGGCGAAGGAAAAGTCGAATCCCGGAGAGTCGGCCATCGGACGCGGGAACGGGATCGCGTTCGGATCCCCTCGGCCGGCCAGCCGGTCGATCTCCGCCCCGGCCGGGTACCCGATCCCGATCATCTTGCCGACCTTGTCCAACGCCTCGCCCGCCGCGTCGTCGACCGTTCGCCCCACCAAGCGGTACTCCACGTACGCCGGCACGTCGACCAGCGTCGTGTGTCCGCCGGAGACGATCAGCGCCATGAACGGGGGCACGACCTCCGGCGCCTGCAGTCGGTGCGCGAAGATATGCCCCTCCAGATGGTTGACCCCGATGAACGGGATCCCGAGCCCGAACGCCATCCCCTTGCCGTGGGACAGACCGACGAGGAGCGGCCCGATCAGTCCCGGCCCGCTCGTCGCTGCGATCAGCGAGAGGTCCGAGAACGAAACCTCCGCCGTCTCGACCGCCTCCCGCACGAGGTACGGGAGCTTTCGAACGTGATCGCGGGACGCCACCTCGGGGACCACCCCGCCGTACCGCGCGTGAAGCTCGGCCTGCGAGTAGACGAGGTTGACGAGGACCCCGCTCTCCCCCCGGAGGATCGCGACCGACGTCTCGTCGCACGATGTCTCGATCCCCAGGGTGAGGAACCGGGCCTCCTCGGTCATCGGATGAATTCCGGCTTCAGGACCCCGATGAACGGCAGGTTCCGGTACAGCTCCGCGTAATCCATGCCGTATCCGACGACGAACGCGTCCTCGTCCATCGTGAACCCGACGTAGTCGATGTCGACCGGCGTCTCGCGGCGAGCGACCTTGTCGACCAGCGTGCAGACGCGGACCGAAGCGGCGTTCCGCGCGGCGAAGCTGCGCTTCAGGTACTCGATCGTGAACCCCGTGTCGATGATGTCCTCGATGATCAGGACGTCCCGCCCGTCGATCGGCTTCTCGAGGTCCTTGACCAGCCGGACTGCACCCGGTGCCGTTCCGTTCCCGTACGAGGAGACGGAGATCAGGTCGTACTCGACCGGCATCGGAAACCGGCGGGCGAGATCGGACATGAAGACGAGCGCGCCGCGAAGGATCCCGACCAGCAGGATCGGGCGCTTCTGCGGATCCTCGGCGTACCCCCGGTCGCAGTAGTCGGTCGCGATCTCGTCCGCCAACGCACCGACTCGATGCTGGATCGCCTCCGCGGAGTAGACGACGCGCGAGATCCGTTCCTCGAGCTGCTCCCGGTTCATTCGTTCGATCCCTTCGCTCGGATGGTAAACCGCTCGTCGAGCGCGTCCAACCGGTGGCTGATGCCGACGTATTCCAGGTCGTGGATCCCGAGCATCGCCGGGCCGGAGAAGCCTTGTTCGCGGATGTCGTGCGCCTTCCGCGACGCCTTCTGACGGACCCAGTCCCAATACGGATGATCGAACGCGTCGACCGGCTCGGTCAGCACCCCGTCGCGGATCGAGAACGCGAGACAGGAGACGATCGGCGGCCCGTCGAAGAACGAGACGGAGCTTTTCGCCTTCACCGGCATCAGCGGTCCGATGTGGCTTCCTCGCATGAAGCCGGACACGTAATGACAGATCTCGAACGGCGCGAGGATCTCGCCGGTGGCGGGAAAGCCCTTCTGGGTGCGGACGAGCATGATCGGATCGTCTTTCCCGACGTACTTCCCGGCGATGTTCCGGAGGCGCGTCGTGCAGGAGGAGACGGCGATCTCCCCGTCGTGGCGGGAGTGGATCGACTCGACCACGAACCGGCCGTTGTCGCGAAGGAGCGCGGCCAGGTCGTAGGTGTCCTCGGGGGTGACAAGCTCGATCACGCGGTCCCCCTCGGTGCAATCGACGTCCATCACGGTGTACCGGTAGCCCTTGCCGCCGGCCGGCGACAGGATCAGCCCCGCGTTGTACATCGGGTCGGCGAACGCCAGGAACAGGGGCAGATTGTACGCCCCGGGCTCGGTCTTGTCGGCGGTGAACATCAGGAACGGCTCGTTCGGCCGTTCCTCGAACTCCATCTCCGCCACCGCCGGCCCGAGGCCGCGGGTGTTGCCGGAGAAGGCGTCCTTCAGGATGTCCTGCCCGGCGCCGTACAGCCCCTGTTCCCTCGCCACCTCCGTCCCTGCGAGGAACGCGTCCCACGCCAGTCGATGGACGCGCTCGTCGTCGACCCCCCGATCGTGCGTCATGAGGACGGCGACGTCGTCGCCGGTGTGGTTCAGTTCGTGGTCGATGATCAGACCGGCCCCTTGTCGGTCCACCGTCTCCTCGACCGCCGCGAGGAGCCTCTCGCTCGGGCAGATGTGCCCGCCGATGCTCCCCACGTCCGCCTTGATCGCCGTGAGCGTGACCTTCATGTCCGCGCCCACCTCCCGCACAAAAGGATCGATGCCAATAGCGATGGGCTACTGGCACGCGGCGATTATACCGCCCCGCAGAATCGGGACAACCGACGCAAGATCGCGGGTTTCTCGGAAACGGAGCCGCCTAGTCGCCCGACAGGTTCACCCGCCGGAGGCGATTCGCGTTCGTCACGACGTTGATCGACGAGAGGGCCATCGCCGCCTCGGCGATCAGCGGGTGGAGGAGGCCGAGCACGGCGAGCGGGATCGCGAAGACGTTGTAGAAGAACGCCCAGAACAGGTTCTGACGGATCTTCCCGAACGTGGCTCGCGAGAGGCGAACCGCGCGAACGAGCGCGTCGAGATCCCCGGAGACGAGCGTCACGTCGGCCGCCTCCATCGCGACGTCGGTCCCCGTCCCGATCGCGATCCCGACGTCGGCCGCCTTCAGCGCCGGCGCGTCGTTGATCCCGTCTCCGACCATCACGACGCGCTCGCCCTCCCCTTGGAGGCTTCGGATCGCGGCGAGTTTCTCCTCCGGGCGAACGTCCGCGGCGACGCGCTCGATCCCGACGGAGGCCGCGACCGCCTCGGCCGTCGCGGCGTGATCCCCGGTCAGGAGCATCGGGCGAAGGCCCATGCGTTCCAGCGCGTCGATCGCCGCGCTCGCGCCGCCCTTCACCCGATCGGCGATCGCGATCAGGCCGAGAACGCCTCCGATCTCGCGGGCGACGCCGACCACCGTCTTCGCCTCTCCGGCGAGCCGCTCCCAATCGGCCGCAACGGGATCGACGTCGTGGCCCAGCTCGGCCAGCCACTCCCGCGTTCCGGCGACGACGCGCGCGCCGCCCACGTTCCCACGCACGCCCCGTCCCGACACCGCACGGAACCGCTCGACCGGCGACAACGTGAGGCCCCGACTTTCGCTCTCGCGGACGATCGCCCGACCGATCGGGTGCTCGGAGCCGGCCTCCAGGCTCGCCGCGACGCGAAAAAGCTCGTCCTCTGCGATCCCGTTCGGGCGGACGTCCGTGACCCCCGGCCGGCCGACGGTGATCGTGCCGGTCTTGTCGAAGACGACGAGCCGCGCTTCCTGCAGCGTCTGGATCGCCTCGCCGGAGCGGAACAGGATCCCGTTCTCGCCGCCGATCCCGCTCCCGACCATCAGCGCGGTCGGCGTCGCCAGGCCGAGCGCGCACGGGCAGGCGATCACGAGCACCGCGATCGCCGCGTACAGCGCGCGGGAGAAGAGACCCAGGTTCGCGTCGACCCAGGGGAGGAGGACGCCGGCCCGCTCGACGACCGTTCCCAGAGCGCCGGGAAAGGCGATCCAGACGACGAGCGTGACCAGGGCGATCCCGAGGACGACCGGGACGAAGACCCGCGTGACGCGGTCGGCGAACGCCTGGATCGGCACCTTGCTCGACTGCGCCTCCTCGATCATCCGGACGATCCGGGCGAGGAACGTCGTCTCCCCGACGTCCGTCGCGCGGACCCGGAGGAGGCCCTCGCCGTTCACCGTCGCACCGACGACCGGATCGCCGACGCCGCGCCGCACGGGGGCCGACTCGCCGGTCACGAGGGACTCGTCGAGGTGGCTCTCGCCGAAGACGATCACCCCGTCGGTCGGGATCTTCTCGCCGGGGCGGACGACCAGCACGTCGCCGACCTCGACGGAGTCGACCGGCACGCCGATCTCCTCGCCGTCGCGGAGGACGCGGGCCGACTTCGCGCCGAGCTCCATCAGCCGGCGGATCGCCTGAGAGGCGCGCCCCTTGGCCGTCGTCTCGATCCATCGGCCGGTCAAGTGGATCGCGAGGATCATCGCCGAGATCCCGGCGTAGTCGAACGACCGCGCCGACAGCCCGAGCTCGCCGAGGATCGCCAGAAGGCCGGTCAGAAACGAGACGGCGATCCCGAGGGCGATCAACGAATCCATCGTCGGGGCGCGGTGAGCCAGGGCGCGGAAGCCCGCCCGGATCGTCGGCCCGCCCGCGAACGCGAGCGGAATCGCGGCCAGGACGACCATCCCGACGTGGAAGAGGAGCGGGCTCGGCCACATGACCCCGAGGAACATCTCGGGAATCATCCACCCCATGATCGGCACGGCGAACGCCCACGCGAGCTTCATCCGTCGCTTCGCCGACGCGACGCGACGCGCGTCCCCCGCGAGGCGATCCTCCTCCGCGGCGGCGGCGCGCGCCCGATAGCCCGCCTCCGCGACCGCCTCGACCAGCCGTTCCACGGTCACTCGGTCGTCGTGCTCGATCGCCGCCCGCTCGGTGAGAAGGCGGACGTCCGCGCTCTGCACGCCCTCGACGCCGCGGAGAGCGTGCTCGACGGCCCGAGCGCACGACGCGCAGTGCATCCCTTCGATTCGAAGCTCCTGACGCATGTCTCCCCTCGCCGGCTCCACGAACTCCTCGGAAGCATAGGCTCCGGATCGACGTCGTCAAAGCATGAAGTTCCATTGAAAAACTTGTGACGAACCGAGACGAAAAGGAGCGGGGCCCGTTCGAGCCCCGCTCCCCTGAGAAAGGACCCTCTTACCTTTGCGAGGAGGCGCCTACGGAAGAGAAGCGCCGTTCCTCGCTCGGCCTAGCAGATTCCGCCGCACCACCAGCCGCCGAATGCAAACACCCAAAAGGCCCAGAAGAACGACAGAAGCAGCCACGCGGTCACGCACATTGCGCACACCTCCTCGACCGGTCCTACACGCGAAGCGGCGGAAGGTTTCAACCGGTGCGAGCCGCCGAATTACGAAGCGTGGCAGTCCTCGCCGCATCCGGAGCAGTCCGACTCGCGCTCGACCTCGATCGTCGCGTGGAGGATGCCGAGCGGTTCGACGCTTTCCCGGATCCGGCGGCGAAGATCGCCGGTGTCACCGAGGGTCGTCCCCTCGTCGGCGACGACGTGCGTCGTCAGGACGTGCCGTTCGCCGTCCTGCGTCCAGATGTGCGTGTGATGCACGTCACAGACGCCCGGCATCGCTCGGATGAGGTCCTCGACCTGTTCGACCGACACGTCGGGCGGCGTCCCTTGGAGGAGGATGATCAGCGTGTCCTTCAAGCGGCGGCCGACGTTCCAGAGCACGTAGAGCGTGATCAGGATCGAGAGGACCGGATCGAGGATCCGGACGTCGGTGAACGACATGACGATCCCCGCGGCGAGGACGGCGAGCCAGCCGAGGACGTCCTCGACGAAGTGCCACGTCACCACGCGCTCGCTCAGGCTCCGGCCGCCGTGTGTGCGGAGCGCGGCGATCCCGTTGATCGCGATCCCAGCGATGGCCAGATAGATCATCCCGGTCGCGTTCGAAGCCACGGGCGCCATCAGCCGCTCGACCGCCCGGGACAGGACCACGAATCCTCCGGCGAAGAGGACGAACGACATCACCAGCGCGCCGAGGAGCGAGAACCGTCGGTAGCCGAACGTGAACGTCTCGTCTCCCTTCCGCTTCGACAGCCGGGCGAAGTGCCAGGTCAAGCCGAGGGCGACGGAGTCGCCGAAGTCGTGCAGCGCGTCGGAGAGGACCGCCACGCTGTTCGTCCACAGCCCGCCGACGATCTCGAGCAAGGCGAACGCGAGGTTAAGCCAGAAGGCGACGCCGATCCGGCTCCCCGGTGAAGGCTCGTGACGACGATGTGCGTGTTCCATAGGTTCGCGCTCCGACGGAATGGTGAAACGGTCCTCCCGAGGAATCAAGCCCGGGATTCCCGGCGGCGGATCGCGCGGCCCGAGAGCGGCGCAACGCCCCGGTCCGCAACCTGTCAGGCGACTTGGCAAATCCCGGCCCGTTGTCTATCATGGAACCGTGACGAGGCTGATTCAGCCCGTCTTTTCGCCTTTCAATAGGTTGGTGGGAAAGGAGCGAGTCGTGCTCGGAGCGTTCGACTACGTTCGTGCCCGTTCGATCGACGAGGCCTGCCGCCTCCTCGCCGAGAGCGACGACGCCGCGGTCCTCGCCGGCGGAACGGACCTCCTGGTCGAGATCCGAAACGGGCTTCGCTCGCCGAGGCTCCTCGTCGACGTCAAGTCGGTCGACGAGCTCGCCGTCCTCGACGTCGACGGGCCGGAACGGGTCATCGGTGCGGCGGTCCCGCTGAACCGGGTCGCCGAGCACCGGGCGATCCGGGACGCGTTTCCCGCGCTCGCCGAATCGGCCCTCTCGATCGGCACCTACCAGCTTCGCAATCGGGCGACGCTCGCCGGGAACCTGTGTAACGCCTCGCCGGCCGCCGACTCGGCGCCGGTGCTGATGACGGTCGACGCACGTCTGACCGTCGCCGGGCCGAGCGGGACCCGCACCGTCCCGGTCTCGAAGCTGTTCACCGGCGTCAAGCGGACCTGCTTGACCTCCGAGGAGATCGTGACCGACGTTCGGATTCCCGCCCCCGAGAGCGGAACGCGGACCGCGTTTCTCAAGCAGCAGCGGATCCGCGGACACGACCTCGCCGTGGTCAACGTCGCCGGATCGTACGCGCCGGACGCCGGGACGCTGAGGGTCGCCGTCGGCAGCTGCGCGCCGACCCCGGTCCTCCTCGAGCCGATCGACGCGAGCGGCTCGGTCGACGCCGTCGCCGGCCGCGCGATCGAGCTCGCCGAGGCCGCCGTGTCGCCGATCTCCGACGTCCGCGCGTCGGCCGCCTATCGACGCGCCGTCCTTCCCGTTCTCCTCCGACGCCTCGTCGACCGGCTTCTCCGCGGAGGGAGGCGGTCTTGATGCATGAGATCCGGCTGACCGTGAACGGACGGATCGAGCGGGCGACGGTCCCCGCGGCGATGACCCTGCTCGAGCTCCTGCGCGAGCGGCTGCACCTCACGGGGGCCAAGGAAGGCTGCGGGATCGGCGAGTGCGGCGCCTGCACGGTCCTCCTCGACGGGGCGCCGGTCACCGCCTGCCTCGTCCTCGCCGTCGAAGCGGACGGGCGCGACGTCCGGACCATCGAGGGCGAGGCGCGCGACGGCGAGCTGTCCGACCTCCAGAAGGCGTTCATCGACGCCGGCGCCGTCCAGTGCGGCTTCTGCACCCCGGGGATGATCCTGTCCGCCCGCGCGCTCCTCGAGCGGAGTCCGAACCCGACGGACGACGAGATCGTCGAGGCGATCGCCGGGAACCTCTGCCGGTGCACCGGGTACGAGGCGATTCTTCGTGCTGTTCGGCTTGCAGCCGACCAGCACGGACGGGAAGCCGGAGAGGACAGACGGCTTCCCGTGGAGGATGACCGAGCGGCCGAGCGCTCGAACGGAGGTGACGCCCGTGCCGGATGAGCTTCGCTACGTCGGCAAGCCGGTCGCGCGCGACGACGCGATCGACAAGGTGACCGGCGCGGCGCGGTACACCCACGATCTCGCCCTGCCCGGGATGCTTCACGCCGCCGTCCTGACCTCACCGCACGCGTCGGCGAGGATCCTGAAGATCGACACGTCGGCCGCAAAAGCGCTCCCCGGCGTCCGCGCGGTCCTCACCGGCGACACGCTCGACTACCGCCTCGGCCTCTACCTGCAGGACAAGCGGATCCTCGCCCGCGAGGTCGTCCGGTACCAGGGCGAGCCGGTCGTCGCCGTGGCAGCGGACACGCTCGACGCCGCGCGCGAGGCCTGCCGCCTCGTCGAGGTCGAGTACGAGCCGCTCGAGCCCGTCCTCGACCCTCGCGACGGTCTGAAGGAAGGCTCGCCGCTCGTCCACCCCGACCTGGGCACCTACGCGCACATGGAGGGCGTCTTCTTCCCCAAGTCGGGGACGAACATCGCCCATCATCAGAAGGTGAGGAAGGGCGACGTCGACGTCGCGTTCGCCTCGGCCGACGTGGCGCTGACCGCCGAGTTCTACAACCCGCCGGTCCAGCACGTCCCGATGGAGACCCACGCGACGATCGGCCAGGCCCTCCCGGGCGACCGCGCCGAGATCTGGTCGTCGAGCCAGTCGCCGTACACCGTCCGCCACCTGATGAGCGTCTGCTTCGGCCTCCCGCACGCGAACCTCCGCGTCCACGTCCCGTACGTCGGCGGCGGCTTCGGTGGGAAGGCGGGGCTCCACCTGGAACCGCTCGCCTACGTGCTTTCGCGGGCTGCGGGCGGACGTCCGGTCAAGATCGTCGCCACGCGCGAGGAGGAGTTCAACACCCTCCCTTCGCGGCAGGGCCTCCATTCGACCGTCGAGATCGGCGCGGACAGCGACGGGCGGATCGTCGCCCTGAAGGCGACCTACGTCTGGGACGCCGGCGCGTACGCCGACTACGGGGTCAACATCGGCCGCGCGGCCGCCTACTCCGGTGCCGGGCCGTACGTCATTCCGAACTGCTGGATCGACTCCTACGTCGTCTACACGAACAAGGTCTTCGGCACCGCCTACCGCGGGTTCGGGCACCTCGAGGTCCTGTGGGGGATCGAGCGGGCGATCGACATGACGGCCCGGAAGCTCGGAATGGATCCCGCCCAGTTTCGGCGGGTCAACCTCCTTCGCGAGGGCGAGACGACGATCACCGGTGAACCGTTCACCGCGGGACACGGCAGCCCGGTCGAGTGCCTCGACGCCGTCGCGAAGGCGATCGGTTGGGGGAGGCCGAGCGAGCCGCCTTCCGAGCCGCACAAGGCCCGCGGCAAGGGGATCGCGATGCTCCACAAGGCGCCGGCGATGCCGACCTACACGTCGTGCGCCGCGGTGATCAAGCTCGACGAGGACGGGGCGGCCGACGTGCTCGTCTCCGGCGTCGACTACGGCCAGGGGACGTACACGGTCCTGAGGCAGGTCGCCGCCGAGGAGCTGAAGCTCCCGATCGACAAGGTCCACGTCACGTGGGACTGCGACACCGCCTTCTCGCCGTACGACTGGCAGACGGTGGCGAGCCGCTTCGCCTACATGGGCGGAAACGCCGTCATCGAGGCCTCCGCCGACTGCCTCCGCCAGATCCGCGACGTCGCGGCCCGGGCGCTCGACGTCGAGCCGAACGAGATCGTCTGCGAGGACGGCGCCGCGTTCGTCAAGGACGATCCGGACCGGAGGATCCCGTATCCGCGGCTCGCCCTCGGCTACACGTTCGAGAACGGCAACTCGATCGGCGGACCGGTGATCGGCCACGGCCGCTACATCGCCACCGGCCTGACGCACCTCGACCCGGAGACCGGCCAAGGACTGCCGGCGCAGTACTGGACGTACGGCGCGCACGGAGTGGAGATCGAGGTCGACACGCAGACCGGCGAGATCGAGGTCCTCGACATCGCCACCGCCATCGACGCGGGGAAGGTCCTCAATCCGAAGCTGTGCGTCGGGCAGGTCGTCGGCGGGGTCGTGCAGGGGCTCGGCTCGGCGCTGTGGGAGGGGTTCAAGTTCGACGAGCACGGCCGGCTCCTGAACCCGGCGTTCGTCGACTACAAGATCCCGACCGCCAAGGACGTCCCGCGCAGGACGCAGCAAATCCTTCTCGAGAACCCCCAGCCGGGCGGGCCGTACGGGGCGCGCGGCATCGCCGAGCACCCGATGATCTCCGTCCCCGGGGCGATCGGGAACGCCCTCTTCGACGCGCTCGGGATCGAGTTCACCACGCTGCCGCTCGACGCCGAGCGGGTTCTGCTTCGCATCCGAGAGCAGGGAGAGATCGGATGAAGCGGATCCTGATCGAGCCGAATCGCTACTTCGACTCGGTCTTCCTGATGCGGATCAGCCACGAGCTCGAGCGGCTCCCCGAGGTCGGCCAGGCGATCGTCGCGATGGGAACGCGCGCGAATCTCGAGAACCTGGAGAAGGCCGGCTTCGTCATTCCCCAGGCGAACGATTCCTCTGAATCGCTCGCCGCTCGTGAATCGTCGCAGACGATTCACGCAAACGATCTAGTGATCGCGATCGGCGCCGCCTCGGACGACGCGATCGACGCGGCGAACGAACGCCTCCGGCTGCTGCTCGCCGGACCGTCCGGCGAGGAGGGCGGCACGGCGGACGGACCAAGACCGACGACGATCTCCGAGGCGATCCGGATCGATCCGGACGCGGACCTCGCGCTGATCTCCGTCCCGGGAGCGTACGCGGCCCGCGAGGCGCGCCGGGCGCTCCGTCGGGGGCTCCACGTGATGCTCTTCTCGGACAACGTCTCGGTCGAGGACGAGATCGCCCTCAAGAAGGAGGCGATCGAGCGCGGCCTGCTGCTGATGGGGCCCGATTGCGGGACCGCGATCCTCAACGGGGTCCCGCTCGGTTTCGCCAACATCGTCCGCCGGGGACGGATCGGGATCGTCGGGGCCTCCGGCACCGGCATTCAGGAGATCTCCTCGCTCGTCCATCGGCTCGGCGGAGGGATCTCGCAGGCGATCGGAACCGGCGGGCGCGACCTGTCACGCGACGTCGAAGCCCGGATGACGCGCTTCGGCATCGAGGCGCTCGCGAGCGATCCCGAGACGGACGTGATCGTCGTCGTCTCGAAGGCGCCCGAGCCGGCGGTCGCCGATCGCGTCGTCGCCGCGCTGCGCGCGGCCGGGAAGCCGGCCGTCGTCCACTTCGTGACAGCGGGAGCGCGGAAGGCCGACGACGGTATCTCGTTCGCGCGCACGCTGGCGGAGGCGGCCGTGCTCGGCTGCGCCGCGGCCGGCATCCGACCGGAAGTCCCCCTCGCCGAAACGCTTCCCGCGCAGGAATCGGTCTCCGGCCGAGTCATCGGCCTGTTCTGCGGCGGGACGCTTGCCCAGGAGGCGTGGGACGTCCTCCATCGGGCCGGCCTCGAGGTCCGCTCGAACGTCGCCGCCGAGCCGGCGCTGAAAATCCGACCGGGCGACGAGGCGGCCGGCCACGTCGTCTGGGACCTCGGCGACGACGCGTTCACCGTCGGAAAGCCGCATCCCATGATTGCGCCGTCCCTGCGAGATGGCAAAGTCGTTCGCTACGCGAACGCCCCGGCTGTCGGAATCGTCCTCACCGACTGCGTCCTCGGCCACGGCGCGCATCCGGATCCGGGCGGGAGCCTTGCCGACGCGGCGAAGCGGGCGATCGAGCTCGCGGGGAAGGACGGCCGGGATCTCCTCGTGATCGCGTCGGTCACCGGGACCGACGAAGACCCTCAGAAGCGGAGCCAACAGGTCGCGACCCTGACCGAGGCCGGCGTCCTCGTCGCGCCGAGCAACGCCGCGGCCGCCGGATGGGTCGTCGACGCGCTGAAGGAGAGCGACGAATGAGCGCCGACCGGCCGCCGATCCAGGAGCTCTTCTCGCGCGAGCTTCGCGTCGTCAACCTCGGCCTCTCGTCGTTCGCCGAGACGTTACGTGAAAGCGGCACGCCGGTCGTCGACCTCGACTGGAGGCCGCCGGCCGGTGGGGACGCCGAGCTCGCCGACCTCCTCGACCGGCTCGCCGTCGACGGTCGATGGATCGAGAAGATCGAGCGGGCGAACGCCGAGGCCGTCGCGCGGCTCCTCGCCGCCGAGCCGAGGGTCATCGGGATCGGGACCGCGCGCGACGTGATCCCGGGGATGACCGACCGGACGATCCTCCACGCCGGGCCGCCGGTCGAGTGGGAGCGGATGTGCGGGCCGATGCGCGGCGCGGTCATCGGCGGCCTAATCTACGAGGGGCTCGCCGCGTCGCCAGAGGAGGCCGAGAAGCTCGCCGCGTCCGGCGAGATCGCGTTCGACCCCTGTCATCACCACGACGCCGTCGGGCCGATGGCCGGGGTGGTCACGCCGTCGATGCCGGTCTGGATCGTCGAGAACGCGGCGGCCGGCAACCGCGCCTACTGCACGCTGAACGAGGGGCTCGGGAAGGTCCTCCGCTACGGCGCCTACGCCGACGAGGTGATCGACCGGCTGAACTGGATGGCCGACGAGCTGGCGCCGATCCTCTCCGCAGCGATCGAAGCGCACAGCCCGTTCGACCTTCGCTCGCTGATCGCCCAGGCGCTGCAGATGGGCGACGAGGGGCACAATCGGAACCGCGCCGGGACGTCGCTGTTGATCCGCGAGCTGGCGCCGTTCCTCGTCCGCCTCGACGCCGATCGCGCCGCGGTCGCCCGCGTGCTCGAGTTCCTCCACGGGAACGACCACTTCACCCTCAACCTGACGATGCCGGCCGGGAAGTGCGCCCTCGACGCCGCGGCCGGGGTCGAGGGGAGCTCGCTCGTGACCGTCATGGCGCGGAACGGGACCGAGTTCGGGGTCCGCGTCTCGGGGACCGGCGACCGCTGGTTCACCGCCCCGGCGCCGATCGTCGACGGGCTGTACCTCCCGGGATACGGACCGGACGACGCGGCGCCGGACATCGGCGACTCGGCGATCACCGAGACGGCCGGGTACGGCGGGTTCGCGATGGCCGCCGCGCCGGCGATCGTCCAGTTCGTCGGCGGCTCGCCGGAGCGGGCGCTGGAGACGACGAGGAGGATGCGGAAGATCGCGCTCGCCGAGAGCCGCGTCTATCAGGTCCCGGCGCTCGGCTTCCGCGGGACGCCGACAGGGATCGACGCCCTCCGCGTCGTCGAGACCGGGATCGTCCCGGCGATCAACACCGGGATCGCGCACAAGGAGCCGGGCGTGGGGATGGTCGGAGCGGGACTCGTGACGCCGCCGTTCCAGTGCTTCGCCGACGCGGCGCGCGCCCTTGCGGAAACACTGGCAGTAGGCAAGACCTAACCGCGGAGAACCAGAAGCATGAACCGCAGAGAGCGCAGAGCACGCCGAGAAAGCCAGAACCAAGGAGAGGGTTTAGGCAGAAGTCATGGGCCGGAGAGCAGGAATCGGGAAACCGACCAGAGACCCGAAACGGGAGGCAGAGCAGATGGTTAGGTCTTTGCTTCTACCCTTGAGATCTTCCCTCTGCGTGTCTCCGCGTCCTCTGCGGTGAAGCTTTGAAGGGAGGTAGGAAGATGAAGTTCATCGATCTGACGATTCCACTGTCGATCGCCACGCCGCCGTGGCCGACGTACGAGCCGCTGCAGGTGAAGTACTTCAAGCGGCTGGCGCCGAACGGGGCGAACGGCCAACTGCTGACGCACTCCAATCACGTCGGCACGCACCTCGACGGGGAGATCCACTTCTACACGCCGGGCAAGGACATCGCGCAGCTCGACTTCGACTTCCTCGTCCACGACGGCGTCGTCGTCGACCTGTCCGAGGCCGTCGGCGACTACGACATCTACACCCCGGAGATGATCGAGGAGCGCGTCGAGGTGAAGGAAGGCGACGTCCTGATCCTCCACACCGGCTACCACCACTACGGCTGGGACCAGCCGACCGCCGACGAGGTCCGGTACATGGTCAAGCACCCCGGTCCGGATCGCGACTTCGCCGTCTGGTGCCGGGAGAAGAAGATCCGCTGGATCGGCGTCGACTGCGGCTCCGCCGACCACCCGATGAACACGATCATCCGCGACTGGATGCCTCGCCAGGCGAAGGAGGCCGAGGCCCATTTCCAGGAGAAATACGGCACGTCGCTCGCCGAGCGGTTCGACGCGTCGAAGTACCAGCTGATGCACATCGAGCTGTTCCCATACGGGATCATCCACGCCGAGTGCCTCGGCGGCGACATCGACCTGCTCCTCGACCAGCGCGCCACGATCGGCTGCTTCCCGTGGCGGTTCGTCGACGGCGAGAGCTCGATCTGCCGGATCGTGGCGATCGTCGACGACGAACGGTACGACGAGCTGATGCAGGTCAAGTCCGAGTGCGTCCTGACCAAGTTCGGCGACATCGCCGGCGCGAAGAACCCACATTTGCATGAGGTGGGTCGCACGTAGGGTTGGCCACCGGAGGCGGTCAACCCTACTCGACCCACATCGGTTGGGTACTCACCCGGCTCCATGGCTGGTGAGTCCCTTGCGAGTTCGTGCCTAGCACGAACTCGTGGTGGATGAGCAATGGATGTTCAAGCGGCGAACCGAATTGGAGCACACGCGTTTCGGTACCTCATAGCCAAGCCACGCTCGGGACGAGTCGCTTCGGCGTTTCGGCGCGGCTTCAACGTGCTCTTCCATGAAGAGTCGGATCCCGGGTTCGTGTCGATTCAGATGCAAGACGTGCCACTTCATCCCTGGGCTGTACAGGCTCGTTCTCTCTTGGAACTGTCAGAGAACGAGCCAGTATTGGCGGAATCGAGAAGGCTCCGATTCCGCGGCGGGTGGACACTCGACGTTTCGGCAGCCGCGGTTGAAGAACTGAAGATCAAGCCCTACACCTCAGAGGAGGGAGAACGAGTATTGTCTCGACTGCCAATTCTGAAGGAGCTCCTCGAAGAGGAGCGGGCGAAGCGCAATTCAGATCCGTTCCGGCCCGAGATCGATGCAATCCTGAAGCACTGGAAGGAGACCGGCGATTCGGAAGTGCTCCTCGACCTCGTCGGCCTCGGAACCGGCTCGACGCCGAGCGGGGACGACGCGTTGGTCGGTATGCTGGCAGGCTTCACGGCGTTCGAACGGATCTCGGATGAGGCGAAGACATCGCTCCTCGACCTCCGCGCCACGTTGCACTCAGCAGAGAATCAGGGGACTTCCCTTCCTGCGGCTCAGATGCTGGCGACGGCAGCGAACGGATCGGTGTTCGAACCGGTTCTCGAAGTCCTCTCCGCGCTCGTCTCCGAGTTCGATCGCGACGTCCGACCGGCGACCCACTCGCTGGCTTCTCAAGGCGCGACGTCGGGACTCGAGATGCTTGCCGGCATCCTTCGGTCACTCGAGGATCTTGGCTCGTGGCGCTCGGTACGTCGCAGGGACGGCCACGGCGTATAATCTGTCTCCGCACTCCTGATGAAATCCACGACGGAGGCAGGGCGACATGAGCGACGAGGCAGAACTCCTGTCCAAGGCGTACTCGGATCCGAGCTTGAAGGACGCTCGGCCGTGCCCGTTCTGCGGGAACACGACCCTCGCGATCACCTCCGGCCCCCAACCACGCCTTGCCCACCGAGACACCTTTCAGGTCTTCTGCCCGTGCTGTGTTTGTCGAGGACCACTGGCCGAGTCGCGACAGCGCGCCATCACCAAGTGGAACGGCCACTGGCGACCGCTGCTCCGACCGATCCTCAAGCGCAAGGCTTGACGCGGTATCGGTAGATCGCAACCGCCTCCGTAATCGTCATCGAGTCATACTTGATCTGCAAGGTGCGCGGATGATATCAAGGGAGACGATCCGACTACGAAGGAAGGAGGGCGATCATGGCGCCGAAGCTGACGAAGAAGAAGATCGACGTCAAGGAGAAGGACGCGAAGAAGCGCGCGAAGAAGCTGCGGGAGATCGTCGACGAGGTGTTGAAGGAGACCGATCCGGACCCGTATCCCGACCCGAAGAACCAAAAAGAGAAAGACGCGAACGAGAAACAGAAGAGAAAGCGCAACTGGATCGCCTGGCATTTCATGTACATCATGTGGCACGAGAGCGCGCACGCGACGACCCGCGAGCAAGGAGGCGGAGGTCCTGCGCGCGGCCTGATGCAGTTCGAGCCCGCCACGGTGAAGGATCTCCTCAAGCAGTACGTCCTCCAGGAAAAACGCAAGAAGAAGACGGTCCAGAACCTCGCGGACGCCGCCGGCGTGACCTACGAGGAGATGGAGAAGGCGCTCGACGCTTTCGCGGCCAAGCAGGCAGGCAACGCGTGGCCGGCCGGAGACCCCGAGAACAAGATCGAGAAGTGGCTACGCGAGAGCGACACCTTCGCGATCAAGCTGATGCGCTACCACTTCAAACGATACGCGGAGCACCGCTTCCCGGGAGACCCCGACTACAACGGGGATCCGCAGGGCGCCAAAGCCAAGGACGCACACGCAGATGGGTGGGCGAAGTGGTGGAAGAAGAAGTTCGCCGACGACAAGGACCGCAAGAAGAAGAAAAAGCAGTTCAAGAAGAACGCGGAGGACCTGGACAAGGCCCTCGCCGCGAAGGACGACTCCAAGGGATCCAAGGGCAAGTTCTTCTTCGGGCTGTGGAAGGTCGTCGGCTTCTTCGCGCCACGGTTGGCGAGGCGCGCTGCCCGAAGGCGAGAGGAGCGGTTCGTCCTCAAGTCGGATGCGACGTCCGTCGAGATCGAGTCCGAGGTGAAGGAGCGCGATACCTAGCGGACCGCGGCGGTCGCGGCGCTACTGGGGGCCGGCTAGTCGTCGATTCGGGGCTTCCTGCGGAGGAGCTTCTTCAGGCTCCGCTTCCTCTTCTCCGCGACGTTTCGCCGGCGCACGGCGCGGGGGACGATCGTCGGGATCCGCCGCCGCTTCGGTACCACGCGCTCCTCGAGCCTCCGGCGCAGCTCCTCGAGCGCGATCTGCTTGTTGCGCAGCTGGCTCCGCTCCTGCTGGCAGGTAACGACGATCCCGGTCGGCAGATGGCGGAGCCGGACCGCGGTCTCGCGCCGGTTGACGTTCTGACCGCCGGGCCCGCTCGCGCGGAACGTCTCGACCTCGCACTCACCGAGCAGCTTCTCGTCAGATTCCGGGATGGTCATGGTCGATGGCCTCCGGGATAGGATACAGGAACATCAATGGCTTGGAGATTCGGTTCGTTTGTGGAACCTCCGCTTGCGCATACACGCTCTGCGCCGTTTCGCTGCTGGAGCTTGTAGCGACGTCCGCCTCAACGTACGATAGCTCTTGTAGTGCTCGTCTCCAGGTACAAGCACAGAGGATCGGCTGCAAGCTGACCGTGTCCCAAGTGACTTGCTACTGCAGCGATCAGACGCGGCTGGCCAGCGGTCGAGCAGTGGTGTGTCATGGGAGGTCAGTGTGAGTATCCGACTGCCGTCGCGGTATGAAGATCTCGACGAGGAGTACCGCAGCAAGCTGCGACCTGTTCCTAGACTGAATGCCCTCATCCAGCGAGCCTATGCAAGTATGCAGGTCAGTGGTGGAATTCGCTTCCTCCCCATCTTCGGGCAGAGCGGATGCGGCAAGACTTGCGCTGCATGTGAGTTATCGACACACATTCCATCCTCGCATCTCGAGCTTCTTACCGACGAGCAATTAACGCTACCAACCGATGAGTTGACCGGGCATCTGTGCCGCCGCATCGACCTCTTCAGCCAACGAGACCTCTTCATCTGGGTGATCGACCAATACGAGGAGAAGGTGAGGAGTTCAGAGGCCATACCAACAGAGTTCATCGAGAAGCTGAGTCTGCTGGACCGGGGACCATTGCGTGATCAGCCGATGATCTTCCTCTGGCTCACAACAGATAGGCAGTTCCAGAAATCGCTCACGTCGGCCACCAGCCGTAACACCAGGATCCTTCTCGAACCTGATTTCGAGCTGGTTGGTCTTCCTCGTGATGAATGGCCGGAGATCATCGAGGAGACATTCTCTTTCCACAACGAAGGCAAGGAACTCGCCGACTTCGACGTGCTCACAAGTGACACTGAGAGCACTTGTAGAGTCGCGTCTACTATTGGCGATGCGATCGAGCAAATCGGGAGTCGAATCGGTGAGCCACTCTATCGACTGCAGGATTTGTCGGAGTTCCACGTGATTCTGCTGTGGCCAGTAGTGGATGGTACTGGCATTGAGAGAGTCAAGAGCTTCGCCAACTCAGCCGCTGGCTATACGCTTAACTGGAGCGCGTGGTACAACCGACTGAACAACGAGGACCGCAAACAGCTTCCACTACGCTCATACAACCAAGCCAGGCTCTACTTCGACTTCCGAGTCATTCCAGTACCTGTTGCCGACTTACATAGCATCTGCAGGAGGCTGGATGATGACGACTACATTCCCGCTCCATCATACCTGAACCAGTTCGCAAAGACGCACTACTACTCGGTCCTCTCAGGTGCGTCGGACGAGCGCTCCTTCGGCTCCCTGTTCGCTCGCGATTCAAAGCGAGCGCAGGAGGGTCGTAAGTGGTATGAGGAAGCTACTTCATCGCCTACTGCGGTCGCGAAAAGGTTAGCGAAGTGTCTTACCGAGCTTGGCTACCCCTCGGAATATGAGACGGAGATCCGCAGCGCGAGCTCAAGAGTAGTCGCTGACGTCATGAGCACTCGATCCGGTGTGCACCAGAAGCACGTGCTCACCGAGCTGAAGCTGTACTCCCCAGCCAACACAACGCCTGCCACGGTTCGAAACGAGATCAGGAAGACACTACGAAAGTACGCCCAGCTAGCTGGCTACATAGACCGGCAATAGCAGCGACGTAAAGAGCAACAGATCGCAACGGGAAGCCTGACGGGCACATGTAAGCCATCTACCTTCACGTCGTAGTCTTCCGTTGTAGCCAGTGCTCAGGAGATCGCGTGTGACAAGACACAGGATCCGTGGTAGCCTTCTTGCTGCATCGGCAATCCTGTCCCCAGTGATGTTCCGTTCCCTGCTGTCATTGTCATCCATCTCTTCACAGGCTTTAGAAACCGACTCCGCTCTGGTAGATCGACTTCCGAACCGCTAATCCGACCGCGTCTTTGGAGACCCGATCCTACGCGCCCGCGTCGCCGCATTCGTACTTGTGCCTTCACGAACAGTACAAACAAGAAACGGGCCGGCTCTCGCCGGCCCGTCGTTCGAAACCGTGAAGCTCTGTCTCTAGCCTAGTATCGCCAGTCGTTGTTCTTGCCTCCGCGGGAGTTACCGCCTCGGCCACC
>CAYXLR010000015.1:0-33932 GCA_964466035.1 uncultured Thermotogae bacterium
TGTCCGGGTCACGCCGACTACATCAAGAACATGATCACCGGCGCCGCCCAGATGGACGGCGCGATCCTCGTCGTGGCGGCGGACGACGGTCCGATGCCGCAGACGCGCGAGCACGTCCTCCTTGCGAAGCAGGTGAACGTTCCGGCGATGGTCGTTTATCTGAACAAGGTCGACATGGTCGACGATCCGGAGCTGGTCGACCTGATCGAGATGGAGATCCGCGAGCTCCTGACCGAGTACGAGTTCCCGGGCGACGAGATCCCGATCATCCGCGGCTCGGCGCTGAAGGCGATGGAGCACGGCGACGAGCCCGGTCATCCGGACACGGAATCCGTCGTCGAGCTGATGAAGGCGGTCGACGAGTACATCCCGCTTCCGGACCGCGAGGAGGACAAGCCGTTCCTGATGCCGGTCGAGGACATCTTCTCGATCAAGGGGCGCGGGACGGTCGCCACCGGTCGTGTCGAGCGAGGGAAGATCACGCCGGGAATGGAGATCGAGCTCGTCGGCGTTCACGACCAGATCCAGAAGACGGTCGCCACGAGCCTCGAGATGTTCAACAAGACGCTCGACTACGCGATCGCCGGAGACAACGTCGGGATCCTTCTGCGCGGGATCGACAAGGACGAGATCGAGCGCGGCCAGGTCATCGCCGCGCCGAAGTCGATCACCCCGCACACCAAGTTCGAGGGCGAGATCTACGTGCTGACCAAGGACGAGGGCGGGCGCCACAAGCCGTTCTTCACCGGGTACAAGCCGCAGTTCTTCTTCCGGACGACCGACATCACCGGGACGATGCTCCTCCCCGAGGGCGTCGAGATGGTCATGCCCGGCGACCACGTCAAGATCAACGGGGAGCTGATCCACCCGATCGCGATGGACGAGGGGCTCCGGTTCGCCGTCCGCGAGGGCGGGAAGACGATCGCTTCCGGCGTCGTCACCAAGATCCTCGAGTAAAGCGGGGCGATCATGGCGAAGAAGGGCGAAGCGGTCATCCACGTGACGCTCGCGTGCAGCGAGTGCGGACGCCGCAACTACCACACGCAGCGGAACAAGAACAACACCCGCGGCAAGCTCGAGTTGAAGAAGTACTGCAAGTGGGATCGGAAGCACACGGTGCACAAGGAGGTCTAGCTCGCGGCCGGCGATTCTCGCCGGCCGCGCAGACGCCACAGGCCCTTAGCTCAACTGGAAGAGCGTCCGACTCCAAATCGGAAGGCTGGGGGTTCGAGTCCTCCAGGGCCTGCAACCGGAACGGAGGAGCGTACCGATGATCGAACGGATCGTGAACTACCTCAAGGGCGTCCGCACCGAGGTCGCCCGCGTGACGTGGCCGACGCGGAACGAGATCATCTCGCTGACCGCGTTGATTCTGGTGCTGGTCGTCATCGTCACGGTCTACATCTGGGGCGTCGACGGGATCATCGGAACCCTCCTGAGACTCTTCGTACAGTAGAGGATCGGGCACCCATGCGATTGAAGAAGTGGTATGCCATTCAGACCTACGCCGGCTCCGAACTGAAGGTCAAAGAGGACCTGAACGAGCGGATCCACAAGCGCGCCTGGGAGAAGGCGGTCGAGTCGTTCATCGTCGACGGCGAGGAGACCTTCTTCCTCGTCCCGGTCGAAGAGGTGATCACCTCGCGGAGCCGCCGCGGGGCGGGGACCGAGTACCGGATCCCCTACGACTACGATCTCGTCGCGAAGCCGAACGAACGGGTCCATCGCGGGGAGGTCATCGCGCGCAAGCCGCCTCGGCACATGGAGGAGGACGCGAAGGTCGTCGAGGTCGAAGCGCTTCAGCGGGTGATCGTCGAGATGACCAACCGGAACGAGGAGGTCTATCTGATCCCCGCGGAGAAGCGGATCCGTCGCGACATTCGGGTCGGCGAGAAGATCCGGAACGGCGTCCCCCTGACGTCGGATTCCGACGAGCAGTACGTCGTCGTCAACCGGGGGACGATCGTCGGACGCGACAAGGTCCGCCGCGTGACGTTCGAATACGAGGACGGCAGGGAGAAGAGCCGGATCATCCCCGAGAAGTACTCGGTGAAAGTGCGCAAAGGGATCGGCCTGTCGGCCGGCGACCCGGTCGAATCGGAGGATCAGATCGTCAGCCGCGCCTCGGGTCTCCTCAAGGTCAAGGAATACAAGGACAAGCGGATCGTCACGATCCAGCGGATCGAGAAGCGCCGCCTCTTCCCCGGCTACGTCTTCGGGCGGATGGGCCTCGAGGAAGAGGAGATGATGGAGCTGATCGACGGGGTGAAGGGCGCGGTCCGCTACGTCGGTTCGAGGTACAAGCCGATGCCGATCGAGGGGCCGGAGATGAAGCTGATCAAGCGGAAGGCGGGGCTTCTCCCGGTGCCCGCTGCCGCGACCGCGGCGTCGTCGACGGCGGCGGCGGAGCCGCGGATCGAGATCGACTTCACCGTCGGCGAGGTCGTCGAGATCGTCGAGGGGCCGTTCGCCGACTTCACCGGATCGATCAAGGAGATCGACAAGGACGCCGAGGAAGTGACCGTGATGGTCAAGATCTTCGGGCGCGAGACCCCGGTGCGGCTCGGTTTCGAGGGCATCGAGAAGCTGTAGAAAGCCAGACTAGAAAGGGGAGGAGGCGGACGTGGCGAAGAACGTCATCGCGAAGATCAACCTGCACATTCCTGCCGGCCAAGCGACGCCGGCGCCTCCGGTTGGACCCGCGCTCGGTGAGCACAAGCTCAACATCATGGACTTCTGCAAGAAGTTCAACGACGCGACGAAGGGCGAGACCCCCGGGACGATCATCCCGGTTGTCATCTCGGTGTACATGGGGGGAACGTTCGACTTTATCCTCAAGCAGCCTCCGGCCGCCGAGCTGATCAAGATGGCGGCGGGGGTCGAGTCGGGCTCTCCGGAGCCGAACCGGATGAAGGTCGCGCGGATCACTCGAGAGCAGGTCCGGCGGATCGCCGAGCGGAAGCTGCCCGATCTGAACACCTACAAGATGGAGTCGGCGATGCGGATCATCGAAGGGACGGCGCGCAACATGGGAGTCGAGGTGGTGGACGCGTGAGACGGAGCAGACGATATCGGGGAGCCGCGACGCTCGTCCCGCCCGAGACCCCGCTCGGCATCGACGAGGCGATCGAGAAGCTGAAGGCCGGCGCGACGGCCAAGTTCGACGAGACGGCCGAGGCCGCGCTCAGCCTCGGCATCCGGCCGAGCCAGGTGGTCGTCCGCGGGACGTGCAACCTCCCTCACGGCACGGGAAAGCCGGTGAGGGTACTGGCGTTCGCGAAGGGCGAGTCCGTCGCCGAGGCCGAGGAGGCCGGCGCCGATTTCGTCGGCGGCGAGGACCTGGCGAAGAGGATTCAGGACGGCTGGTTCGAGTTCGACAAGGTCGTTGCGACGCCGGACATGATGCCGGTGGTCGGCAAGCTCGGGAAGGTCCTCGGCCCGCGGGGGTTGATGCCGAGCCCGAAGACGGGAACCGTCACCAAGGACGTCGGACGGGTGATCGGCGAGCTGAAGCGGGGGATGGTCGAGTTCCGATCGGACCGGTACGGCGTGATCCACGCGGTCTTCGGCAAGGCGTCGTTCGAGCCGGACGCGCTGAAGGAGAACCTCGTCGCCGTGATCGAGTCCATCGCCAAGCGGAAGCCGGAAGAAGGGCTGAAGGGGCGGTACATGAAGAAGGTCAGCATCGCCTCGACGATGGGACCGGGGATCGTCCTTGATTCCACCGAAGTCCAGGCCATCGTGGACGCGGTGGGCTAGGAGAGCCGGATGCCGACACAGACGAAGATCGATGAAGTCGCACGCCTGAAGGAGAAGCTCGAGAACGCCATTTCCCTCGTCCTGGCCGACTACCGCGGCCTGACCGCCAACGAGATGGTCAAGCTCCGCGAGAAGTTCACCAAGCAGGGGCTCGAGTACCGCGTGGTCAAGGACACCCTGGCGCGGCTCGCCGCGGACGCGGCGGGGATCGAGGGACTCGCCGACCTGTTCGAGGGGCCGATCAGCATCGCCTTCGGGTACGAGGACCCGGCGATCGCGTTCAAGCTGAGCGAGGAGTGCCGGAAGACGTACGCCCCCCGCTACGAGCTGAAGGGCGGCGTGTTCGAAGGGGTGCTCGTTCCGGAGAGCGAAGTGGTCCGCTACGCCGCGCTCCCGTCGCGCGAGGAGCTGCTGGCGAAGCTGGCGATGCTCCTTTCGAGTCCGATGCGGGCGATGGCGGTCATGCTGAAAGCGAAGATCCGTGAGCTGGCCGTGCTCCTGACCGAGGTTGCTAAGAAGCGCGAACAGGAGCCGGACCGGCCGGCGGCCGCAGAGGCGTCGGAGGAGTCACAACCCGAGGCTCAGGAGAACGCCGAACAGCCTGAGGATCAGCCCGAAGAGGAATCGCAGGAAGCACCTGAAGAACAAGAAGAGAAGCAGGAAGAGGAGGAGTAGCACATGGCCAAGGAAGACATCCTTCAGCAGATCGAGGAGATGTCGGTGAAGGATCTCGCCGAGCTCGTCGAGATGATCGAGGAGCGGTTCAACGTCTCGGCGGCGATGGCGGCCCCGGTGGCGGTCGCCGCCGCCCCGGCGGCCGGCGGCGCAGAGGGCGACGCCGGCGCGGCGGCCGACACGTTCAAGGTCGTCATGATGAGCGCCGGCCAGAAGAAGATCCAGGTGATCAAGGAGATCAAGGAGATCACCGGCAAGGGCCTCAAGGAATGCAAGGAGCTAGCGGACAGCCTCCCGGCCACGATCGAGGAAGGCGTAGGCCCGGACGAGGCGACGAGCATCAAGGAGAAGCTGGAGGCGGCCGGAGCTGAGATCGAACTGCAGTAACCACCGGGGGGGGCGCCTAGCCGGAGAGCCTGCTGTTTTTGCACGCCTGCCTTAGGGCGGCCGAGGCCGCTTTGAGGCAGAGTGTCCTTTTCAAAGGGAGATCATGAAATACCGAGAACGAAGATCCTACGGGCAGATCCAGGAGATCCTTCCTCCGCCGTACTTCCTCGCCGACGTGCGCGCCTCGTTCCACGATTTCGTCGAGAACGGGATCGCACGCGCCTTCGCCGACATCACGCCGATCGAGGGGCACGGCAAGGACGGCTTGGTGTTGGAGCTCGTCGATCCCTACCTCGGCGAAGCGCGGAACTCCGAGCTCGAGTGCAAGGACAAGGACCTCACCTTCGCGCGGCCGCTCCGCGTGACCGCCCGTCTGCTTCAGGAAGGGAAGCTGCTCCAGGAGACGGAGCTTTACATCGGGGACTTCCCGATGATGACGGGCCGCGGGACGTTCATCATCAACGGCTCGGAGAACGCGTTGGTGAACGAGTTGACCCGGGCGCCCGGCGCGTACTTCACGCAGGAGGACGTCAACCAGTACAAGGGGCACATCCTCCCCGAGCTCGGGGCGTGGCTCGAGATCCTCCTCGACACGCGGCGGATGACGCTGCGCGCGAACCTCGACCGGAAGGGGAAGGTCTCCGTCGCGACGTTGCTCAAGGCGCTCGGCTTCGACGCGGATCGGATCCGCCGGTACTTCTCGTTCGAGGTCTCGCCGGTGACGGCGGAGAGGCTCGAACCGTACGTCGGCTACCTTTCGGCCGACGAGATCCTCCCGAAGAAGGCCGAGGAGCCGCTGTTGCTGGCCGGGCAGTCGCTCCAGGAGGCGCACCTTCCCGAACTCGAGGCGGCGAAGCTCAAGTCGATCCGGCTGGTGAACCGGTACGTTCAGAAGGCGCTGGAGGAGGACCAGACGACGACGCAGGAAGAGGCGCTTCGGGCCGTCTACCGCCGCCTACGGCCGTCGGATCGGTCGTCGCCGGCCCAGATGGGCGAGTACCTCGAGAACCTCTACTTCCATCCGACGAGCTACCAGCTCTCCGAGGTCGGCCGGTTCAAGGTGAACCGGAAGCTCGGGATGGGGCTGAAGCAGCCCGTCCTCTATCTCGCCGACATCGTCCGGACGATTCAGCTTCTGCTCGAGGTCCCGAGCGACGAGTCGCTTCTCGACGAGAAGGACCACCTGGCGAACAAGCGGGTCCGCTTGCCCGGCGAGCTGGCGGAGAACGCGCTGCGGACCGGCTTGGTCCGGATGGCGCGGATCGCCCGGGACAAGCTGTCGAAGTACGCGCTCGACGAGAAGGACACGATCCGCCGCCTCATCTCCACGCGGACGGTGCAGGGGGCGATCAACCAGCTATTCTACACCGGGCGGTTCTCGCAGTTCCTCGAGCAGACGAACCCGCTGACCGAGCTGACGCACAAGCGCCGACTGAACGCGCTCGGAGGCGGGCTGACCAAGCGGCGTGCGAAGATCGAGGTCCGCGATGTCCACTCCTCGCACTACGCGCGGATCTGCCCGATCGAGACGCCCGAGGGCCAGAACATCGGGCTGATCACGTCTCTCGCTTGCTACGCGGGCGTCAACGACTACGGCTTTCTCATCGCGCCGTACCGGAAGGTCAAGAACGGGAAGGTGACCGACGAGATCGTCTACCTGATGGCCGACGACGAGGAGAAGCACATGATCGCGCCGGCGACGGCGGCGATCGGGAAGAACGGGCGGCTGCTCGGCGAGCGGGTCGAGGTCCGGACCGGCCGCGAGGAGGTCCGGCTCGTTCCGCCGAAGGAGGTCGACTTCATCGGCGTCTCCCCGAAGGCGCTCGTCGGCGTCTCCTCGGCGCTGATTCCGTTCCTCGAGCACGACGACTCGAACCGCGCCCTGATGGGGGCGAACATGCAGCGCCAATCGGTTCCGCTGCTGCGCCCCGAGGCGCCGCTCGTCGGGACCGGGCTGGAGCGACAGGCGGCGATGGACTCGGGGATGCTCGTCGTCGCGGAGGCGGACGGCGTCGTCGAGGAGGTCGACGCGCGGGAGATCGTCGTGAAGAAGGGGCGCAAGAAGACGGACTATCCGCTGGTCAACTTCGACCGCTCCAACCAGGACACGATCCTGCATCAACGTCCGGTGGTCGACGCCGGAGCCGAGGTGACGGCGGGGGATCTCCTCGCCGACGGCCCGTCGAGCGAGCTCGGCGAGCTGGCCCTCGGGCGGAACCTGCTGGTCGCGATCATGCCGTACGAGGGGTACAACTACGAGGACGCGATCGTCATCAGCGACCGTCTCGTGCGGGAGAACCTGCTCGACTCGATCCACATCGAGGAGTTCGAGGTCAAGGCGGAGGAGACGAAGCTCGGGCCCGAGGAGATCACCGCCGACATCCCGAACATCTCCAAGGAGGACCTGAAGAACCTCGACGAGGACGGGATCGTCCGCGAGGGGACGGTCGTCCGGACCGGGGACATCCTCGTCGGCAAGATCACCCCGCGCGGCGAGTCGGAGCCGACGCCGGAGGAGAAGATCTTCCGATCGATCTTCGGCGAGCGCGCGCGGAACGTGCGGAACACGTCGCTGCGGATGCGCCCCGTCGCCGGGACGGCGAAGGTCATCAAGGTGAAGAAGTTCTCCCGCGACCAGGGGGACGAGCTCGACGCCGGGGTCAACGAGCTGGTGAAGGTGTTCGTCGCGCAGCGGAAGACGATCTCCATCGGCGACAAGCTCGCCGGCCGGCACGGGAACAAGGGGGTCATCTCGACCGTCCGACCGATGGCGGAGATGCCGTTCCTTCCGGACGGGACGCCGGTCGACGTCGTGCTCAATCCGATGGGGGTCCCTTCCCGCATGAACCTCGGGCAGATCTTCGAGGCGAACCTCGGGTGGTTGGCCCACCTGAGGGACGAGCTGGTCGCGACGCCGATCTTCGACGGAGCGATGGAGGCCGAGATCCTCGGCGAGCTGAGCGAGGAGCGGAAGAAGGCCGGCCTCGCTGAAGGGGACGAAAAGGACGGGAAGGTGATCCTGCGCGACGGTCGAACCGGCCTGCCGTTCGGAAGGCCGATCACCGTCGGGTACATGTACATTCTCAAGCTCGAGCACATCGCCGACGAGAAGATCCACGCCCGCTCCACCGGGCCGTACGCGCTGATCACGCAGCAGCCGCTCGGCGGCAAGGCGCAGTTCGGAGGTCAGCGGCTCGGCGAGATGGAGGTCTGGGCGCTGGAGGCGTACGGCGCCTCCGCCCTGTTGCAGGAGATGCTGACCGTCAAGTCGGACGACACGCGCGGGAGGATTCAACTGTACAAGGCGATCCTCAAGGGGGAGGAGTTCCCCGACCCCGGACTGCCCGAATCGTTCCGGGTCCTTCTGAGGGAGCTGCGGAGCCTCGGCCTGTACCCGCGTGTCTACGATCGAAGCGACCATGAAGTCGACATCACCTAGCGAGGGGGAAGAGGGCGAAGAACGGTCGGCCGGTTTCGTCGTCTATCGTCGCTCCGGGGGACGGCGGCTGTATCTCGTCCTGCGACACCGCGACGGGAGACACTGGGCGCTCCCGAAGGGGCGGATCGAGCCCGGGGAGGACGAGCTCGCCGCCGCTCGAAGGGAGATCGCAGAGGAGACGGGAATCGAGCGGCTGACGCCGGTCCCGGGGTTCCGGACGACCAGCGTGTACCGCTTCGCCCGGGGAGGGCGGTCGATCTCGAAGACGGTCGTCTACTTCCTCGCCGAGACGGAGATCGACCGCGTCCGCCTGTCGGACGAACACTCCGACGCGGTCTGGCTGGCGGCGGAGGACGCGAGGCGACGGCTGACCTACGCGGAGGGGCGTCGCGTCCTCGACGAGGCGGAGGCGCGCCTGGAGCGGCAGCAGGGAGGGGACGGGAGTGGAGACCGCGAGTGAGTTCGCCGAGCGGCGCCGACGGTCGGACGGGATTGTCCTCGGTCGCGATCCCGCCCCTGCGACACGCGTCCGACCTCCTCGAATCGATCGAGTCGGAGGAACAGGCGGCGCGCTGAGTATGGCGGCGCGCCGGGCCGTCGCCTAGAATCTCGACATCAGCGAACAGGAACGAGGAGGGACGTCCGATGGGGAAACAGGCGTTCATCGATCGAGCGTTGGCCGATCTGCGCGAGAAGGGGCTGTACAACACGATCCGTACGATCGAGAGCCCGTCGGAAGCGTGGGTGACGATCGACGGCCGGCGGATGCTGAACATGTGCTCCAACAACTACCTCGGCTTCGCCAACGACGAGCGGCTCCGCGAGGCGGCGAAGCGCGCGATCGACGAGTACGGGGTCGGCCCCGGCGCGGTCCGCTCGATTGCCGGGACGATGAGCCTTCACATCGAGCTCGAGGAGCGGATCGCCCGGTTCAAGGGAACCGAGGCGGCGCTCTCCGTCCAGTCGGGGCTGAACACGAACCTGGCGACGATCCCGCTGCTGATGGGCAAGGAAGACGTGATCTTCACCGACGAGCTGAACCACGCGTCGATCATCGACGGGGTGCGCCTGACCAAGGCGCAGCGGGCGATCTTCTCCCATCGGAACGCCGACGCCCTGGCCGCAAAGCTGGAGGAGCACAAGGGAATCGAGAAGAAGCTGATCGTCACCGACGGGGTCTTCTCGATGGACGGTGACCTCGCCCCGCTTCCCGCGATCGTCGAGCTCGCCGAAGCGTACGACGCGATGGTGATGGTCGACGACGCGCACGGCGAGGGCGTCGTCGGAAGCCACGGTCGCGGGATCGTCGACCACTTCGGCCTCCACGGCCGCGTCGACATCGAGTGCGGCACGATGTCGAAGGCGTTCGGCGTGATGGGCGGCTACATCGCCGGCAGCGAGAGGCTCGTCGAGTACCTCAGGCAGCGAGCGCGCCCGTTCCTGTTCTCTTCCGCGGCGACCCCGCCGGACGTCGCCGCGTGCATCGCGGCGATCGACATCCTCGAGAAGGACGACACGCCGGTCCGCACCCTGTGGGATAACGCGGAGTACTTCAAGGGAGCTCTTCAGGAGCTCGGCTTCGACACGGGCGCGAGCGAGACGCCGATCACGCCGGTGATGCTCGGTGAAGCGCAGACGGCGTGGGACTTCTCAAAGCGGCTCTTCGCCGAGGACGTGTTCGGGACGGCGATCGCGTTCCCGACGGTCCCGCGGGGCAAGGCGCGGATCCGCGTCATGCTGTCCGCGGCGCACAGCCGCGAGGACCTCGACTTCGCGATCGAGAAGTTCGCGCTCGTCGGACGCGAGCTCGGGGTGATCGGGTGACGGGGAAAGAGGCGGTCCGGACCGACCGCGCCCCGGCCGCCGTCGGGCCGTACTCCCAGGGAATCCGCTCGGGGGCTCTCCTGTTCACCTCCGGGCAGCTTCCGGTGGAGGACGGGAAGCTGGTCGTCGGCGACATCGAGCGCGCCACGCGCTGCGCGCTGGCGAACGTCGAGGCGATCCTCGTCGCCGGGGGCGCGGCGCTCTCCGACGTCGTCAAGGTGACGGTCTACCTCGCCGACATGAGCGACTTCGCCGCGGTTAACGCGGTCTACGCGGAGACCTTTCGGGAACCGTTCCCGGCGCGGTCGTGCGTCGAGGTCTCCCGCCTCCCGTTGGACGCGCCGATCCTGATCGAGGCCGTGGCCGCCGTCGCATGAGCGGGGACGGAACGGCGCGGCGGACGCAGAAGCCCCCCGCCTTCTTCGACGCGCACTGCGACACCGTGATGAAGGTCCTCGACGACGGCGTCGACTTCGTGCGCGGGGAGGGGGGCGCGCACGTCACGCTCCCCGCGATGCAGGAGGCCGGGATCCGGGCCCAGATCTTCGCCTGCTTCGTCCTCAGCGAGCGGCATCCCGGGGAGGAGGCGGAGCGCGCCGAGGCGATGATCCGGACGGTCAAGTCGATGGCCGAGGGGACCGACGGCCGGATGCGCGTCGCGCGCACCCGCGAGGTGCTGGACGACGCGTTCGCCGGCGGGCCGATCGCGGCGATCCTCGGCCTCGAGGGGGCCGACCCGCTCGAAGGGAGGGCGGAGAGGCTCCGGCATTTCGCCGATCTCGGCGTTCGGGACCTGATCTTCGCGTGGAAGGACAACCCGTTCTCCGGGACGGCGTTCGGCGAGAACACGCCGCTCAGCCGGGAGGGACAGCGGCTCCTCGGGTCGGCCGAGGAGCTGCGCGTGATGGTCGACGTCTCCCACCTCTCCGATCGGGCGTTCGACGACGTCTGTCGGATGGCGACGGTGCCGTTCATCGCCAGTCACTCCGACTGCCGTTCCCTCTGTCCGAGCCTCCGCAATCTGACCGATCCGATGATCCGGAGACTGGCCGACCGCGGGGGGGTGATGGGGATCAACCTCGCGCCCGGCTTCCTCGATCCGGAGGTCCACCGGCGGCAGGCGCCGCTGTTCGAGGCGGCCCAGAAGCCGAGCGTGTCGGAGGAGGAGCGGAAGCGCCTTCGAGAGCGGGCGATGTCGATCCCGCGGCCTCCGCTCGACTGGGTGGCGCGGCACGTCCTGCACGCGATCGACATCGGCGGCGAGGACTGCGTCGGCCTCGGCGGGGATCTCGACGGGATCGCGCAGACGCCGGAGGGGATCGAAAGCGTGGCCGACTATCGCGCGTTGGCGCCGCTGCTTCGCGAGGCGGGGCTGAACGATCGGCAGATCGACAAGGTCTGCTACCGGAACTTCGTTCGCGTCTTCGACGACGTGCTTCCCTAGGGGCGCGCGCCGCGCCAAGCATCGTAGAGTGGGCGGAGCGCGTCGGCGTACCGGCCGCTCAATACGTCGGGATCGGTCGATTCCGGCTCGTTGTGCATCGTGGCGTACGGGACGCGGATCCTCCGGATCTCGACCGTCCCGCGCGGCGCGCCGGCGATGACGTCCCAATCGTCGGTCCCGTAGGTCCGCTCCATCTCCTCGCGAGGCACCGAATGGGTGAGGATCCCGCTCCGACGCTTCTCGTCGTAGCGGGCGACGTTTCGCCGCCACGATTCCTCGAACGAGACGGAGACGTACAGGATCGCCGCGCGCTCGAGGACCGCCGGCGAGAGCCGCTCCAGCGCGTCGGCGTAGCCGGTCGGACCGCCGCGCGAGAACTCGACGATCACGGTCCGGTGGTCGAGGCGTCCCGGCTCGGCAAGGACGGGCTCGACGCGCCGGTTGATCTTCTCGATCAGGAACGGCCACAGGTCGTCGTCGGTGACGGCGTAGTTGCCGTCGCACCGCCTCGAATGGAGCCGCGGCCGGCCGAGCCGCTCCCAGATGTCGTCCTCCTCGAACCGCTCCCACAGGATCGGGAAGTCGTCGACGACGCGAAACGGCGCGATCCGGAAGCTCTCGGCGCGCTCCGCGACCGGCAGTCCCTCCATGAAGTCGATGAACTCGCTCTTCCCGCTCGCCGGGCGACCGAGGAGAAGCAGGACGTCGAACGTACCTCGGAGCGATTCGCGCGGCGCGCCGTAGGAGAGGCCGAGCGTCTCGGCGAGGTCCGATACCATCTTGTGGGCCGGGCGGTCGGCGTCGATCCGGATCGTGCGGGTCGCCCGGGCCTCGTGCCAGCGGTCGAGCTCGGAGAGCATCCGATCGAGGACCGACGCCTCGACCTCGTACCCGGCCGTGCCGCGAGCCCGCTGTCGCTGCAATGATGTCGGCACGGGGATCTCCAGCCGGACGAAGGCGTCCGGAGGCGGGAGCGCGTCGCGGAGCCGCTCGTACGCCTCGACGAAGGCCGTGTCCCCGAGCGCGAGCGAGTACGCGCGGTGGACGCCGAGATGGGACTCCTCGAGGCAGAGGAAGCCGCGGTCGAGGATCTCGCGGATCCGCGCTCTCCGGCCGGGCAGCGCCTCGACGATCGCGGACGCGAGGGCCTCGCGATCGCGGAACAGGTCGAGCCCGTCGCGTTCGACGATCTCCTTGACGAGCTCCGGAAGGGCACGGACGGACTCGGGATGGAAGCGTTCCAGGAGCGCGACCACTTCGCTCTTCCCGACCGCGGGAAGGCCCTCGACGACGACGTACTCCATGATGCACCTCTTTCGGGGCGATTGTACGTGGGGCGAGGAGGCGGTGCCCAGCGAAGGTCGGGACGGCGGACCGCGGCGACCTCGACTTCATCGGGGGCCTCAGTATAATGGGCCATTTCGAAAGGAGCCTGTGGGATTGAAAAAGCTGATCATCGTCGAATCGCCGACCAAGGCCCGCACGATCGGCCAGTACCTCGGGAAGGAGTACGAAGTCCTCTCGTCGCAGGGGCACGTCCGGGATCTGCCGAAGAACGACCTCGGCGTGGACGTCGACAAGGAGTTCGCCCCGAAATTCGAGACGAAGCGGAGCAGGCTCGTCACCCAGCTGCGCAACGCGGCCAGGGACGCCGAGCGCGTCTTCCTCGCGACCGACCACGACCGGGAGGGCGAGGCGATCGCCTACGATCTGTTCACGATCCTGAACCGCGTGGTGAAGGACGAGAAGGCGTTCGCCCGGCCGGTGTTCAACGAGATCACGAAGCCGGTGATCCTCGATGCGTTGAAGTCGCCGGGATCGATCGACCTGAAGAAGGTCGAGGCGCAGCGGACGCGGCGGATCCTCGATCGATTGGTGGGGTACCTCGTTAGCCCCCTGCTGTCGCGGACGATCGCGGGCAACCGGTTTGCCGGCCTCTCCGCCGGCCGGGTCCAGTCGGTCGCGCTCCGGTTCCTCTGCGACCGGGAGGCCGAGATCACGGCGTTCGTGCCGGAGGAGTACTGGGAGATCGACGCGCGGCTCACGGACGGCGAGCCGTTCGTCGCCTCGGTGACGAAGCGGGACGGCGAGAAGCTCTCGATCCGGAACGAAGCGGAGGCCGAGACCGTGGCCGCCGAGGTCCGAGCGGCCTCCGAGATCCGGGTGACGCAGGTGGAGGAGAAGGAGCGGAAGCGGAACCCTTCGGCGCCGTTCATCACGAGCACGCTGCAGCAGGCGGCCTCGTCGCGGCTCGGCTTCGGGCCGAAGCGAACGATGCGGATCGCCCAGGAGCTGTACGAGGGGATCGCACTGCCCGGGGGGACGGAGGGGCTGATCACCTATATGCGGACCGATTCGGTCCGCGTGTCCGAGGCGGCGGTCGCCCAGGCGCGCGACGTGATCGCGTCGACGTACGGCGCGGAGTACCTCTCCACCAAGCCGCGGGCGTTCAAGAACAAGCGGCGGTCGCAGGACGCGCACGAGGCGATCCGGCCGACCGACGAGAGCCGGACGCCCGAATCGATCGCGGCGCACCTCTCGGCGGACCAGCGAAAGCTGTACGCGCTGATCCACGGCCGATTCCTCGCCACGCAGATGGCGCCAGCGGTCTACCGGCAGAGGAAGATCGTCCTGTCGGCCGGCCCGTACACGCTGGAGGCCTCCGGGAGCGTGCTCGAGTTCGACGGGTTCCTCCGCGCGCTGCCCGGCGCGCGGACGAAGGAAAGCCCGATTCCGGCGGACGTCCGCGAGGGGGACCGGGTCGCGCTCGAAGGCCTCGAGACAAGGCAGAAGTTCACCGAACCGCCGCGCCGGTACAGCGAGGCCGGCCTGATTAACCTGCTGGAGCGGGAGGGGATCGGCCGTCCGAGCACCTACGCCTCGATCCTCTCGGTGATCCAGGATCGCGGCTACGCGGTCAAGGACGGCGGGAGCCTCCGGCCGACCCTGCTCGGCCAGATGGTCGTCGACTTCTTGCGTCGTCACTTCGCCGAGACGGTCAACCCGCGGTTCACGGCCCACCTCGAGGAGGACCTCGACGAGATCGAGGAGGGGGACATGTCGCGCTTGGAGGCGCTCAACGAATTCTACGGGCCGTTCTCCGAGCGCCTCGCCGCCCTGGAGGACTCGATCGACGGAGATGGGAGTCGCGTCTTCCAGGTTCCGTCCGACGTCACGTGCGACGTCTGCGGCTCCCCGATGGAGCTTCGGTACTGGAAGGGGTCCTTCTTCCTCGGCTGTACCGACTACCCGACCTGTCGGAACACGGTCGACCTGCCGCCCGATCTACGGGTCCAGTACGGAGCCGAGGGCGTGAAGGTGAAGGAGGCGCTCGCCGCGGCGGCCGCCGAGCACAGTCAGACGATTCCGTGCCCCGCGTGCGGCGGCGAGATGGAGATGAAGACGGGCCGGTTCGGGCGCTACTACAAGTGCACCGACCCCGAGTGCGGCGAGACGGCGTCCGTCTCGACCGGCGTGACCTGTCCGAGCTGCGGCGAAGGGGAGCTGGTCGAGAAGTACTCGGCGAAGCGCCGGCGGACCTTCTACAGCTGCAGTCGATACCCGGACTGCCGGTACGCGGTCAGCGAGCGCCCGGTCAGGCCGTGCCCGGCGTGCGGCGCCGGCGTCCTGGTGGAGAAGAAGGACGGGGAGTTGCGCTGCACGAACAAGGAGTGCGGTTACCGGGAGCCGTTGCCGTCGTCGGACGCTACGCCGCCTCGGACAGAAGCTTGAACCACTCGAGCCGCCGCTTGAGGGAGGAATCCTGCAGCTTGGCGAGCGCCTCCTTCTGAATCTGACGGACGCGCTCGCGGCTGATGCCGAATTCGATCCCCACCTCGTCGAGCGTCTTCGGCTGGTAGTCGTTCAGCCCGTAGCGGAGCTCGACGATCCGTCGCTCTCGATCGGTCAGCCGCTCGTCGAGCGCCCGCTCCAGCTCCTGCACCAGGAGATGCTCGAACGTCTCGCGCTCCGGCGATTCGACCGAGGCGTCCTCGATGAAGTCCCCGAGGACCGAGCCGTCGTCGTCGTGTCCGATCGGCATGTCGAGCGACGTCATGCTCTGGGCGGTCTTCTTCGCCTTGATGATGTTCTCGACCGACGTCTCCAGCTCGGCGGCGAGGTTCTCGGGCGTCGGGAGCTCGCCGGTCTCCTTCAGGTAGTTCCGCTCGACCTGGTAGATCTTCCGGATCAGCTCGTTGATGTGGGTCGGCACGCGGATCGTCCGCGAGCGGTTGGTGATCGCCCGGAGGATCGCCTGCCGGATCCACCACGTGGCGTACGTCGAGAACTTGTACCCTTTGGTGTAGTCGAACTTCTCGATCGCCTTCATCAGGCCGAGGTTTCCCTCCTGGATCAGATCGAGGAACGGCAGCCCGCAGCCGCGATACTTCTTCGCGATCGAGACGACGAGCCGGAGGTTCGCCTCCGCCAGCTCCTCCTTCGCCTGCGTGTCTCCGCTCTCGATCCGCTTCGACAGGCGGACCTCGTCTTCTCGGGTGAGGAGCGGCACGCGGCTGATCTCGCCGAAGTAGGTCCGGATCGGGTTGTCCGATCTCGACGAGCGCACGGCGGTCTTGCGATCCTCCTCCGGCTTCGCGCTCAAGTTCCGGCTCAGGTTGATCGTTGCCTTCGACTCTTTCATCGATTCTCCCGAGGCACAAGCGCCTCCGACAATCAGACAGAATCGGACGCCCCACGGGCCTCCGATCCCGTTTCGGTCTCGTGTAGTCCCCTTCTGTTCGCGCTTCTACCTACGCGCATCCACGCGAGGACAGTATAGCACAACTCCGGAGAGAAATGAAGAGGCGGTCGCGGGCGAAACCTCGGGCCGAGCGGGCTAGATCCGAGGGAGGAAGGCGATCATTGCCGCGACGCCGAGTCCGACGAGGATCCAGAGCGTCGGCCCGTCGGCGTAGAGGGTCTCGGGCCGTGCCCTGCCGAGGGCGACGGTCACCCCGAGGGAGAGCTCCGGGGTGAACGTCCAGTTGATCGGCAACGGCTCGATCGACCGCGCTTGGAGGACGAGGGCGAGGGAATCGAGGAACCAGGCCTGGAACCCGGCCTTCAGGTTCAGATGGGAGACGCCGATCCACGTGGAGCCGACGTCGTGCCACCGGACGGTGAGGCCGCCGCCTCCGAAGAAGCACGCCGCACCGAGCCACCCCTTGACCAACAGCGACAGGCTCCCCTCGAACAGCTCGGGGAAGGAGGCCGGGTAGGTCCCGACGTCGAGCGCGACGGTCAGGTTGCGCGAGAGGAACGCCTCTCCGGTGAGGACCGAGAAGGAACCGGCCCAGTCGACCGGGAGCCCGTAAGGCACCCCGACGGCGAAGCCGACCCCGAACGGCGCCTGGCCGAGCTCGGCCGCGCAAGGCGCGGCGATCCCGACGATGGCCACGAGCAGCAAGACGTGAGTCCTCATACCATGTCCCCGCCTTTTCCGCGTTCGAATCCTACGCCCCGCCTCCCCGCCGGTGGGAGGCCGCCCGACCCCTGTGCAGGGGAGGCATGTCCCTCGCCCGCTCGGCCGTCTTGCGGACGGCGACCGTTCGGATACCCTGTTCTTGTCTGCGAGAGGAGGGTGCGCCGACATGAGGATCCGCGATCTCGAGCCGGAGGACTACGACGAGCTGATCGCTCTGTGGGACGCGGCCGGCCTCCCGTATCGGCCGCGCGGCCGGGACGGGCGCGATCGGATCGCGCGCGAGATCGCGGAGGGCCGCTCGATCTTCCTCGCGGCCGAAGGGCGGGGAGGGAGGCTGGTCGGCGCCGTTCTCGGGACGCACGACGGCCGGAAGGGGTGGATCAATCGCCTCGCCGTCCTGCCGGAGCGCCGCGGGCGAGGGATCGGGAGCGCGCTGGTCGCCACGGTGGAGGAGAGGCTCCGGGCGATGGGGATCGAGATCGTCACCTGTCTGATCGAGGACTGGAACGAGGCGTCGATGGCCTTCTTCGAGCGGATCGGCTACGTCCGACATCCGGACATCGTCTACTTCTCGAAGCGGCGATCCCCGGAGACTTAGGTCGCCGCCGTTCCCGTCAGACGCTCGGTTCGACCGGCAGGTTCGGCAGGATGATCGTCTCCTGCTGGCCTTCCTCGGAGGTCAGGCCGCGCTCGTCCCGTACGAAGAGCGCGATCGTGTACTCGCCATCGAACGGGTAGCGCACGCGGAGGATCGGGACCGTGACGACCTTGGTGTATTCCAGCGGCGTCAGGATCTCCACGTCGTCTCCGAACGTCCACATGTAGTCGGCGATCGCGTCGCCGTCGGGGTCCGACGACGACGAGGCGTCGAGATCGACGACGAGGGGGTCCTCCGTCACGTTGTAGAGCACGACGAACGACGCGGTCGGCGGCCGGCTGAGGAGAAAGCAGCCGGCGACGAGGGCGAGCGCCGCGAGCAGGACGGCGAGACCGGCGATCCATCTCGCTCTGTTCATGTTGGCCTCCCTTCGACGCAGCATAGCGGAAAGGCGGGCGACGTGTCGAGGGTCCGACGGGTTCAAGCGCCGGCGGAGCGCACCGCTCTCGCGACCGGGTCGCCGGCGCGAGCACCTGGAGGTGCTCGCGGATCGCCCTCAGGAGCGTGTATGCAGATCAGATCTGGATATTGCAATCTGCAGGGCTCTTGCCACTAGGTCGCCGATGACCCGCGAACGGTACCCCGCCGTCGCGCGGACGTCGGAGATCGGCGAAACGGCCTCGATCGCGAGACGCTTCGCTTCGGCGATCGCACCGTCGGTCAGCGGTGCACCCCGGAGGCGCTCCTCGACGGCGCGAAGACGGATCGGCGTCGGCGCCACCGATCCGGCGGCGAGCCGCGCTTCGGCGATCCGGCCGTCTTCGGTCCGAAGCAGCGCGCCGAGCGACGCGATCGCGATCGTCAGCGCGCGTCGCTTCCCGACCTTGTGGTAGAAGGTGTCGTACCCCGTCTTCGGGATCGGCACGCGCACCGTGCGGACGAACTCGCTGGATCCGAGCGCGGTCCGCCCGGGCCCGACGAAGAAGCTATCGAGCGGCACGGTCCGCTCGCCGCCGACCCCGACGAGGACGAGCTCGGCGTCGTACAGGAGGAGCGGGATCGCGCTGTCGGCCGCGGGCGACGCGTTGACGAGATTCCCGCCGAGGGTCCCTCGATTGCGGATCTGGACCGACCCGAGTGCGCGGAGCGCCGCCGAGAGGAGGGGAAGCGCATCCCGGACGTCCGGCGAAGCGAGGACGTCGCTCTCCGGGACGGCCGCGCCGATCTCGATCGCGCGCTCGGTCCGACGGATCCCTTGCAAGGTCGGGACGCGGCCGATGTCGACCAGCAGGCCGGGTCGGACGAGTCCGCCGCGGATCTTGACGAGCAGGTCGGTCCCCCCGGACAGGATCGCGGCGGCCGGGTCGGACAGAGCGGCGATCAGCTCGGCCTCGTCGGCTACGCGTTGGTAGCGCATGCGCGGTTCCCCTCCCACGCGGCGAGGTCCGCCGGTCGATCGATGTCGTGGACGGAGCCCGGATCGTCGGTGTCGACGGTCACAAGCTCCGCCCGGTGGGCTTCGATGTACGCGCGCCCTCCCGCGTCGCCCGACAGCGCCTCGCGCAGCCCCGGGACGTGCGAGCGGTGGAAGAAGACGGGGAACCCCCGACGCCCCGCGTGGACCGGCGCGGCGATCGAAGCGCCGGCCTCCGCCGCCCGAAGCACGGCGCGGATCGTCTCGGTCCGGACGAACGGCATGTCGGCGTGGAAGACGAGGACGCCCGGAGCCTCGGCGGGCACGGCGTCGAGCCCGAGACGGAGCGATCGGCTCATCCCGGCCTCCGGCCTGTCGTTCTCGACCGCGGTGCACTCGGTCAGATCGACCGCGGCCGCGATCGACCGTCCAGACTCCGCCCCGAGGACGACGATCGGCCGTCCGATCCCCGCGGCGCGAATCCGCCCGAGGATCCGCGAGAGCGCCGGCTCTCCGTCGATCGGCGTCAACGGCTTGATCCCGCCCATCCGCGTCGCGAGGCCGGCGGCGAGGACGATCGCCTCCATCAGGCGCCCTCCTGCGTCCGCTCGGCCGCGAGGCGCACGGCGTCGACGATCTTGCCGTACCCGGTGCAGCGGCACAGATTCCCTTCGAGCGCGGTGAGGATCTCGTCGTCGGTCGGGTCGGGGATCTCGTTCAGCAGCGCGTAGGCCGACATGACGAACCCCGGCGTGCAGAAGCCACACTGAACCCCGCCGGCGTCGACGAACGCCTGCTGGATCGGATGGAGTCGGTCCCCGTCCGCGAGCCCCTCGATCGTCAGCACCTCCGTGCCGTCCGCCTGTGCCGCCAGAACGAGGCACGAGTTGACCGGACGGCCGTCGATCAGCACGGTGCACGCGCCGCACTCCCCCTCGCCGCACCCCTCCTTCGTCCCGGTCAGGTGGAGGTCCTCGCGGAGCAGATCGAGCAGCCGGGTCTCGGCGTCGACCTCGCCCTCGTGCGGCCTCCCGTTCACCGTCAGTCGGATCTTCATACGTGCTCCTCGATCGCGCGCAGCGAAGGCTCGATCACGATCGGCTCTCCGACCGTCCGCTTCGCCGAGGCGACGTCCTTCAGTCCGTTCCCCGTGATCATAACCGCCGCCGACTTCCCGGCGAGGTCGCCCGTCTCGGCGAGCCGGCGGAGGCCGGCGAGCGCCGCGGCACCGGCCGGCTCCGCGAAGACGCCGGTGCGCCGCGCAAGGAAGGCGATCGCGTCGAGGATCGCGGCGTCCGGGACGGTGACGAAGCGGCCGCCGTTCGCGCGAACGTACTTGACCGCCTTGACGACGTCGCGCGGCGCCCCGACACAGATGGAGTCGGCGACGGTCGACGCTTCGACGTCCTCGATGTCGACGTCCCCTCCCTCGTAGCGGGCGAAGGCGCGGGCGATCGGCGCCGCTCCCTCGGCTTGGACCCCGACGACCTGCGGCGATCGGCCGATCAGACCGATCCTCTCGAGTTCGGCGAATCCCTTGCAGATCCCGCTGATCACCGAGCCGTCGCCGACGGAGACGAAGACGACGTCCGGAGGGTTCCAGTCCGTCTGCTCCGCCAGCTCGAGCGCGCCGGTCTTCTTCCCCTCGACGAGGTATGGGTTGACGGCCGCCGACCGGTTGTACCAGCCGAACGCGTCGGCCGCTTCGGCGGCGAGGTCGTACGCGGCGTCGTAGGAGCCGTCGACGAGGAAGACCTTCGCGCCGTAGACGAGAAGCTGCGCGACCTTCGCCTCCGGGGCCGTCACCGGCACGAAGAGGATCGTCTCGAGCGGCGTCGCCGCGGCGAAGCCGGCGAGCGAGCTGGCCGCGTTCCCGGTCGACGCGCACGTCACGACCGGCCGGTTCTTCTCCTGGGCCTTGATGACGACGACCGAGCTGGCCCGGTCCTTGTACGACGCGGTCGGGTTCTGGCCGTCGTCCTTGACGATCAGCCCGGAGAGGCCGAGCTCGGACGCGAGGTCCGGGTATCGATACGCCGGTGTCCAGCCGACGCGGAGCGGCTGGATGTACTCGCCGCTCGCGATCGGGAGGAGCGGGAGATATCGCCACATCGACGCGGCCCCGGTTCGGGCGAACGTCTCCCGCGTCAGCTCGCGCTTCAGCCCCCCGTAGTCGTACAGCACCTCGAGGGTCCCCCGGCGCGGGCCGCACGCCGGGCAGGTGTAGTCGATTCGGTCCGGATCGTACTCCGCCCCGCAGGTGATGCAGCGGAGGGTCGCGATCCGGCCCATCAGCCGGCGCTCCCTTCCGGCTCCGTTGCGATCGGGAGGTAGGCGGCCGTCTCCGCGATTCCGGTCAGAAGGACGGCCATCTCGATCGCCGGACGGAGGGAGATCGCGCCTTCGAAGGGGCCCTTCGGCTCGATCGTGCCGACGGTGAAGCCCGCCGTGAGACGGGCTCGGACCTCCGGCCCGTCGTACGAGAAGCCGTCGTCGGTCCGGACGAGCCGCGCCTCGCGGCCGCCGGCCCGCCGGTGGATCGTCCCGCCCTCGACGAAGAACGCGTTGTCCCGCTCGGCCTCGTACGCCTCCCTCCGGAGGAAGAGGCGCGGCTTGTCGCGGTACGGCTCCCCGTCGTGGACGCAGAACGTGGCGCAGTTGCCGCACTCGTTGCACAGGTCGTCGACGTGGAGGATCTGTCGCTCCTGCGTGATCGCCACCGACTCCTCTCCGACGGTCTCGAGCCGGCCGTCTCGGAGCTCGAGGATCGGCAGGCGCACGTCGACCGTGGGCACGCGGATCGAGACGTTCGCCCGGTTCGGGCAGACCTCGACGCACCGGTCGCAGAGGATCCGGCATTGGAGGCAACGCTCCGCTTCGGCGCGGGCCGCGGCCTCACCGAGCGTCGCCTCGACGAGGTCGAACCCGGTCCGCGCCTCGACCGGGAGGAAGGCCGGTCGGCGCTGGGTCGACCGGCGCGCCTTGGCGACCTTCAGCCGCCGGACCTCCTCTTCCGACACGGTTCGCTCGGGGATCGGCGGGGCCGAGAACGGGACGCCGAGATCCTCGGCGATCGCTTCGGCGGCCCGCCGGCCGTCGGCGCACGCTTCGATGATGATCGCCGGTCCGCGCGCGATGTCGCCGCCGGCGTAGACGCGCTCGGCTTCGGTTCGCCCGGTGGATCCGTCGACCCGGACCCGGCCGCCTTCGTGCATCACGACGCCGCTTCCGCCGAGGAACCGGGCGTCGCTTCGCTGCCCGGTGGCGAGGAGGACCGCGGTCGCCGGAAGTGCGAACGCGCTCCCCTCGAGCGGGACCGGGCGCCTCCGCCCGTCCTCGTCCGGCTCGCCGAGCTCGTTGCGGACGCAGTCGAGGCCGACGACGCGGCCGTCCTCGACCCGCATGCGGATCGGCGACGCGAGCTCCAGAAGCTCGTTCCCTTCGGCGAGGAGGTCGTCGATCTCGTCGACCTCGGCCGGCATCTCGGCCCGGCCTCGACGGTAGACGACGGTCGCCGGACGCCCGGTCAGCCGTCGTGCGGTCCGGGCGGCGTCCATCGCCGTGTTCCCGCCGCCGATCACGACGACGCGGTCGCCGAGCTCCGGCGGGTCACCGCGCGCAACGCGCTCGAGGAAGTCGAGCGCGCCGTGGACGCCGTCGGCGTCGATCCCTTCGATGTCGAGGCCGGCGTCCCGCGAGAAGCCGCACGCGACGTAGACGGCGTCGAACCCCTCGGCGAGAAGCGCCTCCGGGGGCGTCTCGATCCGGTGGTCGCACTCGATCGCGACCCCGAGCCGCTCGATCCGGGAGACGTCGGCGCGGACGACCTCCTCCGGAAGACGGAACGCCGGGGCGATCGCGAGCATCCCGCCGGGACGGTCCTTCGCCTCGAACACGGTGACGCCGATTCCGCTCGAAGCGAGGTAGTACGCCGCGGCGAGACCGGACGGCCCGCTCCCGACCACGGCGACGCGTTTCCCGGTCTCCGGAGCGGCCGGAGCCGCGGCGACCCCACGCTCGGCCGCGAATCGCTTCAGCCGCCGGATGGCGACCGGCTCGTCGTAAACGTTCCGCGTGCAGCGGGTCTGGCACAGGTGGGTGCAGACGTATCCGGTCACGCCAGGGAGCGGATTCCGATGGAGGATCGTCGCGAGGGCGCGATCGTCCTCCCCTTCGGCGAGCCAGTGGGCGTACTCCGGGACGTCCTGGCAGACGGCGCACCGCGCGACGCACGGCGGCTCGATGCAGTCGAACGGCTCGAGCGCCGACGCGACCTTCGGGAGGCCGTGTGGGCGATACGCCTTCTTGTACCGCGGATCGACGCGCGCCGCCCGGGCGAGCGCGGCGAGGCTTTCCCTCCTGTCGGAGGCGAGGCCCTCCAGGCCGCTCGCGCCGCGCCGGTCGATCTCGGCCTCGATCCGCTCCAGGTACTGCGCGAGTCGTCCGTAGCCGCCGGGCTTCAGCAGGTCGGAGGCGACCGTCACCGGGAGGGCGCCGGCGGAGAGAACGTCGGCCACGTTGAGCGCGTCGGCGCCGGCGGAGTAGGAGACGTTCAGATCGCCGTCGAGCGCCTCGACCAGCCGATGGAAGAGGGTGACCGTAATCGGATACAGCGCCCGTCCGGACATGTACATCTCCTCGCCGGGGAGGACGCCGCGGTGATTCGCCATCGCGAGGGTGTTGGAAAGCTTGACGCCGAACGTCAGCCCGCGGTCGGACGCGGTCGCCTTCAGGGAACGGATCAGCTCGATCGCTCGGTCGTACGGAAGGTCGTGCTCGAAGACGGCGTCCGGGATGTCGATCGATCGATACCCGAGGTCTTCGTGGAGGATCCGAAGGACGGCCTCCTTCCCGAGGAGGGTCGGGTTCAGCTTGACGGTCGTGTGGAGGCCCCGCTCCTCGAGCAGGTAGCGGGCGATCTTCTCGATCTCGTCCGGCGGGCAGCCGTGCATCGTCGAGAGGGTGACGGAGTCGACGATTCGGGGGGGGATCTCGATGTCGGCGAACTGCGGATAACGTCGGCGAAGGATCGCCCGGACGGTCTCGATCCCCTCGGCCGCGTGCTCCAGCCCGTCCATGAACGCCTGCATCGGCGGGCTGAGGATCCCGGCGAGATCGTAGCCGACGCTCATGTTGAAGATCGTGCCGAACGGGGCGCGCTCGAAACCGAGGACGCGCCGGAGGACGTGGACGAGGACCCACGCCTTGACGTACTCGCCGAGGGATTCGCGGAGTCGGAGCTCCTGCGACCACTCGACGTTGTACCCCTCGTCCTCCATGTCGATGCACGGCCGCGGGATCTCCAGCTCGTCCATGATCTGGACGGTCTTCAGCTCGATGAATCGACCGCCGCACAGCCACGCGGTGAGGACGTTCTGCGCCAGTTGGGTGTGCGGGCCGGCGGCCGGGCCGATCGGCGTGGCGAGGTGGTGCCCGAACAGGCGGCTCGCGTACGGCGCGTCGTCGCGCGGCACGAAGAACAGCTCCTCGGGCACGCCGAAGATCGCCCGCTCCGCCTCCAGCTCCTTCAAAATCCAGCCGAGGAGGTCCTCGAACGACAGGGTTCGCATGCGGTCGGACATCGGAATTCCCTTCTTACCCCAGGCGGTCCCAGAGGCGGTCCGCTTGCTCGCGCGCGTGGGCGTAGACGGCCTCTTCGTCCACGTCGACGAACGCACCGTCCCGCAGGATCGCCCGACCGGCGACGAACAGGTCCGCGACGCGGAGGGAGTGGACGGCGGTCCCGAACAGTAGATGGCCGAGGACGTTCTCCGAGCGGAGCGGTGTCGGCGGGGCGTAGTCCAACAGCGCGATGTCGGCCGGGGCGCCCGGCGCGATCCGGCCGAGCTCGACCCCGAGCAGCCGCCCCGCGATCCGGGGGTTGTTCTCAAACAGGAGGGCGCGGAGGGCGTCGAACCCGCCGGCGAGCGGATCGGATCGACCGTGCTTCTGCAGGATCCCGGCGGTGAACAGCTCGGCGAGCATGTTCGCGCCGAGCCCGTCGGTGCCGAGCCCGGTCAGGACGCCTCGCTCGAGGAATCCGGGCAGGTCGAACAGGCCGACGGCGTTGTTCATGTTCGACCGGGGGTTGTGGACGACGACGGCGTCGCGCTCGGCGACGAGGTCCTTCTCCGATCCGTCGACGTGGAGGCAGTGGACGAGGATCGAGTTCGGTCGGACGAGGCCGTGGCGGTCGAGCCGCTCGACGACCCGCAGCCCGTGGTCCGCCTCGCACCGCGCCTCGTCCTCCGGCCCCTCGGCGACGTGGACGTGGACGCCGACCCCGTCGGGGATCGCCGAGGCGACGCGCTCGATCGTCTCCTCAGCGATCGTGAACGACGCGTGAAGCCCGAACTGGGCCGAGAAAAGCGGGTTCGGATCGTCGATCGAATCGAGGAACCGGAGGTTCTCCTTGATCCCCCGATCGCTTCGCTCCGGGCCGTCGCGGTCGGTGAGCTCGTAGCAGAAGACGCCGCGGAGGCCGACCCGGTCGCAGACCTCTTCCTTCAGGAGGTCGAGCGATCCGGGGACGGCGTTCGGGCTGGCGTGGTGGTCGATCAGCGTGGTCACGCCGCATCGCGCCGCCTCCATCGCCCCGATCAGCACGCTCGCGCGGATCGACTCGGGATCGAGCGCCCTGTCGAGCCGCCACCACAGCTGCTCGAGGATCTCGGTGAACGACGCGGGGGCGAACGGCGAAACGGACATCCCGCGGGCCAGGCTGCTGTACAGGTGCGTGTGCGCGTTGATCAGTCCGGGAATCGCGAGCTTCCCGCCCCCGTCGATTCGCTCGGCGCCGTCGCCGATCTCGAGCGTGGCCGCACCGCCGGCGGGCGCGACGTCGACGACCCGTCCGTCCCGAATCAGGATCGCGCTCCGGTCGACGATCTCCTCGCCGGTCCAGACTGTGACGGGCGTGATCAGCGACTCCATGAACCCTCCTGACGCGCGGTCTACCGGTTGGATTCGACCGGCTCGATCCTGTAGGATAGCTCTTGTCGGACTGCCTGACAACATCATGAGAACGCCGTTGGCGTCTTCTGTTTCGGAGGGGAAGACCGTGGCAGGCAGGACCACGAAAAGTCAACAGACATGGCCGGATTGCATGTGGAAGCGGACGAGCGGACTTCTCGTTGCGATCCGGCTTGTAGGCCTTGCGACGGTTCAGGGAAGTCGGATCGACGCGCGGACGGCCGCTCCGCGAGAGGGGCCGTCTTCCGCAAGGGGAGCTGAGCGGATGCCGACGCGGAGACCGCTGCACGAGATGACGCGCGACCTGACGGACGTTGCCGCAGGGAGACGTCCGGCCGATCTGGTCGTTCGCAATGGCCGATGGGTGAACGTCTGCTCGGGTGAGATCGTCGACGGGACCGACGTCGCCGTCCTCGGCCCTCGGATCGCCTACTGCGGGCCGGACGCCGGACCGACGATCGGCGCCGACACGACCGTCGTGGAAGCGGACGGCCGGTTTCTCGTTCCCGGGCTCCTCGACGCCCACATGCACGTCGAGAGCACGATGCTCTCCGTCCGGCGGTTCGCCGCGGCGGTCCTTCCTCGCGGGACGACCGGAGCGTTCATCGACCCGCACGAGATCGCGAACGTCCTCGGGCTTGCCGGGGTGCGGCTGATGGTCGACGAGGCGCGCGCCACCCCGATGCGTATCTACGTCCAGGTTCCGTCGTGCGTGCCGTCCGCCCCCGGGCTGGAGACGTCGGGGGCCGAATTCGGTCCGGGCGAGGTCGCCGAGGCGATGGGCTGGGACGGCGTGATCGGCCTCGGCGAGGTGATGAACTACCCCGGCGTGGCGGCGGGCGACGAGCGGCTTCACGGCGAGATCGCGGCGACGCTGAAGGCCGGTGGGGTCGTCGGAGGGCACTACGCGTCCCCGGATCTCGGCGTCCCGTTTCACGCGTACGCCGCCGCCGGACCGAGCGACTGCCACGAGGGAACGAGAGCGGAGGACGTCGTCGCGCGGGTCCGCCAGGGGATGTACGCCATGGTCAGGGAGAGCTCGGCGTGGCGCGATCTGGCGGCCCAGATCGGGGCGGTCACGGCGGGTGGGATCGACCCACGACGCGTCCTCCTCTGCACCGACGATCGACACGCCGGCACGCTGCTTCGCGAAGGGCACATGGACGACGTCGTCCGGTTGGCGATCCGGGAGGGCCTCCCGCCGATGACGGCGATCCGGATGGCGACCCTCAACACGGCGGAGCACTTCGGCGTGGCGCTCGACGTCGGCTGCATCGCGCCCGGGCGGTACGCCGATTTCCTTCTCGTCGGGGACCTCGAGCGCTTCGAGGTGACGCGTGTGATCGCCGCGGGGGAGACCGTCGCGCGCGACGGGAAGCTCGCCGTGGAGATGCGGCCGTTCGAGGTCCCGGACCGGGCGCGGCGGAGCGTCCGCATCGGCCGGCGGCTCGATCGATCCGACTTCGTCGTCCGTGCGCCGGAAACCGCGAAGACGGCCCGCTGCCGCGTGATCGAGATCGTCGAGAACCAGGCGCCGACGCGGGCGGTCACCGCGGAGCTGCCGGTGGTCGACGGCGTCGTGTCTCCGGGCGAGGGAACCGGGATCGCGCACCTGGCGGTGATCGAGCGGCACCGGGGGAGCGGGCGGATCGGCCGCGGCTTCGTCCGCGGGTTCGGCCTCGAGGGGCGATGCGCCCTGGCGAGCACCGTGGCGCACGACAGCCACAACCTCCTCGTGCTGGGAAGCGATCCCGACGCGATGGCCGCGGCGGCGCATCGCGTCGTCGAGATCGGGGGAGGGATCGCCCTCGTTCGCGACGGAGGCGTGATCGCCGAGATCGCCCTGCCGATCGCCGGGCTGATGTCCGAGGAGCCGATCGGGGAGGTCGCGGCCCGCGCCGAGGCGCTGCACCGGGGGCTCCGAGCCTGCGGGTGCACGGCCGGCGACGCGTTCATGACGTTCTCCCTTCTCGCCCTCCCGGTCATCCCGCGGCTGCGGTTGACCGACCGCGGCCTGGTCGATGTCGACGCGTTCGCGATTGTGCCGCTCTTCGTCGACGGGGATAATCCGTAGGGGACCGAGAGGGGGGATCGACACGCAGATTCGAGAGTACTTGAAGCCGGCGAGCGTCGAGGAGGCGTGGGCCGCGCTCGACGAGCGCGGGAGGGCCGCCAAGCCGATCGGCGGGGGGATCGACGCCGTGCTGTACGCGACCCCCGAGACGACGGCCGTGGTCGATCTCTCCGGCGTGGGGCTGACGTACGTCCGCGAGGAGGACGGGCTGGCGATCGGGGCGACGACGACGTTCACCGAGATCGTCGAGTCGCCGCTCGCGCGGGAGCACCTCGGCGGCATCCTGATCGAGGTCCTGGAGAAGGTCGCCTCGCCGCTCCAGCGGAACCTCGGGACGATCGGCGGGACCCTCGGGAGCGCGCACCCCTGGTCCGACGTGATTCCGCTGCTGCTCGCGCTGGACGCCGCGCTGGTCGTCTACGACGGCCGGGAGCGGCGGCTCCCGTTGACGGAGTACCTCGCCGGCCGCGCGCGCGGCGAGCGCCCGCTGATCACCGAGGTCCGCCTCCCGGCGCCGCCGAAGGCGTCGTCCTGCACGTTCGAGGGGTTCAGCGCGACGGGATTCGACGTCGCCGTCCTCAACTGCGCCTGCTTCGTCGCCCTCGAGGCAGGACGGTGCGCGGCGGTCCGGATCGCCGTCGGCGGCACCCCGGCCCTGGCGGTCCGGATGCCGGCGGTCGAGAAGTCTCTGATCGGGGCTTCGCTCGACGAGGAGGCGATCGATCGGGCCGCCGCGCTGACCGGCGAAGCGATCGACGCCCGCGACGACCGGCGGGCGACGGCCGCCTATCGACGGGTGCTCGCGTGCGTCGGCGCCTCGCGCTGTCTGCGGCGCGCGGTGGAGAAGCTGGGAGGGACGGGATGACGATCACGCTGACGATCAACGGGAGGCGGACAACGGCGACGATCGAGCCGGGCGAAAGGCTGTCCGATCTCCTCCGACGCGAGGGGTTCATGGGCGTCAAGATCGGGTGCCGCGCGGGGGATTGCGGAGCGTGTGCGGTCCTGCTGGACGGCCGAGCGGTCAACTCCTGCCTCGTCTTCGCCGCGAAGGCCGACGGGGCCGAGGTCGTCACCGTCGAGGGGCTCGAGCGGGAAGGCCGGCTCCATCCGGTGCAGGAGGCGTTCCTCGACGAGGGCGGGATCCAGTGCGGCTACTGCACGCCGGGGATGGTGATCAGCGCGGTCGACCTGCTGTCCCGGAACCCGGATCCCACGGAGGGGGAGATCCGCCGGGCCCTGTCCGGGAACCTCTGCCGGTGCACCGGCTACGTGAAGCAGATCCGCGCGGTGCAGCGGGCCGCCGCCGCGATGAAGGGCGGTGGGACGGATGCCTGAGCGCCCGGAGTTCACGGTCGTCGGGAAGGGCGAGCGGAAGGTCGACGGCCGGGCGCTCGTGACCGGGAAGCCGGTCTTCGTCGCCGACGTCCGACTCCCTGACACGCTGCACGTGAAGCTCCTCGGGAGCCCCCACGCGCACGCCCGGATCCTCAGCATCGACACGTCGGAGGCCGAGGCGATGCCCGGCGTGGTCTGCGTGCTGACGCACGAGAACACGCCGCCGACCCGGCACACGACGGCCGGGCAGGGATACCCGGAGCCGTCGCCGTACGACGCGCGGATGTTCGAGGACAAGGTCCGGTTCGTCGGGGACCGGGTCGCCGCGGTGGCCGCCGAGACCGAGGAGATCGCCCTGGCGGCGCTGAAGGCGATCCGCGTCGAGTACGAGGAGCTCGAGCCGGTCCTGTCGATCGACGACGCGCGCCGCGACGGCGCGCCGGTGATCCACGACGAGGAGGACTCGGCCGGGATCTACGACGCGGACCGGAACGTCGTCGCCGACGTCGACATCGACGTCGGCGACGTGTCCGCGGGATTCGACGCCTCCGACGTGATCGTCGAGACGACGTGCGAGACGCAGTACGCTCAGCACGCGCCGATCGAGCCGCACGTCGTCTACAGCTATCTGGACAACAACGGCCGGCTCGTCCTGCGAACGAGCACGCAGGTCCCGTTCCACGCCCGGCGGATCGTCGCGCAGACCCTGGGGATCCCGATCCGGAGCGTCCGAGTGATCAAGCCGCGGATCGGCGGCGGCTTCGGGACGAAGCAGGAGGTCCTGCTCGAGGACGTCGCCGGCCTGGTGACGCTGCGGACGGGTCGGCCGGCGTGGGTCGGCCTGTCCCGGAAGGAAGAGTTCGTCGCCTCACGGACGCGCCACCCGATGCGCGTCCGGGTCAGGCTCGGCGCCGGAAGCGACGGGGTCCTGCGCGCGATCGAGATGGAGGCGGCGTCCAACACCGGGGCGTACGGCGCGCACGGGCTGACCGTCCTCGCCAACGCCGGCTCGAAGACGCTCCCGCTGTACAACAAGGCGCCGAACGTACGCTTCTACGGACAGGCGGTCTACACGAACCTCCCCGTTGCCGGCGCCTACCGCGGCTACGGCGCGACGCAGGGCTACTTCCCGCTGGAGACGGCGATGGACGAGCTGGCCGAGCGTCTCGGAATCGACCCGATCGAGCTGCGGCGGCGGAATCACGTCCGCGTCGGCGAAACGTCGCCGATCTTCGAGAAGCTCGGTGAGGGGCGGGAGGGCGTCGAGCAGACGATCAAGAGCTGCGAACTCGAGCGCTGCCTGGAGATCGGGGCCGAGCGGATCGGCTGGGCGGAGAAGCGAGGGAAGAAGCTCCGCGACGGCCCGCGGGTCCACGGACTCGGGATGACGATCGTGATGCAGGGCTCCGGGATCCCGCGGATCGACATGGCCGCGGCGACGATCAAGATGAACGAGGACGGGTCGTTCAACCTGCTGATCGGCGCGACCGACCTCGGGACCGGATCGGACACGATCCTGGCGCAGATCGCGGCGGAGGTTCTCGCCGTGCCGCTGGACAGGATCCTGGTCACGTCGTCGGACACCGACCTCACCCCGTTCGACGTGGGGGCGTACGCGTCGTCGACGACCTACGTTTCGGGGACGGCGGTGCAGCGCGCGGCGGAGAAGGTCCGCGGTCAGATCCTCGAGGTCGCGTCCGCGGTCCTCGGAGCGTCCGCGGAGTCGCTGTGCTTGGCGGACGAGTCGGTCGTCGCGCCGGGCGGCGAGCGGATGTCACTGGCCGACGTCTGTCTGCGGGCGATGTACGAGTCGGACCAGTTTCAGATCGCCGCGACGGCGTCCTGCGTCCCCGCCGAGTCCCCGCCGCCGTTCCTCGCGAACTTCGCCGAGGTGGCCGTCGACACGGAGACCGGGCGCGTCGAGGTCCTCCACTACGTCGCCGCCGTCGACTGCGGCGTGGCGATCAACCCGATCCTGGCCGAGGGGCAGATGGAGGGGGCGATCGTCAACGGGATCGGCTACGCGCTCACCGAGGAGATGCTGATCAGCTCGCGCGGAAGGGTCCGGAATCCGTCGCTGTTCGACTACAAGATCCCCGGTGCGCTCGACGTCCCGAGGCTCGAGGTGATCCTCGTCGAGTCGTACGAGCCGACCGGGCCGATGGGAGCCAAGTCGATCGGCGAGGTCGGCATCAACGGCCCGATCCCGACGATCGCCAACGCGATCTACGACGCGGTCGGCGTGCGGTTGCGGGAGACGCCGTTCACCCCCGAGCGGGTGCTCGCCGCGATGCGGGAGGTCACCGTCGCCTAGGATCGCGCCCCGGATCAGGATTCACACGACGTGGAAGGAAATCGAATGAAGGTGCTGATCGTCACGAGCAGTCCGAACAAGGAGGGGCTCACCGCCGCGTGCGGGGAGGCGGCCAGGCAAGGCGTGATCGATGGGAGAAGTCGCGCCCGCGTGATCAATCTGAACGAGTTCGAGATCGAGCGCTGCGCCGTCTGCGAGGACGGCTGGGGACCGTGTCGCACGGAGCACCGGTGCCGTCTGGAGGACGACTTCGCCGAGCTGCAGAGGATGTTCGACGAGGCGGAGGGGTTCGCAGTGGTGACGCCGGTCTACTTCGGCGAGCCGAGCGAGGCGATGAAGGCGTTCTTCGACCGGCTCCGTCGCTGTGAAGCGACGAAGAAGGACGGCGCGAAGTCCGTCCTGGAGGGGAAGCCGATCGTCTCCGTCGCCGCGGCCGGCGGATCGGGGGACGGGGCGGTTCACTGCCTCGCCGAGATGGAACGGTGGGTCCGCCAGCTGCGCGGGGAGCCGTTCGACTTCGTCGCCGTCACGCAGAGGACGCGCGAGTATCAGACGGAGACGATCCACGACGCCATGGCGGCGATGTGCCGTCCGAAGGCCGCCGAATCGACGATGCCGATCTCGGCCCGAAAGGGGCAGCGCCGATCGAGGAAGCCGCGGCGGCGGATCCGGCGGCGGAAGCCGTCCGAGCAGGCCGCCGGCTAGAGGCCGTAGATCTCGGAGTACTTCTCCGTGACGTAGGCGAGGAACGGCTCGGGGCTCAACGGTCCTCCGGTGATCCGGGCGATCAGCTCGCTCGGCTCGTAGATCGCGCCGAAACGGTGAATTTTGTCGCGCAGCCACGCGAGGAGAGGCGCGAAGTCGCCGCCGGCGATCTGTTCGTCGAGCGACGGGATCTCCTCTCGAAGCGCGCGCGTGATTTGCGCGGCGTACAGGTTCCCGAGCATGTAGGACGGGAAGTAGCCGATCAGCCCGCTCGACCAGTGCACGTCCTGCAGCACGCCGTCGGCGTCTTCGGCTGGCGTCGCCCCGACGTAGCGGTCCATCGCGTCGTTCCACAGGGCCGGGAGATCGACGACACGGATCGAGCCGTCGAGCAGCTTCGTCTCGAGCTCGAAGCGGAGCATGATGTGGAGGTTGTAGGTCACTTCGTCCGCTTCGACCCGGATCAGCGAGCGGGTCACGAGGTTCGCGGCGCGGTACAGCGCGTCGGCGGAGGCCCCGTCGAGCGCGGGGAACGCGTCGAGGAGGATCGGCCGGAAGAATGTCCAGAACGGCCTGCTCCGCCCGATCTGGTTCTCGATCAGCCGCGACTGCGATTCGTGGAAACCGTACGACGCGCCGTCGGTCAGTTGCAGCGTGTAGAGGTCGTCGTCCATCCCCTGGCCGTAGAGGGCGTGTCCGCCCTCGTGGAGCGTGCCGAACAGGCCGGAGAGCGGGTTCGATTCCAGGTAGCGGTTGGTGACGCGGACGTCGCCCGGAGCGATCTGCGTCGTGAAGGGATGCGCCGTGTCGTCGAGGGCCCCGGCGTCGAAGTCGTACCCGATCCGCTCGAGGACGGTGCGCGCCATTCTCCGCTGCGCGTCGACCGGGAATGAGCCGTCGAGGATCGAGCCGTCCGGCGGCGTTCCGTCGGCGAGGAGCCGGTCGAGGAACGGGACGAGGCGCCCGCGGAGCGGCTCGATGATCGCGCGGAGCCGGGAGCTCGTCATCCCCGGCTCGTAGCGATCGAGGAGCGCGTCGTACGGGGACTCCTCGTATCCGTACAGCTCGGCGAACTGCCGCGCGTAGTCGACCATCTTCTCCAGATGCGGCCGAAACGCCTCGAAGTCCGACGCCCGCTTCGCCTCCGCCCAGGCGGCCTGGCTCTTCGACTGGTCGATCGTGAACGCCTCGAACAGGTCGGGCGGGACGGCCTTGTTCCGCCGGTACTCCTTCCCGACGACGCGGACCGACGCGCCCTCCTTCTCGGAGAGGTCGTCGCGTCCCTCGAGCTCCTCGATGCACCGGCCGAGCTCGGCGCTGATCGAGAGCTCGAACGCCATCCGCGACAGCTTTCCGACCGTCTCGGCGCGCAGGTTCAGGCCCTTCTTCGGCATGTGGGTCTCCTCGTCCCACGAGAGGAGGGCGACGGCCGAGTTCAGCTTGGCGAGTTCGGTCAGGATGCTCAGGTACGCCGTTCGAGCGTCCATGCGTGCGGCTCCTTTCTTCGTGTATCGGGTCGCCGGATTCCGATTCCCCTCACGTGCCGGACGCAGTCCGGCACGCA
>CAYXLR010000015.1:34032-48021 GCA_964466035.1 uncultured Thermotogae bacterium
AGTCCGGCACGCAGAGTATAGCCAACGGGTCGTTCCGGTTCAGAGGAGGGATTCGACCAGATTCCGCGACAGGCGGTTCGGGTGGCCGGCGAAGCGAACGATTCCGTCCCGATCGATGACGAACGTCCGCGGAATCCCGAGGACGCCGTAGTCGCCGGCGACGGCCCGCGCCTGGGTGAGGGACCCATACAGCGGAACGAGAGCCGCGTAGTCCCTCGAGGCGACGTACGACCGAGCCTCGGTCTCGGTCCGGTCGAGACTGACGCCGACCAGGATGACTTCGTCGCCGAGATCGCGGGCCATCGCCTCGAGCGACGGCATCGAAAGGCGGCACGGGACGCACCAGCTGGCCCAGAAGTCGAGGATGACCACGCGGCCGGCGTAGTCCGCCAGGGAGATCGACGCGCCGTCGAGGGTCGGGAGGGCGAACGAAGGAGCGACGTCTCCGACGCGGTGGCCGACGACCGGCGTGCTCGAATCGGACACGGAATCCGATCCGGGCGGGCCGGCGAGCCCGGGGACCGACGTGTCGACGGGGGTCGGCTCTGCGCTCCTCATCTGAAGGAGGCAGAGCGCGGCGATCATCGCCGCGACGACGACGGACGCGCCGACGACTCCGACCCACCAGAGCTTCGACCTTCGGGCTCGCTCGTTCTCCATGCTCCTCTGTCGCTGCTCGGATCTCGCTTTGTGCTGAGGTCCCGCCTATCATCGACGGGGGCAGCGGTAAAGACAAGGGGGTGCGAGCGTGAACGAGCGAACGTGGATCTGGGGCGGTCTGGCCGCCGTCGGTTCGAGGGAACGGGGCAGCGCGTGCCCCGCGAGCGACGGCGACGACTAGCCCGTCAGCAGGGCGAGGAGGCGGTAGAGACCGTACGAGAAGAGGCCGGCGGCGGTCGGCGTCGCCACCCATCCGACGGCGATCCCGCCGATCGTCCGCATCCGAACGGTGCGTACGCCGTGGAGGATCCCGACCCCGATTACCGCTCCGACGATCGCCTGCGACGTCGACACGGGGATCCCGACGATCGAGAAGAAGTGCACCGCCAGCGCGGCGGCCGTCTGGGCGGAGAACGCGCTCACCGTGTCGAGCGGCGTGATCCCGCTGCCGACGGTCTGCGTCACCCGCCGTCCGAACGTCAGCACGCCCACGGCCAGGGCCGCGCCCCCGAGCAGGCTCATCCAAGCCGGCTCGATCTCGAGGTTGGTGATCGGCCCCATCGCCGTTCCGACGTGGTTCGCGCCCAAGGAGAACGAGATGTAGCACGCGCTCAGGATGAGAAGGGCGCTCGGCAGGCGCTGCCAGACGGACCGCTGGCCGGCCCGCCTCAACAGCGACCGGGAGACCAGGTAGATGACCACCGCCATGATCCCGACGAGGATCGGGCAGATCAGCCAGACCTCCGCGATCCGAACGAGCGCGCTCGCGTCCAGGTCGGCGCCGACGGCCAGTCCGACGCCGGCGACGCCCCCGACGATCGCCTGCGACGTCGACACCGGTACCCGGAGCAGCGTCGCGATGGTGACGAAGACCCCGGCCGAGAGCATCGCGGTGAAGACGGCGAGCGACGGAAGCTCGGACGTGGCGATCCCCCTGCCGACGGTGCTCATGACCTCCCCCCCTTGGAGAAGGGCTCCGAGGAACGCGAAGCCGGCGACCAACAGGACGGCGCGCCGGTAGCCGAGGAGGCCGGAGCCGACCGTCGTGCCGACGCAGTTGCCGGCGTCGTTGGCGCCGATGTTCCAACCGACGTACGCTCCGGCGAGGAAGAGGGGGATCAGGCCGATCATCGTCGGCCCCCTCGAAAGATCCCGGTACGAAGCGGCTCTCGTTCGGTGCTCCTGCCGGCACGGCGCGTCATGGACCTCGGTCTCCTATCGACGGGGCGGACCCCTACGGCGAGTTGATTGCGATTTATAGACTATACAGAACTCCGATGCACGCGGCAGCCTCCCGCGCCGCGACCGGAGCTGCTATGATGGGGAAACGTAGGCGCGGTCCGTTCGGAAGGGGATCGAATGACAGAAGCGGAGTTCGGCGTCGTCGGCCTCGGCGTCATGGGGCGGAACCTGGCGCTCAACGCGGAGGGTCGCGGCTACACCGTGGCCGTGTTCAACCGGTCGACCGAGCGGACGAAGGCGTTCGCGTCCGAGCACCCGGGCCGCCGGATCGTTCCCGCGTTCGGCCTATCGGGGTTCGTGGCGTCGCTTCTCCCCCCTCGGAAGATCCTGCTGATGGTGAAGGCCGGTCCGCCGACCGACGCCGTCCTTTCCGAACTCCTTCCGCTTCTCGATCGGGGCGACGTCGTCGTCGACGGCGGGAACGCGCGGTCCGAGGACACGGAGCGACGCCTGGAGACGGCGGAGGGGCTCGGCGTGCACTACCTCGGCGCCGGGATCTCCGGCGGGGCGGAGGGGGCGCTTCACGGCCCGTCGATCATGCCGGGAGGAAGCGAAGAAGCGTACGCGATCGCCGGATCGATCCTCGAGGCGATCGCCGCGGACGGCCCCGATGGGACCTGCTGCGCGTACCTGGGCCCGGGATCGGCGGGGCACTACGTCAAGACGGTCCACAACGGGATCGAGTACGCGATCATGCAGGCGCTCGCCGAGGCGTACGACCTGATGGCACGCGGGCTCGGCCTGCCGCCGGACGGGATCGCCGACGTCTTCGACGGGTGGAACCGCGGCGCGCTGGCGTCGTACCTGGTGGAGATCGCCGGGAGGAGCCTCCGAACGATCGATCCGGAGACCGGCGGGCCGCTGATCGAGTCGATCCTCGACACGGCGGAACAGAAGGGGACCGGGAAGCGGTCGAGCCAATCGGCGCTCGACCTCGGATCGCCGGCCCCGACGATCGCCGCGGCGGTGTTCGCGCGGATCCTGTCCTCGCTGAAGGGCGAGCGGGTCGCGGCGTCCCGGCTGCTCGCCGGCCCGCCGTCGGCCGGGTCGCGGCTGGACCTCGACGATCTGTACAGCGCGGTGTACCTGACGAGCGTCGGCGCGTTCGGCGAGGGGTTCCGACAGCTCCGGGCCGCCTCCGCGGCGCGCGGGTACGGGCTCGACCTGGCCGAGGTCGCGAGGGTCTGGACGGCCGGCTGCATCCTCCGTAGTGCGCTGCTCGGTCCGATCCGCGCCGCGTTCGTCGAATCGCCCGATCTTTCCCATCTGATCGTCGCGGAGCCGTTCCGGTCGACGTGGAACGAGCGCCACGCCGGGCTCCGGCGCGCGGTCGTCTTCGCGCACCGGTACGGGATTCCGGTCCCGGCGATGGGCGCGACGCTGAACGGCCTCGACGGGTACCGAACGGAACGGCTCCCGGCGAACCTGATCCAGGCGCAGCGTGACTATTTCGGGGCGCACACGTACCGACGAGTCGACCGAGAGGGGAGCTTTCACACCGATTGGGACGCCGCCGAGAAGGCGGCCCGCGACGACGAGTATCCGACCCCCCGGACGTCGACGGACCACGGTCCGACGCCTAGAAGCGATCTCGGAAGCGGTGCCAGACGAGGCTCAGCCCGAACAGGATCACCGCAATCGGCCACAGACGACCGACCTCGGACCAGGCGCTCCAGCTGAGCACGCCGGTCGTGTTTAGCAGAAGGACGACGCCCGCGGCGACGATCAGTAGCGGAAGGATCACGCCGCTCAGTCTACGAGTCTTCACGTCGACCACCTCCCGTAAGCCAGCGCCAGAGGAACGCCACACCGACGAGGATCAGCAGCGCGGGCCAAAGCGTGCCGAACGCGATCCAGCTCAACCAGGGAATCCCGAGGTTGCGCAGCAGGTAGACGACCCCGAGGACGACGAGGATCAGGCGGATCAGATTCGGATCGGCGTCGAAGTAGTCGCCCAACCCGCCGCAGACTCCGCCGAGCATCGAATCGGACGCGCTCCGGTAGAGCTTGTTGGCCACGGCCTCTCTCCCTTCGGTCCGGGATCGAACGGGAGTGTAGCACAACGGAACGGAACGTCGCCAAGGCCGGTCGCTACGCCGAACGGGTGAAGGACGTGACCAGAACGACGACGAGGATGATCACCGGGGAGACGAGCGACAGGAGGCGGCCGATCCGCGGTGCCGTCCGCTTCCGGAGGAGCGCCCGAAAAAGGAGCGCCCCGACGACGAAGCTCAGCGTCACCGCGATCCACTGCATCGAGAGCCGCCAGACGAAGGGGCGGGAGGCGAGGGCGCGGACGGCCAGCCAGACCGAGGCGGCGATTCCCGCGACCCACGCGAGCGCGAAGAGGGTGAGAGCGCGGTTCCCGAAGACCGGCATTCTCCAGGTGAGGATCCCGGCCCAGACGGCGAGCAGCGATCCCCCGAGGATCCAGACGGCGACGAGCTGAAGCGGCTCCACCGGGACGACGACGTGGGCCGACAGGAGGAGGAGCGACAGAAAGGCGCCTCCGGCGGCGACGGAGAAGCAGCGCGCGGCCGCCGTCCGCGACGGTCTTCGGATCTCGGGCATTCGGGGCTTGTTCGTCGGGGCCATCCCTCTTCGCGAGCGTAGCCCGGCCGCGCCTGCGGGAGAAGGCGATATGTCTCCGCGAGACGGGACGATCGCGCGCGATCGAGGGCGGGTGGTGCCGGGCGAGCGGTTGCGATAGCATGGCCCGCGATGGAGAAGGCGTTGATCCTCGACGGAGGCCTCGACGACGGCGCGCTGACGCGCGGTCCCGGGGAGATCGCGGCCGACGTCCTCCGGCGCGCCGGCTGGCAGGTGGAGGCGTTGATCCTCCGCGGGATCGACATCGCGCCGTGCCTCGGCTGCTTCGACTGCTGGGTGAAGACGCCGGGCGTCTGCGTGATCGACGACGCCGGCCGGGACGTCGCCCGCCGGATGATCCGGTCCGATCTGCTCGTCTACCTCACCCCGCTCACCTTCGGCGGGTATTCCTCGGAGCTGAAGAAGGCGCTCGATCGCTCGATCCCGAACATCTCGCCGCTCTTCCGCCTCGCGCGGGGCGAGGTTCATCACGTGAGGCGGTACGCGCGGAGTCCGCGGGTGGTCGGAATCGGCGTCTGCGCCTCGGGGCCGCCCGACCCGGAGGAGGAGGAGCTGTTCGAGACCCTGGTCCATCGAAACGCGATCAACCTGCACGCCCCGACGGACGGGGCGACGGTGATCTGCGTTGCGGAGGACGACGAGGCCCAACGAGAGCGCGTCGAGCGGGCGATTACGGGGGTGATCGGGGCGTGAGCGACGGAGGCGGACGCGTGCTCCTCCTCGTCGGGAGCCCGAAAGGGCTCGAGGAGAGCGACTCGGCCCGGATCGGCCGGACGCTCGTCGACCGGCTCGAGGGCCGCGGCTGGACGAGCGAGGCGGTGCATCTGCACGCCGCGGTCCGGACGGAGGAGGGTCGTCGAGAACTGCTCGACGCGATCGACCGGGCGTCCGTCGTGTTGTTCGCCGCCCCGCTCTACGTCGACTCCCTTCCCGCCCCGGCGATCCGCGCGCTTGAGGCGATCGCCGCGCACAGACGGACGGGGAGCGTCTCGCGGGTCCCGCGGTTCGTCGCGCTCATCCGCTGCGGTTTCGTCGAACCAAGTCAGAACGACACCTGCCAGCGGATCCTCCAGCGGTTCGCGGAGCGCGCCGGCTTCGAGTGGCTCACGGGCGTCTCGTTGGGCGGCGGCGGGCGGATCCCGAAGCGGGTTCGCGATGCGCTCGACATCCTGGCCGAGGCGCTCGATCTGGAGATCCTCGTTCCCGACGAGGTCGAGCGGCTGACGCGGAAGCCGCTGATGCCGAGCTGGCTGTACGTCGTCGTCGGCAACTTCATGTGGAGGCGGTGGGCCGCCAGGAACGGGGTGAAGGATCGGCTTCGCGACCGACCGTACGACCTCGATTCCTAGCTCGGGAACGGGCGATTCCGCCTCCCGCGGATGGGGTCGGTGGACTACTCCTCCTCGTCCGACCAGTCGCGGATCTTCTGCTTGATCTTCCGCTCGATGTGCTCCCCGAGGTCGTCCCAGTCGATCTCCTCGTCGACGCCGACCCAGCGGCTGAGGCCGCGTTTGATCTTCGCCTCGATTCGCTCCCCGAGGTCGTCCTCGTCCTCGACCCATCGCGACACCCGCCGCCGGATCCTCCGCTCGATGCGGTCGCCGAGATCGCTCCAATCGCGGCTCGATCGAATCCGCTTCGAGAGCACGGGCTGCACGCCGATGCCCGCCCACGCGAACAGGACGATGAGGAGGAACCAGAGCCCGGCGGCCTGCCAGTAGCTCAGCTTGACGGCGACCAGCGCGAGCTGATCGACGACGATCGAGTTCCACAACAGCTGGATGATCCAGCTGAAGAAGAAGAACGCGGCGACTCCGCCGCCCGTGATCGCGCCTCGCAACAGCTTCATGTCCATCCCTCCGTTTCCGTTCTCGTTGCCTCGAGCCCTGGTCAGTCGACGAACCGACGCCACTGCTTCGACATCGTCGGCGCGACGCCGATGCCGGCCCACGCGAACAGGATGATGAGGAGGAACCAGAGCCCGGCGGCCTGCCAGTAGCTCAGCTTGACGGCGACCAGCGCGAGCTGATCGACGACGATCGAGTTCCACAACAGCTGGATGATCCAACTGAAGAAGAAGAACGCCGCGATCCCACCACCCGTGATTGCGCCTTTCAATAGCTTCATGTCTCTCGCCACCTCCGTCTTTGTTGGCCTTCGATAGGCGGTATTGTATCACCCGTCAGTCGAGGGAGGCGAGCGATCGGTTCAACGTCGAACCGTCGCGACACCGCCGGATCTCTGGTCAGAACTCCCAGTCTGGGGACGGCGGCGGGAGGCGGAAGGCGCGGTCGAGCCGCGCAAGGAGCTCGACCGCGCCGGAAAGCTCGTCCGTCCACGCGAGGGCGCTCGCCGGCCGGACGCCGAGCCAGAGGCGCGAGAACGCGTTGACCGACGCCGTCAGGGTCGGCAGCGACCGGTCGCGTCCCGCTGCGGCGTGGCACGCCGGGCCGACCTCGACGACGTAGTCGCCGGCGACGCCGCGCCAGGAGGATCCGCCCTCGAGATACCGCTCGACGGGATCGGAGAGGGTCAGGTTGAAGCGGACCGGCTCCGCGTCGAGGGAGGTCCGCGCCAGGCATCCCGGGAGGTCGAGGATCCGCATCTGCCAGTAGGCGCTCGCGGCCATCCGGTTCTCGTGGGGCGATCTCCGGGTGATCTGGCGCGACTTGAACGGCTTGCGGAGCAGATCCTGAAGCTGGATTCCCGGCGGCTCCCGCAGCTCGACCGATCGGACCTGCTCCTCGAAGCTGCGCAGCAGGCCGAGAAGCTCGAGGAACTCGTCCTTCGAACGATAAGCGGTCCAGAACACCTCGTACGGCCCGTGCTCCGTTTCCTTCGCCGAGCACCACAGGTGGTGCGTCAGGTTTCCGTCCTCGTCGGTATATCCGAGGCCGAAGCCGTTCTCCCCCCAGTGCATGTCGGCGCGGGTCAGCTCGGGGCTGTCGATGTTGCACGCGCCGTGCCGGCGGACCCGCTGGAGGCGGTTGGCGTGCATCCGCTTCCAGTCGGAGAGGCCGAGGCGGACCGGAACCCGCGGCTTGACGTCGACCGTCAGCAGGGACGGGTCGAAGGTGCACCAGTGCTCGTAGCCGCCGTTGCCGAATCCGAGCTGGTTGTAGTACCCCTGCTCGAAGGCGCCGAGCATCGCGACGAGGCTCCCGCCGGCCGCCTCCTCGGCCAGCACGCGCGCCGTCAGCCGCCCGGCGAGCCCGCGCTTCCGGGCGACGCGGCTCGTCGTGACGCCGGTGACGGCGGCGAGCGACAGATCCCGTTCTCCATGGCGGATCGAACCGGGATCGGTGGTGACCATGCACTCGGCGCTCCCGTCGACCTCGGCGACCATCGTCCGGCCGGACGCGACCAGCCCGGCGAACGCCTCCTCGTGCTCCGGCTTGCTGCACCAACCGACCTCGCGGTAGATCCGCAGCACGGCGTCCCTGTCTCGGTCCGGCACGTACTCCCTGAGCTTCATCTCCGTTCCTTCCGGTCGGTCTTCGAGGTTCTTACTGCATGAACAGCCCGCCGTTGACGTTGATCGTCTGACCGGTGACGTACCCGGCCTCGTCGGAGGCGAGGAACGCGACGACGGCGGCGATCTCGTCCGGCTCCGCGATCCGGCGAGCCGGGATCTTCGCCGCGATCTCGGCCTCCCGCGTCGCGAGCGCCTCGGCGTTCATGTCCGTCCGCGTGTACCCCGGGGAGACGGCGTTGACGGTGATCGTCGGCGCGAGCTCGAGGGCGAGCGATCGGGTCAGCCCGATCAGCCCGGACTTGGCGGCGGCGTAGTGCGACCCGTGATCCGATCCGGTCATCGCGCGAAGGGAGCAGACGTTGACCACCCGGGCCCACGGCTCCTTCTCCAGGTACGGCCGGGCGGCCTGGACGGCGAACATCGCCGCCGACAGGTTGACGGCGATCGCGCGGCTCCAATCCTCGACCGTCAACGCGTCGATCGTCCTGTGCTGCGAGAAGCCGGCGTTGTTGACGACGATCCGAATCCCGCCGAACGCGGAGGCCGTCTCGTCGATCAGCCGACGGACCTGGTCTCGGTCGCCGACGTCGGCCCGGACGACGATCGCTCGGCCTCCGGCCGCCTCGATCTCCTCGGCGACGGACCGCGCCCGGTCCTCGTGGACGACGTAGTTGATGCAGACGCCGTACCCGAGGCGCGCAAGGCGCCGAACGACCGCTGCGCCGATCCCGCGCGAGCTGCCGGTGACGACGGCGCCGGTGAGGAGAGGCTCGTCCTGTTTGCGGTTCATCGTGGCGCGGATTATAGCGGACGGAGGGGAGGGTTCGAGCCGATCAGAGGTGCTTCAACGCCTCGCGGGCGACCTCGACCCGGCGGTCGTCCTCCAGCCAGCGCATGAGCTCGGGACGGACGATCTCCGGACAGCGGCGCCCGAGCTTCCACATCGCCGAGGAGACGGCCCGCCAGACGATCCGGCGCTCGTCGAGCGAGAGCTTCCGGAGGACGATCAGCGCCTTCCTGGCAATGTCGGCCGCCGGTGGGCCGGAGAAGGCCATGGCGACGTTCCACAGCACCCCCGGCTCGTTCGACGTCGACCACTTGACGAGGTACTCGAACGCGTCCATCGGGTAGTGCCGGAGGAGGCTCCCGCCGAGGGCCGAAGGGCCGAGGGCGCGCCGGATCGTGGCGTCCTCGTCGGCGAGGAGCGGCTCGACGAGCTTCAGGAGCGGCTCCGCCCGCTCGAGGCGATCGGGCCGCGCCGCGCGCCCGGCGGCGATGACGACGGCGCGGCGGACGCTGGCCGACGGGTGCTCGCGCCAGCCGTAGAGGGCTTCGAGCATCCGGGCGAAGTCGTCCCGGAGGAGGCGCCCGCAGGTCTCGGCCGCCGCGTCGCGGACGGTCCAATCCGCGTCGTCGGCCAGTCGTTGAAGGAGCTTCAACGCCGGCTCGGCTTCGTGGCGGTACCCGGCCGGGGCGAGTTGGCAGGCGAGGTGTCGGAACGCCGGCTTCCTCCGGTCGACGAGGTCCCGGATGTGTTTGAGGACGACCCGCCCGTCTCCGCTGGTCTCGACGAGGCGATCGGCGGCGTATCGGACGTCGTGGACCTTGGCCCCGTCGAGGGCGCGGGCGAGCGAGTCGAGCCTCCCTCGGGCGATGATTCGGTCGATCCGGTCGCGCATCGTATCACCGTGGCACAGGACGTGGGTCCTTCACTGTACCGGGCGACCCGAAACGTCGTCAAGTCGGGGCGGTTGCTGCGGTTCCCCCGATCGCCTACCATTTCCCGCGGTCCGGAAAACCCGTACAAGGGGGTCGAAAGTGGGTTGCACGAAGGACTCCGCAGCGGCTCCGGCGTGGCCCCTGGGCAACGTCGATCCGCTGGAGATCGTCCGCCGCCGCATTCCCCATCCGCCGTTTCTCGCCCGCTAGTCGATGCTCGACGCGGCGGTTCGGGTGGAAGCAGGCACCGAGGAAGGGGGAAACGGGAATGCGAAAGGACGAGGTACACAAACCGTATCGGATCAAGGTCGTGGAGCCGATCCGCGTCCTCTCCAGGGCGGAGCGGGCGCAGCGACTCGATGAGGCCGGATACAACGTCTTCAACCTTCACGCGAACGACATCTACGTCGATCTACTGACCGACTCGGGGACCGGCGCGATGAGCCAGGAGCAGTGGGCGGCGATGATGCGGGGGGACGAGTCGTACGCGGGAAGCCGAAGCTACGACCGGTTCCGCGCGGCGGTCGACGACGTGTTCGGCTTCGACTTCGTCCTGCCGACCCACCAGGGCCGCGCGGCGGAGAACGTCCTGTTCTCTTCGATCCTCAAGCCCGGCGACGTCGTCCCGAACAACATGCACTTCGACACGACCCGCGCCAACGTGATCGCCAACGGCGGCGAGCCGGTGAACCTCGTGGCCGACGTCGCGTACGACCCGACGGCGCGGCACCCGTTCAAGGGGAACATGGATCCGGGCCGTCTCGAGCGGCTGATCGAGGACGTCGGGAAGGATCGGATCCCGCTGGTGATGATGACGATCACCAACAACTCAGGCGGCGGCCAGCCGGTCTCCCTCGCCAACCTGCGGGAGATCAGCCGGATCGCGCGGAGCCACGGGATCCCGCTCTTCCTCGACGCGTGCCGATACGCGGAGAACGCGTACTTCATCCGCGAGCGAGAGCCGGGGTACGAGGGGAGGACGCCGCTCGAGATCGCCAGGGAGATCTTCGCCCTCGCCGACGGGATGACGATGAGCGCGAAGAAGGACGGCCTCGTCAACATCGGCGGGATCCTCGCGGTGAACGATCCGGGCCTGTACGAGACGGCGCGGGAGCGGCTGATCCTGATGGAGGGGTTCCCGACGTACGGAGGCCTGGCCGGTCGCGATCTCGAGGCGGTCGCCGTCGGCCTCTACGAAGCGCTCGACGTCCACTACCTCGCCGACCGGATCGGGCAGACGCGGTTCCTCGGCGAGGGGCTGCTGACGGCGGGGGTCCCGATCGTCGAGCCGATCGGAGGACACGCCGTCTACGTCGACGCGAGGTCGCTGCTCCCGGACTTCCCGCAGCGCGAGTTCCCGGCCCTCGCCGTCGCCAACGGGCTGTACGTCGAGGCCGGGGTCCGCGGCGTGGAGATCGGCAGCGTCATGTTCGCGCACGAGGACGAGGCGGGAAACGAGGTCTACCCGGAGCTGGAGCTCGTCCGCCTCGCGATCCCGCGTCGCGTGTACACGCGAACCCACTTCGACGCGGTGATCGCCGGCGGGAAAGCCGTCGCCGATCGGCGCGACGCCCTCCCCGGATACAAGCTGGTCGAGGGCCGGGGCCCGCTCCGGCACTTCGTCGCCCGGTTCGAGCCGATCGAGCGGTGAGTCCGGGCGATGCCGACCGATCGAATCGGTGAGCTGGCCGCGCTCGGAACGGCCCTCCTCTGGTCGCTCACCTACGTTCAGTTCACGATCGCGGTCCGAGCGATCGGGCCGTCGCGGCTGAACCGGCTCCGCCTCCTGGTCGCGCTCGGCTGCCTCTTCGTCGCGCACGCGATCGTCTACCGGTCGCCGGTTCCGCTCGACGCGGGAGCGGTTCGTTGGGGTTGGCTGGTCCTCTCCGGCGTGTTCGGATTCGCCGTTTCCGACGCCTTCCTGTTCAGCGCGCTCCTGCACTTGGGAGCGCATCGCACGTCGCTCTTGATGGCGCTGATCCCGGTCGTCAGCGCGCTCCTCGCGTGGGGGCTGTTCGACGAGCGGCTGACGTGGATCCAGATGGTCGCCGCCCTCGTCACCGTCGCGGGGATCGCGTTCGTCGTCTCGGCCCGCCGCGCACCGAAGCAGGAGGGGGAGCCGACCGGGCGCGCGCTCGTCGGCGTCCTCTTCGCCCTCGGCGCCGTCGCCTCGCAGTCGCTCCGCTACGTCCTGTCGGTGCAGGGGATGCGCGGCGGCTATCCGGTCCTGTCGACGAACGTCATCCAGATCCTGTCGGCGACGGTCGCGGTCTGGGCCGTCGCCGTTCGCCTCCGGCGGATGGCGGGCGACCCTCGCCCCGCCGTTCGGCCGTAAAGCGGCGACGTCGATGATCGGCGGCGCCGTGACCGGGCCGTTCCTCGGCGTGACCCTGTCGCTCGTCGCGCTGGCGAAGGCGCCGGTGGGGATCGCTTCGACGCTGATGGCGCTCGTCCCGGTCTTCCTCCTCCCGGTCTCCCGGTTCTTTTTCAAGGAGCCGGTCGGTCTCCGCGCCGTCGCGGGGACGCTCCTCGCGGTCGGCGGCGTCGCCGTCCTGCTCCTTTTCTAGCGGGGCCGGAGCTCGCGGGGAAGCTCCCCCCGCACAGCGCGCGGCGGATCCTCCGTGAGATCGAGGATCGTCGACGGCCGCGTCCCCGTCGGACCGCTGACGATCAGATCGACGCCGGCGAACCGGTCGATGATCCGATCGACGTCGACGAGCGACGGCTCCCCGTGGCGGTTGACGCTCGTACCGAACAGCGGGCGATCGAGCCGGGCCATCGTCCGCCGGAAGAACGGGTGGTCCGGGACCCGGATCCCGACGACCCCTTCGCGAACCGCCGAGGGCGGAGCCCCCGGCGCGGCGGGCAGGAGGAGCGTGTACGGTCCGGGAAGGAGTCGATCGACGAGGCCGCGCAGGCGGCGGTCGAGCGCGGCGAAGCGCTCGATCGCCCCCGACGCCGGAAGAAGGAGGGCGAACGGGCGATCGGACGGACGGCCCTTCAACGATCGCACGCGATCGAGGCTCCGCGCGTCCCACGGGTTGCCGCCGATCCCGTAGATCGTGTCGGTCGGGAAGACGATCGTCTGTCCGGTTTCGAGCGCGGCGCCGACGGCGGAGCCGATCTCCGGATGATCGTGGGGAAGGACCCGAGGCATCATGTGCAGACGAAGTGGATCACGTCGCCGTCCTCGACGACGTAGTCGTGGCCACAGCGGTGCAGCTTGCCGGCGTCGCGAAGCCCCTTCTCCGATCCGAAATCGAGGAGTTCGTCGAGCTTCACCACCTCCGCGACGACGAAGCGGTCGGCGAAGTCGGAGTGGATCCTTCCCCCCGCGTCCGGGGCCGCCGTTCCCCGAGGCACGGTCCACGCCCGGACCTCGGGTCCCTCGAACGTGAAGAACGTGATCAGATCGAGCAGGCGATACCCCGTCTGGACGAGGGCGTCGAGCCCGGTCCGCTCGAGGCCGTACTCGCGGAGGTAGGAGGCGCGTTCCTCCGGTGTTCCGGCGACCTCGGCGATCTCCGCCTCGAGGCGGCCGCGGATGGCGATCGCCTCGGTTCCGCGCTCGCGGGCGGCGCACGCGACGGCCTCGGCGCGCGCTTCGTCGCCGTCGTCTCCGACGTTGGCGACGAACAGGCACGGCTTCGCGGTCAGCGGCGAGGTCTCGCGGAGGAGATCCTCGATCGCGTGATCGACCTTCAGCGAACGGATCGGCCGGCCGGCCGCCACGCCGTCGAGGAGCCGATCCCACGCCTCGGCGCGCGCCAGCGCCTTGCGATCCGTCCCCTTGACCTCCTGATGAAGCCGCTTGGCGACGCGGCCGAGCGTCTCGTGGTCCTTGAGGAGCAGCTCGGTCTCGACGATCTCGATGTCGCGCGCCGGATCGACGGAGCCGGTGACGTGCGCGACGTTTGGGTCGTCGAAGCAGCGGACGACGTGCAGGACGGCGTCGACGGCGCGGATCTCGGCGAGGAACTGGTTCCCCATCCCCTCGCCCTCGCTTGCGTGCTCGACGAGGCCGGCGATGTCGATGAACTCGAGATGCGTCGGGACTTTCTTTTTCCCGGGGAAGAGGGCGGCGAGCCGGTCGAGCCGACCGTCGGGGACGAAGACCGTCCCGACGTTCGCCTCGATCGTGCAGAACGGGTATCGCTCGACCCGCGCCCCGGCGTTGGCGAGGGCGTTGAAGATCGTCGACTTCCCGGCGTTCGGAAGGCCGACCAGGCCGCAGGTGAATCCCATCTCTCCTCCCGGCGCCTAACTAGTCGCCTGTTGGCTCC
>CAYXLR010000015.1:48121-51274 GCA_964466035.1 uncultured Thermotogae bacterium
GGCCGCCTCTCGGCGACCTACTATAGGCGCCGGTCCGAGGCGGCACAAGGTGACGCTCTATCGACGATCGGCTAGACTTCCCGGGCGAGGTGAACATGGAGAGAAACGCGTTCGACGTACGGCTTCCCGATCTCGGTGAGGTGGACGAGGTCCGCGTCGTTCAGTGGCTCCGAGGAGCCGGTTCGATGGTCGCGGAGGGCGAAGATCTCCTCGAGGTCGAGACGGAGAAGACGACGTTCGTCGTCCCGGCGCCGGCGAATGGGTGCCTGGCCGAGATCGTTGCCGTCGAGGGGGCGACGGTCGAACGGGGGGGAGTCCTTGGCCGGATCGAGCGGTCCGAATAGGCGGGCGGTCCACCTGTCGCTCGGTCGGGCCGACTACGGATGGACGCTCGATCTGCAGCGGACCCTCCACGCCCGTCGGAAGGCCGGCGCGGCGCCGGACGTCGTCGTCACGGTCGAGCACGACCCGGTGATCACGCTCGGACGGAGCGGATCGCGCGATCATCTTCTCGCTTCGCCGGACGAGCTAAAGCGGGAAGGGATCGGGGTGTTCGAGGTCGAGCGGGGCGGGGGCGTGACCTATCACGGCCCGGGGCAGCTCGTCGTCTATCCGATCGTCGATCTCCGCGGACACGGCCGCGACGTGAGGCGGTTCGTCCGCGGGCTGGAAGGCGCGACGATCACGACGCTGGCCGACCTGGGGATCGAAGCGGGTCGGAGGGACGGATACCCGGGCGTCTGGGTCTCGGACCGGAAGATCGCGTCGATCGGCGTCTACGTCAGCGGTTGGGTGACGCGGCACGGCCTGGCGCTCAACGTGGCGGTGAACCCGGCCCACTTCGCGATGATCCGCCCGTGTGGCCTGTCGGTGGAGACCGTCTCGGTCTGCGATCTCCTCGGTCGGATGATCGACCTCGACCGGGTGCGGGACGCGTTCCTCGAACGGCTCGCCGAGCGGTTCGGCTGGGTGATGGAGGCGACGAGCTTGGACGAGGTCCTGGGAGGGGCGAGTGGGTAGACACCCGGAGTGGATCCGCGTCCGCGCGCCGAGCCCGGCCGAGGCCGAGGGGATCCGCGCGATGCGCGACCTTCTAAGACGGCATCGCTTGACGACCGTCTGCCAGGGGGCGATCTGTCCGAACGCGGTCGAGTGCTGGGGGGCGCGGACGGCGACGTTCATGCTCCTCGGCGACGTCTGCACGCGCGCGTGCGGCTTCTGCGGCGTTCCGACCGGCGATCCCGGGGGCGCCGTCGATCGGGACGAGCCGGACCGGCTCGCCGCCGCGGTCGCCGAGCTCGGGCTTCGCTACGTAGTCCTCACCTCGGTCGACCGGGACGACCTTTCCGACGGCGGCTCCGCCCTCTTCGCCGAGGCGGTCGATCGGCTGAAGGCGACGATCCCCGGAATCCGCGTCGAAGTGCTCGTCCCCGACTTCCAAGGGGATCGGCGCGCCCTCGGCCGGCTGCTGGCGACCGACGCCGACGTCTTCGGCCACAACGTGGAGACCGTCCGCCGGCTGACGCCGCGCCTGCGGGATCGCCGGGCGGGCTACGAGCTGTCCCTGGGGGTCCTCGCGGATCTGAGCGAGCGGGCCGTGGGCCGCTTCATCAAGAGCGGGCTGATGGTTGGGCTCGGCGAGACGCGGGCCGAGATCCGCGAAACCCTGGTCGATCTTCGCGGCGCCGGCGTCGACGTCGTGACGGTCGGGCAGTACCTCCGTCCGAGCCGACGGGCCGTCCCGGTCGAGCGGTACGCGGCGCCGGCGGAGTTCGCGGAAATCGAGAAGGAGGCGAGGGCGGTCGGCTTCGCCGCTGTCGTCTCCGGACCGCTCGTCCGAAGCTCGTACCACGCCCTTCAGGTCTACGAGGAGTCATGCGCCTCCTGATCGACCCCGACCCGCTGGACCCGCGGCGCGGCCTGGCGACCGACGAAACGCTCCTCGCGTCGGTCCGGAGTGGAGGGGAGGACGCCGTCCGCCTGTGGGTGAACGGTCGCGCGGTCGTCGTCGGCCGATCGCAGTCGGTCGCCGACGAGGTCGATCTCGATTTCTCGGCCCGCCATCGGATCCCGGTCCTTCGCCGGATCTCCGGTGGGGGGACGGTCTACCACTACCCGGGGAACCTGAATGTCTCGGTCCTGTTGCGCGACGGGCGTCGGATCGGGTCGGTCCGCGACGCGTTTCGCGTCTTCGGCGGGGCGATCGCGACGGCGCTCGGCGGGCTCTGCCCGGGGATCTCGGCGGACGGGAACGACCTTCTGATCGGCGGCGCGAAGGTCGGGGGAGCGGCCCAGGCGTGCCGCGGCGACGCCCTCCTCTACCACTCGACGCTTCTCGTCGGACCGGTCGACGTCCCGATGGAGCGGCTGCTCCTCGCGCTCCGCCCCGGCTACCGGACGCGTCGCGTGCCGTCGCGGCCGCGGAGGACGGTCTCGTTGAGCGAGGCGTCCGGTCGCGACCTGCCGGTGGATCGGGTCGCAGAGGCGCTGATCCGGTCGCTCTCCGTCGCGTTGTCCGGGACGCCGGTCGAGGCCTGCCTCAGCGCGGAGGAGGAGCAGCGGGTAGGATGGCTGATCGCGCACAAGTACGGGGGCCCGCAATGGAACCGATTCCGCTGAGCGATCGGAACGCGATCGCGGCCCAGATCGGCCGCCGGCCGCGCGGCCTCCTCGGCGTTCCCGTGCGCTGTTCGTACGGGTATCCGCAGGTGATCCGGGTCCGCCCCCTCATCGACGGGGAGCCGTTTCCGACGCTCTTCTGGCTGACGTGCCCGTACCTGGCCAAGGCGGTCGACCGCCTCGAGGCGGTCGGGTGGATCGGCCGTCTCGAGCGAAGGCTGGCCGAAGACGGCGCCCTCCGGGGGGGTATGGAACGGGCGCACCGACGGTACATCGAGGCGCGAGCCGTCCTGCTGATGGAGGACGAGCGGCGGACGATCGAGCTCCGCGGGCTCGCCTCCGGCCTGCTGGAGAAGGGGATCGGAGGGATCGCCGACCGTCGCCGGCTGAAGTGCCTTCACCTGCACGTGGCCCACGCGTTGGCCGACGAGAACCCGATCGGTGCGATCGTTCTCGGAATGCTGCCGGCGCTCGAATGCGGCCCCGAAGAAGTGATCTGCTCCGCCCTGCTGGAGGACGGAGCAGATCGTTCGG
>CAYXLR010000016.1:0-48450 GCA_964466035.1 uncultured Thermotogae bacterium
GGGACGTCGCGGATGACGAACAGGAACGGCCGGTTGATCGTCAGCACGACCGGCGGGCTGGGGGTTGCGACGAGCGAGATGATCACCGCCGTCGCCGCGGCGGCCTCCGTCCCCGCCTCGTCGACCGACACCCACGCCTTGTGGAGGACGTCGGAGATGAACAGGTCGTGCGTTCCGTCGATCCCGGAGAAGTCGGCGGTGGTGAACGCGTCCGTCATCCCGAGCGCCTTCAGCGGATCGACGAGCGACGCGTCGTACGCGAACTCGAACTTCGGAAGCCGAAGGTCGACCTGACGCGGCTCGAGCGAGCCGACGATCTCCTCGTAGCGGTCGAGATCGAGCCCGGCCTCGAACGTCCCGTACGTGCCGCGGTCCGGAACGAGCAGGACCATCGACAGCGTCTCACCGTTGTACGGAAGCTCGACCGCCTGTCCGCCGTCCCAGCTCGCGTACCCGAACATCTCCTCCTGGTGCATCATCTCGATGTCGACGGACCCGCCGTCGGGCGGCTCGAACGTCCCGGCCGCGGTCTCCTCGGGGTCGAACGGCTTCAGCCACGGGGCATTGAAGTAGACGGCGTTCGTCAGGACGAGCCGGACGAACGCGTCGATCGAACCCGGGGGCAACAGGTCGACGATCCGGTCGTTCGTCTCGTCGCTCACCCAGTCGTTGATCGTCTCGCGGGCCGCTTCGGGGTCCTCGACGAAATCGGCCAGACGAAGGCCGGAGCCGTAGTTGACGGCCAGCGTGTCGAGGTAGCTTCGCAGGAACGAGTAGCCGCGCTGTCCCCACGCCGCGTTGACGACGTTGAGCTGGAACCCCTCTCCCTCGTAGGGAGGGCCGATCTCGCCGCGCCCGTTCAGCGCGAGGTCGATCCAGTTGAGCGCGGGGTGCAGCTCCTCTTGATCGAGCGGGAAGCGGAGGACGTCGGCCATCTGGCTCTCGGTCGCGCCGCGGGCGCCGGCGAACGCCATCGCCAGCGCGGACGACACGGAGTACGGGGAGTAGAAGAGGTTCCCCGCGGCGGACCCGATCTCGTGCAGCAGGTCGAGCGCGAACGCCGAGTTCCCCGCGACGAGCGCTTCGACGTCGTCGGTCGCGACGTCCGGGTCCGTCTCCCGGGGCAGGGACGACTGCGCGACGTCCCCGACGCCCGGGGTCTCCGGCCAGAGCAGCGCGCATCCCGCCATGCCGGCCAACACACAGATCGATAGCAGCGCGACGGCGGTCCTTCCCGCCGCCGAGCGTCGGACGTTTCCCATGGTCAACACCTCCTCTGAATTCCTTCTACCGCTTCAGCAGGAGCAGGAGGGCGGCGCCGAGGAGCCCCGCCGCGATCAGCGCGAGCAGCGGCCAGCGAGGCCCGGCGACCCCTTCGGCGACCGGCGGCGGAGCGTACGCCTGAAGCGTCGGGCCGGTGATCCCGGTCTCGTCGAGCGGGAAGACGCGGTGCTCGTCGAAGCCGCGGAACGTCTCGATCGTCCGCTCGGTCAGCGACGCCTTCCAGATGTGGTCGTAGTCCCGTTCGAGGGCGATGTAGACCTCGAGCGTCTCCGGGTCGAAGACGAGCGAGTACCGCGTCCTGTAGTCCCCGGTCGCCGTCGACGTCCGCCGAAGGAGCTCGAGCCCGCGGTCGCCGTCGAAGTCGTCGAGGTTCTCCTCGATGTACCGGTGGGCGACGCGGTACCGCTCCGCCCCGACGCCGGCGACGTCGCGCAGGCGAAGCCCTCGGAAGTCGCCGTTGTGGAAGTTGGTCATCACGAGGAACGGACCTTCGATCTCGGTGATCACGTTCTCGACCGCGCCGCACTCGACGACCATCGCGTTCCCGCTCGGGTCGGCGTAGAGGTTGTGGAGCTGGAGCGACGGGTACTGGACGACGCGCCGGTCGCCGATCCACGCGAGGACCTCGTCGACCGAACCGCACCGGCGCAGGCCCTCGTAGAACGCGTCCCAGATGAACAGCTCGTCCTCGGCCGGCTCGTCGACCGTCGCCCGCGCGGGCAAGACCATCTGATCGGAAGCGAAGAGACCGTGCTCGTTCATCCCCACCGTGCTCGCGTAGAAGTCGCCGGACAGGAAGCTCCCGAGGAAGAGGGCGCCCGCCTCGTGCTCCTCGATCGAGAAGCGGACCTCGTTCGGCGGGTAGTCGAAGTTCATCCCGTACAGCGTCCTTCCCGAGTAGATGGCGAAGCCGGTACACGGCACGCCGACGTGGGCGATCGCGCCCACGAGCGCCGCCGCCAACACCGCTGCCGCGATCCCGTGTCGTCTCATGATGGCTGAGAGTATATTGCGTGGAGGGGCTGAAGGCCCTTCACGGGCGCGAACGCCGGAGGCCTTCTCACGATCTGAGTCCCAGGGAAGGGAGGCCGGGAACGGGGCGAGGCCCCGTCCCCGGCTGGAGGCTCAGGAGGGCTGAGCTGTGGTGCTAGGCATTCCCATCGTCAACGACCGGACAGACAACGGGCCCTCCGAGCGCGAAGTAGCGGCCGAGCGTCAGGAGCGGCGGATCGTCGCCCGTCCGGGAGAGCGGGTGCGCGGACGCGCGCGCCACGCATCCGCAGACCTCCGCGAAGACGTCGGGCGAGGTGTCCGCGAGCGCCGCGAGGAGGTCGTCGAAGCCGGCGTCGTAAGGAAGGCGCACCGTCTTCTCCATCCGGACGTGCCCCTCGCCTCCCGGGGGATAGACGACGACCTGGACGAGCTTCCCGTCCCGGGCGCTCATGGCGACTCGCCCGGCCCGGGACCGGCCGTGCTCCGCGCGACGGTCCGAACACCGAGGAGGAGGACCGCGCCGACGACGGCAAGGCGGCGATGCATGGGACGGCGGCCGAGCGCTCCGTGTGCCCGGAGTCCCTTCGTCCGTGGGCGCGTCGTCTGCTGCGTTCGCTTCTGCATCCGTACCACCTCCTGGTCCCCGCGTCGGGGATCCGGCCCGCCGGATTCCACGGTGGGCAAAGCGAAACGCAGGCCCTTGGCCTGCGTCGTCGTGTCGTTCGTCTCGGGCTCGGCTGCTTGTTCCGCTAGCCGCGCGCGAGCGAGCCGACGGTCGTCATACGGACGTGAAGGAGGATCCGGGCGGCGGTGCTCATGCTCTTGGATCGTTCCTTCGCGTTCGACATCATGGCGGCATTCTAGAACGGGTCGGCGCCCGCGTCAAGGGCCGTCCTCAACTTCGCCGGCGAACCCGCCGGTCGGTGAGGCCCGAGCCGATCGCCCCGCTTGCCGCTCGGCGGCGCCGGCCGGTAAAGTGGGGTGCCGTGATGGCTTATCCGAACAAACGGTGAACAAGAAGGAGGTAGGGAGATGACCCAGCGGACCTGGTTGCTCCTCCTGCTGACGGCGATCCTGGCCTTGTGTCTGGCGGCCTGTTCGTCGAACGAGGGGACGACACCGACAACGACGGACGCGACGACGGAGGCGCCGGCCGACGAGGTCCCGGCGACCGAACCGGAAGCCGAGGCGGTCGGCGACGTCGAAAGCATGGCGACCCCGGCGCCCGAAGGCGCGTTCTCCGGCGCGCAGACGGCCCTGGCGGAGCTGGACAGCTATCGCTACTCGACGCTGTTCACCTTCGTCGGCGAGGAAGGCGGGGAGATCGAGGCCGGATCGATCGAGCTGACGGGGATCGTCGCCGGCCCGGGCGAAAAGCACCTCATCTGGATGAACCTCGAGGAGGAGGAACGGTTCGAGGTGATCCAGCTCGGGAACCGGGCCTGGGTCCTCGATGACGGCGAGTGGACGGAGGCGCCGGTCATGGTCGCCGAGGCGATGAGCCAGGCCGTCCTGATCTACGCGCCGTCGGTCGCCTGGAGCGGCATCTTCGGCGGGCTCGAGCCGACCGCGACCTACGTCGGAAGGGAGACGGTGAACGGCGTCTCCGCGCACCACTACACCTCGAACTACGAGCAGTGGGGCGGATACTGGGCCGGCGAGCTGGAGAACGCCTCCGGCGACGTCTGGATCGCCGAGGCCGGCTACCCGGTCAAGTACGATTTCACCGCGACCGGGGTCGACGAGGACGGGGACCGCGGGACGGTGACGTGGCGGATGGAGCTGACGGACGTCAACGCCGACATCACGATCGAGCCGCCGATCTAGAGTGTCCGCGAACACGTGAAGCTGGCGTGCTACGTTGGAATCCGCAGGCGTCGCTCGACCGCGCGAAGAGGTCCATCGGACCTCTTCGCGGAGCACTTCCACCGATGGTGGGAAGTGCTGTTGGCGAGCCAGCAGGATCCGGACTGGATACACAGGGGCGAGGGGGACCATCGGCTCTCGTCCCTTTCCTCTTGGTCAGTGGAAGGGAGTTCGCGTGCATTCGCCCGATATCCTCGGTGGGCCAACTCGATGTGTGGTGGCCGAGGGACTCTCGTTTGGCTCATGCCTCCGCGCTTGCTATCATGGAAAAGTGGGGAGTGATGCAGTCATCTGCAAGTACCATCATTTAGCAGCATAGAAGCTGATGTGCTGTGCCGCCCCCGCACAAGCCGACCGAGGAGGGATTCAAGTGATGCGCAGGAAGACGTGGTGGCGGCGGAAGCTGGTCTTGGGTCTTTGTCTGGCCCTGCTGGGCTTGATCGTGCCCCTTGTCGCGTGCGCGCAGGGCGGCGAGACCAGTGAGTTAGAGTGGGTCTACGTCCTGGGCGACACCGCGTCGGAGGACGTCGCTCAGTATGGCGCGATTGAGTTCCGCACCCCATTCGTCGAAGGCGTCGCTGGTTTCGTGGTGGACGTGATGGGTAGCCAGCGCGGGGAGATCTCCCCGTGTGATTTGACGGCCGGGTTCGGGTTTGCGCCGCAGGAAGACGGCGAGTCGTATGAGTACGACGACCTCGTGGAAATCGAGGTCCTGGCGAGCGGGTACTCGGACCATAAGATTACCGAGTTCTCCGCCGAGGCCCTCGCTCTCCCGTCTGGACGAGCTCTCGTCGTTGTTGCAGAGCCGATCTTCCTTACTCCGTGTGGGTGTGCCGGCTGGCAGCTGCCGGGTGGGCTTCAAGGCTGGGCGGAGCAGGTGAAGGTCAGCAAGGCGTACCAGGGCACACCGGAGCAGCCGGGAGGGGTGGTTGAGGGGTCCATGTTCTGTGGTGAGACGGCGACGATCCGGTATCCGGGAGTCGTGACCGTGAATTCGGTGCTCTCATGTGGATCGAGCGGATGCGACAAGAGCTATTGCTACGCCATACTCGATCCCGAGGGAAACCTCTACGAATCGGGTGGCGGACACTCGGTCTCGCTCGCGTACGATCCGGCTGCGGTGGGGACCTACACGGTGGTGTTGATGGGAACGTGCGAAGAGGCATGTTGCACGCCGTGCGTCCTGTACATCAAGCGTGGCTGTCGATGCGGGGCGTGGGATCCGGTGGAGATCATCTATCACGGCTACGACAGCCACGATGAATACTGGATTGACGGCACCAAGACCGTGGCCTGCGGAGACACGGTGAGCATCACCGAGGGGTATGCCTTCCCGCTGCAGACGCGGTTCATCATTCTCTCCGGAATCTCGTGCTTGCCCTCGAACAACGACTGCCCTGTGACCTACGGATGGGAGGTCGTCGATCCGACGGGGGCCGTGGTCAGTCAAGGATCCGGGAACTCATTCTGCGGTGTCGTCCTCAACGCTGACTATCAGTGGGACGAGGTCGGGTACTACACGGTGATCCTGACCGCGGAGTGCGACGGGCTCTCGTGTGGTTCTTGCCAGTTCGACCTCTGGGTGAGCATCGTGGTAGGCATCGACAACGATGAGCAACCGTAGTTGGCCTCCGGTGGAGCATCTTGAACAGGGGTCTTTGCGAGGATTCCCGTTGCGTTAGCTGCTTTCACCCTTGTGCCCTTTGGTGAGCGTGCGGCCGAGGAGCCAGAACAGGCCCGAGGTCAGGACGCACAGCCCGGCGAACAGCCAGACCCACCACGGGAAGCCGAGGAGCGAGACGCGGCCGTCGCCCCAGTTCCAGACGTCGTTCCCGACGGCGAACAGGGCCGCGAAGGCGATCGCCCATCCGAAAATCGCGCGGCGGCTGAGCGTCCTCGGCTCCCACGTCGGCTCGTAGCGAGGCTCGGTCCGGAGGATCAGGCTCCCGACGACGAGGACGAGCGTCGTGACGACGACGATCGGGACGACCGGGAGCGTCCCGAACGTCGGGAGGAGATCCAGGTAGTAGGCGGCGACGAGCCCCTCGCCGCCGACGATCGACGCGATCGCGGCGGCCGGGCTCGTCCGCTTCCAGTAGAGCGCGCCGACGACGGTCGGGAAGAGGACGGCGAGGCCGGTGAACGTCTGCGTCGCGAGGACGCGGAACGTCGCCGGCGGGTTGTAGGCGATCGCCAGCCCGACGAGCGCGAGGACCACGACGAAGCTCTTGCTGACCCACTGCGGTACGTCGTCCGACTGCGGAAGGGCGGCCTTTCCGCCGTTTCGCTTCGCGAGATGTCGCCGGACAGGACCGGCGACGTCTCGCGCGAACATGGACGACAGCGTCAGCAGCTGCGAGTCGAGGGTCGACATCAGCGCGGCGAGCGCCGCGGTCAGCACGAGCGCCTCGATCGCCGGCGGCGCGTGCTCGGCGAGCATCAGCGGGAGGATCCGATCGGCGGCCGCCCCTTCCGGGAGCTCCGGGAAGGAAAGCCGCCCGAGGACGCCGATCGTCACCGGCAGGAGGAACAAAAACCCGGTCAGCAGCGGATACAGCGACATCGTCGTCGTCAGCCCGCGCGGGCTCTTCGCGGCGTAGAACCGCTGGAACAGCTGCGGGAACATCGGGTCGCAAAGGGACCAGAGGAGCATGTAGCCGAACCAGACGCCCGGCGTGTAGATCGCGCCCAGGCCGGGGCGGGCGAACAGCTCGGGGAAGTCGCGCATGACGGTCCGGTTTGCCTCTGTCAGCCCCCCGAAGCGTCCGGCGATGATCGCCACCGCGACGACGAGCAGGACGATCATCATCCCGCCCTGAAAGACGTCGGTCCGCGTGACGCCGCGGAACCCGCTCCGGAACGTGTAGAGAAGCATGACAACCGTGATCAGCGCCGCGCCGGCGAAGTACGGAATCCCGAGGAGCGACTCGAGCGCGTAGCCGGCGGCCATCGGCTGCATCGCCAGGTACGGGACGGTGAAGACCGTCATCACGAGGAAGAAGAGGAAGCGGAGCACCGGGCTCCCGGTCAGTCGGTAGACGAGCTCCGGCGGCGTGACGAGCCCGTGCTCCTTCCCCAGTTGCCAGGCCGGCCGGCCGATCAGGACGAACGTCAGCGCCATGAAACCGGTCCCGAATCCCATGATCGGATAGTAGGCGTAGCCGCTCTCCCACCCGGCGCCGGCGAAGCCGAAGACGGTGAACGCGCTGAAGTTCGTCGCCGCCATCGTGAGGAACAGGACGAGCGGCCTCGTCGTCCTCGAGGCGATGAAGTAGTCCTCGCTCGTCCCGCGCGCCCGGCGCATCGCCCAGAAGCCGATCCCGAGAAGGACGACGAAGTACCCGACCACGACGGCGATTCGTACGGCCATGCGCCCTCCTGACAACGAAACGCGCCGCCCAGCGAGGCTGGGTGGCGCGCGCCTGACATACCTCGCGTGACACGGTACCACAGGCCAGACGAAAAAACCAGCCTGTGGTACCGTGTCACGGGGGAGTTTGTCGATGAACGGCAAACTGCCGTTGGTATCTCGGTGTGGTTCACGGAGCGCCATCTCGCGTGACATACGGCATTCGAGTACAGTCTTGCCATGGGGGCTGAGATGCCGCGGCTCGAGGGAATCTTCCCGCCGATCCCGACGCCGTTCGACGCGGACGGCGAGATCGACCTCCCCGCGCTCGCCGGGAACCTCGGCTGGTGGAGCCGGTTCGATCTGGCCGGGATCGTCGTCCTCGGCTCGAACGGCGAGGCGGTCCTGCTCGACGAGGCGGAGAAGCTCCGCTTGGTCGAGGCGGCGAGAGCGGGAACCCCCGAAGATCGCGCGGTCATCGTCGGGACCGGGCTCCAGTCGACGCGAGCGACGATCGCCCTCACGCGGGCCGCCGCGGACGCCGGCGCCGATTTCGCCCTCGTCCTGCCGCCGTCCTACTACGAGGGGCAGATGACCGACGTCGCGCTCGGACGGCACTTCCGAACCGTCGCCGACGCCTCGCCGATCCCCTTGGTCCTGTACAACGTGCCGGCGTGCACCGGGATCGACCTGAGCGCGGAGCTGATCGTCGACCTCGCCGGCCACGGCAACATCGTCGGCCTGAAGGAATCGAGCGGGGACGTCGTCAAGCTCGGCCGGATCCGCGGCGAGGCGGGCGAAAGGATCCGGCTCTTCGCCGGATCGGCGGACTTCCTGCTGCCGGCGCTCACCGTCGGCGCGGTCGGCGGCGTGCTCGCGCTGGCGAACGTCGCGCCGGAGGCGTGCGTCGAAATCCACCGGCGGTTCGCGGAAGGGGACGTCGACGGGGCGAGAGAGATCCAGGTTCGGATGATCCCGGCGAACATCGCGGTGACGCGGCGATGGGGCGTGCCCGGACTGAAGGCGGCGATGGAGATGCTCGGGCTGCGCGGCGGCCCGGTGCGACCGCCGCTCCTTCCGCTCGGCGAGGAGCAGCGCCGAGCGCTGCGTTCGATCCTGATCGAGGCGCGGATCCTCGATCCCGAGAAGGAGGCGACCGTCCGATGAAGGACCGCCCGCTGCTGATGATCCCGGGGCCGATCGAGTTCGATCCGGCCGTCCTCCGGGCGCTCGGCGCCCCGACGACGAGCCACGTCTCGCCCGACTTCATCGACACGTTCGGCCGGGCGCTCGAGCGGATGCGCGAGGTATGGCTGGCTCCGACCGGGCAGCCGTTCGTCCTCGCCGGCTCGGGGACGCTGGCGATGGACGCCGTCGGGGCGAACCTGGTCGAGCCGGGCGACCGGGCGTTGGTCCTCTCCACCGGCGTCTTTGGCGACCGGTTCGAGGACCTGCTCTCCCGCTATGGGGCCGAGGTAACCGCGATCCGCGCCCCGGTCGGCGAGACGATCGACTTCGCGGAGGTCGAGGCGACGCTCGGGTCGGGCGACTACAAGCTGATGACGGCGACGCACGTCGACACGTCGACCGGCGTCCGGATCGACGCCGAGCGGTTCGGCGCGTTGGGCCGCGAGCACGGCCTGTTCACGGTGCTCGACGGCGTCTGCTCGGTCGCCGGGGAGGCGCTTCGCCAGGAGGCGTGGGGGATCGACGTCGTCCTGACCGCGTCGCAGAAGGCGATCGGCGTCCCGCCCGGCCTCGCGCTCTTGGTGGTCAGTCAGAACCTGCTGTGCGCGTGGGGCAAGCGGAGGACGAAGGTCGCCAACTACTACGCCGACTGGGCGAAGTGGCTCCCGATCATGGCGGCCTACGAGAAGCGGGTGCCGAGCTACTTCGGGACGCCGGCGGTGAACCTCGTCTGCGCCCTCGACGTCAGCCTCGGGCAGATCCTCGAAGAGGGGATGGAGGAGCGCGTCGCGCGCCACGAGCGGCTCGGGCGCGCCTGCCGCGCCGCGATCCGGGCGCTCGGCCTCGGTCAGATCCCGACGTCCGACGAGCACGCCGCGAACACGCTCTCCGCGCCGCGATACCCGAAGGGCGTCCACGGCACCGACCTCCTCCCGAGGATCCGCGAGGCCGGCGCGATCCTCGCCGGCGGCCTCCATCCGGAGATCCGATCGGAGTCCTTCCGCATCGGCCACATGGGGGCGACGGGCCCCGGCGACCTGCTCGCGACGGTCGGCGCGATCGAGGCGGGGCTGCGGGCCTGCGGCCACGACTTCGAGCTCGGCAGCGGCGTCGCGGCTGCGCAGTCGATCCTGTTCGGATAGCATGGACCGTCGCGCGGTGGGCGAGGGAGGACCCGATGAAGCGGAGACGGAAGAAGAAGGAGAAGAAGCCGGCGTGGATCCTCCGGTTGGTCTGGCACTTCGGATACAAGCCGGGGCGCGTCATGCGGGAGGTCCTCGAGTGGACCGAGGTCCTCGTCGTCGCCGGGATCCTCGCCGTGCTGATCATGAGCTTCGTCACCGTCCGGATGCACGTGCCGACCGGGTCGATGATCCCGACGATCGATCCGAAGGACTCGTTCTTCGTCGACCGGATCACCTACTACTTCCGCGATCCGAAGCCTGGGGACATCGTCGTCTTCCGCCACACCGAGCAGGTACTCGTCCGCTCGGTGGACGAAGGTTCGATCGCCGAAGCCGCGGGCGTGACGCCCGGTGACCAGCTCCTCTATCTGAACAGCGAGCCGGTCTACTCGACCGAAGCGGCCGATTCGCACCTCGCCTCCCTGCCGGACGGCGCCGAGATCCGGCTGACGGTCGTCGGCGGCCGCCAGTACGAGCTCGGAAGCAAGGCGGCCGACGGCGCGGCCCTCGCGGACCTCGGGATCGAGACGCGTGAGCAGAGGATGCGCTACGTCAAGCGCCTCATCGCGGTCGGTGGGCAGACAGTCCAGATCGTGGGCGGCGACCTCTACGTCGACGGCGAGAAGCTGACCGATCCGCGATTCGACCGCTACTACTACTCCAACGACCCGCGCTTCCGCTACGGCGTCGAGCCGACCCTCGTGCCCGAGGGGCACTACTTCGTCCTCGGCGACAACTCGCAGAACTCGTTCGACTCGCGCTTCTGGGGGTTCGTCGACGAGAAGGACTTCATCGGCGAGCCGTACCTGCGCGTCTGGCCGCTCGATCGATTCGGCCTGATGCGGTAGGCCTAGTCGCTCGGCGCGTCGGTTCGGAGCTCGGGCGATGCGTAGATCGCGTTCGGCGCCGGGCCGCCGTCGAGGATCGCCTCGATCGTCTCGGCCAGTACCGGATGCGCGTGCATGTCGACGTGGTCCATCCCGATGCACGCGACGTTCTCCGCCTCGGGAAGGTACGCCGAGGCCATCAGCACGACGAGGTCCGAACCCTGCCAAGCGAGGCCGGCGTCGACGCACTCGCGCAGGCACGCCTCTTCGTCGCGGCGGAGGCCGCAGCCGAAGCACGTCTGTCCGGCCATGGAGACGTATCGGACGTCCGGACGAAGCGACGTCAGGCGGTCGTCGACCACGCGATCCCGATTCAGCAGCTCGAGGAACGTCCCCTCCGGGCTCAGCTGCCGTCCGAGGCGGCTCAGCCACGTGCCGAACGTCACGAGGTACGCGCCGTGGTGCGGACCGGCGACGGTGATCAGCGTGCGGACGTCGCCGCGGTACTCGGTCCCGTAGTCGGGGAAGTCGTCGTCGCCGAGGATCCCGTCGAAGTCGTCGGCCTCGAGGTAGGCGCGGGCGACGAGGGCGCCCATGCTGTGGGCGACGACGTCGACTTCCGGCACGGAGACCGTGTCCGTGATCCACGCGATCTCGTCGGCCAGACGGTCGGCGTAGAACCGGAGGTCGCGGACCGTCGGCTCGTACGGGAGCGCGTAGTCGGAGAGGAAGACGTCCCGATGCTCCGCGTCGCCGGCCGGGAGGTGGAACAGGTTGTGTCCCGTCTCGATCTCGATCGTCTGGGTCTGGGCGATCGGGCGGCCGGCGAGCCGCTCGGCGACGTCCGCCCAGAGCTCCGTCGCGCGGAAGCCGGGGATCGGCTGGAAGCCGTAGACGAGGAGGACCGGAGGGCCGGCGGCGAAGGCGACGGACGACAGCGCGACGAGAACGGAAAAGAAGACCAGCACACTACAGAGGCCGGCCTTCATCGAGCTCCCCCGCGCGGTTCCGTCCCGTTCGCACTCGCCTTCCTCCTTGCGTTCTTGTGCGCACGGAGTGTAGCGAATCCCCCGGGCGGGCACACCGACCGTCCGCGCCCGCAGGACCGTCGGGTATCATCGGCGGAAGAACCGGAAGGAGGAACCGCATGAAGCGTGACATCGAGTGGGTCGAGGGGGCGAAGCGGCTGCGCGACGCGCTGACGGCCAACGGGGTGTTCCTCGTCGCGCTCGACGCGAACGGGAAACCGAACCCGATGACGATCGGGTGGGGGCAGGTGGGGATCGTGTGGAGCCGCCCGATGTTCACGGCGCTCGTCCGGACGAGCCGGTACACGTACGAATGCCTGCGGTCGTCGGATTCGTTCACGATCAACGTCCCGCCGCGCGGCGGACTGAAGGACGCGCTGACGCTCTGCGGGACGAAGTCGGGGCGGGACCTCGACAAGGCCGCGGCGTGCGGTCTCACCATGGTCCCCGGGAAGGCGGTCGAGACGCCGGTCATCGACGAGTGCGCGCTGCACTACGAGTGCCGGATCGTCGCCCGGACGCAGCAGGAACGGGAGGACTTCCGCTCCGACGAGGTGCTCGACCGGTTCTACGCGAACGGCGACCATCACCTGGTCGTCTTCGGCGAGATCGTCGCTTCTTACGCCTCCGGCTGATGCCGCGCGGCACTTGCCCTCCTTCCGGAGAAGCCTAGACTCTCGTTCGGAGGGAAGGATGACGCGCGTACGGTTTGACGGGCTGACGAAGCGGTATCCCGACGTGGTCGCGGTCGACCGGCTGACGCTCGACGTCGAGTCGGGAGAGCTGATCGCCGTCGTCGGGCCGACGGGCTGCGGGAAGACGACGCTCCTGCGGCTGATCGCCGGCCTGACCGAGCCGACCGAGGGGAGCGTCTTGTTCGACGGTGAAGCGGTCGACCGTCTGCCGGCCGGGGAGCGGCGCGTCCGGATGGTCTTCCAGGACTACGCCCTCTATCCGCACCTGAAGGTGTTCTCCGATCGGGGGTACTCCAACCTCGGCTTCCCGCTCAACCTCCGGCGGACGAAGCCCGACCGGCTCCGAAGAATCGTCGACGGGATCGCCGCGCGGATCGGGATCAGCGAGCGGCTCTACCCGCGCCGTCCGAGGCAGCTCTCGGAGGGGGAGAAGCAGCGCGTCGCGTTCGGACGCGCCGTCGCCCTGCCGCCGCGGATCCTCCTCCTCGACGAGCCGTTCTCCAACCTCGATCCGATCAGCCGCACGACCGCTCGAAAGGAGTTGCGGGTGCGCCACGACGAGGATCGGATCACGACGATCTACGTCACCCACAACCTCGAGGACGCGTTCGCCGTCGCCGACCGGATCGCGGTGATGGACGAGGGACGGATCGTCCAGGTTGGGACGCCGGACGAGATCCGCGAGCGGCCGGCGAGCGAGCTCGTCCGCGCCCTGATCGAGAGCCGGTAGCGACCGACTCAGCCCTCGACCCGGACGGCGCCGTCCTCGCGTTCGTCGTCGTGGAGGACGGAGATGACGACCTCCTCGCGGACGGACGCCCTCGCCGGCACGGATTGGCGGAGCGTCACGCACGCCCCGATCCGAGCGTCGTCGCCGATCGTGATCGGCCCGAGGAGCGTCGATTGCGCCCCCAGCAGCACGCGGTTCCCGACCGTCGGATGGCGCTTCCCGCCGTTCCGCTTCACGCCGCCGAGGGTCACCCCCTGGTAGATGAGCACGTCGTCGCCGATGACGGCCGTCTCGCCGATCACGACGCCCATCCCGTGGTCGATGACGATCCGCCGACCGAGCCGCGCGGCGGGGTGGATCTCGATCCCGGTCCGGCGCCGGACGACGTGCGACAGCCATCGAGCGAGGAGCTTGGCGCCGTGAAGCCAGAGCCAGTGGCTGATCCGATGCATCCAGATCGCCCAGACGCCGGGCGTCGCGAGGACGATCTCCAGCGCGTTCCGCGCCGCGGGGTCCTTCTCCTTCACGGCCCGGATGTCTTCTCGGATTCGCCTAAGCATCGTCGACCTCCCACAGATCGCTCGACAGGTACTTCTCGCCGCCGTCCGGCAGGACGACGACGATCACCGCGCCGTCCGAGGTCGGCCGCCCCGCGACCGCGACCGTCGCGGCGAGGGCCGCCCCGGACGAGATCCCGGCGAAGATCCCCTCGGACCGGGCGAGGTGGCGGGTCCACCGCGCGGCGTCGTCGTCCGTCACGGCGACGACTTCGTCGAGCCGTTCGAGCTCGAGGATCGAAGGGCGGAAGCCGGCGCCGATCCCCTGGATCGCGTGCTTCCCGGCCCGCCCTTCGGTGAGGGACGGGGAGCCGGACGGCTCGACGCCGATCACGCGGACGGACGGCTTCACCCGCTTCAGCGCCCGCGCGAGGCCGGTCGCGGTCCCGCCGGTTCCGATCCCGGCGACGACGATGTCGACCGCGCCGTCCGTGTCGGCCCAGATCTCCTGGGCCGTCGTCCGCTCGTGGGCCCGGGGGTTCGCCGGATTGTCGAACTGCCCGGGGACGAACGCCCCCGGCGTCTCCTCTGCGATCCGCTCGGCCCCGGCGATCGCCCCGCGCATCCCGTCGGCGCCCGGGGTCAGCACGACCTCGGCCCCGAGCGCCCGGAGCATCGTCCGCCGTTCGACGGTCATCGTGTCGGGCATCGTCAGGATCACCCGATACCCCTTCACCGTGCCGACCACGGCGAGGGCGATCCCGGTGTTGCCGGATGTCGGCTCGACGATGACGCCTCCCTCGGCGAGCGCGCCGCGCGCCTCGGCGTCTTCGATCATCGCCAAAGCGATCCGGTCCTTGACGCTTCCGACGGGGTTGAACCGCTCGAGCTTCGCGTAGATCGCCTCGGCTCGGCCGCGCTCCGTCGCGCGGAGCCGAACGAGCGGCGTGTTGCCGACCAGGTCGAGCACGGAATCCGCGACGTTCATGATGCCTCCTTCGAGGGGAACGGGAGCCGGCCCCGGGGGAACGGAGCGTCCGGGTCGGTCCGGTTCAGACGGTCAATGAAGGATGTGCGATGCGGCGTTCGATCAGCCGATCGCGACGGAGGCGAGCGGAGGACAAACGCAATCACCCGTGACTCGATGTCGATGCTGCATGCCGCTCACCTCCCGTTGCGCGTGAAGTGAGCCAGACTACAGCGGGAACCCCGCGCCGTCAAGGGGTTCGAGACGAACGCTCGTCGGGCGATGCCCGGCGAGCTACGGCACCCGCTTGGAGAAGGTGGCGATCTCCGGCTGGACGAGTTGCTCGTAGTCGGCGAAGGCGAGCCGGATCAGCTCCGAATGCGAGCCGGCGGAGAACGCGATCTCGAGGTCCTCGGAGAGGACGTTGGCACAGTAGACGGGCATGTCGTAGAGGTTGCCGAACGGCGGCATCGCGCCGACGTCGCAGGCGGGGAAGTAGTCCTTGAACTCCTCTTCGCTCGCCAGCTCGGCGCTCTCGGCGCCGGCGACCTCGCGGAGTCGATCGAAATCGATCTGGTGCGACGCGGGAACGACGGCCATCGCCATCTTCCCGTCGATCTTCACCATCACCGTCTTCGCCATCAACTCTCCGGGGATGTGCGCGAGCGCGGCGACTTCCTGCGCGGTGTAGGCGGCGGAGTGCTGAATCGAGACGTACTTGATCCCGTTGTCGTCGAGGAACTTCTTGAGCTTCTGGATCGGCATGTCGACCTCCTTCCCGACCGTCCGAACGCGCCGATACGCCTCCCAAGATAGCGACGACGGCGGCCTTCGCCAACTCGAGATCCACGGCCGACCCTTGCCAGCGGGAGGATCCGCCCCGAAGATGTCGGCATGGACGAGAGCGAAGGCGTTCGGCCGAGCGACCTGACCGCGCGGGAGGCCCGGGCGTTGATCCGGGCCGGCGAGTGGACCGGCCCGACGGCCGACCTCGCTCCCGGCTACGTTCAGGCGAACCTCGTCGTTTTGCCGGGCGATTTCGCGGCGGAGTTCGAGCGGTTCTGCCGCGCCAATCCCCGTGCGCTCCCGCTCCTCGACGTCACCGAGCCCGGATCTCCGACGCCGACGAAGATCGCGCCCGAATCCGACGTCCGCCTCGACCTGCCGCGATACCGCGTCTATTGCGCAGGCAGGGTAGACGAGGAGCCGACCGACATCGTGACGCTCTGGCGCGCCGACTTCGTCGCGTTCCTGATCGGCTGCAGCTTCACCTTCGACGCACTGCTTCGGGCGAATGGCGTTTCCGTTCGGCATCTCGAGCTCGGCTACAACGTGTCGATGTACGTCACGAACCGGGAGACAGAGCCGGTCGGTCGGTTCTCCGGCCCACTGGTCGTGTCGATGCGCCCGATCCGTCGGGACGACGTCGACCGCGTCGTTGCGCTGACGCGCGGCCTCCCCCTCGCACATGGCGAACCGACGCATGTCGGTTCGCCTGAGGCGCTCGAAATCGAAGATCTCGAGCGCCCGGACTACGGCGACGCGGTCCCCGTCCGCGAAGGAGAGGTCCCCGTCTTCTGGGCCTGCGGGGTCACCGCCCAGGCGGCGGCCGAGCGGAGCCGCGTCCCGCGGATGATCACCCACGCCCCGGGGCACATGTTCATCACCGATCTGACGTTTCAAGGCACGTCCCTCCTCGAAGGGCCCGAGGGTCCGAGCGTGCCGTCGTGACGGCTCATTGCCGGAACCGGTTGAGTGGGGCGCGCCGCGTCTCTATACTGGCCGCACCCCCGAGCGACGGGCCTGTTGGGAGGTAGCATGGGCGGAGTCGGCCGCTACATCATCCAGCGCGTTTTGCTAACGATCCCGATGGTGTTCATCCTTCTGACCGTCGTCTTCCTGCTATTGCGGGTCATGCCGGGGAATCCCGTGATGTCGATGCTCGGCGGCCGCAACGTGTCCGCGGAGGTCATCGCTGAGTACGAGCACCGGTACGGCTTCGACCAGCCGCTCTACGTGCAGTACGCGCAGTACCTCGCAGGGGTAGTCCGCGGCGACTTCGGGACGTCGTATCGGACCGGCAAGCCGGTTCTTCAGGAGCTCTTCCTCCGGTTTCCGGCGACGATCGAGTTGGGGGTGTGCGGCATCCTCGTGGCGGCGGTGTTCGGGTTCACCACCGGGCTGATCGCCGCCACACGAGCCGATCGGCCGGCCGACCACGCGGTCCGTGTCTTCCACATCGCCTCGTTTGCGATGCCCCTCTTCTGGCTCGGCCTGATGCTGCAGGTCATCTTCGCCGTCAAGCTCGGTTGGCTGCCGGTGGCCAGCCGTCTCGGCGGTCGGATGGCGTTCACGTTCAAGCAGATTACCGGCTTCTACATGCTCGATGCGGTCCTCCGCTGGGACGGGAAGGCGCTGGCCGACATCGTGCGGCATCTCGTTCTGCCGTCGATCACGCTCGGGATTGCCCTCACGGGCCTCCAGGGCCGGATCACGAGGGCGAGCATGCTCGAGGTCCTCGACATGGACTACATCACCACGGCCCGGTCCAAGGGGCTCCGAGAGCGCGTGGTCGTGCTTCGGCATGCGCTGCGGAACGCCCTCATCCCGATCGTCACCGTCTTCGGCCTTCAGTTCGCGGTTCTGATGGGTGGAGCCGTTCTGACGGAGACGGTCTTCTCGTGGCCGGGGATCGCGAGCTACCTCGTGCGGTCGATCGAGGCGAGGGACTACTATGCGATCCAGGGCAGCGTGGTGTTCATCGCGCTGTTTATCTCAGTGATCAACCTGATCGTGGACGTGTTCTACTCGATGATCGATCCGCGGGTGAGGTACTGAGATGCCCGATCCAAGCCCTCGACGTCCCGTCCAGCCGCACGGGTTGGTGGCGGTGCTCTTCTGGATCGTGCGAAAGGCGAGTCGAGGTCGCATCGCCTTGCGTGGTCAGCACGTCCTGAAGGTCGGGTTCGTCGTCGTCGTCGCGTTCGTCCTGATGACCGTGCTGGCAAACCGACTCCCCGCGCTGAACGGCTATCATCCGTCCCTCTACCGGGACGCCCCTCGGCTGGAGGGGCCGAGTGCGGCCCACTGGATGGGGACGGACCAGCTGCAACGCGACGTGTTCAGCCGCATCCTGAGCGGAGGGAAGGCGTCGCTGATCGTGGCCTTCTCCGCCGTCGCTCTGAGTATGACGGTCGGCTCCTTGCTCGGTTGGATCTCCGGGTTTGCCGGCGGATGGCTGGATCGGGTGCTGTCCCTGACGATGGACGCCATCTACTCCTTCCCTTCGATGATCCTCGCGATCGTCCTGGTCGCGATGTTCGGATCGGGGATCGCGCCGATGATCTGGGCGGTCGGGTTCGTCTACATCCCGACCTACTTCCGCGTGACGCGAGCCGAGGTCTTGCAGGTCCGGGAGACGTCGTACATCGAGGCGATTCGAGCCGTTGGAGCGAGCAACACGCGCATCGTCCTCCGGCATGTCGCGCCGAACACGGTCAACGCGATCATGGCGGTCTCATCGTTCAACCTGGCTGACGCGATCCTCACGGTCGCCGCGCTCTCGTTTCTCGGGTTCGGGCTGCCCCCGCCGGCACCGGACTGGGGGTTCGACATTCAGAACGGTCAGAAGTACCTGCAGTCCGGCGCGTGGTGGCTGATCACCTTCCCCGGGATCATGATCATCGCTCTCTCTCTCGGGTTCGGACTGATCGGCGAGGGGATCAGCGACCTCGTGAATCCGAAGAGAAAGCGAAAGCGCGTTTGACTTCTCCGCCGCATTGGTGCTAGGTTGTTCATCGAAGCGCCCCTGCACTGGATCGTAGGATATAGCCCCAGCTGCCCAGAGGCAACGGGGCGATCTTTCAAGGAGGTACCACCATGCGAAAGGTGTTGTGGATTGTACTGGCCCTGGCTGTGGTTTCGGCGGTCGGGCTCTTCACGGTCGCCGCGGACGAGCCCTTGATCATCGGAACGACGGACCGCGTCACGGAGCTCTCGTTTGCGAACAGCTACGACCACTTCTCGTGGCACGTCCTGAGGAACGTCACGGACGCGCTGACGAAGTTCGATTCCGAGACGGGCGAGTTCGTCGGGGCGATCGCCGAATCGTGGAGCGTGTCGGCCGACGGACTGGAGTGGACGTTCTACATCCGCCCCGGGATCACGTTCTGGGACGGTGAGCCTTGTGACGCGTACGCGGTCAAGTACTCGCTCGATCGCACGCTCCGTCTGGACGGTCCGGAAGGCGGCGTGGGCCTGATCAAGGTCATCGATCGCATCGAGGTCGTCGATCCGCTGACGGTCAAGATCTATCTGACGCAGGCGGACGCGATCTTCGACCAACGGATGTCCGATCAGATCGCTCCGGCGCTGATCTACTCGCCGGCGTCGGTGCCGGACGATGACTTCGCCAACGGCCAGTTCGCCGGGACGGGCCCGTACATCCTGATCGAGCATCTTGCGGATCAGCACGTGATCTACCAGGCGTACGAAGGCTACTACGGGGAGGCCCCGAAGACCGCCGACGTCATCGAGCAGATGTACGCCGACGCGGCCACCCTCCGTGCGGCGATCGAAGCCGGCGACGTCGACGTCGTCTTCCGAACGCTCGCGCCTCAGGACGTGGCGGACTTGGAAGCGAACCCGGACGTGATCATCCAGGCGTTCCCGCCGAGCCCGGGGGTTCGGTACATGCTGTTCAACGTGACGCAGTCCCCTGTGGACGTGCCGCAGGTTCGACAGGCGATCTGCTACGCGGTCGATCGCGCGGCGATCGTCGACCAGGTCTTCAGTGGGACCGTGGAACCGATCTACACGATGGTTCCGGCGGTCGATCCGCCGTTCTTCGGCGCGCTGCCGACCTTCCCCGAGCGCGATCTTGAGGTGGCGAGGCAGCTGCTCGCCCAGGTCGGCTACGACGAAGGCAACCCCCTGGAGCTCAACCTATGGTACACGCCGAAGCACTACGGCACCTTCGAGGCCGATGTCGCCGCGGTCCTCAAGGGCAGCATCGAGGAGGCCGGGGTCATCAACATCACGATTCAGGTCCTCGAGTGGGGCGCGTACGTCGAGCGGATGAGCTCCGGTGGGTTCGATATGTTCCTGCTCGGTTGGCACCCGGACTACTACGAGCCGTCCAACTTCCTGGCACCTTGGACGACCGAGTCGCCGGAGTCGCTGGGCACGTACTTCAACCACCATCCGAACTATCAGGCGTACAAGAACCTGATGGACCTCGCGACGACCACGGTGGACAAGGACGTCCGGGCGTCGCTGTACGAAGCGATCCAGATCCTGAGCACGCAGGACGTGCCGTGGATCCCGCTGTGGTCGATGACCGACGAGATGATCGCCGCGTGGCTGCCCGGCGTGCAGGGCGTCCGGGTCGACATCACGATGGACATCACGATCGCGGACATCTACAAGGAGTAGGTAGACGGCGACAGACACGCTGCGTTCAACCGGCGGGGCCGACACGGCCCCGCCGTTCTCTTCGCCTCCCGCGGCGGCCACCTCGTTTGAAGCGGTTCCCCTGGTTCCCTAACATAGGGTGTCACGCAGTACCCTAGATGACGTGAAGGGAGAGACTGTGCGTGCCCTCGTCGCGACGCTGGCCGTATCGATCTTGTGGACCGGTGCGGCGCAGGCGGAGTGGACCGTCCAGACCGCGTCCGAAATTTGCGTCTGGAGCGCGTCGCCGGTCGAGTCTGACGTCCCGGAGGAGCTCGAAGCGCTTCTTGGCGAGGTCAGGGAGTACTGGATCCCCGACCCGTTGCCGGCGGCCTGCACCCCGCCTCAGACCTCTCCGCTGTCGGTCTACTTCGGCCCGTCCGATGTTCCTCTGGCGACGGTCGCGCTGTACGCGGACGCGGAGACGATGCGTCGCGACCTCGATCGGTTCGACGCTGTCGGCCTCACCACCTTCTACTCCTCGGCGTACGAGTCATGGTACTGCCCTCGCGCCTTTCTCGACCGGCTTCCCGAGGACGCGACGATCCGCAGCCGCTCGCTGTTGTTCGTCTGTTGCTACCCCAAAAGCGATTGGAAGCGGGTCTTCGTCTACCAGCTGACCGGAGCGCTGCAGGTCATCCAATGGGACGTCGAATCCACATGTTCGGCCTATCCGTACATGGACCTCTTGAGGTCGGGGACGGCGAGGCACACCGAGTACGCGCTCGGGTACCTCGATCGCTTCGAGCTCCGTACGGCCGGACCGGTCTCGATCTGGCTCGCGGAGGGCCACGACCTCTCGCGGGCTCCGATGTTCTTGCTTCGCGATTTGGGCGCGAGCTGGGTCGACGCGCTCGCCCGCCGCGCTCCGCCGGACGTGCTGTGGTCCGTCTTGAGCGGCCCGTGTCGGTCGATCTTCTGGAATCCGCTCTTCACGTCGTGGGCTGGGTTCGATGCGGCGTTCGTCGACGCGTACGGGCTGTCGTGGGACGCGTTCCTCGACGCATGGACGGAGGAGGCCAGCGCCGTCGATCCGCCTGCGGGCTCCGTGCACGTCTACCGCTGGCTGCGCGACGCGTTTCGGTTGCGGGCGACGCTTCTCGCCCCGCTGCTCGACGAGGAACAGCGGGCGCGTATCGAGGCGGTCGCGGAAGCCGTCTACCGCGGAGCGGCCGAAGAACGGTGGCTCGACGAGGTCGACGGTTTCCTCCGAGCGGCGAACGGCGATCCGACGCCCGAAGTCCTCGAGGCGCTCCACGAGCGGGAGGGAACCGTGATCGAATACGCCCGTGGGTACGCCGGAGCGATCGGCGAGGTCGCCGAGGTCCTTCGGCTGGGGATCCTCGCCCGAAGGGGAGAGGTCTCCGCGGACGCGTACGTCGAAGCGTTCGTCGACGTCGTGAACAGCTACGTCCCGATCGCCGTTCGGCAGCCGATCGTCGGTCTGTGGTGGTGATCGGGGCGCGCCTGAGTGAACCGATGCGGCCGGACGGTTCATAACGCGGCGGATTGCCTCCGCGCACGAGGGGCGCCTATACTCCGCGAGAGGAGGGAGACCGATGAACATCGTGACGATCTTCGGCGGACCCCGGCTTCAAGGGAACACCGCGACGGTCCTCGGCTGGGTCGAGGGCGCGCTCAGAGAGGGGGGCCACTCGGTCGAGCGGTTCGACCTCAACGATCTCGACATCAAGGGCTGCCAGGCGTGCTTCACGTGCATGGAGTCGGCGGACGAGCCGGGATGCGTCCTCCACGACGACGCGGAGCCGATCCTCGCCGCCATGACGGGCGCGGACGCGGTCGTCTACGCCTCCCCGCTGTACATGTGGAGCGTCTCCAGTCAGCTGAAGTCGCTCCTCGACCGGACGTTCTGCCTCGTCAGGGACTACGGCGGGCCGAATCACCGGTCGTTCGTCGAGGGGGCCAAGACGACGCTGCTGGTGACCTGCATGGGCCCGATCGAGCGGAACGCCGAGTGGGCCCGCGACCAGTTCGTCCGGTACGCGGGCTACACCAAGTACGATCTGATCGATCCGTGGATCGTCCCCGGCTGCTCGGAGCCGGGCAAGCTCGGCGACGACGTGAAGCAAAAGGCCGCGGAGCTCGCGGCGAAGCTGGTCGGCCAGTCCTAGACGTCGTACGACTCCCACATCCGACGGCGAGCAAGTCCCCCCCGAGTGGGCTTCGAGGTCGCGGCCACGCCGGCGCGATCGATCTTCGCCCGACCGGCGAGCGCGAAGGCCGGCCCCGAATCCTGAGGCGTTGACTTGTCCTACGCCGCATACTAGACTAGTTCCAGCCACTTACTGTCAACGTAAGTGCAATTTGCAGGGAGGTCGAGCACCGTGAGGATACCGAAAGAGAGAGTTCGAGGTTGCATTATCGGATTGGAGGCGCTCGCGGTGGCAGTGGCCATGCTTCTCGTGGCCAGCGAATCGCTGCAAGGATCGGAATGGACCGAACTGAACATCACGGGAATCCCGACGGACATGGTGTTCGTTCCCGCCTCGGAGACCCGAAATCCACGGCTCGCCGTCGTCGCGACCGAGGGCGACGAGACGTGGGTCACGAACTTCGTCCAGATGACGGATCTGGCGCAGTTCTTCCCCGAGGATCCAATCCTGGTGCGTCTCTCCTCCGAGCTGTCCTCCGAGCTGGATTGGAGCAAGGAGGAGGGCATTGAGGTGGGGGTGCCTGTCAGAACGCCGAGCGGTTGGAACGTGACAGCTGAGGAGAGGTTCTTCGATGACGGCGACCCCGTCTACCCCGGCTCGATCACCTATGGCACCGTCTATCGCCTCGAGATTGGGGGAGATGAGTACGTCGGACCGCTGGACGCTCTCTTGATCCCGAGAAGCCCGTATATCTTCGCGGTTGAGATCTCGACAGGCTTTGTTTCCCTTCTGAACATGGATCTCGCCGGCCTGGCGGACCCATCGGTGATCGGTTCGGGCAACAACCTCTTCTTCGACCCCCCAAGCTACGAACTGATAGAGAAAGCCGAGGAGATCGTTCAGTTTCCGCGGGACATCGTCTCCATGGTGGCCGAGGACTTCAACGGCGACGGGGCTGCCGACCTCGCGGTGGCTGCGAGGCACGGATTCTACATCCTCCCCGGGAACGACAAGGGGCACTTCCTGACACCGACGGCCCTCAGGATCTTCGAAGACGATCCGACCATGCCGTTGGATTACGATCTGGAACGGGGCCGCAGGGAGGCGCTGTCGGAGTTGATGTCGTTGAAGCCGATCTACCGCGCGGCGGAGGCCGACTTCCAGGCCACGGCGGCCCAATACCCGACGGCCGTTACCGCGGCCGACTTAACCAACGACGGTGTCCTGGATCTCGTGCTGCTCAAAGGGGGACCGCAGGGAGGCCTGGCGATCCCCCTGATCGGGCGGGGGAACGGGACGTTCGTCGGGCTCGATGCCGTGAACGACGGTCAGTCGATAACCTGTCCGACGTATCAAGCCTGCTTGGAGCCTCAGTCCGTAGCGGCGGGAGACTTCACGGAAAACGGTTGGCCCGACCTCGCGATCGCCGGCGCATCGGAGCTGGTCCTCCTTCCGGCCTTGGGAGGGGGCCGGTTCGGAAGCCCGCGGGCCGTCGGCGCCCTCGCGGCGGATTCCGGCGATCCTCCGAGGCTGGTGGTCGATGACTTCGATCGGGACGGGTGCCTCGACATCGCGGTGTCGAATGTTTGCGCGGACACGGTTGACGTTTACCGTGGAAGAGGCGATGGATCGTTTCATCCTGTCTGTGCGCTCTCTCTACCGGTAGGCGCAATGCCGAGCGAGCTGATCGCAGAGGACTTCGACAGGTCCGGCAATTCAGACCTTGCGGCGGCGTGTGTCGGAATCAGCGAGCTTGCCATTTTTCTCCACGACGAAGACTGCGCGTTCGCGCTTTGGGCAGGGGCGGTACTGGCGCCCGAGGCGCCGGTGGCGCTCGCGTCAGACGGTCCCAATCTGGCGGTTCTCTCCGGAGGCGGTGCAGAGCGGGTGCTCGCGGAGATCGATCGGACTCCGCAGGGAGTGCCGAGCGGGATGGCGCGGAACCAGGAAGAGCGGGCCGTGCCGGTAGAGGCGTACGTGTACGACGTGTACTCCGGCAACGGGGACGGCACCTTCGCCGCCCCGCGTGAGTCCCGCGGGCGGCAAGCGCCGCTTCCGACGTCGATCGCTGCGAGCGGCGACGATCCCTCCGCCTCGGGCCGGTGGATCGTGGCTTACTTTGGCTATCCAGAAAACGAGAGCAACGCCGAAGATGGAGGGGTCAACGGCTTCGAGTTTCCCGATGCAGTCAGCGATCAGCTGCGGCCGAGCGCCGTGGCCGCCGGATCTCTCAACGGAACCGGGGTCAACGACGATGTAGTCATCGCGGATTACGCCGGAGATCGCCTCTACGTCTTCTTCGACGGTACGCGGGTGAGTCCGCTTACCTACCCGACAAGCGGACACCCGCTTGCGCTCGCGATCGGGGATTTCAACGGCGATGAGCTCGACGACGTGGCGGCGCTCTGCCGCAGCTCCAACGTGATCAGTGTGTGGTATGGATCTGCGGATGAACCTGGACTGAGCGACCCCGTCAAAATCTACGCGGATTCAGGATTTCCGATTTCCTTAGCCACGGGGGATTTCGATGGGGACGGGGCGACAGACCTCTGCGCTGCGTACTTCAGTTCGAACCATGTCGTGGTCTGGCGAGGAACAGGCGACCGACAGTTCGAGCACTGGGGCGCATTCTGTGTCGGCGAGGGTCCAGTGTCGGTCACCGCGGGCGACTTCAATGGCGACGGTCGGGCAGACATCGCGACCGCGAATTACATCGACAACAGCGTCTCGATCCTTTGGAACGTGCCTTCGGAGACCGGAGATCTCGCGTTCGAGGAGCAAGTCGTGACCGCCGGGCGCACGTACAGTGGAACGCCCGCGGAAATCGGTGGCGGCCCGATCGCGATCACGACGTTCGAAGTCGACGACGGCTCCTTGTGGTTGGCCGTTGCGGTCGAGATCGAGAAGGACGGGGGACCGCTTCTTCTCATAGACCCGGAGAGTCCGATCACATTCATCCCACCCGTCATCGTCCCGCCGGGGGAGTACGCGGTGATCGTCGACGTGGCAGTCGGCGACTTCGACAACGACTACATCGAGGACGTCGCTCTGTTGATCGAGGATCCCGACGGGAACAGAAGCATTGCGACGATCCTCGCGCCCGGATTCCCGTACGCTGCTGCGTCCGTGTCCAGTGTGCAGTCGGCGTTCACATCCATCGAGGCGCTGGATCTCGACGGAGACTCTCTCCTCGATCTCGCGGCTACGAACACGGCGGCGAATGAAGTCGCGGTGCTGTGGGGCAGGGGAGACGGCGCCTTCGCGGAGGACGAGTCCGTGTCCTACGAGACGAGCGTCGCTCCCACAGCGGTCGCGGGGTTGGGCGAAGTGGGGTTCGTCGTCGTGTCCACGAAGGTCGAGGTCTTCCTGCCCGTTCGGGGAAGCCCCCAGGGATTTGAGCCCTCATTTCTCGAAGTCGGAGAGACTCCGGGGTGTATCGCGATCGGTGAGCTGAACGGTGATGGCTTCCCGGACCTCATTGTGGCGGACCCGGTCCAACAGAGGTTGCTCATGTTCTCCGGTTCCGAGCTGGCTGGTGGAGCCCCGACTGCGAGCGTCGTCTCACCCGTCTCCTCCGTCTGGGTCGGCGGACTGCCGTCCGGGATTCTCATCGACGAAGCCCGTGGAGGTTTGTATCCCCGTATCGTAGTCACACTCGCGGATCGCAGCGAGATCCTGGTCCTGCACGGCGCCGCTGATTACTCCTTCGAGTGGGGAGAATCCATCCCGGTGGGGGCGTCTCCCTCCGCCCTCACCGGGACGGATTTTGACGGCGACGGCCGCACCGATCTGGTCGTCTGCAATGCCGGCTCAAGGGACCTGACGTTCCTGAAGGGCGTCGAAACAGGGGACTTCGCGGTCGAGCTCCGTTCGCCTGTGAGACTCGCTTCGATCCCGAACGCCGTGGTGGCTGCCGATTTCAGCGGGAACGGGACGTCCGACGTCTTGATCGCCTACGAGGGCAGCTCCTACGTCACGATACTGTACGACACGACCGACGGCGCTTCCGGCGTCGAAGTCGCCGGGGTACGCATTGATGCAGGCGTGTTCGAGTCACTCCGACCTGCCGTTGCGCCTTCTTCGGTATCGGCCGCTCTGCCATCTTCACCCGAGGAGCCGGATACCGGCTCCCCGCTCGCCAGAACCGTCGGATTTTTGCATCAGGGGCAGCGGCGGCTTACCGCCGTCACGTTGGATTCCGATCCTTTCCCGGACATCGTTCTGACCGATCATGAGACCCATGTTCTGTCGATTCTGCTGGGGAGCGGAGATCGCGACGATCCTTTCTCGCCGGCCCAAACCGCGGCGGTCTCTGGTTGCTCGCGGTGTCGCCCGGCAATAGGGGATCTGGACGGCGATGGTCAGCTCGATATCGCGGTCGCGAGTCCACACACGAACGAGGTGATTGTGTTTTGGGCGGGGGCTCGACTCGATCCTTCCACGGTGAGCGCTCTCCCGACGGGAGTGACTCCCGTCTGTGTCGCGAGCGATGATTTGAACGGCGACGGCGTCGATGACCTTGTCGCCTTCTGTCAGGGTTCTCTTGCGGTGTACGTCTACATCAGCCGAGGAGGGGGGCAGTTCGCGATGGAGACACTCGAGTTGCCGGGTCCTCCCGGAGGCGCGGCCATCGCCGACATCAACAACGACGGGCTGGGGGATCTGATCGTCAGTGACTTGCTGGGCGATCAGCTGACCTTGCTTTGTGGCGATCTGGACGGCGAGGCCTTCTCGTTCTCGGTTGACTCTGTGGCCCTGCCGCAAGGCACACTGGCGACAGCGATCCTTGCGGGGGACCTCGACAAGGACGGCGGGATCGACTTGCTCGTCCTCAGCTCGGGGGAGGAGGCCGCCTACGTTCTGTACAACCGCAATTACGGCCGCTTCGATCGGCAGGTCGTGCAACTCCCGGGGGTCAACGCGATGGACGCCATCCTCTGCGACCTCGACGTCGATGGATATCCCGATCTTGTGGTGGTCGACCCGATCTCGGCCGTTCTCCTGATCTACCGCAACCTCAACGGCGAATCGTTCGAGGCGCGCCCAGCCGTCTGTCTCGTATCGGGAGAGCCATACGCTGTGGCCAGCGAGGATTTCGACGGGGACGGGAATCCCGACCTTGTCGTGACAACCACAGGGGGCGATCTCCTGGTCTTCTGGGGAGCGGAGGGTCGGCTACCGACAGAGATCGCCCACAGACTGGACTTCGATTGACATAGGAGGTATGGCAATGCGCACGCTGCCCGCGTGGAGATGGGCTTCTCTGCTGGTGCTTCTACTCGTGGTCGTCCCGTCTCTGGGAGTGTTGGGTCAACTGGAAGTCGAGATGACCGATCCCGAGCCCGGCGCTCAGCTGGTTCTCGGCGAGACGGTGGACGTCAAGGTGACCATCAGCAACCTCGCCGCCGATACGCACCATCGAATCTGGTTCGTTCTGAGGATCCGCAGAGAAAGCTGGGGCGAGGATTCGTGGGTCTCTCTACCTGTGGCGCCCGATCGCGAGAGCGGGCCGGCGGCGTTCCCCACCAAGACCGTCCGGGGATGGCATGGCTCCTGGAACGGGTTGGCCGTTGTTTGGGACACTGCGAGGTCGTTCCCTCGGCAGGAGACAGACGACCCGCTTGCGGCGGGCGACCCATACTACCTCCAGATCGGTATCACGGAGGACATCCACGCCGTGACCGATGCATCACGCATCGTCTGGTCTCCGGAGGTCGGCGTGACGTTCGCGGCGTCCCGAGGCGACGATTCGCAGCAAGGAGAGGAAGAGGGCGACGAGGACTCTGAAGATGAAGAAGAGACGGAAGAGGCGCTGTCCATCGGGGTGCATCTCAAAGCCCCCCCGCATTTCGCGGGAGAGAGCATCTCATTCAGGATCCTCGCGCCGGACCCGCTCGATGATGTCTACCAGTCGTTCCTCTGGGACTTCGGAGACGGGGCGAGATCCGTCGAAGCGACTCCCGTCCATCGCTTTGGAACGCCGGGGAACTACCGCGTGACGCTCACCGCGTGGCGCCAGCCGAGTCACCAAGGGGATTCGGTCGTCTCGAACGAGCTTCGGATCGCGGTCCTTCCTCCCGCACCCGCCGTGTCGGCGACGCGCAAGGTCCTCGGGTTCCCCTCGTCTCTCAGTGCAACGTCGCCTTCACAACTGCTCCTCGGGTTCGATCTGCAGGTGCAGGTCTCCATCGTGGTCAACGATCCGAGCAAGGCCCGTGCGTTCGTCGTCCGGGAGCGCATCCCCGCGGGCTGGGCTCTGCCAGAAGAGGGAATGACGACCAGTGTCTCGGAGGAGCTTGAGGGGAGGACGCGGGAAACCCAAGCGACGGACGGCAGCGACGGAATCGCCTGGCGCGAATGGCTGTTCCGTGGACCCTTCATAACAGGGGAGACGGTTGTCCTCAACTACAAGTTGCGTCCGGAGGCCACGACCCCGGTTGGAAGATACGATCTCGTGGGTGAGGTGGCGATCGGCACATCGGACACCCAGCCGGTCGGGGGCAGCTCTGAAGTCGTGCTCGTCCCGTATCTTCCCATCGAGGTCGTCATCGCTCACATCAGCCGGGCCACTGCTTTGAGAGACTGCGACGAATGTCCCTCCCAAGAGGAGCTGGTGATCGAGCCGAGAATCTTTGCCCAGAGTGGCGAGGTCCCGTATACGATCAGCGACGAGCAACTCGACGTCGCAGTGTGTCTCTGGTCGAACAACTGCCCGGTACCCTACACCGAGGGTCAGACGATTTCGTACACGAAGCTTCTCGAGCTCATTGAGCTCCATGAGACAGGCAGAGGGGCCCCGTAGATCGCCTCTCCTCCGTTCGCGGACCACGCGGCCGTGGGGCGTTCGTCCGAAATGGAGGGGGACACCCCAGGTGGAGTCGAGCGGTTCGACGCCGGTTACCTCGCCGTCAAGGGCCGTCAGCCGTGCGCGGCGAAGTTGGTCGGCTAGCTCTCAGACGTCGTACGACTCCCACATCCGACGGACCCGCTCGGCGACGTCGAGCTCGACGTCGAACGGCGGCTCGGAGCCGGCGCGCCTTGCGGCGGGCGCCTCGCCGGCGACGTTGATCTCCTCGAGGCTGCGGAGGACGTCGTCGGTGAAGAACCGGCAGAGCTGGGCGTACCGGTGTCGGTCCGTCGTCGCGCACCACTTGTGGTAGTAGCGGAGCGGCCACGTCACGTAGAGGAAGTCCTTCGCCCGCGTCAGCGCGACGTAGGTCAACCGGCGCTCCTCCTCGATCTCCTCCTCCGAGCCGGTCGACAGGTCGGACGGGAGGAAGCCGTCCGTCGCGTGGACGAGGTAGACGACGTCCCACTCGCATCCCTTCGCGGAGTGGATCGTCGACAGGATCAGCCAGTCCTCGTCCTTGGTCGGAACGCCGGCCAGATCGGCCGTCGACGTCGGCGGATCGAGCTGCAGGTCGACGAGGAACTGCCGCCTCGACGCGTACCCGGAGGCGATCTGCTCGAGGGAGATCAGGTCGCGCGTCCGGACGAACGGGTTGTCGTACACCTTCGGCAGGAGCGGGTCGTAGAACGCCCGGATCCGCTCGATCTGCGACGCCGGATCCTTGGCCCCCATCGGGGCAACCTGCTCGATCGTCTCCGCCAAGGAGGAGAACGCCTCCCGCGCCGCCGGAGGGGGCACGAACGCGGCGATCGATCGCGGGTCGTTCCGGCGGTCGGCGACGTGGTCGATGATCCGCGACGCGGTCGTCGGGCCGATCCCGTCGATCAGCTGGAGCACGCGGAACCAGGCGAGCTCGTCGCGCGGGTTCTCGAGCAACCGGAGGAACGCGACCAGGTCCTTCACGTGCGCCGCTTCGAGGAACCGCAGCCCGCCGTACTTGTGGTACGGGATGTTCCGACGGGTCAGCTCGACCTCGAGCGAGTCGGAGAGGTGCGCCGCGCGGAAGAGGACGGCCTGCCTGCGCAGCGGGATCCCCTGCTCGTAGTGGGTCAGGACCCGGTCGATGACGTACTCGTCCTGTTGGGTCTCGTCGGTGCAAGTGACGAGGCGCGGCACCTGCCCGTGCTCCTTCTCCGACCAGAGGTCCTTGGTGTACCGCTCGCGCGCGCCGGCGATGACGCGGTTCGCCGCGTCGAGGATCGGGACGGTCGAGCGGTAGTTCTGCTCGAGGGTGACGATCGTCGTTCCGGGAAACTGGTCCGGGAAGTCGAGGATGTTCCGGACCGTCGCCCCGCGGAAGCGGTAGATGCTCTGCGCGTCGTCGCCGACGACCGTGATGCTGTCGTTGCCGGTCCGCATCCCGCGCAGGATCTTCGCCTGCAGGACGTTCGTGTCCTGATACTCGTCGACGAGGACGGAGTCGAACCGCTTCGACAGGTCGGTCGCGGCGGCCTCGTCTTCCAGGAGGAGGCTCCAGTAGAGGAGAAGGTCGTCGAAGTCGAGGACGTTGCGCTTCTGCTTCCGCGAGACGTACCGCTTGAACAGCCCGCGCAGCTCGTCGGCCCACTCGTCGCACCACGGGTACTCGCGGGCGAGCACCTGTTCGAGGCTCTCGGCGGTGTTGACGCAGCGCGAGTAGATCGCCAGGCAGGTCGCCTTTCGCGGAAACCGCGCCTCCTGCTTGTGCAGGCCGAGGTCGTGGCGGATCAGGTTCATCAGGTCCTCGGCGTCTCCCTGGTCGAGGACGGTGAAGTCGCGGCGGAGGCCGACCGCCTTGGCGTGGGTGCGCAGGAGCCGGTTCGCCGTCGAGTGGAACGTCCCGCCCCAGACGCGGCCGGTCGCCGACGTCCCGCGGGCGACGATGCTCCCCGCCCGCCGGAGCATCTCCTGCGCGGCGCGGCGGGTGAACGTGAGTAGGAGGATCCGGCCCGGGTCGGTCCCCCGGGAGATCAGATGGGCGACGCGGTAGGCGAGCGTCTTCGTCTTGCCGGTCCCCGCGCCGGCGACGACGAGGAGCGGACCGTCGCCGTGCGTCACCGCCTCGCGCTGTTCCGAATTCAGCTCGTCGAGCCACGGATAGGCCCCACCCGGAGTCATGGACTCACGATAATCGATCGACAGCGGGACGGCCATCCCGGCTGTGGCTCCGATCGAGGGGTCGAGCGTCCCGGTGGTATGATCGAACGGCATCGAGCCGGATGGGACGCGCTCGCGCGAAGGTAAAGACGCACAAGGAGGTCGGAGGACGCCGTGCGGGAGATGACCGTGGTCGACTACGATCCAGGCTGGCCGGCGGCGTACGGGGCGGAGGTCGCCAGGCTCCGCGCGGCCCTCGGAGACGTGATCGCCCGAGCCCACCACATCGGCAGCACCGCCGTCCCCGGTCTCGCCGCGAAGCCGGTGATCGACGTCCTCCTTGAGGTCCGGGACCTCGGTTCGCTCGACGCCCGCGACGAGGCGATGCGGAAGATCGGCTACGAGCCGCGCGGCGAGTACGGGATCCCGGGCCGCCGGTATTACCCCAAGGGAGGAGATCGGAGAACGCACCACGTTCACGCGTTCGCCGTCGGGGATCCTCACATCGCCGAACACCTCGCGTTTCGGGATTACCTGCGCGAGCGTCCCGACGTGGCGGCCGCCTACGCGCGGGTCAAGCGGGAGGCCGCGGCGGAGCACCGGTACGATCCGGACGGGTACGTCAGGCACAAGGAGGACTTCGTCACGAAGACGCTGAACGACGCGCTCGGCCGAGCCGCACGTCCGCCGCGAGGCCGGCAACCCTCGCGATGAAGTCTCGCATCCTACCTCCCACCTCCCGAGAACCCGATGTATCGGTGCGACGATGAAACCGGAAGGGGGCGCGGCGGCAGTGGCGCGTGAGAAGGCATCCGACTCCTCAGTTGGAGGTACGGGTGTCCCTTCCGCGAGGGGTCGGATCGCATGCGAACGCTCGCTTCGTCGGGTACCATCACTGCCGTTTCGGGATCGGACTGGGGTGAGTGAACAGGAAGATGAGAAATCTTGTCGCCGAGACCCACGGCCGCTTGGCACACCGCAACGTCTCACGAGCGCTCCGGTTTCTCTGCTGGATCACTCGCCCCGTCGCCCGCCTCTGGCACTTGGCCGAAGCGCACGGTCTGAACCCGTGGTTCTTCATCGCGATGTCGGTCGTGGGATACGCGATCCAATCGGTGATCTACCTGCCGCCGTTCCAGTCGCAGGCGTGGCGGCTCACGTTCCTGATCCTCCTACGATTCGTCGCGCTGGTCATCCCGGCGTACATCCTGCTCAAAGGGAAGGGGCTCGCCCACGCGTTCAACGGCTCGATCGCCGCGATGTTCGTCCTCAACACCACCTGGCACGTCTGCTACTACGTCTATCTCTAGACCGCCGTTGAGAGCCTGCGGCTTCCCTGCGGGACATTGGTCCGTTTCGATGGATGAGGCCACGCCCGCCGAGTACCCTGTCCGCCGCCGTGGAACCGAACCCTGAACCGCAGCTCGCCGGTCGGAGGCGAGCCATCCCGCTTGCGTCGTCGGCGTTCTTCATGGCGACGTCCATCGGAGGGCTCGGTCTCGTCGTCCAGCTCTACATGAAGTCGCTCGGCGCGTCGACCTTTCTGATCGGCCTCGTGGCGACGTTCAACTCCGTCGGCCTCCTGTTCGGGGCGTGGCTCTGGGGAACGGTCTCCGACTACGTGAAGCGACGGCGGTTGCTGGCGTTCCTCGCCCTCGGGCTCGCGGGGCTGATCGGCGTCCTGACGCTCCTCCCTTCGACGGGGGTCGTCCTCGGAACGGCCGTCCTTCGATTTCTCGTCTTCTCCGGCTTCACCGCCGTTGCGATCGCGATCATCTCCGCCGCAAGCCGGGTCGAGCGTCGGGGGAAGAACCTGTCGTACATCTCGTCGGCCCGAGCGTTCGGGTTCGCGATCGGGAACGTCGCCGCAGGCGTGGCTCTGGAGCTGCTCGGCTTCCGCTACGCGTTCGCCGTCTGCTCAGCGCTTCCGATCCTCGCGTTCGCCCTGCTCGGCCTCCTCCCGTCGGAGAACCCGGTGCAGCCGCGAGAGAAGCTCCGCGCGTGGAGGGCGATCTTCTCGGCCGGCGTGGCCGACCTGTACGTCGCGACGATGCTTCGGCAGATGGCGATCTTCGGGACGTTCTCGTTGCTGTACGTTTACATGGACTCGATCGGGATCGCTCCCGGCGTCATGGGCGCGATCAGCGCGACGAACACGGCGACCCAGGTCCTCGCGCTGCTGCTGTTCGGGTGGCTGGCCGACCGCATCGGCCGCCGTCCGATCTTCATGCTCGGCTTCGCGCTGTCGGTGGCGACACCGCTTGTCCTGGTCTTCGCGGCGAACGTGTACGGGATGATCGCCGGATACGTCACCCTCGGCCTCTCGTTCAGTTCGATGTACGTCGGGGCGACCGCGCACATCGGCGATCGGGTCCCGCAAGAGCGGCACGGCCAGATGATCGGCCTGTACGAGTCGTCGCGTGGACTGGGCGGCCTGTTCGGCCCGTTGATCGCCGGAGCGACGGTGCCGGTCATCGGCTTCGACGGGATGTTCCTCGTCATGGCCGGGATCGCGGCGCTGGGCTTCCTCGTGATGCTCGTCGGAAGAATCGCCCATCGGCGACCGGGCTACACGTTCTCCTCCAGGTAGCGGACGATCGTCTCGTACGTTTCGAGCCTCTCCCCGATGTCGGACGATCCGTGCCCGACCTTCCCGAGCTCGACGTACTCGAAATCCGTTCCTTCTTCGTACCCGAGCGCGATCAGACGATCCCGGAACGCGCGCGCCTAGCTGACGGGACACCGCGCGTCGTGGACGCCGTGGATCATCAGCAGCTTCGCCTTCAGGTTCCCCGCGAAGTGGATCGCGCTCCGATCGCGCCAAAGCTCCTCGTTCTCCGCGGGATCGCCCATCATCATCCGCAAGATGTACTGGAAGTCGGGCGTGCTTTCGTTGTACATCGACAGCAGATCGGTGATGCCGACCCACGCGACGCCGGCCTTCCACAGCTCGGGCGCCTTGGTCAGCGCCGTGTACGTCATGTAGCCGCCGTACGATCCTCCGAACGCCGCGATCCGCCCGGGATCGGCCTTCCCCTCGCGCGTGAGATACTCGACGCCGGCGATGACGTCCTGCAGGTCGCCGCCGCCCCAGTCCATGGTATTGAGATCCGTGAACGCCCTGCCGTAGCCGGTGCTGCCGCGGAAGTTCGGCTGGAGGACGGCGAAGCCCCTCGAGACCAGGTACTGCACGATGTCGAAGAAGGCGAGCCATCGCTGCCCCCACGGTCCGCCGTGGATGTCGACGACCGCGGGCGGCCGATCGCCGCCGGTGTCGCGCGGTTCGTACAGGATCGCCGGGACGCTCAGCCCGTCCGACGACTCGTAGTGAATGTAGCTCGGCTCGACGAACTCGCTCGGATCGATCGTCCCGTAGTCGATCGGAGTGAGAGAGCGGGGATTCCCTTCGCCGACGGGCACGAGGAGAAGCTCGCCTTTCCGGGTCGGCGTCGATCGGTCGATCACCGCGGTCGTGCCGCCGTGCGCGAACCCGGCCCAGTACGTGAATCCCAGGGCGTCGATCAACGGACGGTCTCGACCGGTTTCGATCTCGGTGACGACGGGCGCGATGCTCGCGCCTCGATTCCGCAGCGAGAGGAGGAGCCGACCGTCCTTCGAGACGTCGGTCGCCTTCTCCTCGACCCCTTCCATCCCGAGCCACCGGACGTCGCCGCTCTGCACGTCGACGATCGCCGGGCGGTTGACGCCGGAAGCGTCGGAGGTGATCACGATGCGCTCGCCGTCCGGCAGCCACGCGAGCGGGAGATCTCGGGATCCTTCGCTCCCGCGGAAGATCCGCCGGACTTCCTCGCCTTCCGCGTCGACGACGTAGACGTCCACGTTCTTCAGGTCCTCGGACTCGTTGGTCGAGAGGAGGAGCGACTTCCCATCGGGGCTCCATTGGCCTGACGAGAAGACGGACGCGTCGAAGTCCGTCAGCCGGACGACGTCGAGCGACTCGACATCGAGCTTGTACAGGTTCTGCTGTCCGCCCCGCGTCGAGAGGAACGAAAGCCACCGGTCGTCCGGAGAGAATTCGAGTGCGATCTCCCTCGCGGCGGGGGTGTTCGTCAGCCGCGGGGCGTCGCCGGACGCGACGTCGATCCACCAGATGTCGTTCTTCTCGTTCCCATCGACGTCCTTGCCGAAGACGAGTTTCGTTCCGGCCCGATTCCAGACGATACCGGTCCGGACCGCACGCGGGAGCTCGCCGTGCGTGACTTGCGCCGGCTTTCCGTCCGGCAAATCGGCGACGTACAGCTCCATCCGGCCGGTGGTGTCCCAGTAGAACGCGACGCGCCGGCCGTCGTGGGACACCCGTGGGAAAACGGCGGTGGGCAGTGAAAGAAGCTTCTCCAGCTCGATCGTCGTCTTCGACATGCGGCTCCTTTCGGCCTCGTCAGATCAAGCGCTCACTGGCTTTCTTCAACTGTGTGGATCGCCGGGAACCGGGCAGCGCCCACGCGGCGAGGCCGATCACCGCCACGTCCACCGCCGCGTCGGCCGCCCAATCGGCGAGCGAAGCGCCGAGGACGTACGACGGAGCGGTGAGCACGAGGCCCACCAGGACGCCCGCCAGCGCCCACTCGAACGGACGCCTCCGCACCACGCCGCCGGTCGCGTTCAGTGTGTAGAACGCGCCGACCAACAGCACCGGACGGAGCACGACACCGACGCCGAGCGCGGTCGGCCAGAGCGCGTTCGAGTCGAAGCTCATCCGCCCGGCCCACCGTGTGTAGGCGTGAAGTGCGTAGTGAAACAGGAGGAAGAGCGCGAGGCCGGCGATCGGGAGGTCGACCCGTCCGATCCGCTCGAACGCGGTCCTCGCGCGCGTCCGATCGAGAAGTCCCCAGACCCCCATGGCGAAGAAGTAGAAGAGGAGGTGCAGCGGGAGCCAGACCTCGTCGGGGAAGGACGCCCGCGCCGTCGTGTACACGGCGGCTCCCGCGAGAGCGCCGGAGAAGACGACGATCCGATACAGGTGCAGGCCGGCTCCCGTCGCCAGAAGGACCGGGAAGATCCAAGGGATCGAGCGACCTGTGCGCATGGCCGTCCAGAAGAGAATCAGGACGGCCCCGAGCCCGATCGCACCGATCAGCCGGAACTGCCAAGGCGACTCATGCCCGCGTGTCCACATGTCGACGGCGGAGTCGCTCCACGCCTGAAGGCCAACGAGGACGCCGATGACGAGGACGAGCGTCGCAAGGAAGACGATGAGACTCGGCCGGCCGCACGCGGCTGCGAGGCGGTTCTCTGCCACGACCCCTCCTCTATGCGCGTAGAGTCTACGATCATACGAGGTCATGCACACTTCGGACAAACCCTCCTCGATGCGCGGGCCACGCGGCGGCTTGCCCTCGCCTCCGTTGCAGACCCTTCGGCGCACGGATAGAGTCACCGCTCGAGGTGATCCGATGAACATCGCGGTGATCGGAGCGTGCGGCGACGTCGGGCGGCAGATCGTCCAGCACATCGTCGTCGAGCGGTTGCTCGAATGCGATCAGCGCCTCGTTCTCGTCGGAAACGCCGACGGACCGAGCGCACGGAGCGCGTACGGCCTCGCGGCGGACCTGACCGACGCGTACGCGGAGATCTGCCCGACGATCGAGATCGTTCTCGATCCGTCGAAGATCCGCGCCGACCTGATCATCGCCGCCGCCGGACGGACGCCTCGCCCGACGCTCGACGCGGCGCCGATGAGCCGAGACGGGCTCGCCGAAGCGAACGCCCCGATCTTCGAGCGGTACGCCCGGGCAATCGCCGAGCACGGGCACGGCCACGAGATCGTCCTCTGCGTTTCCAACCCCGTCGAGCTGGCCGTCGCCGTCTTCGCCAAGCATCTCGGACGGCGGCGCGTCATCGGAATGGGGGCGTTCCTCGATTCGCTCCGTTTTCGAAAGGAGATCGCCGTCGACCTCGGGATCCGGCGGCAGACGGTCCACGCGTTCGTCGTCGGCGAGCACGGCACCCTCAGCGTGCCGCTCTGGAGCGGCGTTCACATCTTCGGCTACGACGCCGATCGGCTGTCCGGCGAGCTGGCGCGGATCCGCGGTCCGCGTCCGATCGGGGAGTTCCCGGACGTCGTCGCCGAGGCGCAGGCGGAGCTCGAGTCCCTGATTCGGCGCGGGGACGTCCGCGAAGCGTACGCCGCGATCGAGCGGTTCCCGCCGGACGTCCGCGTGGTCGTCCGGCCGTTCGTCACGCATTACAGCGGCGCGAAGACGGTCATCGGGACCGGGCACGCCACGATGGAGTTCATCCGCACCATCACCCAGGGGGCCGACGCCCTCGTCTCCGGCCAGGTGGCGATCGAGGGCGAGGTCTACGGGATTCACGGCACGATCGGCGTGCCGTTCGTCGTCGGGAACCGGGGCGTCGACCGGATCTTCGAGCTGCCGATGGACGACGCCGAGCGGCGGCTGCTCGTCGACAGCGCCCACCGGGTTCAAGCGAAGATCGCTCCGTACGTGTAGAGCGCCGGCCGTAGTTCAGTCGGCTACTTGTCAGCGTTCAGCGCCGCGTAGATCCCGTCGAGCGTCTTCCGATGGGCGGAGCCCGGCTTGGAGAAGGCCTCGATCTTGTCGCAGGGGTACTCGTCGCAGTGGGCGCATGTCTCGACGTGCCTCGGAACCGCGCAGAGCCGGATCGCGCACTCGTGGCAGTAGTCGATCTGTCGCCCGGTCGTCGACAGGCAGCCGTCGCACATCGAGTCGGCCGCGGTCGTCTCCACCCCGAACTGCTCCGAGGCTTGCTTTGCCATCCGTTCCAGCGCGTCGATGTCGTTCGCCTGTGTCGCCTTGTACGCGTCGCAGTCCGTGCAGATCAGCCCGCAGTAGGCAATCATCCGATCGTCCATTCGTGCTCCCCTTTCTGTCTCGGTCGTCCGCTCAGGGTAGGGGGGAACGGGGCCTCGGACAAACGAAAGGGTTCTCGATCGTCCCGCGTTCGACGCGGAATCCGACGCTCTACCGCGACGCTGGCTCGCCTACTCGTCCAGGGACAGCGCGATCCGAAATCCCATCCGCCTGCGGCCGTTGGGCCAGCCGTGGCGGCGCCCCGCAATCCGACAGGAGGACGCGTCGTAGTCCCACTGACCGCTGCGCACCACGCGGTACGAACCGGACGAGGGGCCCCGCGGGTCAAGCGCGGGCGATTCCATGTAGTAGTGCGCGGCCCAGAAGTCCCAGACCCACTCCCAGACGTTCCCCGCGGTGTTGTAGATCCCGTACCCGTTGGGCGCGAAGCTTCCGACCGGACTGGTGCCCGGATCCTCGCCGTCGTCGTAGTCCGGATGGTGGCCGCGCGTCGGACTGGTGTCGTAGCTGTAGTCGGGCTCGCTGTAGTAGTTCGCCCGAGCGTGCTGGATCGTGTCGGTGTCGCTCCACGGGAAGCGACGACCGACCGCGCCGCCGCGCGCCGCCTTCTCCCACTCCGCCTCCGTCGGCAGCCGATACCCGTTCGCCGACCAGTCGCAGCTCCAGTCGCTGAGGTCGTAACACGGCGTCCGCCCTTCCATCTCGCTGCGGAAGTTGCAGAAAGCGACCGCGCCGTACCACGTCACCTCCACGCAGGGGTATCCCGAGCCCTTCGCCGGCTTCATCCCGAACGCTCGCCCGTTCCAGGTGATCCGGCACTGCGCTTCGCCCAGGTGCAGCAGCTTCTTCGGGTCTCCCGTGGCGTTCTGCACCGCCGAGTCCGATACTACGATCCTGTCGTGGTCGTAGGCCCACTGCAGGACCTCCACCATCTTGTCGTTGGTGACTTCGCAGCGCCCCATGTAGAAGGCGCTGACCGTCACCGTGTGCACGGGGGTCTCGTCGTAGCACCCTTCGTTGAAGCTGTCCCCCATCTCGAAGCTTCCCGCGGGGATCAGGGCGAACTCAGCGTCGAACGCGTCGCTTCCCCCAACGCCGCCTTGCACCCCGCTCGGGAAGCCCACCGCTCCGGAAACCAGAACCCCTACGACCAAGGCAACTCGAAGCCATCGCACCGCTGGGTCCCCCTTTCTGCCTGAGCACCAAGGCTAGGGTAGGGGGAGCCGACTCCGAAGGCAAGCGGCCGTGACGTCGGCGGAAACCGCGCTGTTCGAGCCTTTCGCGGTTGTCGGTATGCGGGGCGGCCCTACGACTCAGAAAGCGAATTCGGTCAGGACCCCGAGGTGATCCGATGCGAACAGCCCCGTCTTCGGGTCCTTCTCGGTGAAGACCCGCTCGATGGTCGTGCCCGTGGCCGCGTTCATGAACGCGGCGTTCGCCCACTGGTAGTCGATCCGCTTGTCGAGCGGCGCATCCTTCGCCGTCCGTTCGGTCGGATACGTCCCGCCGGCCTCTCCGTCGTGGATCTCTTTCCAGAGATCGGTCCACCCGGCCTCGTCGATCTTGCTCCAGACGACGCTGTCCGGCGTGGCGTTCAGATCGCCGACCAACAGGGCCGGGCCGCCGACGATGCTGTCCAGCGCCGCCAGCACCTCGGTCACGTTGCGCTTCTGCTGGGCCGCGTCGTCCGGCACGGCGAAGTGGTTGTTCGAGAGCCACAGGGGGTGCCCGTCGACGACGTACTTCGCCCATATCATGACGCGTCGATTCTGGTCGATGTCGTCCTTCCGCCACGTCAACTGCTGGTACAGCCAGTCGGCGGGAGCGGTCTTCGACAGGATCGACAGCCCCTCCCAGACGGCCTGGCTCGCGTAGCACATCGCCGGGATCGTGACCAACGAGGGATATCCCGAGCAGAGGGCCTGGACCTGTTGCGCCATGTTCCGGCAGCACGGGTCGTCGTTCTGGCCGCGGACCTCCTGAAACGCGGCGGCGTCCGGCTCGAGGTCCGTGAGGACCTGCGCGATGTACGGCAGGCGCTCGTCCCAGTGATCGTCGGTGTAGTTCCGGAGGTTGAACGTCAGGACCTTCATCTTGGCTCCTTCCGAACATGGTGTGAGCCCGCAGCCGCCCGCCGCAAGCTTGCCGCCAGGATGAGGAAACCCCCTCCTCTATGTCAAGTGACGGAGCGAACAGAGCATAGGTGACAGGCGCCGCGAGCCCGTCGGTTCGGCCTTTGAGTCGGTGACACGATGCAATCCGGCTCGATCCTATCGACACCGGTTGGCCACAGAGCTGTCACGAGGTCCCCCCGTCCGCGCGCGGCCCACGGTCGACCTCCGATCCTCTGTGACTTTCGGCGTTTGGGATGCGCCCCGAGGTCGTGCTACGCTGCACAGCACGCGAGATAGACAATCCGGAGGCCGGGATGACCGAGGCAAAGGGAGGCCGGGACCGCGCCGGCTGGATGACGCTGTATGTCGTGTTGGGCGTCGCGCTGGCGGTGCAGGTCGCGCTGCTGTTCCTGCTCCCGTCGGGCCGCGTCGGCGGGCTCGTGTTGTTCGGCTGGGCGGTGTTCGCGGTCTCGGCCGTGCTCGGCTGGCTTCCGATCTTGCTCTTTCGCCGTCACGGCGGCGTGGCCAAGAGGAGAAGCTACGTTCACACGACGCAGCTGGTGACCACCGGGCTGTACGCGGTGGTCCGCCACCCGCAGTTCCTCGCCGGCGACTGCCTCGCCGTGGCGGTGATGTGCATCACGCAGCACTGGGGGACGCTGGTCGCGGGCGGGATCGCCATCGCGGTCAATCGCCTCACAATGATCAAGGCCGATCGCGATCTGGTGGCGAAGTTTGGCGAGCCGTACCGGGCGTACATGGCCCGCGTCCCGCGGGCGAGCCTGCTGCTTGGGCTGTGGCGCTGGATGCGCCGACCCCGGTAGCCGGGGACCCGGCGTCGGTGTCATCGCCGTGCGGCCTCCTCTTGTCTCGACCTCTCCGGCTCGAACCCGGTCCGCGGACGGACTACACTTTGCGCAGGGAGGTCGATGACGTGAAGGTCGGCATCATCATCTGCGATCGGTACCGCTCGTGCGGCGGCGGCAAGTGCCTCCGCGCGATGCGCGAACGGGCGGGCGGATTCGCGCGCTATCCTGCGGGCGGTCCGCTGGAGATCGTCGGCTACTCGTCCTGCGGCGGCTGTCCGGGGGGGAACGTCGAGTACGTCCCGGAGGAGATGATCAGGAACGGCGCCGAGGCCATCCATCTGGCGACCGGCTTGGTCGTTGGCTACCCGCCGTGTCCGCGGCAGGCGTACTTCAAGGAGTACATCGAATCGCGGTACGGGGTGCCGGTCGTCATCGGGACCCATCCGATTCCGCAGAAGTACTACGCCGTGCATAGAAAGCTCCCGTCGTGGGAGGGGATGAAGGACCGATCGGAGCTGCTGGCGACCGAGGAGGTCCGCCGGGCGTACGATTGATCGCCGGTCCGCAGCGCGCCGTGCAGCGGACGGGTGGAATTCGGGGCCTCCCTAGCTGCCGGGGCTTTGCAGCACGGGCGCGGAGGTCGACACGGACTCGACCGGGCCGATCAAGTAGAACGGCTCGAGGGTCGGATCGAGCCGGAACCGATCGTCGTAGTGGCCCACCAGCTCGCCGTACAGGTCCTCGACGACGAGCGCGCCCGCCGGGTCGACCCAGATCGACCCGTCGCGTACCCACGGGTCTTGCCAGACCACGGAGACCGGCTCGCCGTCGGCGACGAAGCGGGCGACCGTCAGGCCGCCTTCCGTCGTGCGATCGAGCAGCTCGGCGCCGCGCAGCCGGTCGATCATGTGCAGGTAGGCGAAGTAGGCCCGCTTCTTGACCCCGGCGCCTCGATCGTACGGTCCGATCCCGTCGTAGATCAGGCCGCTCTGATCGAAGAAGCCGACCCCGGTCCCTTCGAACTGCGGCTCGGTGAGGTAGCACCACTGCACCACATCGACGTCGAGCGACCACAACAGCACGTACCGCTTGACCAGGTCGGCCGCCTGATCGCTCTCCGACTGCTCGATCGCTCCCATCCCCCCGGAGAACGTCGACGTCTCGGTGACCCAGATCGGCCGATCGCCCAGGCCGTGATCGGCCAGCAGATGGCGCACCGTCGCCACGAGCTCGATGGCCGAGTCGTACAGCTGGGCCTCGGGCCACGCCGGGTGCGGGCGCGCCAACCCGTAGTAGTGAAACGCGTAGACGTCGATCCACGCACCGCCCCCGGCGGCGAGGAACCGGTCGAGGTACGGTCCGAGCGCCCAGTCGCCCATCTCCGGCCCGTCGAGCAGACCGCCCAGGACGATCCGGCACGACGGGCAGCCGCGACGGATCGCCGGAGCCAGCAGGGCCACCCGTCGAGCGTACTCCTCCGGCTCGCACGACGTGCCCCACGTCCCGTTCTGCTCGTCGCCCAGCTCCCAGATCGTCACGGGAGCGCCGACGTCGACCGCGCCCTGCCCCGTGCTGTAGTGGGAAACGATCCGCTCCGCCGCGTCGGCCGCGTCCGGCCCGACGTCGCCGAGCCAGAACGTCGCGATCGGGGTGATCCCGTGCTCGACGAACCCCCGCATCTGCTCGGTGTGCAGGGCCTCTTTGCGGCCGCCGAGGAACGACGGGGACGCACCGATCCAGAACCCCGAGGTGCCCACGTCGACCCGCAGCTCCGCGAAGTACGAGTTGTCCGGGATGATCCCGGAGATGCCGAAGATCCCTTCGCGGACCGCCGGCTCCTGGCCTCCGATGGAGAGACCGACGACCAGCAGGGCCGTCCCGATCCACACGGCGCAACGTCTCACGCGATCGCTCACCGCCTTTCCATTCGATCGCAGGTACACGCCACGTGGCGTGGCATTCCACTGCATGCAGGGCGGCGAAGCCGGGACGCCCGAACTTGTGTCAGCTTCCGGAAACCCGCCGACCCCGGGCTGCCGCAACTCCTTCACCCGCGGGCGTGGCGCCCTCCGCCTTCAAGCGACGGATCTATGCTACGGAAAACAACCGAGGCAGCCTAGTTCATCCGGTCGATCGCCAGAATCACTACGTGCATACTTCGCTGGACGGCCCGGCGTCACGCCGAGTCGACGGAAGGGCACCGCGCTCCTGTCAGCGTGGTAACGTTGGGGAGCGGGCCATGCCGACGCCCCTCGCGCGGCGTCCGAGACCCAGTCTCAGCACCCATCGGTCGACGTCTCCGGAAGGTCGCCCGCCGTGAAAGCGGCTATCATCGGAACATCATGATCGATCGAACGGTTCCGCAGTTCGAGGGCGAGCTCGCCCCGGTCGTCTACCGCGACCGCGGTGTCGATCTGCTGGACCAGAACGAGCTTCCGGAGCGTACGGTCGTCCTGCGTCTCACGACGGTCGAGGAGCTCGCCGAGGCGATTCGGACGATGCGGGTTCGCGGCGCGCCGGCGATCGGGATCGCGGCCGCGTACGGGATGGTGCTCGCGGTCGACCGCGCCGGCACCACGGTGACGCTCGAGGACATGGAGCACGCCGCCCAAGCGCTCCGGTCGACCCGGCCGACGGCGGTGAACCTCGGCTGGGCCGTCGATCGGATGCTCGGGGTCTTCGAGAATCTCGACGGGCGATCGGCTGAGGACGTCCGGGAGGCGCTTCTCGCCGAGGCGCGTCGGATCCACGCCGAGGACATCGAGGCGAACCGGCGGCTCGGCCGGCACGGGGCCGACCTCCTGCCGGAGGGGGCGCGCGTCCTGACGATCTGCAACACCGGCGCGCTGGCGACCGGCGGGTACGGGACGGCGTACGGCGTGCTTCGCGCCGCGCATGAGGCCGGGCGGCTGGGATTCGTCTACGCCTGCGAGACGCGGCCGCGGCTGCAAGGGGCCCGGCTGACCGCGTGGGAGCTTCTGCGGGACGGGATCCCGTTCAAGCTCCTCTCCGACGGCGCCGCCGCCTACCTCATGGCGCGCGGCGAGGTCGACGCGGTGCTCGCCGGCGCCGATCGGATCGCCGCCAACGGCGACACCGCCAACAAGATCGGGACGTACGCCCTCGCGGTGGCGGCGAACCACCACGGGATCCCGGTGTACCACGTTGCCCCGACGTCGACGATCGATCCGGCGACGCCGTCCGGAGCGTCGATCCCGGTCGAGGAGCGGGCCGAGGACGAGGTCCTCGCCGTGCGCGGGGTGCGCCTCGCGCCGGACGGAGCGTTGGCTTGGAACCCGGCGTTCGACGTCACGCCGGCCGAGCTGATCACGGCGATCGTCACCGAGACCGGCGTCCATCGCCCTCCGATCGACTTCCGGCGAAAGGCGATCGAATGAACGAGCGGTTGGCCGAGGCGAGGGAAGCGGTGCGCTCGACCGCGGCCGCGATGGCCGCCGCCGGTCTCGTGACCGGCAGCTCGGGCAACGTCTCGTTGCGGTTCGGGGAGCGCGTGCTGATCACCGCGAGCGGGGTCCCGTACGCCGAGCTCGAGGCCGATCAGGTGATCGAGATCGACAAGGACGGAGCCCGGCTGTCGGGCACGGGCGAGCCGTCGTCCGAGTGGCGGATGCACGTCGCGATCTACGCCCAGCGCGGCGACGTCCACGCGATCGTCCACACGCACTCGCCGGCCGCCACCGCCGCGGCGATCGCTCTTCCGGCTTTGCCGATCCTCCACGACGAAGGGAAGATCCTGTTCGGCGAAGCGCTTCCGGTCTCGACGCACCGTCCGCCCGGGACGTGGGAGCTGGCGAGCGCTGTGGTCGACGCCCTCGACGACGGCCGCGGGTGCCTCATCGCGAAGCACGGCGCCATCGCCGTCGGGGCGACCCCGGCCGAGGCGCTGGAAACGGCGATCAAGATCGAGGAGGCCGCGCGGCTCTACCTCCTCTCGCGCCAGTTCGGTCCGTCGGGCACTCCCAGGAACTGACTGGACGCTTGCTCCACCGCGACGGCCTAGCCTGAGTTCGGCGCTGCGTCCCCGGAACTCCGGATATGATGTCCCCGGACCCTCTGGAGGAGGATGGTATGAAAGACGGAGCCTTGCGGCGCCTCTTCCTGTCGTTGGGTGCAATGCTCGTTGCGCTGTCCCTGCTTGTCGTGGGCCAGGAATCGGCCTTCGTCCCGGCCTGGAGCCCGCCCACGCCCGAATCCGTCTCGACGGCTTTGGACGGCCTTTCGTTCCGGGAATACCTCGACGAATCCTACTTGCTCTACCTTCAGCGCTTCCCCGAGGTCGTCACCGAGAACGGGCTCGCCCGCGTCATCGGAATGGAGGAATCGGGGGTCAATGACTACACCGCCGCGTATCGTGAAGAGACCGATCGGATCGTTGACGCCATTCTCTCCGTCCTGCGGAGCTACGACCGAGCTTCTCTTTCCGACCAGGAGCAGGTCTTCTACGACGCCTACGAGTGGATCTGGGAGACCGTCGTTGCAGCCCGTGTCTTCGCCTTTCCTCCCGATGTGCTGTACTACTACTCGACCTATCCAACGTATCTGTTCGATGTCTTAGAGTCGAACCACGAGCTTCTGAGCGCCGCGGATGTCGAGACGTTTCTCCACCGGGCGTCGAGCATACCTCATCAACTCAGCCAGCTGCGCGACGAGATCGGCGAGCTCGTGTCCCTGGGGATGGTTCCGCAGGTCGCCGCGTTGCGGAGCAGCAGGAGGTCGCTGAGCCGCACCTTCGCTCGGGGGACCACGAATCCGTTGTACAAGCGGCTCGATCAGGGCCTGCGCGGCATCGACGAGTTGGATCGCGACAGCCGGCAGGTGTTCCTGGATCGGCTGCTTGCCATGCTCTCGGAGAGCCTCGTCCCCGCCTACCGGGAGTTCTCGGACTACCTTTCTTCTCTGCTCGATTCCGCGCCGAGTTCGGGAGGATGGTATCGGTACCCCGAAGGCGAAGCGTACTACGGATTCATGCTGAGGCACTACGCTCAGATGGACTCGACCGCAGCGGACCTCCACGCGCTGGCTCTTGACGAACTCGATCGACTGCAAGGCGAGATGGACGAGGCATCGGTAGCCGTCGGTCTGCCGGGTTTCCAGGATGCTTCGACTCTTCTGGACGACATCCGCGGGCTAGCCGACAGCTACTCCGGATCCGCGGCGATCCGATCCGCGTTCCTCGATATGGTCCGGACGCTGGAGGCGCGGGTCCCGGAGGCCTTTGACACCCTTCCGACGACGCCGCTCGAAGTCGTGGCCGGCGAGAGGGGATACTACCAGTTGGTCCCGCAGTCTTTCGACGGCCTGCAGCCGGCGACGTTCTACGTCAATACAAGCTACCCCAACCAGAGCGAGCTCGACGTCGCCTGGATTACCTGTCACGAAGCTTGGCCCGGCCATCACGTGCAACTGGCCACCAGCCGAGAGTCAAACCTCCCCTTTTTCGTCACCGTCCTCCATCAACCAGAGCCCTGGTTCCACGATTCTTCATACATCGAAGGATGGGCTCGATACTGCGAGCATCTGGCCGACGAGTCGGGCTGGTACCCGCGTGTCGAGCTTTCGCACGTCCGCCTGCTTCTCGAGGACTACCAGTGGTGGCTCGAACTCGCCCTGGAGACCGGAATCCAGGAATTGCGTTGGTCCGATGAGACAGCGGGGGCATTCATTCTGGAGCACTACCCGGACCTCATGGACTACGCGGTGACCGAGATGATCGAGAGAAGGCAGTCTGCTCTGGGGTGGGAGATATCGGCCTACGCATTGGGCACACACCACGTCCTTCGTTTTCGCTCCGAGGCCGAGGCGGCCCTCGGAGACGCGTTCGTTCTCGAGGAGTTCCATGACGTCGTGCTGCGTAACGGCGCGCTGCCGATGCCGATCCTGGAGCGCGCGGTCGATGACTACATCGAGGAGAAGCTCGGCTCGTAGACGGACCGAACCGGACTACGGTTCCGTACCGGCTTCCTAAGAGCGAACGCCATCGGCCCCGTCGTGCAGTCATTGCACTCAGGGTCGGGCAGCGCAGTTCGGTGCTGCAGGGCGCTCGCTGCACCCAAAGGAAAGCAGCTCGAAGCTGGCAAGTTGGGTACTGTGCCGCGGAACCCGTAATTGCGGTTTGTGTCCCCCGATCTCATCCGGCGGAGGGACGGTGGAGGCCTACGTCTATCACAAGGAAGTCGTCGCAATCGAATCCGGCCAGGTGAGGACCCTCCTTGGATCTCTTCCGGCCATCTTCCTCGGGAGTTGGCGCGTGCACTACAAGGTCATCGGCGCGGGCCCGCGCCTCTTCATCGGTCCTGAGCAGTACTTGTGGTTCGCGCCGGGGATCGGCGTCGTGAAGCACGTTCTGAACTCGGTGGACTACGAGCTCGCCGAGGTCAGGCTCCCGGAAGAGGTCTTCTCTCTCGATGAGAACGACGCTGGGGGGCGCTTCCGAGTGCCAAGCGGAGGATTCCTCGTCGTCCAGCTGCGCGGAGGCTCGCCCGATGAGTTGACCGGCAGCCTGTGGCGCTTGGATGCCGGGGGGGGACACTGCAATTCATCGACACCGCCTTCTACGGTGACCTGAAGCCGATTGCAGAGGGAAGTGGAACCCACGTCTTCCGATTCCGAGCGCTGGAAGAAGGCGAGAGTGTCCTTCGGTTCGTTCGCTTCGACCAGGAAACGGGCCTACAGGAGGACTCCGTACAGTTCACCATCCGCGTCGAGTAGCTGGGTGAGAACGTCGCTGCCTTTGGGGCGATGCGAGAGGGCTAGGGTTTGGTCCACAAGACGCCTTCTATTGCTGTTTTTTGTTGGCGCCTAGCCGTCTCGTCGTGGGGAATGGGGTACGTGTCCCCCGATTCCCCCGGACTGCGGGGCTGCGCGTGGTTGACAACTACGCCGGTATGACGCAAGGTATTACCGGTGATCCGGATGAGCATGGCCAAAGTCGCGATTAGCATCGAGAAGGCGACCCTCGAACAACTCGACGAACTCGTCAAGAGCAACGTGTTCCCGAGCCGGAGCCGCGCGATTCAGGAAGCTGTGACCGAGAAGCTCAACCGACTGAAGAAGACCCGTTTGGCCGAGGAGTGCGCCAAACTCGACCCGAAGGCTGAGCAGGCCATGGCCGAGGAAGCGCTGAGCGCGGAGCTGAGGGAATGGCCGGAGTACTGAGGGGCGAAGTCCGCTGGGCCGACCTCAATCCTGTCCGCGGACACGAGCAAGGAGGAACCCGTCCCGTCGTCATCCTCAGTCACGACGTGTTCAACGATCGATCGGGCACCGTGATCGCCATGGCGATCACGAGCCAGCCTCAGCGCGCAGAGTTCCCACTAACCATGGAACTTCTATCGAGTACCCTCCCGAAGCGCTCTTGGGTCAAGATCAGCCAGATTCGCACGCTCTCCGCAGATCGAATCGGAGACCTGATCGATACGCTCCCTCCTGAGCAGCTCAGCCGGCTCATCGATGGCTTGAACGAAATCATCAGCTAGGGCCGGGATCCCGCCAGATCGGTGTGCTAGATCCTAGTGCTGGATTGCAAGACTTGA
>CAYXLR010000017.1:0-15593 GCA_964466035.1 uncultured Thermotogae bacterium
GCGCATCGCTCTCCTTCGGGCCGCGGTCCTGCGCGTCGATTGTACCGATCCGCGGAGGACGGTTCGCGTTCGACGGCGCGGCCCCGTCCTCGACCTAGTCGCGCCCGGACCGCCGGTCAGAACTCCTCGAGCGACGCAGAGGCGACGGTCTCGTTGTCCTCGGCGAACGAGAACTCCGCCCGGATTCGTTTGCCGGCGAGCACGCGCGGGAGCCAGTGTCGATCGTCGTCCCACATCCGGTCGAACGGGATCCCGTCGATCGGGAACCAGGCCGGCGCCATCTCGGCGCTCTCGCGGATCTCGCCGTCCCAATCGTTCGTCACGAAGAGGTGCACGTGGTGATCGAACGCCGGCTCGAACGGGAAGACGAACGTGACCGAACCGGCCGACCGGAGCGTGTCGGGCGAGACGAGGACCCCCGCCTCCTCGGCGACCTCGCGGACGATCGTTCGGACCGGCGTTTCGCCGGGCCGGACCTTCCCGCCGAACCCGTTCAGCTTCCCCTTCCCGAAGCCGCGCTTCTTCCACCCGAGGAGGATCCGCGTCGGGGGTTGCCCGTCGAGGAGGAAGCAGAGCGTCGCTTCGATCATGGCGGCGTTGTCATCCCCCTCTCGAGGGGATGGTACGGGGATCGAGCGAACCGCGCACGCTTGGCTGCACGGCGGAAAGCGGTCGCATAGAATGGGGCGGGAGGCTCGGAGATGGCAAGAGGAAGGAAGCGGGATCGGCACGATCTCCTCGTTCGCGGCGGCCGGGTCGTCAGCGGGCGAGACGTGTTCGACGCCGACGTAGCGGTCTCCGGGGGGACCGTCGCAGCGATCGGCCCCGATCTGGACGTCCGCGCCGAGCGGACGATCGACGCGTCCGACCGCTACGTCCTCCCGGGGATCCTCGACGTCCACACGCATCCGGTCTACCTCGACGACATGGAAGGATTGTCGGTGACCGCCGCTCACGGCGGGGTGACGACGCTCGTCCACTACGCGTATGCTAAGCCGGGATCCGGTCTGCTGGAGACGATCCGGCGGTTCCGCGAGGACGGCGAGTCCGGGTCGGTCCTCGACTTCGCGCTCCACGGCGGGCTGTTCGACCCGAAGAGCCAGTCCCACGAGATTCCCGACGCGATCGGCGAGGGCGTGACGTCGTTCAAGATGTTCATGACCTACGCCAAGCTCGGCTGGATGACCGACGACTACCAACTGATGCGGACCCTCGACATCATCGCCCGCGCCGGCGGGCTGGGGATGGTGCACGCGGAAAACGGCCTCGCCACCGACTACCTTCAGGACAGGGTCCTCGAGGAGGGACGCGATCCGAGGGCCGCGTTCGTCGAGACGCGGCCGGCAGTCCTCGAGGCCGAGGCGATCCACCGGGCGATCGCGATCGCCCGCGTCGCCGACTGCCCGCTGTACGTCCCGCACATGACAGCGGCGCTCGGGATCGAAGAGGTCGCGCGGGCGCGAGCGGCCGGCCGGCGGGTGTACGCCGAGACGTGCCCGCAGTACCTGACGCTGACCGACGACGATCTCCTCCGCCTCGGGCCGCTGTTGAAGATCGGGCCGCCGCTCCGCGACGAAGCGGACCGGCTGGCGCTGTGGACGGCGCTCTCCGACGGCGTCCTCGACACGGTCGCCAGCGACCACGCGCCGAAGGAGAAGCGGATCGACGACGACTTCGCCGCCGCGCCGTACGGCTCGCCGCAGGCGGAGACGATGCTGCCGTTGGTGTTCGACGAGGGGGTACGGGCCGAGCGGATCACGTGGCCGCGGTTGGTGCGACTGATGTGCGAGAACCCGGCCCGGATCTTCGGGCTGTACCCGAAGAAAGGGGTTCTCCAGCCGGGGAGCGACGCCGACCTCGTGATCTTCGACCCGAAGGCGGAGTGGACGATCCGGCGGGACGACCTCCATTCGCGGGCGCCGTACACCGCGTACGAGGGAAGGCCGTGCGTGGGGAAAGCGATCACGTCGATCCAGCGCGGAGAGGTCGTCTTGGAGGACGGCCGGCTCGTCGCGCGGCCCGGACGCGGACGCTTCCACCGCACGGCCGCCGGGCGCGCGGACGTGGGCGATCTTTCGTAGAGGACGGACTCGGCGTATCGAGAGGAGGAGGCGTGATGGAGAGGCTTTCGAGCAAGGACGTGCTCCGAGCGGACCAGTTCTCCGTGGCGGAGATCGACCGGATCTTCGAGGCGGCACGACGGTACGAAGCGGCGCTCGAGGCCGGGGAGATCCTCGACGAGCTGCGGGGGAAGGTCCTCGCGGCGCTCTTCTTCGAGCCAAGCACGCGGACGCGGCTTTCGTTCGAGGCGGCGATGCTCCGCCTCGGAGGACGCGTCGTCACCGTCGCCGAGGCGAAGTCGAGCTCGGCGGCGAAAGGGGAGTCGCTCCACGACACGATCAAGACGGTCGCCGGGTACGCCGACGTGATCGTCCTCCGCCATCCCCGAATCGGCGCGGCGGCGGAGGCGGCGCGGGCGACGGACGTGCCGATCCTCAACGCCGGCGACGGCGCGGGGCAGCATCCGACGCAGGCGCTGCTCGACCTGTACACCCTCGTCAAGGAACAGGGAAGGGTCGCCGGGCTGACGATCGCTCTCGTCGGGGACCTGAAGAACGGGCGGACGGTCCACTCCCTCGCCGACCTCCTCGCCAACTACGATGTCGGGTTCGTCTTCGTCGCGCCCGAGGCGCTCCGGATGCCCCGCGAGATCGTCGAGCGGCTCCGCTCGAAGGGGATCGAGGTCCGTGAGACGGCGTCGCTGGCCGACGCGATCCCGACCTGCGACGTGCTGTACATGACGAGGATCCAGCGCGAGCGGTTCGACGATCCGGCCGAGTACGACCGGCTGAAGGACGCGTACGTCCTGAAGCGCGACATGCTCGCGGCCGCGCGCGATTCGATCACGATCATGCACCCGCTTCCGCGGGTGAACGAGATCGCGACCGACGTCGACGACCATCCGGGTGCGGCGTACTTCCGGCAGGCGGCGAACGGCGTCCCGGTCCGGATGGCGCTGCTGGTGATGGTGGCCCGGTAGGACGGCGCGCGGTCTACCATCTCACGACGCGAGTCGATATGATCAGCCCGGCATTCGGAAGGGAGCGTCCGTGGAGATCGGCGAACTGAAGCGAAAGGCGAACGGGCTGCGCGGCGACGTCCTGCGGATCGTCACCAATGCCAACTCCGGCCATCCGGGCGGGGCGTTGGGGATGGCCGACCTGCTGACCGTGCTCTATTACAAGTACCTCCGCCACGATCCGAGCCGACCGGATTGGGAGGATCGCGACCGCTTCGTCCTCTCGAACGGCCACACCTGCCCGATCCTCTACGCGATCCTCGCCGATCGTGGCTACTTCCCGCGAGAGGAGCTGTGGCGGTTCCGGAAGCTCGGGGCGATGCTCCAGGGGCACCCTTCGACGGCGTGGAAGGTGCCCGGCGTCGAGATCTCGGCCGGCTCGCTCGGGAACGGCCTCTCGGTCGCCCTGGGGATGGCGCTCGGGGCGAGGCTCGCCGCCCGCGACGGGCGCGTCTACTGCTTCGTCTCCGACGCCGAGCTGCAGGAGGGACAGCCGTGGGAGGCGGCGACGGCCGCCGTCCACTATCGGGTCGACAACCTCTGCGCGATGGTCGACTGGAACGGCTGCCAGATCGACGGGCGCACGCGCGACGTGATGGACGTCGGAGACCTGGCGGCGAAGCTCCGCGCGTTCGGTTGGAACGTCCACGAGATCGACGGTCACGACTACGACGCCATCATGGCGGCGTTCACGTCGTTCCTCGCCTCGCGCGGCTCGGGGAAACCGACGGCGATCGCGGCCCACACGATCCTGGGGAAGGGCGTTTCGTTCATGGAGAACGACCCGAAGTGGCACCACGGCGCCCTCTCCGAGGCGCAGCTCGAGCAGGCGCTGGCGGAACTCGGGGCGGCCGACACCGAGCCGAGCCCCGACCCGGGCGGCCTCTTCCCGGACGTCTAGTTCTCCGCGCCCCGCTTCCGGATCAGCAGGACGTCGGACATCGCCGCGGCGTCGACGGTGACCGGATCCCCCTCGGAGATCTCGCCGGCGACGATCTTGTTGGCGAGCGGGTTCTCGACGAGCCGCTTCATCGCCCGGGCGAGCGGCCGGGCGCCGTAGTGCGGATCGTACCCGGCCTTGGCGAGGACGCGCTTCGCCTCGGCGGTCAACGTCAGTTCGATCTCCTGCTCGGCGAGCCGCTCGTTCAACTCGGCGATCTTCAGATCGACGATCCGCTCGATCGCCGCCTCGGAGAGCGGATGGAAGATGATCGTCTCGTCGATCCGGTTGAGGAACTCGGGCCGGAACAGCTTGCGGAGCTCCTCGCGGACGCGTTCGCGGATCGCGTCCTCGCCCGCGTCGGTCTGGAAGTGCTCGCTCCCGGCGTTCGAGGTCATGATCAGGATCGTGTTCCGGAAGTCGACCGTCCGGCCGTGCCCGTCGGTCAACCGCCCTTCGTCGAGCAGCTGCAGGAGCAGGTTCATCACCTGCGGGTGGGCCTTCTCGACCTCGTCGAACAGCACGACCTGGTACGGGCGTCGGCGGACCGCCTCGGTCAGCTGCCCTCCCTCCTCGTAGCCGATGTATCCGGGAGGCGACCCGATCAGCCGGGCGACGGCGTGGCGCTCCATGTACTCGGACATGTCGATTCGGAGGAGCGCGGCGTCGCTCCCGAACAGGAACGCGGCGAGCGTCTTGGCGAGCTCGGTCTTTCCGACGCCGGTCGGCCCGAGGAAGAGGAAGGTCCCGATCGGGCGTCGCGGATCGGACAGGCCGGCGCGAGAGTGGCGGACCGCCTCGGCGACGGCGCGGACGGCCTCGTCCTGGTCGATGACGCGGGCGTGGAGCGCCTCCTCCATGCTCGCAAGGCGCGCACGCTCCTCCTCGAGCATCCGCTCGGCCGGGATGCCGGTCCATTGGGAGACGAGGGCGGCGATCTCCGATTCGGTCACCACGTCGCCGGTCCCGTCGACGCGGAGGCGGCTGGCCGCCTCGTCGACGAGGTCGATCGCCTTGTCCGGGAGGAACCGGTCAGAGAGGTAGCGCTCGGAGAGGCGCGCGGCGGCGCCGAGCGCCCCGTCGGTGATCTCGATCTTGTGGTGCTCGGTCAGCTTCCCGCGGAGCCCCTCGAGGATGGCGATCGTCTCCTCGATCGTCGGCTCGCGGACGACGATCCGCTGGAACCGCCGCTCGAACGCGGAGTCCTTCTCGATCCGCTCGCGGTACTCGTCGAGGGTCGTCGCGCCGATCACCTGAAACTTGCCGTGGGAGAGCGGCTCCTTCAGCATGTTCGAGGCGTCGATCGCCCCCTCGGCCGCACCGGCGCCGACGAGGGTGTGCAGCTCGTCGATGAACAGGATCGTCTCCCCGGCCTGGGCCTCGATCTCCCGGATCACCGCCTTCAGACGATCCTCGAACTCGCCGCGAAACTTCGACCCGGCGACCATCGACGCGATATCGAGGGCGACGATCTCCTTCCTTTGGAGCGTCTCCGCGACGTCGCCGTCGACGATCCGTTGGGCGAGCCCCTCGGCGATCGCCGTCTTCCCGACGCCGGGCTCGCCGATCAGTACCGGGTTGTTCTTCCGGCGGCGGGAGAGGATCTGCTCCATCCGGCGGATCTCCTCGTCCCGGCCGATCACCGGATCGAGCTCGCCGCGCTTCGCCATCTCGGTCAGGTTCCGGGAGTACTTCTTCAGGATCTGGTATCGGTCCTCCCCCTCGCGGTCGGTGAGTCGCTGCTCGCCGCGCACGTCACGAAGCGACGAGTAGATCGCCTCCGGCGTGATCTGGTGGCGTCCGAGGATCCGCCGGATCTGCGGGTCGGTCGTCCGGCTGATCGCGAGGAGGAGATGGTCGGTGCCGATGTAGTCGTCGTGGAGCCGGTCGGCCTCCATCTGAGCCGCCTGCACGACGCTCTCGAGGCGCGGCGTGATGTAGATCTGCCCGCCGATCTGCCCGGCGACGGACGGCTTGTCCTTGAGCAGGACGTCGAGGTCCTTGGCCAGGACGTCGAGGTTGATCCCCATCGTCTGGAGGATCTCGCGGCCGATCCCCTCCTTGGCGACGAGGACCGTCGCGATGTGCTCGACGTCGAGCTGGTTGTGCTTGTAGCGGGTGAGGAGGTCCTGCGCCTCGCGGAACAGCTCCTGCGCCCCCTCGGTCATCTTGTCGAATCGGATCATGGCTCACCTGGTTTTAGCAGTCAGATATCGAGATTGCTAATGAAGTGTACGGCGGGGCCCTCTCAATGTCAAGACGACCGACGGGAAGCGCGCTACACCCCCCGGACCCCCTTGAGGACCATGTTCACGGCCGCGTACAGGAGGACCAGGCCGAACAGCTGTCGCAGTCTCGCTTTCGGGATCCGCGAGCCGATCCGGGGACCGATCTGGGCGCCGATGACGATCCCGAGGATCAGCGGAAGGGCGAGCTCCGGGTGCAGGTTCCCCTGGACGTGGCTGAGGACGGAGCCGAAGATCGCCGTCGGGATCATGACGAACAGGCTTGTGGCGACCGCGGTGACGATGTCGAATCCGAGGAAGAGGACGAGCGACGGGACGAAGACGGTCCCCCCGCCGATCCCGAACAGCTTGGTCACCGTTCCGGCGATCAGGCCGAGAACGGCCGCGAGCAGGTAGAACCGAGCCCCCGTCGAGCGCCCTCCGGATCGCTCCGTCAGCTCCTTTGTCGACTTGTCGGCGAGCATCAGCCCCGCGGGGTACAGGAGGAAGGCGCCGAACGCGATCGTCAGCCACGCGGCGCCGACGACGTTCCCGACGAGGTACCCGACGTACACCCCGGCGATCGCGGGCACCATGAAGATCCAGCCGACCCGGAAGTCGATCGCGCGTCGACGGAAGTAGGCGATCGACGCGGACAGGCCGGTGAAGACCACCGCGGCGATGCTCGTCCCCGCCGCCTCCGGCTGGGTGAGGACGAAGCCGCCCAGAAGGAGCAGCGGCGTCATGAACACCCCGCCCCCGATGCCGAGCAGGCTCGCGAGGACCCCGATCGCGATCGCCGCGAAGAAGAGAGGGACGAACGTTCCGAATTCGATCAGCACGGAACACCTCCGGGGCCCGATGATACGGAATCGGGTCGGGTCCGGCACTCGTGGAGGCTTCGAGGTGTGGACGCGCCCCCGCCCGAGCGGTAGAGTACCTCCGAACCGACGCACACGGTAGGGGAGGGATGCGGATGGGTGCACCGACGCGGGAGGAGGCGTACGCGCTCCTGACCGAATACAACCGGAACGACCGGTTGATCAAGCACGGACTCGCCGTGGAGGCGGCGATGCGCTACATGGCGCGGAAGCTCGGCCACGACGAGGAGAAGTGGGGCGTCATCGGCCTGGTCCACGACCTCGACTACGAGCGGTATCCGGAACAGCACTGCGCGAAGACCGAGGAGATCCTTCGCGAGCGCGGCTGGCCGGAGGAGTACGTCCACGCGGTCCTGTCGCACGGCTGGGGGATCTGCACCGACGTCGAGCCGGAGCACGAGATGGAGAAGGTCCTCTACGCGATCGACGAGCTGACCGGCCTGATCGTCGCCGTCGCTCTGGTCCGGCCGTCGAAGAGCCTGGCGGACCTGAAGGCGAAGTCGGTGACCAAGAAGTGGAAGGATCGAAGCTTCGCCGCCGGCGCGGATCGCGAGGTCATCCAGAAGGGGATCGACATGCTCGGCGTCGAGCGGAGCGAGCTGATCGCCGACGTGATCGAGGGGATGAAGACCGTCGCCGCGGAGCTCGGTCTCGACGGCTCCCTCGCGTAGAAGCAAGAAAGGATCCCGTGTCGCAGAACGCGTACCGTTCGAAGCGTTGGTCGTTGGACGACCTGGTCCCCGCGGCGAGCGGACCGGAGATGGAGGCCGTCTTCGACGGGCTGGAGGAAGCGGTCGCTCGGCTCGAAGGGCGCCGGAAGGCGCTCGCTCCGTCGATGCCGGAAGGCGACTTCGCCGAGATCCTCTCTCTGGTCGAGCGCGTCGCCTACCTCACCCGGAGGTTGAGCGGGTACGCGACCCTCCGGCTCGCCGAGGAGACGAGCGAACAAGCGGCCCTCGCCTTCCGCGGACGCGTCAACGAGACCGTCGCGGCGGCGAGGAACCGGACCCTCTTCTTCGAGCTGTGGTGGAAGGGGCTCGACGAGGGGAACGCGGCCCGCTTGATCGAGGCGGGCGGCGACGTCCGCTACCACCTCGAGACGCTCCGGCGGTTCGCCCCGTTTACGCTCTCCGAGCCGGAGGAGAAGGTGATCAACCTCAAGGACGTCTACGGCGCGAGGGGTCTCGAGACGCTGTACGACATGATCACCAACGGCTTCACTTTCGAGATCGAGATCGACGGCGAGGTGCGGACCGTGACCCGGACCGAGCTGATGGTGTACGCGCGCGACCCCCTCCCCGAGCGTCGCGAGGCCGCCTACCGCGCCCTGTACGAGGTGTTCGGAGAACAGGGAGGCGTCCTCGGGCAGATCTACGCGTACTTGGTCGGCAACTGGAACGCCGAGAACGTCGGCCTGCGGAAGATGCCGTCGGCGATCTCGGTCCGCAACCTCCGAAACGACCTGAGCGACGAGGTCGTCGACGCGCTCCTCGCCAGCTGCCGGAAGAACGCGGCCCTCTACCGACGCTACTTCCGTCTGAAGGCGAAGCGGCTGCATCGGGATCGCCTCCGGCGCTACGACGTCTACGCGCCGACCGGAGACGTCGAGAGGACGGTCCCGTTCGCGGAAGCGGCGGGGATCGTCCTCGACAGCATGCGAGGCTTCTCGGAGGAGATGGCGGGGCTGGCCGAACGGGTGCTCTCGGAGGATCACCTCGACTCCGAGGTCCGGCGGGGGAAGGACACCGGGGCGTTCTGCTACGGTGTCGTGCCGGACGTGACGCCGTGGGTCCTGGTCAACTGCAACGAACGGCTCGACGACGTGTCGACGCTGGCCCACGAACTCGGCCACGCTGTCCACGCCATGCTCGCGTCCGAGCACTCCGTCCTGACCTTTCGCTCCTCCCTCCCGCTGGCGGAAACGGCGTCGAACTTCGCCGAGATCCTCCTGCTGAAGCGGCAGCTGAAGACCGAGGAGGAGCCGGCCGTCCGGCGCCATCTTCTGGCCAAGTTCGTCGACGACTCCTACGGCTCGATCCTCCGACAGGCGTACTTCGTCCTGTTCGAGCGGGACGCGCACCGCCTGATCGTCGACGAAGGGGCGACGGTCGATCGCCTGTGCGCCCACTACCTCGACAACCTGGCCGACCAGTTCGGCGACGCGGTCGAGGTCTCCGACGAGTTCCGCTGGGAGTGGGTCTCGATTCCGCACATCTACCAGGTCCCGTTCTACTGCTACGCCTACGCGTTCGGGCTCCTTCTCGTGCTCGCCCTCTACCGCCGGTACGAGCGGGAGGGGGAGGCGTTCGTCCCGAAGTACGTCCGGATGCTCACCCGCGGCGGCTCGCTCTCCCCGATGGAGGTCCTCGACGAGGCGGGGATCGACGTGCGCGACGAGGGGTTCTGGCAGGGCGGCTTCGACGTCATCGGGGAGATGATCGACGAGCTCGAGGCGGGGTAGGCGTCTATCCGGTCCGGATGTCGGCGACCGACGCGTTCAGGACGCGGATCAGATCGGCTGTCGCCACGCGGACGAGCGTTCCACGCGCCCCGGCGTTGATCACCAAGGACGGGCTCGCGGCGGTCCGCTCGTCGAGGATCACCGGGAGCTCGTGCCGCGATCCGAGCGGGCTGATCCCGCCGACCCGGTAGCCGGTGACGCGCTCGGCGTCCCGCGGCGCGGCCGCCTCGACGTGCTTGTGCCCGGTCGCGCGGCCGAGCTTCCTCGTGCTGACGCTCGCGTTCCCGCCAACCAAAGCGAACAGGAACGTCCCGTCGTCGGCGTGGAAGACGAGCGACTTGAGGACGATCCCGTGGGGGAGCCCGACGGCGTCGGCGGCGATCCGCGCGCCCATCCTGACGTAGCGATACGTCAGGACTTCGTGCTCGATCCCCGCGGCTCGGAGGGCGTGAATTCCGCGCGTCGTCATGCTATCTCCCTCGGACCTAGCTCCTGAAGTCCAAACTTGGCTTCCTCACCAACCGAGAGTCTGCGGAGCAGACCCTCTCGCGATGGGGTATTGAGCGACGCTCAATACCCCATCGCGCACCCGTCCTTCCTCGATTCGGATCCGCCGTGGAGCGTTCCGGTTTCCGGATCGATCCAGATTCCCTGGTACCCGCCGAAGCCGGGGCCGACCGGTCGGAATTCGATCCGGTGGCCGAGGGAGCGAAGGCCGTCGAACGTGGCTTGCGGGAACCCAGCTTCGAGGAGGACGAGGCCGCCGTCGGTCATCCGGTCGCCGGTCGGCGTCGACGAGCCGACGTGCCGCCAGCGGAGCGCGTCGCCGGCCGCCTGCACGTCCATCCCGTAGTCGAGGAGGTTCACCAGGATCTGGACGTGGCCCTGCGGCTGCATGTCGCCGCCCATCACCCCGAACGAGAAGACCGGCCGGCCGTCGCGGGTGACGAACGCGGGGATGATCGTGTGGAACGGGCGCTTCCCCGGCTCGAGGCGGTTCGGGTGCTCCGGATCGAGGTGGAACAGGCTCCCCCGGTTCTGCATCGCGAAGCCGGTTCCGGCAGGGACGATCCCCGAGCCGAAGTCGTTGTAGACGCTCTGGATGAGCGAGACGGCGTTTCGTTCCCCGTCGACGACCGTCAGGTAGGCCGTCTCGCCCGTCTTGAGGCGCGGGTCGCCGGGTGGGATGCGGCTCGCGGCCATAGATCGCAAGATCTGCTTCCGTCTCCGGGTGACGTACTCGGGGGCGATCAGCTCGCGCACGGGAACGTCGGCGAACGCCGGATCGGCGTAGTAACGCGCCCGGTCCTCGTAGGCGTGCTTCTTCGCCTCGATCATCAGGTGAAGGAGCTCGTGCGCATCGCGGCCCATTCCCGAGAGATCGAACCCCTCGAGCATTCCGAGCATCTGGAGGACGGCGATCCCCTGGCCGTTCGGCGGCAGCTCCCAGACGTCGTGCTCGCGGTAGCGGATCGAGACCGGATTGTCCCACGTCGAGACGTGGGACGCGAGGTCCTCGGCGGCGATCAGCCCCCCGGCCGTCTCCGAGCACGCGGTGATCCGCTCGGCGATCGGACCGCGATAGAACGCGTCGCGTCCGTCGGCGCAGATCGCCCGGAGCGATCCGGCGAGGTCGGGATTCCGGACGATCTCGCCGACGCCCGGCGCCCGGCCGCCGACGAGGAAGGTCGCCGCCGCCTCCGGATCGGCGAGGAGCCGCCCTTCGGCCTCCTTCCACGCCCGGCCGATCACCGGGGAGACGGGAAACCCGGACTCGGCGTAGGCGATCGTCGGGGCGAGGAGCTCGTCGAACGGAAGCCGGCCGAACCGGTCGTGGAGGGCGAACCAGCCGTCGACGCAGCCGGGGACCGTCCACGAGAGCGGCCCGCGGTGCGGGATCCGGTCGAATCCCCGGGACGCGAACAGGGCGCGCGTCATCGCCCGAGGGGCCCGCCCGGAGCCGTTGAACCCGACCAGCGCCCCGGCCGTCGCGTCCCAGACGATGGCGAACAGGTCGCCGCCGAGGCCGCAGCTCATCGGCTCGACCAGTCCGAGCATCGCGTTGACCGCGATCGCGGCGTCGACGGCGTGGCCGCCCTTCTTCAGGACGTCGACGCCGACCTGGACCGCGAGCGGCTGGCTCGACGCGACCATCCCGCGCGGCGCGATGACCTCCGAACGTCGGGCCCCCACCGTCTCCATCGGCATGCGGCCTCCTTCCCGCGGCGCTCCCGGAAGGATACGGATCGAGCGCTCGACGGGCCAGAACGGAGTGTGCCGGAATCGGGGTCGCACCTATAATGGACGGCGTTCGGGGAGGTCCGATGGAAGAGCGGAAGGTCGTGCTTCGCGAGCTGTTGGCCCGGGATCCGGCCGACATCGCGGAGGTGCTGGAGGGCCTCTCCTCCGAGCAGGCCGCCGCCCTCGTCCACCGCCTCTTCCTCCGAGAGGCCGCGGCGGAGCCGCTCGGGGAGATGGACCCGGACGACTCGGCCGAACTGGTCGCGCAGCTCGATCGGGCCGAGGCGAGCGAGATCCTGTCGCGGATGGACCCGGACGACGCCGCCGACCTCCTCCTCGAGCTTCCGGACGAGGTCCAGAACGAGCTCCTGACGAGGTTGAGCCGGCGGGACGCGGCGGTCCTCACCGGCCTGATGGCCTACCCTCCCGACACGGCCGGCGGGCTGATGTCCCCGGAGATCGTGCCGCTCTCCCTGTCGATGTCGGTCCAGGAGGCGATCGACCTTCTGCGGCGGCGCCAGGAGGAGGCGGAGACCGTCTACTACGCGTACGCCGTCGACGACGCCGGCCGGCTTCAGGGGGTCCTGTCGCTGCGCGACATGGCGCTCGCCGCGCCGGGAAAGTCCCTGAGCGACCTGGTCGTCCGCGACGCCGTCAAGGTGACGGTGACGGAGGACGTCGAGGAGGTCGCGCGGACGTTCGACAAGTACGATTACTTCGCGTTGCCGGTCGTCGACGAGAACGACCGGCTCCTCGGCGTGATCACCGTCGACGACGTCATCGACGTCATCCGCGAAGAGGCGACCGAGGACATCTACGGGCTGGCGAGCGTCCCGATCGAGGAGGGGATCGACACCGGCTGGTGGCGATCGCTGCGGCTTCGCCTGCCTTGGCTGTACGTGCGGCTGTTGACCGCCCTCGCCGCGGCCGTCGTGGTCGGGCTGTTCGAGGCGACGATCGCCAGGATCGCCGCGCTCGCGGTCCTGATGGGCGTCATCGCCGGTCAGGGCGGGAGCGCCGGGATGCAGACGGTGACGATCATCACCCGCGGGATCGCGCTCGGGGAGATCGCGCCGCGTCAAGGGCGGCGGCTGTTGGCCAAGGAGATCCTCCTCGGCGCGGCGAACGGCGTTCTGATCGGGGCGACGATCGGGGCGATCACCTACTTCTGGAAGGGCGAGTTCCTGATGGGCGTGGCCGCGTTCCTGGCGATGCTGTTGAACATGGTGGTCGCCGGGGTGAGCGGCGTGGTCATCCCGCTGGCCGTGCGCGGCCTGGGCAAGGACCCTGCGCTCGCTTCGGGGATCTTCCTGACCACCGTCACCGACGTGCTCGGGTTCGGGCTTCTCTTCCTGATCGCCAAGTGGCTTCTTCCGGGGGTGTAGATGAAACCGACCCTTCCGATCTGGACGATTCCGTTGTTGCTCGCCCTCCTCGGGATCGCGTTGCTCGTCGGAAACCTCGGGCTCGCGGCGAAGGTCCTCGTCGCGGTCGAGGCCCTCGGCTACTGCGGGTACCTGATCCTGCGTGCCCGGAGCAGCGGCGACGCGCCGCGGCCGGTGTCGAACCTGCTCGCCCTCTTCCCGGGGCACCTCCTCCTCCTGCTGGCGATCTCGTTGCTGGAGGGGCCGGACGGCCTCGCCTACGTCTGGGCGATCGTCCCGCCGGCGACGATCCTCTACGATCTGATCTCGTGGAGGGGGGGCCTTCGAGCGCCGTTTCGAACGTCGATCTCGGCGATTCTCTACGGTATAATCTGGGTCGATCTCTTCTTCCTGCTGGAGCGTTTGATCGCGTTGACGAGGGAGTGGGACGAGAGGATTATCATCGTGGTGCTCGGTGTGGTCGGATGCGCCTTCCTCGGTCTGGGGCTCTACCGACATCGACTCGCCGCTAAGGAGTGATGACATGAAGAGATGGATAGCCGTTCTGGCAAGTTGGTCCGTGGCCGGGAGCCAGTGGATCGCGCGCGCACAGGAGGTCAGCGGCGGCGGCGAAGAGGCCGCTTCGGACGGCGCCACGTCGGCGCTCGGAGGGATGACGCCGCTGCTGATCATGCTCGCCGTGTTCGGCGCGATCTTCTACTTCATGCTGATCCGGCCGCAGCGGAAGCGCCAAGCGAGGATGAACGAGCTGGTCGGTGGCCTCAAGCGGGGCGACCGCGTGGTCACGGCCGGCGGGATCTACGGCGAGGTCGACTCCATCGGCGAGACGTCGTTCGTCCTCACCCTCGAGGACGGCGCGAAGATCCGCGTCGCCAAGGCGAGCGTCACCCAGAAGCGGGACAAGTAAAGGAGTTCGCATGGCCCAGCGTCCGTACCGCCATCACATGACCCGAGGCGACTGGCTCCGGTTCGTGGTCGTTCTCGTCGTCGCGGTCGGCGCCTTGTACCTCGTCTACCCGTTCTGGCCGCTTCAGGACGTCGTACAGCTCGGGCTCGACCTGCAGGGCGGTGTCCGGATGGTGCTGGAGGGCGAGGGCGTCGACGAGATGAGCGCCGACCTGCGGGCCGAAACGATCGACCGTCTGATCACGATCATCGACAACCGGGTCAACCAGTACGGTCTCGCCAACACGGAGATCCGCAAGTTCGGCGGCGATCGGATCCTCGTTAGTCTGCCTGGAGCCGCTGATCCGCAAGCTGCGAGGCAGTTGATCGGACAGACGGCGCTCCTCGAGTTCCGGCGCGTCGTCGAGGCGGGGAGCTCGCCGCTTGACGACCTCGTGCCGAGGTCGAGCACGCAGGAGGTCCTCCGCAACCGGGACGGGGTTCCGTTCATCGTCGGGACGGAGATCCTGCTGACCGGCGCGGCCCTGTCCGACGCCCGGGTTCAGGCGAGCCAGTCGCTGACCGCGGCGGGGCAGTATCAGATCGCGCTCACGTTTACCCAGGAGGGGGCCCAGGAGTTCGCCCGGGTTCTCCTTCAGCTTGGCGCCGGCGAGCGGCTGGCGATCGTCCTCGACAACACCGTCTACTCCGCCCCCGTGATCCAGGAGAGCATCGTGCAGGTAGCGCGGAACCAAGGCTGGCGGGGCGTGCAGGACGGTTCGAGCATCTCCGGGATCAACGACGCGGACGAAGCGCGGATCCTCGCGATCGCCCTGCGCGCCGGCGCGCTTCCGGTGGCGATAACGATCGTCGACGAAGAAACCGTCGGCCCGACGCTCGGTGACGACTCGATTCGCCGCGGGATGATGACGATCGTCATCGGGTTCCTGCTGATCCTCGTCTACATGATGGTCCTCTACCGGGTGCTCGGCGTGGTGGCGAACCTGGCGCTGATCCTGAACATGCTCATCGTCTTCGGCGCGCTCGTCCTCTTCCGGGCCGTTCTCACGCTTCCCGGAATCGCCGGGATCATCCTCACGATCGGCATGACGGTCGACGCCAACGTGATCATCTTCGAGCGCGTCAAAGAAGAGCGGCGGACCGGGAAGTCTCCGCTCGCCGCGGTGCGATCCGGGTTCGAGAAGTCCCTGTCGACCTTGCTCGACGCGAACATCACGACCCTGATCACGGCCCTGATCCTCCTGCTGTTGGGGACCGGTCCGATCCGCGGCTTCGCGATCACGCTCGGGATCGGCGTGGTCGGAAGCCTGTTCTGCGCCCTGGTCGCCAGCCGGCTGCTGCTCGAGAAGGCGGGGTTCTCCACCTTCATCCCGGTGCGCGTCAGCGAGGCTTCGGAGTAGGAGTCGAGCCGGCACCGGTCGCGGCCAGTACGAGTTCTATCAACGCGTCGGCGGGACGGACGAGCCCGCTCTTGA
>CAYXLR010000017.1:15693-47753 GCA_964466035.1 uncultured Thermotogae bacterium
GCGGCCAGTACGAGTTCTATCAACGCGTCGGCGGGACGGACGAGCCCGCTCTTGATCTCGCGGTCGAGATCGACCCCCAGACGGAGCGCCGAGGCCAGTTCGATCAACGATCGCTGCTGCGCCTGTCCGATCAGCCGTCGGAGGAGCCACTCCTGCACGCCGACCGACGCCGCCATCTCCGTCCGCGCGGTCTTCCGGTCGAGTAGCAGGCGGACCATCGCCAATCGGGTCAGGTGGCGGAGGACGCCGCCGAGGATCCGACCCGGGTCCTCGCGGAGCCCGCGGAGTTCCGTCAACGCACCGTTCAGGTCCGCCTCGCCGAGTCGATCGTAGAACGGGTAGACGGTTCGCTCGGCGCTCGGGAAGACCGTTCGCTCGACCGTCTCCTCGTTGATCGGTCCGTCCGACGCCAGGGAGCAAAGCTTCTCCGCCTCCTGGGCGATCGTCAGCAGATCGTTCCCGCACCGGTGGAGGAGCTCGCGGAACGCGGGCTCGGTCAACGAAACGCCTCGCTCGGAGAGGATCTCCTTCGCGCTTCCGGGGACGGCGTTCCCCCGTGGGGCGGGGAGCGACACGAGCGCATCCCTGGCCTTCGCCGCCCTGGCGATCGGGTGGGTCGCTCGCAGATCGATCGCAAGCAGCGTCAGGTAGGTCCCCTCCGCGTACTCCTCCTCGAGGATCGGGACGAACGCCTTGGGCGCTCGGACCTTCTCGACGCGCCGGACGACGAAGTGGCGCGTGAGGGAGAACAGCGACAGCGACGTCAGGTCGAGCTCCAGCGCCCCGACCTGGACCTCGTCGGCGAAGTGGACGTGCCGTTCGAGGTTCGGATCCTGCGCGCGGAGCGCCGCCTCGCGGGCGGCGAGCGCGCCCTCACACCGGTACGGATCGCCGTTGAACAGCCTCAGGATCGGTTCGCTCATGGCCTCTTCCCCCGGGTGGAGTCGTCGGACATGGTAGTTGGGCAGCCAACGGCAATCAAAGGTCGTCGTCGGTTGCACGAAGAACGTTGAGCGCGTTCTCCGTGTAGAATTGCTCTGATCATGCGCACACAGCGCCGAAGGCAAACAATGTTGTCACTTGCAGTCGCCCTGACAGCTGTCGTTCTTCTTAGTTGTAGCAGTGGTTCACCTGATGCTCTTCATCGTGTTCCGTATGTCCTTATCAGTGAGGTCTCACCTCACGATCCGGAGTTCATCGAGCTGTACAACCCGACGGAGGAAAGGGTCGATCTAGGTGGGTTCTGGTTCTGCTACTACCCATCCGATAGGACTTCGTGGGATGAATCGTGGCGGCAAAGGCAGTTCCTCGATGGAGCGAGCATAGAGCCCGGTGGCTACTACCTCGTCTCTCTGGGGGATCCCGTTCCTGGGAGAGTCGACTGGCAAGCGTACTCTGGCAAGATGATCAAAGCAGATGCAGGGACCATAGCTATCTTGGATGGTCCTCCCGGACAAGGCGACGTCATTGATGCCGTTGGCTGGGGAGACTGCGATCTGTTCTTGGTAGCTCCTGCGCAGTCGGCTCCCGTCGGTCTGGCGCTAGCGCGGGAGCCCGGGGCTAGCTGTGAGGAGCCGTTTGGATACGAGGCCAACAATGCAGCAGACTTTACTCACGCGCCTCCAGGGCCTTCGTGTGCGGCGCTCGGTGCTACGATTGCTGCGGTTACCTCTCGGGAAGATGGCTCTACGGGAATACTGTCGAATCTCATAGTATGCAATGCTGGCGCCACAAGAGAGACATTCTCGCTCGTACTCGGGAGTGAGATTGGGTTGCGAGTGATCCCGGAACCTTCTGAGGTGACTCTAAACTCGGGAGAGTCCGCGCGATTCCAGCTGGTTCCGGCTACCTACGAGTTCTACGCCATCGACTTGGAGACGTCGGGCTTCAGCGCAGCCAGTGATGAGATTATCGAAGTTGCGTGGGCTCACTTTCGGTGTGGTGAGCTTGTTCAGACGTACTCCTCCCTCGTTCAGCCACGAAGGCAGCTGGACCCAAGCATCACGGAGTTGACAGGGATTACCAACGAGATGCTGAAGGTGGCGCCCAATATGGCGGATGTGATCCCTTCAGTCCTTCAGAGACTGAAGGGACAGTCTGTGCTCTGTTACAGCCAGAACCGGTTCGACCAGCGATTCTTGGAAGCAGCGGCTGCATCTCTCCAGCTAGAGGCACCCGACATTCGATGGATCAATGTCCTCCCCTGGGCGGGAAGGTTGCTTCCTGAGCTGGAAGATCATGGATTGGAGGCAGTATGTAATGCACTTGCTGTTGAAGGACAGCACCATCGGGCGCTTTCAGATGCCCTGATGACAGGGCAGGTCTTCCTGAAAGCGCTCCGCGAGCTAGGCACCACCATGACTGTTACTGTGCTTCCGAAGGGGAAGACGCTCCCTGTAGCTGCTTTGGCCATGAGCATTGATGTTGCGTTTCTGGATTGCGACTAGCACCAGCTTCCTTAGTGGTGTCTCTGTCGTTGCCCGTTGAGCAGTGGTTCTCGCTATCCTTTGCGTACTCTGCGTCTCTGCGAGAGGCGGCTGTTCTAGAGTACTCGACAGGGTTCATACCGTGCGGTATACCTATCCCATCGTGAATCGGGTCACCATAACCACCGACGGCGCGTGCAGCGGCAACCCCGGCCCGGGCGGCTGGGGCGCCGTCCTCGTCTCCGGGGCGCTCCGGAAGGAGATCTCCGGCGGCGATCCGGAGACGACGAACAACCGGATGGAGCTGACCGCGGCGATCGAAGGACTCAAGGCGCTGACCGGGCCGGCGGAGGTCGACCTGTACACCGACTCGACCTACCTGAAGAAGGGGATCACCGAGTGGATCGGGTCGTGGAAGGCGAACGGCTGGAAACGACGGAGCGGAAAGCGATGGCTCCCGGTCAAGAACGAAGACCTCTGGCGGGCGCTCGACGAGCTGGTCGCGCGTCACCGGGTGGCGTTCCATTGGGTCGAGGGGCACGCCGGCCACGAGGAGAACGAGCGGGCCGATCGCCTCGCCCGCGATGCGATCCCGAACCGATGAGGTGATTCGATGGCGAGGATCGTCTGCACGTCGTACCTCTTCCCCGATCAGGTCGACCGCCTGAAGGACGCCGGGCACGAGGTCCGGCTTCACCAGGGAGACGGCCCGATCCCGCGCGAACGGCTGATCGCCGAGCTGGCCGACGCCGAAGCGGTGATCTGCCTGCTGACCGATCGGATCGACCGGGAGCTGCTCGGCGCCGCTCCGAGTCTACGTGTCGTGGCGAACGTCGCGGTCGGCTACGAGAACGTGGATATCGAGACGGCGAGCGAACGCGGGATCGTCGTGACGAACACGCCGGACGTCCTGACCGAGGCGACCGCCGACCTGACCTTCGCGTTGCTTCTCACGGCGGCGCGGCGGATCGCCGAGGCCGACGCGGTCGTCCGGGACGGGGAGTTTCCGGCGTGGGGGCTCGATCAGCCGCTGACCGGAACGGACGTGTACGGCAAGACGCTCGGGATCGTCGGGATGGGGCGGATCGGGACCGCGGTGGCGCGGCGTGGGCGGCTCGGGTTCGGGATGCGGATCCTCTACCACAGCCGATCGCGGGTCGAAGCGGCCGAGCGCGATCTCGACGCCGAGTTCGTGCCGTTCGATCGGCTGCTCACGGAGAGCGACTTCGTCTCCGTCCACGTCCCGCTGACCGACGAGACGCGCCACCTGTTCGACCGGGACGCGTTCGCCCGGATGAAGCCGACCGCGATCCTCGTCAACGTCGCCCGAGGCCCGGTCGTCGACGAGGACGCGCTCGTCCGTGCCCTCGAGGAGGGCACAATCGCCGGGGCCGGGATCGACGTGTTCGAGCACGAGCCGGACGTCCATCCCGGTCTGATCCGCCTGCGGGAGCGGGTCGTGCTCACCCCGCATCTGGGCAGCGCGACGCGCGAGACGCGCCGGGCCATGGCGCAATTGGCCGTCGACAACGTGCTCGCCGTCCTCACCGGCGAACGCCCGCTCACGCCCGTGAACTGAGAACCCTTAACCGCAGAGGTCGCGGAGGAACGCAGAGGGAAGACCGTGCAACTCCTCGCGAAGCCGCCAAGAACGCAGAGAGAACAGCTGTAGGGTAAGACCATCCGTGTCGAGGAGCCTGTCGTGTGTGACTCGCGGTCTTGGAGCGATTGGTGTCTGTTGCCGTTCCTTCGAATTCTCCTCCGCGCTCTCTGCGCCTTTGCGAGGGATTGTGGTTCGGCTCTGACGCCATCGCGCTTGGATTCCCCGACTGCCGATGGACGAGCTTCGTTTGAGGCCGGGTCTCACGCTCATGTCTCAGGCCGTCTCGCGGTGGACAACGTGCTCGCCGTCCTCGCCGGCGAGCCGCCGCTCACGCCCGTGAACTGAGAAGCCTTAACCGCAGACGTCGCAGGGAAGCGCAGAGGGAAGAGCCGAACTGCTTCCTCTCGCGAAGGCGCTAAGACCGCCAAGTGAACCCAGGAAACTACAAAACAATCAAGGGTCCAAAGAATGGGTATTCGACCCGGCTTGATCTCGATGTTGATGACTCTGGATTCTACCCCCCCGCCCTTGTTCTCTCTGCGCCCTCCGCGGTGGATGGGGTTCTGCTGTTCCCTGTGGCTTCTCTTGGCGCCTCGGCGAGAGACCGGGTTCGGAGATCTCCGGAATGCTCCCCTCCTGGCTTGTTCTCTCCGCGATTCTCTGCGCACTCTGCGGTTTATGCTATTGCCTTCGTGCAGTTTTTGCCCTTCATGAAATGGGTCTTACCTCTGTGTTTCCTCCGTGGTGTCTCTGCGCGCTCTGCGTTGATGTCTGTAGAATCTAGAAGCAGCCGAGCTGGCAGGGCGCGATCCGGACGCCCAGGGCGTCGGCCGCCGAGCCGACGACCGGTCTCGGCAACCCTTCGCGCTCCGCGATCTTCCACGCCGTCGCGCACGGCAACGCCTCGTGGACACATCCGGCGCGCAGCGCGTCCGCCAGTCGATCCGGCACCCGAGCGAGAGGCGCGACGAACCGCTTGTCGCCGAACGCCTGATAGCCGAACAGCCCGAGCTGGCAATGAGCGATGTGTACGCCCGCGCCGTTGATCGCGTCGACGACCTCGGTGAGCGGCAGGCCGAGCTCCTCCGCGATCGCGAAGGCCGCGGCGCACGGAAGGTGCCCTTCGATGGCTCGTCGCTCGATCTCCCGCCGAAGGTCGGACACCCGTCTCACCTCCGCTGCGATTGTGCCCGATTTCGGGGGTTCGGGAAAGAGGACCGATCCACGATCGGCGGCTCCCCTCGACCCGAAGATCTACCTCACCCCCACCTCGCCTCCCCCCTCACGAAGGGGGAGGCGGATGGATCGTTGTCCCTCTCCCTCAGGCGGGAGAGGGAGTGCCTTCCGTCAGCGCGCCGGAACGGAAGGCGAGGGTGAGGAGGGACGGCCGCTTCGGGTATCCTCTCGTGCATCACGGTGGCAAGGGGTGACGCGTGCGTCTCTGGATCGGATTCTCGCTCTCGATCGTCCTCCTTCTCTTCGTCTCCCGTCGAAACCTCGCCCTCGGGATGGCGGTCGCCGCCGCGGTCCTCGCCGGATTCACCTTGACGCCGGCGTCGTTCGGCGGCGCGCTTTGGCGGACGATCTCCGATCCGTCGGTCCTCCTCCTCGCGCTGATCGTCGGCTTGATCCCGCTGATCGGCGGGTCGATGGAGACGTCGGGGGAGATGGGACGGCTCGTGTCGAACCTGCGGATCGGGGTGCGCCCGTTCCTGGCGTTCGCCCCGGCCCTGCTCGGGATGCTTCCGATGCCCGGCGGCGCGCTGCTCTCGGCCCCGATGGTCGAGCGCGGCGCCGGGCACACGGCAGCGGACGTCAAGGCGGCGGCGAACGTCTGGTTCCGACACGCGCTGCTGCTCGTCTACCCGCTCGGCCCGTCGCTCATCGCGTCGGCGAAGATCGCCGGGCTCGACGTCTACGCGGTGATCCCGTACCTCGTGCCGGCGTTCCTCCTCACGATCGGGGTCGGCTACGTCTTCCTCCTTCGACGGGCGAGCGGCCGCCTCTCGCACTCCGGTCCCTTTTCCGTCGCCGGCCTTCTCGTCCCGCTGGGGATCATCCTCGCCGCACCGCTGCTCGATCTCGTTCTCAAGGGGACGATCGACCTTCCGGTGGCCGAGATCGGGACGAGCGTCGGCGTCGCGGTCAGCCTCGTCGCGGCGATCGTCGTCGGTCGATTGGGGTTCGGGCAGCTCGGGGCGATCGCCCGGAGGATGGCGCCGTGGAAGTACTCCCTGATCGTTCTGGCGATGTTCGCGTTCTTGAACGTGTTCACCGCGTCCGGCGTGCCGGAGCGGATCGCCGCGATGGCGCTCCCGCCGGTCGTCCTCTGCGTGGTGATCGGGGCGACGCTCGGTCTGATCACCGGGCGGATCCAGGCGCCGATGTCGATCGTCCTCCCGATCTACGCCTCGACCTACGGAACGATATCGGCCCCGGTCTTCGCGGTGACCTACTTCGCCGTCTTCCTCGGGTACATCCTGACCCCGATCCACCCGTGCATCTCGGTGTCGGTGGAGTACTTCGAAACCTCGATGGTTCCGTTCCTGAAGCGGATGATCGTGCCGGCGGCGATCGGGCTTGTCGCCTCGCTCGTTGTCGGTCTGTTTCTATTCTGAGGTATCGGAGCGCTCGATGAAGAGCGTCTGCGTCGGGTAGGCAAACTCGATCCCCCGCGCCTCGAACGCGCGGGCGATGCCCAGGTTGATCGCCTGCTGCCGGTCCATGTAGACGTTGTAGTCGGCGTCGAGCACGTAGTAGACCGTCTCGAAGTCGAGCGAGAAGTCGCCGAACGCCCGGAAGTGGCACCGCTCGAACCGGACGCCCGGCTGATCCCCGACGATCTTGCGGACCGTCTCCGGGATCGACTCCAACATGTCGGGCGGCGTCTGGTAGGTGACGCCGAACGGGAAGACGACCCGCCGCTCGTACATCCGCTTGTAGTTGCGGACGCGGCTCGCCAGCAGGTCGCTGTTCGAGAAGATGATCTGCTCGCCGGAGAGGGAGCGGACGCGCGTCGTCTTCAGTCCGATCCGCTCGACCGTCCCCATCAGCTCGCCGACGATGATGAAGTCGCCGATGACGAACGGCTTGTCGACGATGATCGAAAGCGACGCGAACAGGTCGCCGAGGATGTTCTGCACCGCCAGGGCGATGGCGATTCCGCCGATTCCGAGGCCGGCGACCAGAGCGGTGATGTCGATCCCGAAGTTGTCGAGCGCGAGGAGGGCGACGATCGCCCAGATGGCGACCTTCGTGACGAAGCCGAGCGCGGTGAGCGACGTCGCGGTCGCCGCGTCGTCCTCCAGCTTCCGCCTCGCGGTCCGTCGGATCCAGAACGTGGCGACGCCGTCTCCCCAGAAGCCGGCCTGGATCAGAAGGGCGAGAATGAACAACGTCCGCAGCGCCCGCTCCGCCGCGTCCGGGAGGACGAGGATCAGCGACCCGGCGTACAGCGCGACGACCAGAATGAACAGGAAACGCGTCTTGGCGAGGAGTTCGACGAGCATGTCGTCGAACCGGCCGGGGGTCTTCGCGGTGGCCCTTCGCAGCCGGCGGACGAGACGCCGCATCACGACCCGAAGGACGAACCAGGCGAACAGTACGATCGCAACGGCGAGGAGCCACATCCACAGAGGATTCGAGTAATAGACCGTCTTCAGGACTTCCATGCTGTTCCTCCCCGCCCAAGCGATCCGGCCCGCCGCGAGACGAGAAACGAGCGTATCCGATCGATCGGGAACCGATCAACCCGCCGATCGAACGCGCGGGAGGGCCCCGGTTCCGTCGGTAGGTTCCAGCGACGGCTTCGACGGGTGATTCGTGTCCGGGCCGCGAGTCGGGCAGTGGCTCGAAGCCCCGAACTGCCGGGATTACGATTGGTTCGATGGACAAGATCGAGGTTCTCGTTCGGGCTTCCGCGCTGCACGACGCGAAGCGGGTCGAGTCGATGAAGGCCGACCTGCTGAAGAGGATCTCCTCCGCTTCGGCGGCGTTCGAGCTCGAGGACGTCAAGCGTCCGACGGGCGATCGCCTCGCGGCGATCCTCGTCCTGACCGGAGGCGTCGAACGGGAGGCGCTGAGGGCGATCGCTCAGCTCCCGCCGCCGGCGCTGCTGATCGCGCATCCCGGGCACAACTCGCTTCCGGCGTCGCTCGAGATCCTCGCGCGGATCCGACAGGACGGCGGCGAGGGAAAGATCCTCTTCGGGACGCCGGAGGAGATCGCCGCCGGGCTCGAACGGGAGCTGGTCGTCTCGAAGGCGTGGGAGGGGCTGAGGTTCAGCCGCGTGGGCCTGATCGGCGAGCCGTCCGACTGGCTCGTCGCCAGCGACGTCGACCGCGCTTTCCTCAAGGGACGGCTCTCGGTCGAGCTGATTCCGATCGAGATGGAGGAGCTGTTGGCGCGGATCGAGGAGGCGTCGTCCCCGAAGAAGGAGGTCGACCGGTTCAAGCGAGCCGCCTGCTCGGTCGACGACCGCGCGGAGGAGAACGTGCCGAACTCGGTCGCGATCTACCAGGGGCTGCGGTCCGTCGTTGATGGCCACAACCTCGCCGCGTGCACGGTCCGTTGCTTCGATCTGGTCACCCGCCTCGGGCAGACCGGCTGTTACGCCCTGTCCCGGTTGAACGACGAGCACGTCCCCGCCGGATGCGAGGGGGACCTCCAGGCGCTCTTCTCGTTGTACGTCGCGTTCCTCCTCTTCGGCCAGGCGGCGTTCATGGGCAACATCACCTCGGTCGAGCCGGCGCGTCGGATCCTCGGGATGGCCCACTGCACCTGCCCGCTGTCGATGACGGCGCAGTACTCCATCGCGACCCACTTCGAGTCCGACCTCGGCGTGGGGATCGCGGGAAAGATCCCGGTCGGTCCGTGCACCGTCTTCCGCCTCGGCGGGGAGCGGCTCGATCGGCTGTTCGTCCGCGAGGGGGCGACGGAGGAGACCACGGTCCGCGACGATCTCTGTCGGACGCAGACCCGGATCTCCGTCGACGGTCCGATCGACGAGCTGCTCGAGGCGCCGCTCGGCAACCACCACGTCCTCCTCGAGGGGCATCATCGCAAGACGATCGAGACGTTCTTCGAGCGGTATCTCGGTTCCTGATCCGGATCTTGTTGCGTCGAGGGCGAACCGCTACCATGCGTTAAACGAGGGGTGATCGTCCATTGGCGGAACAACGGAAGATGCAGATCGCGGCCGACAACGAGGCCCGCCGCGGGCACTACTCGAACCTTGCGCTGATCTCCCACCGCAAGGAGGAGTTCATCATCGATTTCCTGTTCGTCGATCCGCAGACCCAGTCGCCGAAAGGGGATCAGGCGCTCCTGACCTCGCGGGTCATCCTCAACCCCGGCCACATGAAGCGGCTGTACCAGGCGATTGGGGAGAACGTCCAGCGGTACGAGAAGAACTTCGGGACGATCGTTCTTCCGCCGAAGCTGGTGTAGCGGCGGCCGATGACGCGTCAGGTTCTCGTTCGCGACGTCCCGATCGGCGGCGGCGCGCCGATCGTCGTCCAGTCGATGACGAACACCGACACCGCCGACGTCGAAGCGACGGTCGCGCAGATCGGCCGGCTCGAGCGGGCCGGCTGCGAGATCGCCCGCGTCGCGGTCCCGAGCATGGACGCCGCGAAGGCGCTCCCGAAGATCCTCGAGCGGATCTCGATCCCGCTCGTCGCCGACGTCCACTTCGACCATCGCCTCGCCCTCGCGGCGATCGAGGCCGGCGTCGATAAGCTCCGGCTCAACCCGGGGAACATCACCGACCCGGAGAAGATCGCGACGGTCGCCGACGCGGCGAACGAAGCGGGGATCCCGATCCGCGTCGGCGTCAACGCCGGCTCGCTCGACGAGCGGTTCCGCGACGCGAAGAACCACCCCACGGCTCGGGGAATGGTCGACAGCGCGTTCCACGAGATCCGGCTCCTCGAGGAGCGAGGGTTCGACCGGATCGTCGTCTCGCTCAAGGGGACCGACGTACGCATGACGATCGACGCGTACCGCGCGTTCGCACGCGCGTCGGACTATCCGCTTCACGTCGGGATCACCGAGGCGGGAACGGCGTGGGAGGGCTCGATCCGTTCTGCGGTCGGGCTCGGCGTCCTTCTCGCCGAGGGGTTCGGTGACACGCTCCGCGTTTCCCTGACCGGGGATCCGGTGGAGGAGGTCCGCGTCGCGTACGAGATCCTCCGTGCGCTCGGGCTCCGGTCCCGCGGGATCGATCTCCGCGTCTGCCCGACGTGCGCGCGGACGGGGATCGACCTCGAAGCGATCGCCAAGCAGGTCCGTCGCGAGCTGGGCGACGTCGCCGAGAGCCTGTCGATCGCGCTGATGGGCTGCGTCGTCAACGGGCCTGGCGAGGCGCGCGAGGCCGACGTCGGCCTCGTCGGGGCGCCGGGTCAAGGGACGATCTATGTCCGCGGCGAGCCGGTCGGCCCGGCCGTTCCCGAGGATCGCCTCGCGGCCGAGATCGTGCGCGTCGCGCGGGAGGTCCTCGCCTCCGGCGGAAGGCAGCAAGGCGCCGCTCCATAGACGCACGCCCTGTTTTGGCGAGGGCCACACGTCCGCTATCTCGAATATCGAGACTTGCTCTCGGTCTTTGTTGCATATCGCGGGACACGACGCTACAATGCCGCCGCTTCGAGCGAGGTGATCGATGTGGCGCAGACGATGACGGAGAAGATCCTCGCAACGCACGTCCGCGAGGGGACTCTGGAGCGCGGTCAGGAAGTCGGGATCCGGATCGATCATTGCCTGACGCAGGATTCGACCGGGACGATGGCGTGGCTCGAGTTCGAGGCGCTGGGGATCGACCGGGTGAAGGCCGACGTGGTGGTGTCGTACTGCGACCACACGTCGCTCGGCTTCAAGGGCGAGTCGACCGACGACCACGTCTTTCTTCAGTCGATCGCGTCCCACTACGGGGCCAAGTTCTCGAAGAACGGCAACGGCGTCTGCCATCAGCTGCATTACGAGCGGTTCGGCCAGCCGGGGAAGACGCTGCTCGGCTCGGATTCGCACACGCCGACCGGCGGCGGACTGGGGATGCTGGCGATCGGCGCCGGCGGCATGGACGTCGCCGTGGCGATGGGCGGCGGCCCGTTCTACCTGACCGTGCCGAAGATGATGCGGATCGTCCTCACCGGGAAGCTCCCGCCGAACGTGAGCGCGAAGGACGCGGCGTTGGAGCTGCTTCGGCGGATCTCGGTCAAGGGCGGCGTCGGGTCCTTCCTCGAGTTCAGCGGCCCGGGCGTGAAGACGCTGTCCGTGCCCGAGCGGGCGACGATCACCAACCTGGGAACGGAGACCGGCGCGACGTCGTCGATCTTCCCGTCCGACGGGATCACCCGCGAGTACCTGCGGATGCAGGGCCGCCAGTCCGACTGGGTCGAACTCGACGCCGACCCCGACGCGGTCTACGACGAGACGATCGAGATCGACCTGTCGACGGTGAAGCCGCTCGTGGCGATGCCCGGGATGCCGGACAACGTGTTCGACATCGAGGAGGTCGCGGGGACGAAGCTCGACCAGGTGTTCATCGGCTCGTGTACCAACGGGTCGTACCGCGATCTGAAGATCGTCGCCGAGATGCTCAAAGGGAAGAAGGTCTCGACCGACATCGACGTCATCGTCTCCCCCGGCTCGCGGCAGGCGTGGGAGATGCTGATGGAGGACGGATCGTTCCTCGAGCTCACGAAGGCCGGGGTGCGGATGATCGAGCCGGGCTGCAACGCGTGCATCGGAATCGGGTTCGTCCCGGGGACCGATCACCTGTCGCTGCGGACCGTCAACCGGAACTGGGAAGGGCGCGGGGGGAACAAGTACGGCAAGCTGGCGCTGTGCGGCCCCGAAGTGGCCGCCGCCTCGGCGCTGAAGGGAGCCATCGCCGACCCGCGGGAACTGCCGGCGCCGCAGGTGACGATCGATCACCTGACCGTCGACGACTACCTGATCCTCGAGCCCGAGGGGCCGAGCGTCGAGATCCGCCGCAGCCCGAACATCGTGCCATTGGGGCAGCAGCAACCGCTCGAGCCGGTGCTTGAAGGCGAGGTCCTCTTGAAGCTCGGCGACGGGGTCTCGACCGACGCGATCCTTCCGGCCGGTCCGCTGACCCAGCACCTCCGGTCGAACCTGCCGGAAATCGCGAAGTTCACCTTCTACTACGAGGACGAGACGTTCGCGCAGCGGGCACTCGACGCCGGAGGGGGATTCCTCGTCGGCGGCGACAACTACGGGCAGGGCTCGTCGCGCGAGCACGCCGCGCTGGCGCCTTGGCGCCTCGGCGTCTCGGCCGTCTTCGCCAAGAGCTTCGCCCGCATCCATCGGGCGAACCTGATCAACATGGGGATCCTCCCGTTGATCGCCGACACCGACCGGATCGACCGGGGCGACGTCCTCGAGCTCGACGTGTCGGACCTCGACGGCGATCTCGTCCTCAAGAACGAGACGAAGGGCACCGAGATCCCGGTTCGGCACGACCTGTCGAATCGGGAGAAGGAGATGGTCCGCGCCGGCGGCCTCCTTGCCTATACGGCGAAGGGCGGATAGAGGATCGAACAGGGGAAAGGGGCCTTCGCGCCCCTTCTTCCCGAAGTGAACGGAGTGGATCGATGGGACGACGGAGCGATGCGAACCCGCTGAACACGCTGGAGAAGTGCGTCCAGATCCTGACGCTGCTCTCGGAGTCCCCGCGGCTGCAGGTCGCGGAGATCGCGCGCGAGCTCGGCCTCCCTCGAAGCACGGCGTACCGGTACGTCGCCGCCCTCCGCTCCCATCACCTGGTCGACGAGGCGTCGGAGGGCCCGGGGTATCGCCTGGGGACGAAGATCCTCGAGCTCGCCGCGACGATGTCGCGGCGGCCGCTCCGCGACGTCGCCCGCCCGTACCTGGAGCGGATCGCGCGCGAGACGGGCGAGACGGTCATCCTGTGCGGGCTGCGCGAGCACGAGGGGATCTGCTTGGAGAAGGTCGACGGTCACCACGCGCTGCGCGTCTCGTACGAGCTCGGAGACACCTACCCGCTGCACGCCAGCGCGACCGGGAAGGCGATCTACGCGCACCTCAGTCCGAAGGAGTGGAAGGCGATCCTCGATGAGGTCGGCCTCGAGCGGTTCACCGACACGACGATCACCGATCCGGGGGCGTTGGAGCGGGAGTCGGCCAAGATCTGCAAGGACGGCTTCTCGGAGAGCGACGGCGAGGCGATCGTCGGGACGCGCGGGATCGCCGCGCCGATCTTCTCGTACTCGGGACGGGTCGTCGCGTCGATCGGGGCGTCGGTCCCGAGCCACCGCGGCGAGGGGGCGAACCGCCGGCTCCTGATCGATCGGCTCGTTCAGGCGGCAGGAGACATCACGCGAGAGATCGCGGCGTAGGAAGGCAGGCAGACAGGATCCGAAGGAGAGGATCATCATGGGCAACCGATACGTCCCCGAACCGAAGGAAGGCGAACCGATCACCAAAGGCCCGAAGGGACTGAACGTCCCGGACCGTCCGATCGTCCCCTACATCCGTGGGGACGGGACGGGCGTCGACATCACGCCGGTCATGATTAAGGTCGTCGACGCCGCGGTCGAGAAGGCCTACGGCGGCGAGAAGAAGATCGGATGGCTGAAGCTCCTCGCCGGCGACGAGGCGATCGAGGTCAACCATGCCGAGCTGACCGAGGAAGAGATCGTCGCGATCCCGCCGGACGAGCGGCAGAAGCTCTACCTCCCGCAGGAGACGGTCGACGCGGTGCACAAGTACCTCGTCGCGATCAAGGGGCCGCTGACCACGCCGGTCGGCGGCGGCATCCGCAGCCTGAACGTCACGCTGCGCAAGCTCCTCGACCTGTACGCCTGCGTCCGCCCGGTGCAGCACATCGGGACTCCGGCGCCGGTCAAGCGCCCGGAGGACGTGGACGTCGTCTTCTTCCGCGAGAACACCGAGGACGTCTACGCCGGGATCGAGTGGAAGGCCGGGACGCCGGAGGCGGACAAGGTGATCGCCTGGCTGGCCGACGAGATGAAGGTCGGCGACAAGATCCGGTTCACCACGATGTGCGGGATCGGCGTCAAGCCGATCTCCGAGGAGGGGACGAAGCGGCTCGTCCGGGCGGCGATCGACTACGCGATCGCCAACCAGCGAGATTCCGTCACCCTGGTGCACAAGGGGAACATCATGAAGTTCACCGAGGGGGCGTTCCGCGACTGGGGGTACGAGGTCGCCGAGGAGTACCCGCAGTGCATCACCGAGGACGAGGTCACGAAGGAGCACGACGGGAAGGTCCCGGCCGGGAAGATCGTGGTCAAGGATCGGATCGCCGATCAGTTCTTCCAGCAGATGCTCCTCCGCCCGACCGAGTACTCCGTGGTCGCGACGATGAACTTGAACGGCGACTACGTCAGCGACGCCGCCGCCGCGCAGGTCGGTGGGCTCGGGGTCGCGCCGGGAGCGAACATCAACTACGCGACCGGCACCGCCGTCTTCGAGGCGACGCACGGCACCGCGCCGAAGCACGCCGGGAAGAACGAGGTCAACCCCGGGAGCCTGATCCTCTCGGCGGTCGAGATGCTTCGCTACCTCGGCTGGACCGAGGCGGCCGACCGCGTGGTGAAGGGGATCACCGACGCGATCGCGTCGAAGCGCGTCACCTACGACCTCGAGCGGCAGATGGACGGCGCGACGCTCGTCTCCTGCTCGCAGTTCGGCGACGAGATCATCCGACACTTGTAAGGAAGGACCGAGATTCCCATGGCACAGAAAGGGATTCGCGAGTACGACGCGAAGCGTCTCCTCGCCCGTGCGCTGTCCGAACACGGCGCCGGCGGGGTGCGTATGGACGACCGGCTCGTCCTCGTGACGCCGGACACGGATCTGGCGGCACTGAAGAGCGAGCATCCGTGGCTCGTCGAGACGAAGCTGGTCTGCAAGCCGGACCAGCTGTTCGGAAAGCGCGGGAAGAACGACCTCTTGTTCGTCGACAAGACGTTCGACGAGGTGAAGGGCTGGATCGCCGAGCGGATGAACAAGCGGGTCACGATCCAGGGGGCCGGCGGCGAGACGACCGGCACGCTGACCCACTTCCTGATCGAGCCGTTCGTCCCGCACGACGTCGAGTACTACCTCGCGTTCACCGCCGGACACGAGGCCGACCGGATCCTCTTCTCGACCGAGGGCGGCGTCGACATCGAGTCGGTGTGGGACACGGTCGTGACGATCGAGGTCCCGGTCCTCGGCGAGTTGGATAAAGGGAAGCTAACGACGGCCCTGCCGGAAATCCCGAACAAGGAGCAGGTTGTCGCGGCGATCGCGGCGCTGTACCGGGTCTACGTCGAGGACCACTTCACGACGCTCGAGTTCAATCCCATCACCCTGGTCGACGGGGCGATCGCGCCGCTCGACACGGTGGCCAAGCTCGACGACACGGCGGCGTTCCAGTGCGCCGAGAAGTGGGGGAAGATCGAGTTTCCCAAGCCGTTCGGCTCGACCGCGACCCAGGAGGAGGCGTACATCGCGTCGCTCGACGAGAAGACCGGCGCCTCCCTCAAGCTGACCGTCCTCAATTCCGAAGGACGCGTCTGGCCGATGGTCGCCGGCGGCGGCGCGTCGGTCATCTACGCCGACACGGTGGTCGACCTCGGCTACGCCGACGAGCTCGCCTGCTACGGCGAGTACTCGGGGAACCCGTCGACCGAGCTGACCTACGAGTACGCGAAGACGCTCCTCGACCTGATGACCCGGAAGCCCGATCCGCAGGGCCGGCCGAAGTTCCTGCTGATCGGCGGCGGGATCGCCAACTTCACCGACGTCGCCAAGACGTTCACCGGGATCATCCAGGCGCTCCGGCAGTACAAGGAGAAGCTGAAGGAGAACAAGGTGGTGATCTACGTCCGCCGCGGCGGCCCCAATTATGTCGAAGGGCTGGAGAGCATGCGGCGGCTCGGCGAGGAGATCGGCGTGCCGATCGAGGTCTACGGGCCGGAGACCCACATGACGCGCATCGTCTCGATGGCCCTTTCGGGAGGTGCGAAGTGAACGATTACGACCTCTTCTCCAGGGAGACGAAGGCGTTCGTCTACGGGGCGCAGACCGCCGCGGTGCAGCGGATGCTCGACTTCGACTACCTCTGTCGGAAGGACGAGCCGTCCGTCGTGGCGATGATCACGCCGGAGCGCGGCGGGTTCGAGAAGTTCTTCTGGGGGACCCAGGAGATCACCGTCCCGCGGCTCCGGTCGATCGGCGAGGCCGTCGAGCGGTTCCCGCAGGCGGACGTGATGGTCAATTTCGCGTCGCAGCGGTCGGCGTTCGACACGACGATGGAGGCGCTCAATACGGAGACGATCCGGACGGTCGCCGTCATCGCCGAGGGCGTCCCCGAGCGGCACGCTCGGATCCTCAGCCGGACCGCGAAGTCGAAGGGCAAGTGGATCATCGGCCCGGCGACCGTCGGCGGGATCAAGGCCGGCTGCTTCAAGATCGGGAACACCGCCGGGACGATGGACAACATCAAGATGGCGAAGCTGCACCGGCCCGGGTCGGTCGGCTTCGTCTCGGTCTCCGGCGGGATGTCGAACGAGGCGTACAACATCGTCGCGCGGACGACCGACGGGATCAACGAAGGGATCGCCATCGGCGGCGACGCCCATCCCGGGGCGAGCCTCCTCGACCATCTGCTTCGCTACGAGGAGAACCCCGAGATCAAGCTCCTCGTCTGCCTCGGCGAGGTCGGCGGGACCGCCGAGCACGAGATCGCGGCCGCGGTGAAGGACGGCCGGCTGACCAAGCCGCTCGTCATGTGGACCACCGGGACGTGCGCCAAGGTGCTTCCTGGCCAGGTCCAGTTCGGCCACGCCGGTGCCAAGGTCGGCGGCGAGTCCGAGACCGCCGACGCGAAGAACGAGGCGCTGCGCGAGGCCGGCGTCATCGTCCCGGAGTCGTTCGACGACTACGCCGAGGTGATCAAGGAGACCTACGACAAGCTCGTCGCCGACGGGACGATCGTCCCCGCCAAAGACGTCGAGCCGCCGCACGTCCCGATGGACTACAACCAGGCGAAGGCCGAGGGGCTCGTCCGCAAGCCGACGAACTTCATCTCGACCATCTGCGACGAGTCCGGCGAGGTCCACAACTACTGCGGCGTCCCGATCGACGAAGTCATCGAGAAGAAGTACGGGATCGGCGGCGTCATCGGCCTCCTGTGGTTCAAGAAGGAGATCCCGCAGTACGCGCGCGACTTCCTCGAGATGGTCATCCAGATCATCGCCGACCACGGAGCCGCCGTCTCCGGCGCGCACAACACCATCGTCACCGCGCGGGCCGGCAAGGACCTGATCTCCTCGCTCGTCAGCGGGATCCTGACGATCGGCCCGCGGTTCGGCGGGGCGGTCAACGGGGCCGCCGAGCACTTCCTCTACGGGCTGCGCAACGGCCTCGCCCCGCGCGAGTTCATCGCGGAGATGAAGGCGAAGAACGTGCGGATCCAGGGGATCGGGCACCGGCTGCACACGATCGAGAACCCCGACAAGCGCGTCGAGCTGATGAAGAACTTCGCCAAGACGCACTTCAAGGACACCCCGCTGCTCAACTACGCGCTGTCCGTCGAGGCCGTTACGACGCAGAAGAAGAACAACCTGATCTTAAACGTCGACGGATGCATCGGCGTGCTGCTCGTCGACCTGCTCAAGGAGCTCAAGTTCACCGACGACGAGATCGATCAGATGATCGAGATGGGCACCTTCAACGCCCTGTTCGTCCTCGGCCGCTCCATCGGCCTCATGGGCCACTACTTCGACCAGAACCGGTTGGAGCAGGGGCTGTACCGCCACCCGCTCGACGATATCCTGTATGACGTACCTGAGAGACCTGAGAAGGTCGGCTGAACACCGTCCAGCAAGTGAGAAGGGGCCAGCAGCGTTGGCCCCTTCTACAGAGCTGATGTCATCCAGAGGAGAACGGTATCTGAATCAGGCCGTTCTCCGACGCGATGCGGAGCATCGCGCAGACGACCATCCTGTATGACGTTCCCGAAAGACCAGAAGTCGTCGGCTAGTCCTTTCGAATGCTTGTGTGAATCGGAGAGGTCGGGCGGAAACGCCCGGCCTCTTGTCTTTGTTTGCCGAACAACGCAACAGCCACGCTACTCGTTGCTCTCGGACGCCCTCTTCACCCTCGCGAAGTCCTTCTTCCTCCTCCACGGGCGGCCGAGGAGGAAGCCGACGACGAGGCCGACGAGGAACGTGATCGCCAAGAGGACGATCCGCGACGCGGTCGCGGTCCAGAACAGGAACGTGATCGACGCGTCGCCGGTGTTCTGGGCGATCAGGACGATGAACAGCAGAACAAGCAGCAGGATGACCGTCAGTCGGAATCTCATGGTTCTCCCCTCCGTGCAGTGATCCAGGGCACCAGTATACGGTCAGCGACTGCCGCCGGCTGTCTGCGGTCAGCGCGTGCTCACCTTCTGCGCTTGGATCACGGCGCGATGGCCTCGATGGAACGGCCGCGCTATGATGTAGCCAAATCTGGCTATAGCCACTTCTGGCTACAGGGGCTGAGGGGCCCTCGATTACGGTTCTGCGACTCAGCGCCCCCGCCACCGAGGCGAAGGCTCCCCTCGGCAGCAGCTGATCAGCCTGCTCACCGACGCCACCCGCCGTATCACCCGCGAAATCACCGCCCAGGAGACAAGACGGGGGTAGGGTTGCTCTTTCTAGGTTAGAGTTCCGGCTCGACGGCATTCACTGGCGTTCGTGCAGTTCGAAAAGCTCGTCGCGGGTGAGTTCGCAATCACGCAAGATCTTGGAGAGCAATCCGGGACCGATCGTTTCGCCGCTGTGAATCGGCACGACCGTTACCCGGCCGTCCGGGTGCCGCAAGAAGTGGTGACTTCCACGGACTCGCACGTCGTTGAAGCCGACACCCTGAAGAACCTTGATCAGTTCGTCGCGAGCCAGGAGAAGAAACGAGATGTGAGTTCAACTGGAGAACTGCGGAAGCGGTTCTCCTCACGTGCCGCATTGCGGCACGCAGACTTTACTGGATTCCCACGAAGTCGAGAGTCTCGGCGTCTCCGCCTTGCTCCTCGATGCACAGCGCGATCGCCTCGCGGATCCTTTCCAACACCTGATCGAGCGACGTTCCCTGCGTGTGACATCCCCGCAACGCCGGCACCGATGCGACATAGATTCCATCTGCATCCTGCTCGATGATCACGCTGAAGTCGCTTCTCATCTTGTCGCTCCTCGTTCTGCGCGGCTCCATTATACGAAGTCGCCGGACAGTGTGGGATGTATCTCCAGAGGATCTTTGGTGGCAGGGAGGATGCGGTAGTCTGCGGTCAGTGCCTTCGAAAGGATAACCCCACCCGGGCCCGTGAAGGCAAGTCGGGTGGGGAGTAGATGCTGAGAGAAGTGTATGTACGGTGACCGCGGAAGTCAACTTGCCGAGATATCTTCGCCCTGCTCCTCGACGCAGAGCGTGGCCGCTTCGCGGATCCGCTCCATGACCTGATCGAGCGACGTTCCCTGCGTGTGACATCCTCGTAGGGCGGGAACCGTAGCGACGTAGACGCTGTCCGAGTCCCGTTCAATCACGACGCTGAATCGGTTCTTCACGGTTTCACTCCTTGCTGATTGTGGAGCTTCATGATGCGAAGTCGCGGGGTCGTGTGGCGTGTTCCTCCTCAGATCAGCAGCACGTCGCCGGCGATGTTGACGGCGTGGTCGCCGACGCGCTCGAGGTTGTGGAGGATCTCGGCGAACAGGATCCCGGCCTCCGGATCGCACGTCCCTTCTTCGAGCCGCTCGATGTGGTTCGCCTTGTACTCCCGCTCGAGGCGGTCGACGTCCGTCTCGACGTCGAGCGCCTCCTCGGCGGCCTCCCGGTCCTCGCCCTGGAGGGCACGGAGCGCGAGCCGGTACAGTTCGATTGCCCGATCGAACATGTGGGCGAGCTCGTCGGCGGCCGGGTCGGAGAACGGCGGTCCGTTCCGGCGGGCGCGGTCGGCCCGCTGGGCGATGTTGACGGCGTGGTCCCCGATTCGCTCGATGTCGCCGACGACGTGGCGGAAGACGTGCAGGCGACGCTCGTCTTCGTCGGCGAGCGAGCTGCCGTCGATCCGGTCGAGGTAGCCGTCGATCGCGTCCTGCAGCGTGTCGATCGCCTCCTCGGTCTCGAACACGGACGAGGTCCGGAGCTCTCCTTGCTCCAGCAGCGCCGTGCGCGAGGCGGCGAGCATCTCCAACGTGAGCTTCGCCATCCGCATCAGCTCGCGGCGCGCCTGCTGGAGGGCGACCGACGGAAGCCGGAGGAACTGGTCGCCGAGGTACTCGGGCTCGACCCGCCGGGCCCGCTCCGTCCCGGGGACAAGCCGCTTCGCGATCCAGACGAGGACGCCGACGCACGGGACGAGCGCGGCGGTGACCAACACGTTGAAGAACGTGTGTGCGTTGGCGATCTGTCGGGTCAGGGAGGGCGACGTGAGCGCGACGAGCCCGGCGTACCCGCCGACGATCGGCACGAACGCGGCGACGCCGAGGACGTTGACGAGGAGCTGGGTCACGGCGAGCCGGCGGGACGAGAGCGACGACCCGATCGAGGCGATCATCGCGGTGATCGTCGTGCCGATGTTCGCGCCGAGGATGAGCGCGATCGCCGCCGGCAGCGACAGGAGCCCGGCGCTTCCCATCCCGATCACCAGCGCGGTCATCGCCGACGAGCTCTGGATGATCGCGGTGACGCCGGCGCCGACGAGGACGCCGAGCAGCGGCCGGTCGGCGCACGTCCGCAGCAGGCGGAGCACCCCCTCGGTCTCCGCGAGCCCCTTCAGTCCGCCGGAGACCACGCTCATCCCGAGGAAGAGGAGGCCGAAGCCGAGGACGATCCGCCCGACGTCGCCGGCCCGTTGGCCGCGGAAGAGCTCGGCGACGAGGAACCCGAACGCGAGGATCGGCAGGTAGTAGTGGCCGATCTTGAAGGCGATGATCTGCGCCGTCAGGGTGGTGCCGATCTCCGCACCGAGCATCACGCCGATCCCCTGCGCGAGGGTGAGGGCGCCGGCGTTGATCAGCCCGATGAGCAGGACCATCGTCATGCTGCTCGACTGGAGGGTCCCGGAGGTGAGCGCCCCGACGATCGCGCCGCGGTACGCCTTCCCGGTGAGCCGCTCGAGAAGCGCGCGCATCCGGTCGCCGACCGCCCGTTTGAGGGCGTCGCTCAACACGCGAAGGCCGTAGAGGAAGAGGGCGAGCCCGCCGACCGTGCTAAACAGAACCCCCACCGCATCCATACTTACCGCCCGGAGTGTATAGTTGATTCAGAGTATATAGCCAACCGTCCGATCCGGCGAGCCGTTCACCGAATTCCCGCGCCGGACGGGGTACAATCCACGGCATGTGTGAGATCGTTCGACTCCAACGCGCGCAGCGGGCCCGGGCGGTCGAGTCGCTGACCCGGGCGTTTCACGACGACCCGATGTGGTCGTGCGTCCTGCCGGACCCGGAGACGCGGCCCGACGCGCTTCGGCCGATGTGGGACGCGTTGATCGGCTTCTCCCGCGTGTACGGCGCGGCGTACACGACGCGCAGCGGCGAGGGCGCGTGCTGCTGGATCGCGCCGGGCAACACGAAGACGACGGTGTGGCAGATGCTCCGGACCGGCATGGCCTTGCCCCGATCGATGATGCGGCTGCCGAAGGACGCGCGTGGGCGGTTCTTCACGTTGATGCGGTTCATCGACGCGCGCCACAAGCGGCTGATGACCGGGCCGCACTGGTACCTGTGGGTCCTCGGCGTCGACCCGGACGCGCGGGGGCAAGGGATCGGCGGCGCGCTCCTTCGACCGGTCCACGAGCGGGCCGACGCGGACGGCGTCCCCTGCTACCTCGAGACCCAGACCGAGGGAAACGTCGCCTTCTACCGGAAGCGCGGGTTCGAGACCGTCCTCGAGGAGCGCGAGCCGGTCGGCGACCTGCCGGTCTGGTTCATGGTACGCCCGCCCCGCCGCGGGTAGCGTTTACGGACCGGCGCCCTGAAGCCGCTTGGCGACGATCAGCTCCATCCGTTGCGGCCGGAGTCCCATCTTCCAGTAAAAATCGAGAAGCTCGAAGTTCGCCGCCGCCACGTTCCCCTCGACGTAGGTGCAACCTCGCTGTTCCGCCTCACGGAAGGCGGCCTCGAGCAGGCACGTCGCGATCCCCCGCTTTCGGTGACTCGGCTCGACCACGAGTCGTTTGATCACGCCGAACGGTCCTTCCGATTTGGCGTGGCCGATCTCGAGCTCGACCGTCCCGACAACGGCGCCCGCCGTCTCCGCGATCAGGACCGCGGTGGGGTCGAAGGAGTCATCGAAGTAGTGCGTGAGGATCGCCGCGTCGTCGAAGCAGAATGCGGCGGCGTGATGAAGCTCGGCGATTCGCTCGCAGTCGTCTCTGGTGGCCTTTCGCACTTTGATGTCATTCCCGGACATGGAGCCCTTCCTTCTCGGCCTTCGTCCGCGTCAGCTCCCCGTACAGCTCATACCAGTCCGACGCGGCGACCCCTCCGCCTCCGAAGACCGGAGCGTGAGCTGCCAGTTTGGGCTGCATGTCGGGCAGCTTTTCGAGGCGGATTCTGCACACCTGTCGGAAGAGGCGCTCGAGCGAGGCTTCGCGGATGTTGCCGATCGAGACGTAGTCCGGCTCCTCGAGGAGAAACCAAGCGCAGGGGAACCCGGAGCCTGCATCGATCACGCAATCGCCTCGGTTGTTGACGTGCGCTCCGACGATGACGGAAGGACACAACGGGCGCTGGTAGGGGTGCTTCAGAACCGATTCCACTTCACGCCTGAGGGCCAGAAGCTCGACACGGTCGAGCGCCAGCTCGTGATAGTGCTCCTTTGCTTTCCCGGCGGACTCGAGCTCGCCGATCACCGGAAAGAGCCTGTGGCGGACGCAGAATTCCACCAGATCCGGGATCCGGCGAGCGTTCAGACTCGTCGCGACGCACGATACGCCGAGGTTGGTCTCGCCTGGAGGCGAACCCCGCTGGTAGCCGGACTCGAGGAGGCGGCGAACGTTTCGGAGAATCCTGTCGGCGGTTCCGTCTCGTCCGATCATCCGGTCGAACGTCTCCGACTCGAGACTGTCGATCTTCAGGAGCAGGTTGGCGTCGCACTCCCTCAGGCGGGAGACGTTCTGCTCCGAAAGGAACACCCCGTTCGTGAAGAGGGAGACCATGATGTCGAGCTTCCTCGCTTCCGCCAGGATCTCGAACAGCTTCGGATCCTGGAGAGGCTCGCCCAATCCGCAGATGAAGAGGAGCCTCCCGCCGAGCGAGGAGAACTGTCGCAGGACATCGAGCGCCTCCTTCGCCGTGAGTTCGCCCTCGTCGGCCTCCCCCACTTGTGAGTCGCAGTAAACACAGCTACACGCGTTGCAGATCGCCGACGTCTCGAGGTAGAGGACCGGCCAAGCGCCTTCCCGGTAGTCTCGAAGCACGGCCTCGACGAGGAGCGGGTTCCAAGGCCTGTAGAGACCCGTGCTCGTATGCCAGGGAGAAAGCTCCGATCGCGGGTCAGCTCTGCTTGCGACCATTGGGTTCCACCAGAGTGAGGAGTATGGCCTTCCGCGCGTGCCGCAGGTTCTCCGCCTGATCGAAGATGACCGACCGCGGATCGTCGACGAGCTCCGGCTCGATCTCGAAGCCGGGGTGAATCGGCATGTCGTGCAGGATCAGCGCGTCGGATCCCTTCATCAGCTCGCGGGTCAGCTTGAACGGTATCATGACCCGCTCCCTGCGGGTCCGTTCTTCCTCGTAGGCGGGATCGGCGTAGAACTCCATGTCCACCCACGTGTCGACGTAGACCGCGTCGGTTTTTAGGATCTCGCCCCGGAGGTCGTCCGAGGAACGGTACAAACCGGTCGCGGACGCCTCGTCGAGCAGCGATTCGTCGAGGCTCGCTTCGTTCACGAGCGGCGTGACCAAGCAGACTTCCACACCCAGTTTGGGGCCGATCACGAGCAGCGAGTTCGCGACGTTGTTGTGGACGCCCACGTAGACGAGCTTCCGACCTTCGAGGATTCCCCACTTCTCTCGGAGGGTGAAGAAGTCGGAGAGAACCTGCGTCGGGTGATACATGTCGTCCAGGCCGTTGATGACGGGAACGGACGCGACCTCGGCCATCGCCCGCATGTCCGCGTGGTGAAGCAGCCGGGCCATGATGGCAGCGCAGTTTCGGCTGAGGTACCGCGTCTCGTACTGAAGGTCGGTGATGGGGATGTTGGTCGTCCGCCAGTCGAGGTACACCGCCGTGCCGCCCAGCTCGGCCATGCCGACCTCGAACGAGACGCGCGTTCGGGTCGACGTCTTCTGGAAGAGCATGATGAGCGTATCGCCGGCGAGCCGATGCGCGTCCGCTCGCGGCGCTTCCTTGACTCGGACGGACAGGTCGATGAGCTCTAGAAGCTCCGAGGGTTCCCATTCGCGGAACGTTACGACGTGCTTCACGTGTCTCCTCCTTCGAGTCGAGGCAGGGCATCGGCCGCGTAGAGCTGACCGGTGACGTACTTGCGGAAAGACTCGGTATACATCCGCTCCGGGAGAACTTGGGTGTACCACAGGGTTTGGAGTGCATCGCTGCTGACCCAGCGCGCGATGCTCCTTCTCCACGGCTCCCACTCCTCCCTCGGCAAGATTCGCTTCTTCCAGAGCCAGAACAGCATCTCGGCGAAGTTCAGTACGTAGAAGCCGAACACGGAGTCCTTCCTGGCCTCGTCCGTTGCTCCGGGAATCTCCGTCCCGAAGAACTTGGCGTAGCCGGGCTTCTCAACCAGGATTCTGTCGATCTGTTGGATCTCCTCCCAGACGGTATGAGTCAGCCTGAACTCGCGATCCCGCCGTTGATAGCGCAACTGGCAGAAGATTACGATGCCCGTCACGAGGAAAATCAACGACTGAACCATCAAGACGATCGTGCTTGGGGACAGCCAATCAGTGGGCATGACGAGGCTCTCCTAGCGGCCTTTCCCATTTGGGACGAGCGGCCGAGAGTGAGTGGGGTTTCATTCGATCCTCCCGTGTGACGCGTACTCGTTTCTTCTCGTCGATCATCGATACGGCTCGACGGCTTCCGGCGGCGCAGCATTATAACGATGCGAGTTTCGCCCACGCAGTCTCGTTTGTCATTCCATCCTTTATGCTATATATTCCGATATACGATATACGCGGGGCCGTCGCGCGCGGAGACATCGGAAGGGAGGCACGATGAAGAGGCGGCTGGTGTGGGCCGCGGGCTGTATGCTCATCCTGGCGGCGATCATCATCGGGTGCACGTGGTTCGGGCAGAAGAGCACGGTGGGCTCCCAGTCGGCGGGTGTGGGGGAGGACTACATCCTCACGTTCCGAAAGCTCCCGAAGGACGTCGAGGCGGCGATCGAGGCGTACGGCGGCGCGGTGCGGGCGGTGCTCGAGGAGGTCGACGCGGTCCTGGTGACGGGAGACGCGGACTTCCTCACGGCGGTCGAGGGTCTGTCCGGCTTCGACGCAGCGATCCCCGACGTCGCGGTGGACTGGCTGCCGGACATCGAGCGTGTGGCGCTGCGCGACGAGCACATCGGGGAGGACGAGCCGTTCTTCTCCGAGTACCAGTGGGACATGCTCGCGATCGACGCGCCGGCGGCCTGGAACGCCGGGTTCACCGGAGCGGGGGTGCGCGTGGCGGTGCTCGACACGGGCATCGACGTGCTGCACCCTGACTTGGCGCCGAACCTGAACACGGCGCTCTCCGTCTCGTTCGTTCCGTACGAGCCGTCCGTCGACGACCTGGACGGGCACGGCACGAACGTCGCGGGGATCGTTGCGGCCGCCGACAACGCGATCGGCGTGATCGGCGTCGCGCCGAACGCGGAGATCGTCGCGATCAAGGTGCTCGACGGCACGGGAAGCGGCGCCTTCGGCTGGCTGGTTCAAGGGATCCTCTACGCCGTGTCGATCGACGCCGACGTGATCAACATGAGCCTCGGCGCGTACATGTCGCACGACGGGTACGTTCGGACGAGCTCCGGCGACGTCTACGTCGGGGCGAACGAGATCGCCGGTTTCGTCAACTTGGTGAAGAGGACCCTCAACTACGCCGAGCAGCGGGGCGTCTTCGTCGTGGCGAGCGCGGGGAACGACGCGCAAGACGGCACCGGCGATCAGGGTTGGATGCACGTCCCGTCCGACGCCGGTTGCACGGCCGTCGCGTCGGCGACCGGTCCGATCGGCTGGGCGTACGACCACGGGGTCGACCTCGACCAGTTCGCGTTCTACTCCGACTACGGTCCGCAGATCGACTTCGCCGCGCCCGGCGGCAACGCGGACTTCAGCCTGCCCCTGTGGTTCTTCGACCTGGTGCTCAACTGCACGAACGGTCAGTGGTACGCGTGGTTCGGCGGCACCAGCCAGGCGGCTCCGCACGTGGCCGGGGTGGCGGCGCTGATCATCGAGAAGAACGGCGGCGGCATGGAGCCGTCGCACGTCCTTCGCGAGCTGCGCCAGTCGGCCGACGACCTCGGGGTGCCGGGGCAGGATCCGTACTACGGATACGGGCGGATCAACGCCGCGAGCGCGGTGGCCCCGTAGAGCGTCTCCAGAGGAACGCTGCGCCCGGCCGGGGTTCTCGCTCGGGCGCTCCGTTTTGAGTCCCGGGGAGAAGGTGCGCCGCTAGGTGTATCGAATCCGCGGGTCGAGAACCACCAGCAGCAGGTCGGCGACCAGGTTTCCGACGATGAGGAAGACGGAGTAGAAGAGCAGCGCGGCGGTGAGCACGTGTTGGTCCTGGCTCTCCACCGCGTTGAGGAAGAGCCGTCCGAACGTCGGGAGGCCGAGGACGGTCGTGGCGATGATCGATCCGGTCAGAAGCGTCGGAAGCATGATACCGAGCATGCTGACCAGCGGGTTGATCGCGTTGCGAAGGGCGTGCTTGAAGAGGATCCGATTCTCCTTCAGCCCCTTCGACCGGGCGGTCGTCAGGTACGGCTCCTGGAGCGTATCGAGGAAGCTCATCTTCAGGTAGCGGACGACGATGGCGAACATCGGCGCGCCGACGATCAGCCACGCCGGGAGGAGGTGATACGTATGGTTGAGCGCCTTCGCCCACGTCAGCGGCTGGCCGCGATAGGCGTAATGGCACAGCCCCCACAGCCACGACTTCCAGACCATCGTGTCGACGAACCGGAAGATGAACCAAAGGAAGATCCAACCGAGCACGTACCCCGGGATCGAGATCCCCAGGTACGTGATGCCGGTGACGAGCCAATCGATCCAGCGGTTGTGCCGAACGGCGGTCAGGATCCCGAGGGGAATCCCGAACAGCCAGGCGAGGAACATCGACGTGCCGACGATGACCAGGGTCCAGTAGAGGCCGCCGTCGGGATGGAAGATGAACCGCGCCACCGAGCCGTTCGTCTGGAAGGAGAACCCGAAGTCGCCCCGGGTGACCACCCCGCTGATCCAGATCCACCACTGCACGACGAGCGGCTTGTCGATCCCCGACATGGCGCGAAGGGCCTCGTGGAACTCGTGCGGATCGAGGCCGGCGAGCGCCGCGCCGAACATCGAAGGGGTGTAGAAATCGCCCGGGAAGAGGGAGACCAGGCCGAACGAGACGAACGAGACGATGAGGAAGACGGGAATCGTGCTGAGAACCCGCTTGACGATGTAGGAGAACAACCGGGTGCCTCCTCCCACCTTGAACGGACGAAGAATCTCGCTGGATCTGATGGGTCCTGCTACATCCCGATGCTACCTGACTGATCGGAACGCCGCAACCGGAGCCCCATCGAAGCGTGTGGCTGGCGGCGATGTCGGAGCCGTCAGTCGGAGGCGTCGCGGAGGACGCCCTCACCGGTCTCGGCGAACTGGAGGCTGTGGAGCGCGGCGTAGAGGCCGTCGAGGGCGAGAAGCTGTTCGTGCGTCCCCGACTCGACCAGCTCGCCCTTGTGGAGAACGATGATCCTGTCCGCCTCGCGGATCGTCGACAGCCGGTGGGCGATCACGATCGACGTCCTGCCCTCCATAATCTTGTGGAGCGACCGCTGGATCAGGGCCTCGGTGTGCGAGTCGATGCTCGCCGTCGCCTCGTCGAGGACGAGGACCGTCGGATCGAACGCGACCGCCCGCGCGAACGAGAGCAGCTGCCGCTCGCCGACCGACAGGGTGACGCCCCGCTCCTTGACCTCGGTGTGATAGCCGTCCGGCAACGCCTCGACGAAGTCGGCGTTGACGAACCGGGCCGACTCGATCGCCACCTCCTCCGGGATGTCCGAGCGCAGCCTGATGTTGTCCATGATGTCGCCGGAGAAGAGGAAGACGTCCTGGAGCACGACGGCCATCCTCGAGCGGAGGTACGCGAGGTCGAGCCGCTCGATCGGGACGCCGTCGAGGAGGATCTCCCCCTTCTGGATCGGGTACATCCGCAGCAGGATCCGGATGATCGTCGTCTTCCCCGAGCCGGTCGGGCCGACGATGGCGACGTGCCTTCCGGGCTCGGCGACGAACGACACGCCCTTCAGGACCCAATCCTCTTCGTTGTAGGCGAACCAGACGTCCCGGAACTCGATCCGCCCCTCGGGCGCGGGAAAGGCCTCCCCGGCTCCCGGGTCCTCGGCGTCCTCGTCGAGGAGGCGGAAGATCCGCTCCGACGACGCCATCGCCGCCTGAAGGACGTTGTACCCCTCGGAGAGGTTGAGGACGGGCTCGAACAGCATCCGGGCGTACTGGATGAACGCGGTCAGCGCGCCGAGCGACAGGCTTCCGCGAAGGACGTTGAACCCGCCGTACCAGATGACGAGCGCGATCGCGAACGAGCTGAGGAAGCTCATCATCGGGCGGAAGACCGCGAACGTCAGCATCTGGCGTATTTGGGCGGCGTACTTCGCCTGGTTGATCTCGGAGAATCGCTCGTTCGCCTTCAGCTCCTGAACGAACAACTGGATGATCCGCATCCCGGAGATCGACTCCTGGATGTAGGCGTTGAGGCGGGCGATCTGCCGGCGGACCTCCCGGTAGGCGACGCGGACCCGGTTTCGGAACTGCCACGCGGCGAAGACGATCACCGGGAACAGCGCGAAGATGACGAGGGCCAGCCTCCACTCGAGGCCGAACATCACGATCAGGATGCCGAGGATGAGGAAGGCGTCGCGGAACAGGTTCACCAGCATCGAGGTGAACATCTCGTTGATCGCGGCGACGTCGTTGGTCACCCGGGTGACGAGCCGTCCGACCGGGTTGCGGTCGAAGAACCGGAGCGGCAGCCGCAGGACGTGCGCGAACAGACCGCGGCGCATGTCGTACATCACGCGCTGGCCGGTGTACTGCAGCAGGTAGACCTGGAGGATGGTGAAGACGAACCGGACGAGCAGGACGACGGCGAAGAGCGCGGCCAGCCGAACGATGCCGGCGATCGCCGAGCCCCGGAGCCGCTCGAGGTCGCGGGTCGGCAGGGCCCGGAGGTCCTCCTCGGACGCGATCCACCCGCCCGGGACGGCGGTGAGCGCTTCGGGGTACCGCTCGACGACCTCGGCTTCGTCGGAGCCGGCTTCGATCAGCAGGTACCGCTCGGTCGACAGCGCCCCCGCGGTCTCCCAATCGCGGCGGAGCTCGGGGGGGACCGCCTGGATCTCCACGAGGTATCGCCCGTCGCCGAGATCGATCGGGTTCCCTTCGGACGGCGCCGCGTCGAGCGCCAGGATGCTTCGGGGAAGGGTCATGTAAGCGTCGATCGCCACCTTGCTGACGTAGGGGATGACGAGCTGGAGCCCGGCGATGAAGACCGTGAGGAGGACGCAGGCGGCGAACAGCGCGCGGTACGGCTTGAGGAAGCGGATCAGCCGCCGCATCAGGCGGGCGTCGAACGCCTTACCGAGGACTTCATCTTCGTGGAAGTGCCCGTTCACGGTTGGATCGCCCTCCTTTCCGCCTGCTGCAGCCGCCAGATCCTCTCGTAGATCCCGCCGCCGGCGATCAGCTCGTCGTGCGTTCCCCGCTCGACGATCCGCCCCTTGTCGATGACGATCGTCTGGTCGGCGTGCATCACGGCGGAGATTCGGTGGGCGATGAGGATGCTCGTCCTCCCGTGGAAGAACTTGCGCAGCTTGCCGAGGATGTACTCCTCCCGCTCGGCGTCGACGGCGGAGAGCGGGTCGTCGAAGATGACGATCCGCGGCTTGAGGAGGAGGGCGCGGGCGATCGCGACGCGCTGCTTCTGTCCGCCGGAGAGGGAGATCCCGCGCTCGCCGACGGTCGTCTCGTACCCCTCCGGAAACTCGAGGATCTCCTCGTGGAACCCGGCGAGGGTCGCCGCCTCCTCGATCTCCTCCCGCGACGCCTCCGGCGCGCCGAACGCGATGTTCTCCGCCAGCGTCGCCGAGAAGAGGAACGGGTCCTGCGGGACGAAGCCGATCGAGCGGCGAAGCTCGTCGAGTCCGACGTCGCGGATGTCGACCCCGCCGATGCAGATCGTCCCGACCGGGGGATCGAAGACCCGCGGGATCAGGTGCGCCAGGGTGCTCTTCCCCGCGCCGGTCAGGCCGACGACGCCGAGGGTCATCCCTTCATCGATTGTCAGTTGGATGTCGGAGAGCGCCGGGCTGGCGACCCGGCCGTTTCCGGAAGGGTAGGCGAACGTGAGGTCCCGGATCTCGATCCGGGTCCCGCGCAACGAGCGGGGCTTGGCCGGCTCGACGATCTCCGGCGTCTCGGCGAGGAGGCGGTTGATCCGGCCGAGCGACGCCCTCCCGCGCTGGATGAGGTTGACGGCCCAGCCCATGGCGATCATCGGCCAGATCAGCATCGACAGGTACTGCGTGAACGCGACGAAGTCGCCGAGGGAGATCGAGGCGCGGACGACGTCGATCCCGCCGATCCACAGGATGATCGCGAGCGACGCGCCGGAGAGCAGCTCGATCAGCGGGTGGAACAGCCCGTGGATCCGAACGAGCGCCATGTTCCGGTCGACCTGCAGCTGGTTGGTCGTCGAGAAGTCGATCTCGGTCCCCCGTTCCTGGACGAACGACTTCACCACCCGGATCCCGGAGACGGTCTCCCGGACCTTCTCCATCAGGGTCGAGAACGCCTCCTGTACGGCCTCGAATCGGCGGTGGATCACCGCGCCGAACCAGACCATGAACAACGCCAGGATCGGGAGGGGAAGGACCGCGTACAGCGTCAGGCGGGGGTCGATCGACGCCATGATCGCGACCGAGACGGGGATCATGAACAGCGGATCGGCGATCGTGATGATGCCGAAGCCGCACGCGCGGGCGACGGCCTCGATGTCGTTGGTCGCGTGGGCCATCAGGTCGCCGGTCTTCGTCTCGTTGTAGAACGAGGCGGAGAGGCCGAGCAGGTGCGAGTACAGCTTCGCCCGGATCGCGCGCTCGATCCGCCGCGCGGCGCCGATGAAGAAGTAGCGCCAGAGGAAGCGGAACGCCATCACGACGACGGCCAGGCCGGTGATCATCAGGCCGCTCTGGAGGAGGCCGCCCTCCCCCCGGGTCAGGCGGTCGATCGCCTCGCGGATGATCAACGGGACGAGGATCGTCGCCCCGTTGACGATCATCAGGGCGATGAATCCGGCGAGGACCCTCCCCCGATACCGCCACAACCACGTCTGCAGCCGATCCATGAGAACCGCGATGATACCCGATTCCCGCGCGGCTTTCCGTCCGCCGGGGGGGAGGAATCGGGGAGGGGATAAGAGCTACGGCCGATTGGTCGGCGGAACGGCGGAGGGTATAATCGCGGGCGAGATCCCAATCTGTGAGGGGGAACGGCGGTGGTCTGGATTCGACGAGCAGTCTTTTTCTCTTTTCTCGTCGCGGTCTCCATCGCGACCACCGGAGCGCCGATCCCGTCTCTCCGATTCAGTCTTCCTCCGGTTCTCGAGGCGCTTCCGATCGCGTTCGCGCAGGAGTGGGGCCTGTTCGAGGCACACGGCGTATCGGTCGAGCTGATCGGCATCACCGACAACCAGCAGCGAAGCGCCGCCCTGATGACCGGGAACCTCGACGGGATGATGGAGGACGTCAC
>CAYXLR010000018.1:0-41918 GCA_964466035.1 uncultured Thermotogae bacterium
CGGTACCCGGCCAGTCGATCGATGACCGGAACGCCGAGCGACAGGTCGAGGCGGGTTCCCGCGACCGCGTCGAAGGCGAGCCACAGCGCGCGATCGGCCTCGGTCAGCTCGGCGTACGCGACCTGGCTGACGTCGATGTCCTCCATCCACAACGCGCGGTCGAACGTCGGGTAGACCTCGCCGATCGAGGCCGGCTTGTGCGCGGCGACAGCGAAAGCGAGGCAGAGGACGGCGAGAGTTCCGACGGCGAGGGATCTTCGAGCGATGATCACGGCACACCTCCTTCCGCACTCAGTCTGCCGATTCGAACGGCCTTCGCCAAGCCCGGGACGACCGTGAGAGGCTCGACGACCTCGTTCTTCCGACACCGACGCGATGAACGCGGACCGCCCGATTCGATCGAAGTGCCGAATTCTCGGGTTCGAGTGTGGCGGCAGTCCGCAGCGCTGCGAAGAGGTGGATGCTGGTTTCGGCTCGGCCCACGGCGTACGATTCGGGACCGGCGATCGGGATCGCTACTTGCGCTCTTCGCGATCGAGGTACTGGACGATCGCATCAACGACGAGGTAGTTGAGCGAGCGATCGCGTTTCTCGCCCAGCTTGTGGAGGCGATCGACCACTTGCAGCTTCTGCGCTTTCTCGGGGATGTAGACGGAGATCATCGGCGTTGTTCTTGCTCGTGGCATGTCCCCTCACCTCGACCCCATTGTGATCATATTCGCCGCGACGTCAATGGGGAACCGGGCGAGTGCCCCATGAGCGGAAGCGACGGACGTCCGGTGGACATCGGTCCGTCCGATCGCCGAATATACACCGGGATGCGCGACCAGGGACGGGTGGCTCGAACGGGGGTGAGGCCGTGATGCTCGCCCTGTGGGGCGTCGCGGCGGCCTCCCTGGCGGCCTGGATCGGGCTCCTCGTCGGCCGGGGCTTCTTCTGGTGGCCGTCGCCTCGGCTCGAACCGCCGGCTCCGGGTGAGAACCCGCCGGAGCGGGCGGTCGTCGCAGTGGTCCCGGCGCGGAACGAGGCGGAGATCCTCCCGAGGACGCTGCCGACGGTCCTGGAGCAGGATCGCTCCGGGCCGTTTCGCGTCGTGCTCGTCGACGATCGGAGCGAAGACGGGACGGCGCCGGCCGCGCGCGCGGCGGCCGAGACCGTCTCCGCGGGGGACCGGCTGGAGGTCGTCGACGGCGGGCCGCTTCCCGCAGGGTGGTCGGGGAAGGTCCGGGCGATGGACCGAGGCGTTGAGGCCGCTTCCGCTGGCGCTCGACCGCAGTCCGAGCGCCCGGACTTCCTCTGGTTCACCGACGCCGACGTCGCCCACGAGCCGTGGGTGCTCGGCGCGCTGGTCGCCAAGGCCGAGGCGGAGTCGCTCGACCTCGTCTCGGTGATGGCGACGCTGCGGGTCGACTCGGCGTGGGATCGGCTCCTCGTCCCGGCGTTCGTCTACTTCTTCGCCAAGCTCTACCCGTTTCGTTTCGTCGGCGATCCGAGCCGACGAAACGCCGGCGCGGCCGGCGGCTGCGTCTTGATTCGGCGTCGTGCCCTCGAGCGGGCGGGCGGCTTGGAGAAGATCCGCTCGGCGCTGATCGACGACTGCGCCCTCGGCCGTCTGATCAAGCGGACGGGCGGGCGGATCTGGCTCGGGTATTCGCGCGGGGTTCGAAGCGTCCGGGGCCACGGCAGCCTGGAAAGCGTCTGGGAAATGGTCGCCCGGTCGGCGTACACCCAGCTCGGTCACTCGCCGCTGAATCTGGCCGGCACGATCCTCGGGATGCTGTTCCTTTACGCGCTCGCGCCGGTCGCGTGCATGGCCGGCGGGATCGCGGGAGCGCTCGGCGTGGCCGGTGCGATCCCTCTGCTCGCGCTCGGCGGCGCCGCGTGGGCGCTGATGGCGGCGAGCTTCGTCCCGCTGCTGCGACATCACGGCGTCGGTTGGGCGGTCGCCCCGCTCCTCCCAGTCGCCGGCGTGCTGTACACCGCGATGGCCGTCTCGTCGGCGTGGCGCCACTGGAGGGGGCGTGGCGGCGCGTGGAAGGGGAGAACGTACTGAGTAGTGAGCCTTGCGCGCCGCGCGCCGCGCACGCAAGCTTGTGCCGTCATGACGGACTGGGAAGAACCGATCTCCTATCGCCCGATCGGCGTGATCCGCTCGCCGTACACCGATCCGGCCGAGACGCCGATCCAGCCGCGGTACGCGCGGGGGATCGAGGGGCGGGTCGTGATCGATCCGCCGTTCGAAGAGGGTTTGGACGATCTCGATGGCTTCTCGCACATCGTGCTGCTCTACCACCTTCACCGGGCGGGGCCGTACCGGCTGAAGGTCGTGCCGTTCCTCGATGACGTCCCGAGAGGGGTCTTCGCAACGCGGGCGCCGTCGCGCCCGAACCCGATCGGGATGAGCGTCGTTCGATTGCTCCGTCGGGAGGGCCGCGTTCTTCACATCGCCGACGTCGACGTGCTCGACGGGACGCCGCTGCTCGACATCAAGCCGCACATCGAGCGGTTCGGCGTCGACGGGGGCGTGCGTTCGGGTTGGCAGTCGGGCGTCGACGAAGCGGACGCCGAGCGCCGCGGACGGCGGCTACGCGGTTGAACCGGTCGTTGCCCCGATGCGCTGGTTGATCTCGATCACGTTTCCGTCGGGATCGTGGAAGTGCGCGGTGCGGACGTCCCAATCCTCGCGGGTTCGCGGCGCCAGCGTGAACCGAACGCCCTTGCTCTCGAGCTCCTTGTGGGCGGCGTCGACGTCGTCGACGGCGAAGACGAGCGCCACGCGGCCCCGCCCTTCCCCTTTCGGCTCGGGAACGCCGAGCGCCTCGGCCATCCGGGCGCGTTGAAACAAAGCGAGTCGGACGCCGGGCACCTCGAACTCCGCGTACTGTGAGTCGACGTCGCCGTGCAGGACCTTCATCCCCAGGACGTCGCGGTAGAACCGGAACGAGCCTCGGTAGTTGTCGACGAGAAGCCGCACGTAGTTAAATCGGTAGTTCATTTCGTCCACCTCCCGGTGCAGCGTCGCCCGCGCGAACGATGGGTTCGTGTGGCGACCGTGAGGATTCGGTGACGCCGGTTGACGGGCCGGTTCGGAGGCGGGACACTCACCGCGCGGCGGGGAGGGGAGGAACCGTGCAAAGGTCGAAGCGCGTGCTGGCGGTCTCCTTGATCGTAGCGGCCGTGACGGCGATCCCCGCCGCGGCGTGCACGGTCTTCTCGTACGCTGCCGACGGCGTGATCCTGTTCGGCAACAACGAGGACTACGACCGGCTCGAGCCGCGCATCTGGTTCCTCGAGCCGAGGGGGCCGTATCACGGCGCGCTGTGCCTCGGCTGGGGCGACTGGTCGGCCCAGGGCGGAATGAACGACGCCGGCCTCTGCTACGACGCGACCGGATCCACGTCGACCCTGCTCAACTGGCACAAGGAGAAGGCCGAAGCGCCGCCGAACTGGCCGACGCTCGTGCTGCAGCGGTGCGCCACGGTCGACGAGGTCGAGGCGTTCGTCCGGCGGTACGACTTCAGCTCGAAGGGGATGGCGCAGTTCCTGTGGCTCGATCGGAACGGCGATTCGCTCGTCGTCACCTCGAGCGCCGAGGGCGAGGTCGTCTTCCTCGAGCAGTCGGGCGGATACCGCGTGATCACCAACTTCAACGTGACCGATCCTTCGTACGGGTACTACCCCTGCTGGCGGTACGACACGGCGGAGCTGATGCTGAGGCGGATCGAGGACGGATCATCGGCGCCGTCGGTCGCCGTGTTTCGCCCGATCCTCAACGGCGTCCACCAGCCGGGGGCCACGGCCTACTCGAACGTCTTCGATCTGGTCTCGATGACGGCGTACGTCTATCGGGATCATGACTACAGCGACGTGCGGGTGATCGATCTTCGCGAGGTCCTCGCCGCCGGCCCTCCCCCGCCGATGCCCCTCGACGCCTACTTCGAGGCCACCGCGGCCGACTGACCGGCCGTGTAACGCGCATCACGGTCGCTATCGCGCGATTTCGGGCGCGGGCGGCCTGTTGGCTCGCGGAGCGGTTCCGCGGGTCGTAGGCGATCAGGTCGAAGCGCGGCCTACGCCATCGCGCCGAGGCCGAGGAGCACGAGCACCGCCAGGCCGACGGCGATCAGCGCGAGGACGACGATCCAGCTCACGACCGCTCCTTTCTCGGGTCGATCGTTGCGGCGGCTAGTCCCAGTCCCCCGATGCGAGCTGGAACCGGAACACGATCGGGTTGTGGTCCGAGATCACGCGGGCGTATCCGAGCTGCTCGAACGCGTCCTCGATCGGTTCGTCGAACGGGTTCCAGACGGCGGCGAGTCCGGCGACCAGGTCGATCACCCGCAGGCCGAAGACGTAGTCGACCTCGACCCGCTGCACGAAGAGCACGCCGTCATACGGCCTGCTCGGGACCAGACTCGCGTCGGTGGCGAGACAGTCGCCGGCGTACGTCGGATTGAGGAATCGGCAGTCGTCCGGCGTTGCGGTCAGGATCTCGGAGCAGTCGGCGAAGCTCATGCTTCCGACGATGAGGTACTCGGTCTCTTCGGTCGTCTGTCCGTCGATCCAGGCCTTGATCGCCCGAAGCTCCTCCGCCCGCTTCGCCCGGTCGGCCTCCTCCGATCCTTCGTGCAGATGGACCGAGATCACGACGAAGTCGAACCCCGTCTCGACGTGCCGAAGAGAAAACACGTGCGGCACCCGATCGTACACGGGATTCGCGGTGACGTCCTCGGCGAGGTAGGTCCGGGGCAGGCCGTCGGCCGGCTCCAGCTTCGTCGGATCGTAGAAGACGACGAACCACTCGGTCCACGGCTCGTTGCTGTGGTTGATCAGTCGCTTGCCCGTGTCCTCCTTCGAGAGGACGTACGCGAATCCGTGGCGGGCCGTCATCTCGTCGAAGAACTCGGCCACCTCCGCGTCCGGCTCGTACGGGTCCCCGTTCGGGAACGTACCTTCGTACGGCGGCGCCACGATCCCCTGGACGACCACGACGTCGTAGTTGGCGAGGACGTGCGCCAACGCCCGGCCGTCCTTTTCTGCGTAGTACCCCAGCTGGTTGATGTCGAAGCTGCACACGGTGAGCGAATCGAGCGCGGCGGCTCCCGCGGACGCCGCCAACAGAATGAATAGGCCGATCGATATCGTTCGTCTCATTCCCCCTCCTTCTCGGCGACGAGATCGTATCACCGACCGGCCGCTCGGCCAAGTGTGATGTGCGTTACCATCCTTGCCGGTGACGCGTCCCCGGGCGTCCTTCCGCGATCCGCGTTGACAGATCGCGGCGCGCCGTCCTACATTCGGACGGCCGTTTCGAGAAAGGCGCGTCGACGATCGGCGCGTCGCTTCGGATCGAAAGGAGCTTCGCATGAAGAGGACGTCGATCTGGCTCGGGATCCTGCTGGTCGCTGTCCCGCTCGTCTGCTGCGGGCAGCCGGAGCCGACGATGGACGACTGCGCCGTGGTCGCCGTCTCGGCGGCGGTCGGGCTGGCGGAGACGTACGTCGAGGGGCTGATCCGGACGATGGTCGTCCTGGCGGCGACGGCGCCGGTGAAGGCGGGCTACTGGGACGGGATGTTCGGTCTGTTGGAGACGTTCCGGGAGGCGAGCCTCTCGATGACGGCGTGGTTCGTGCACCCGGACGGCTCGTACTACACCGTCGACGTGGGCCGGGCGAGCGCGAACCTCTCGGACCGCGCCTACTTCCCGGTCGTGATGTCGGGCCGGATCGCCACCGGCTACTTCCTGGTCAGTCGTTCGACCGGCAAGGTGTCGATGGTGACCGCGGTGCCGGTCGTGTCGGACGGCGAGATCGTCGGGGCGCTCGGCGTGTCGCTGTTCCTCGACTCCTTCAGCCGAGCCATCGTCGAGGACCTCGCGTTGCCGGACGGCGTCCTCTTCTACGCGGCGACGCCGGACGGGCAGATTGCGCTTCACTCCGACCCGGACCTGCTGCAGGCCGACGTGTCCGAGGCGGGGGTCGTCGCCGAAGACACCGCGACGCTTGTCTCGCCGCTCCTGGGGTGGACGTTCGGGGTCGGTCCGGTCGAGTAGCCGGCCGACCGAGGGTGCCATTCCGGGCTCCGTCTAGTCCGAGCTCGCTCTGCTCCAATTGAACCCGATCGTCGCGCCGATCGCCGGGGCGATCGGCAGGAGGACGAACCCGAGAAACTCGGTGACCCCTTCCGGGATCCCGATCGAGTAGAGAAGCGGCTCGACGAACGCGCTGGCCAGCCCCCCGGCGAGGCCGCCGAGAAGGCAGCCCGCGATCCCCCCTTCCACGTCGAGGATCTTCCCCGTCGCGAGAACGCCGGCGGTCGCGCCGAGCCCTCCTCCGAGGGTGACGCCGGCGATGACCGTAGCGACCCGCGCGGCACGCGCCTCGAGATTCGGAGCGATCGAACCGATGGCGACGATCCCGAGGCCCGCGCCGACGACGCCCCCGACCGTTCCGCCGAGGAGCTCGAGGGCGATCGCCCCGGAAGGCGTGACGGCCGATGCGGAATCGGCCACGAGCAACAGGACCAGCAAGGCCGAGATCAAGACCGAGATCCTGCACACGTCGCTCACCTCCCCGGACGATTCTGCGGATTCGACGCGATGAAGGCAATCGTGATGAAGAGACAAGGATCGTGCGGCTTGGCAGAGGCGGCCGAAGTCCCTAGGATGGCTGCGCGCGATTCGTCGAAAAGGGGGAAAGAGATGAGGAGGACGAAGGCGATCAAGAGGGCGGTGCTGCTCGCAGCGGGTGAGACGCTTTGAGTAGCACGTTTCTGATCGGTGTGGGCGTGATGCTCGTCCTGATGATCGCTGCCGCGTTGATCTTCCCCGAGCAGATCACCACCGAAGCGCCGCTCGATCTGGAGGCCTCGGTGCCTTCGGCCTCGGTGCCGGTGGCGGAGCCGGAGGAGGAAGTCGAGCCCGAGGAACCGACCGAGGTGCCCGGAATCCCGATCGAACCGGTCGCCGTCGTGCCGGTCGCGATCGACGGGGCGGTCTTCCCCGGGGAGTACGCGCACCGGACGGACGCCGGCGGGTTCGAGGTGCACTGGTCGAACGACATCAACTACCTTCGCGTCGGGCTGGTGAGCCCGGGGACCGGGTACGTGGCGATCGGGTTCGACCCGGACCACAGGATGAAGGGAGCGGACTTCATCATCGCCGCGGTGGAGGACGGGCGGTTGTTGATCCGCGACGACTACGGAGACGGATCGGTCCGCCACACCGCGGACACGCTCCTCGGCGGGACGGACGACATCATCGAAGCGGCGGGCAGCGAGCGGAACGGAGGGACGACGGTCGAGTTCGTGGTCCCGCTGGCCACGCGCGACGAGTACGACAAGACGCTCGTTCCCGGACGGACCTACCACATTCTCGTTGCCTACCACAACACGAGCGACAGCTTCGCCGCACAACACAGCCGGCGGGGCTCGGGGACGATGCGCCTCGACCCGGCGCGGTAGACGCCCGATCGGCACCGCCGCGTGCGCCGTGGCGATGTCTGTTGTACGACGCCGGACGATGGCCTACAGTTCTTGATGCCTGACGGAAGAGAGGAGGGGAACCATGAACAACACGTGGCTGATCATTTTCGGCGTCCTCGCGGTCGGATTCGCCGTCTTCTTGCTGCTGCCTCACCTGCTGCCCGAACGGGAGCCGGCGCCCGAGGTCCCGGCCGTCGTCGAGGTGGAGCCGGACGCGGCGGAAGAAGAAGCCGTTGAGGTCGAGCCGGCCGCGGAGGAGGAAACGGCCGAGACAGCGGAGGAAGCCGAACCGAAGGCCGAGCCCGAGGTCGCTCCGGCGACCGGCTATTCGATCGACGGTGCGATCGGGGCGACCGAGTACGCGCACAGCACCGTGGTCGCCGGCGTCGAGGTCTCCTGGACGAACGACGCGACGTATCTTCGCGTTGGACTGGTCGCGCCCGGAACCGGGTACGTGGCGATCGGGTTCGATCCCGTCCGCCAGATGGAGGGAGCGAACTTCATCCTCGGCTACGTCGAGGACGGCAAGGGGTACTTCCGCGACGACTTCGGGACCGAGCCGACGGCCCACATGGCGGACGTCGATCGCGGCGGCGTGGACAACATCGTCTCCTCGGCCGGCGCCGAATGGACCGATCGGACGATCCTCGAGTTCATCATCCCGCTCGACTCGGGCGACGAGATGGACAAACCGCTCGTTCCCGGCGGCACGTACACGGTCCTGCTCGCCTATCACGACCTGCAGGACGGCTTCACGGCGCGCCACAGCCGGCGCGGGACCGGTCAGATCCAACTCGACGCGGCGCCGTAGGCTCGCCGGCGCCATGCCTCAGATCTACGGCGAGTGCGGATACGAGATCCATCGGGAAGACGCTCCTCCTCAATCGAAGGACGTGGGGGCTCGGCTACGCGATCGATCCGGCGGCCGAGCTCCGGATCGCCTCAAGCCAGCGCGTCGACGATCGCGCGGCAGAACGCCGGGAGGTCCCCCGGGGTTCGCGACGTGATCAGGTTTCCGTCGACGACGACCTCCTCGTCGACCCACTCCGCGCCGGCGTTGACCATGTCGTCGCGGATCGAGCGGACCGACGTGGCGCGCTTCCCTTCGACGATGCCGGCGGAGATCCCGACCCATCCGGCGTGACAGATCATCGCGACGATCTTCCCCTGCGCGTTCACGTCGCGGACGAGGTCGATCAGATCCTCGTGAACCCGCATCCTGTCCGGGGCGTATCCGCCGGGGATGATCAGGGCCGACAGGTCGTCGGCCGAGGTCTCGTCGGCCGATGCGTCGGCGGTCATCGGGTAACCGCGCTTCCCCGTGTACCGCTTCCCCTTCTCCTTCCCGATCACGACGACCTCCGCTCCGGCCTCTCGCAGCCGGAGGTGCGGATACCACAGCTCGATGTCTTCGTACTGATCCTCGACCAGGATTCCGACGGTCCGACCTTGCAGGTTCATGTCGCCTCCTCGTGTTGTGGAGTCGGGTACTCCCCGACGCGGGCGATTCCGGATCGAGCCCGTCGCTCGGCTACGGCACGTACCGGAGGAACGCGGAATACGTCGGCAGGACGAGCAGGTCGTCGGTGATCCGCCCGATCGGATCCTCGAACTGCGTCGTGTCGATGATCACCGGTTGGAGCGTGAGTCGGGCCTGGATCGCCGTCGTCGTGAAGCCTTGCCACTCGCCGTGGAGATGGACCGCCGGGAGCTCGGCCAGCGGCAGGATTTTCCACCCTCCGATCTGCCGAGCGAACGTGATCAGCGGGAACGACAGGCCCGCCTCGCCGACGAGATCGGCGAAGGGGTCCGTTCGTGCGGACGCGTGCGCGAAGCTGCCGATGACGGTCCGTACGAGCGTCTCTTCGGTCTCGAACCGCCAGAACATGTTGAGTCCCGCGCCGACGGTGAACGGCCCCGAGAGGTCCTGGTAGAACGAGAACGTCGCGCCGAGGCTCGACGGGGCGGAGTCGACCAGTGCGACCACCTCGACGCGGCTCGAAGGGCCGACCGCCGCGCCGACGCCCAGCGAAAGGGAGAGTCCCCAAGACCGCCGACCGTCCTCCGTTTCCAAGGCGGGATTCAGGTGAAACCCGAGTGAGATCGAATCGAGCTCCACGGCGTTCGCCGCGGGGGCGATCAGGAGCCACGCCGTCACCGCAACGAGAAAGGCCTTCTTCATGGTTCCCCCTTTCATCCCATCGGTTCGCCTTCCCATCGATCGCCGGTCCTCGCCATTCTAGCGAGGCCCGCCCGAATTCCAACACCGAATTGGCGGTCGTTCATCCTTCGCGATCGGCCCGGGAAACGAGGAGGGTGTTTCCGCGAACTCCGACGATCTCGACGTCGTCGTGCCTGGTCACGGTTCTCCCGTCGGCGGACCGGGCGGACCAGATCTCCCCGTCGAGCTTGATCTGCCCCTCCGGGCGCAGGGGGGTCTCCGCCCGTGCGATTCGCCCGATGAGGTCCTCCGCTCCGAGCCGTGCCGGACGGCGGAACGCCCGCCGGAGAAACAGAACGTAGTAGACCGCGGACGCGAGCGCCTTGACGAGCGGGAGGCCGACGAGCAGCCAGACCGGGACCCGTATGAACGATGCGACGATCGCGAGGACGGCGACCAAGACCGCGACCTCGGCGACCTCGCGGGCAGCGTACGCGTGCCAGCCTCGGGAGGTCGTCCGCCGTGCAGTCATCCCTGAAGCGTGAGGTACGATCCGAACGCGACCAGTCCCAGTCCCGCCCCGACGGCGGCGAGCGCCCCGTCGAGCCACCGTCCGGCGATCCGTCGCTTGGCGAGGGCGCGTCGGATCCACGGGAACCCGTGGATGACGAACGCGGCGAGCGTTATCGGTTGGATGATCGAATGGATCCTGAACGCGGTGGCCCGGCCGAGGATCCCGCTGAACAGCCGCCAGTGAATCATGGCGTAGCCGGTGAGGAATTGCAGCAGCAACAACGGAATCAGGAGCCAGGCAGCCGTGCGCTGGAACCGTCGCCAGAGGAGTCTCATCTCGATCGTTCGCCCTTCCCCATCCTGCCCGATGGTGACGGGCTTTTCTAGTCGCCGAGCTTCGGGCCGTCGACGTCCCCCTTGTTGCTGTAGCCGCGGGACTCCCAGAATCCTCGGTACGACGGATCGTCGGTGAGCTCGATGCGAACGATCCACTTGATCCACTTGTACCCCCACTTCTCCTCGGCGACCAGCTCGAACGGGAAGCCGTTCTTCGGCGGAAGGGTGATCCCGTTGATCCTATCGGCGATGATCAGATTCCGCTCGAGGATGGAGTCGAGCGGCAGAGATGTCGTGTACCCGTCCGCGGCGTGGAAGATGACGGTGTTCGCCTCCTCCAGGGGGCCGGCCTGCTCGAACAGCCGCGCCAGTGGAATCCCCTCCCACAGCGCCTTCACCGACCATCCTTCGACGCAGTGGATCGTGACGAGCTTCGCCAGATGCTCCATCTCGAGCAGCGCGGGATAGCTCCACGACATCGGTCGATCCACGAGCCCGTCGAGCACCAAGGTGTACGTCGCTTCGTCGACGTACTGGACGCCCTTGATCGAGTTCTCGCGGAAATCGTCGACCGAGCCGAGACGCTCTCCCTGGTACTCGCGAATCTCCACCTCTTCGACCGGCGTCCCCTGTGCGGCGGCCGCGATGGGACCCAAGTACTCGCCTACCTCGACTTGATCGACTTTCGTCTCGTCGGCGACCGCCGCGAGCGCGGCGACCAGCGCGGCGACGATCAACGCAACGCCGAGCCCTATCCGCACGGGGCGAAACCCCGTCGATCGGTTGGATCGCATACCCTCTCCTTCCGAGCAGGTTCTCGATGCGAACCTACCGCTTCGGTGTGAACTCGAAGTGAGTCCGATGTGGACGCGCGGTGAACGGCCGGTTGCTTCGCTCGCGGACGGTGTGGTGTAATGTCGAGGCCGGATCGAAGGACGATCCTTGGCGCACGATTGAGGGGGAACTCGTATGGAGACGATCGATCTCAAAGGGCGACACAAGGAGCTGTACACGGCGAAGGCGACGCCTCAAGAGGTTGCTGTGCCCGCGGGGGCCTTCCTCGCCGTCGAGGGGGTGGGCGAGCCGGGCGGGGAGGCGTATCAAGCGGCGATCGACGCGCTGTACGGCGTCGCTTACACGATGAAGTTCGCGTTGAAGGCGGCGGGCGTCCTCGACTTCAAGATCCCGAATCTGGAGTGCCTTTGGCTCTCCGATCCGAACGACACACCGCCGACGGAGTGGGAGTGGCACCTGTCGATCCGCGTTCCCGACCGGATCACCGCGGCGCAGGTGGCGGAGGCGATTCGACAGGTCGAGGCGAAGAAGGGGATCGGCGCGTCGGTCGTTCGAAGGACCGATCGGGAAGGGGGTCGGGCGATCCAGATCCTGCACGTGGGCCCCTACGACACCGTGACCGATTCGTACGAGAAGCTTCGCACCTACGCGCAAGGCAGGGGCCTCGACGTCGAAGGAACCGGCGTCGAGGTCTACCTCAGCGATCCGCGCCGGACGGCCCCGGAGAGGCTGAAGACGATCGTCCGCATGCCGCTGGCGTCCGCAACGTGATCGAGGTGGGGGATTCCAGCGATTCGTTGTCTCAGTCGGAGTCGGGTCCAGCGGACTCCTCGCGCAAGAAGCCGGGCGGCCACAGCGAGCCGGGGTACGACGGGCAGAACGCCGCCTCGCGGTTCCCGTGCTCGACGGCGGGGCCCGGCACGACGTTCCCTTCGCCTTTGACCCACCCTTTGTACGGATTGGCCGGGTCGAATCCGCTGACGCACTCGGGGGCCGCGGCTCGGATTCCGACGCCAACGTTTCCGAGGATCGTGCAGCGGTAGAACTCCACGATCCCGTCCCGCTCGATCAGCACCCCGTCACGACCGTTTCCTCGGACGACCGACTCCGACAATACGCCGCGGGACGAATCCGAGAACCAGAGCCCGCTGTCGGCGTTCCGGGCGACGGTACATCCTGTCAGATCGATCAGGGCGGCGTTGTGCGCCGCAATCCCCTGTGCCGCGTTGTCGACGATCTCCGTGTCCGTCGCACGAAAACGAACGCCGTCCCATGCCCACACGCCGCACCAGTTGCCGGTGACGAGACATCCGGCGAGCGTGACCTCGGAGGCGTGCAGCGCGAGGATCCCGTGCGTCCCGTTGTCGGCGATCGTGCAGCGGCGGAGTTCGACCCGCGCGAAGTCCCATGTGTAGAGCCCGAACGTGTGGTTCTCCGCCAAGCGGCAGTTCTCGAGCACCAGTTTCGAACGCTCCGTCGCCCAGACACCGCACCAAGCGTTCCCGGTCGACGTCACGCCGATCAGCTCGACGGTGACGTCGTCCTCCGTCTGGATCCCGTGGCCGCGGAATCCTCGACCGCCGGTCACGGTCAAGCGTTCGATCCGAACCCGCACGTCGTCTCCGACGATGCGGATTGCGGCACCGAAACCATCTCCAGAGACCGTCGTTCCCTCCGCGGCGCCTCGGAGCGTCACCGATCGGTCGATGACGAGGCTCCCGCGGAAGACACCGGCTCCGATCGAGACGACGTCTCCCGGTTCGGCGTCTTCGATCGCCGTCTGGATCGACTCGCTGACCGAGACCTCGAGGACCGCTCCCTCACCGGGCACCGCTCCGGCGAGAAGAGCGGCGTGGATCCACACCGCCGCGAGCAGCAAGAGGGCCGCCGCTCCGCTTCGAAGGCACAGGCTCCGAGTCATGCAGGCTCCTTTTCGGACTCATTCTACGCTGGCAAGCCGGGCTCGGGCGAGGCGGAGGTTGGAGCCCCGCCCGGTTCCGGCTACAGTCACGGCGGCGGCCCGAACGAGAGGAGGGCGCATGGAAGGGCTGTACGTCATCGTTGCGATCGCCGTGATCGGGCTGCTCGCGTTCGGCCTGTGGCGGAGCGCCAAGCGGCGCAAGGAGCTGGCCGCCTGGGCCTCGGGGAAGGGATTGTCGTTTCGCCCGGGGCGGGACGCCGGATTCGACGAGCGGTATCGCGCCTTCGGCTGCCTGCGTCGCGGGCACAGCCGGTTCGCGCACAACATCGCGGAGGGGAACCGGAACGGTCGCAGGGTCGTCGCGTTCGACTATCACTACGTCACCGGCTCGGGGAAGAACCGGCAGACGCACCGCTTCTCGGCGGTCGTCCTCCACGGCGACGTCCGGTTGAAGCCGCTTCGGATCCGGTCGGAGAACGTCTTCGACCGGGTGACCGAGTTCTTCGGGATCGACGACATCGACTTCGAGTCGGCCGAGTTCAGTCGTGCGTTCTACGTCAAGTCCGCCGACAAGCGGTGGGCGTACGACGTGCTCCATCAACGGACGATGGAGTACCTTCTGGCGATGCCGCGCTTTTCGATCCAATTCGACGACCGCTGTGCGATCGCGTGGCGGAATCGCCGCTTCGGCGTCGAGACGTTCGAATCGGCGATCGGGGTGGTGGAGGGGATCCTCGACCGACTGCCGGAGTACGTGGTGCGGGGGCAACGAGACGGAAAGGAGCGCACATGATACCGGTCTACATCGTGGTGGGCGTCGTGGGCTTTCTGCTGCTCTACGGAGTCGGGACGTACAACAAGCTCGTCCGGCTCCGCCAGCACGTCCGCGAGAGCTGGTCGGCGATCGGCACGGAGCTGAAGCGCCGGTACGACCTGATCCCGAATCTGGTGGAGACGGTCAAGGGGTACGCGGCGCACGAGCGCGAGACGCTGCAAGCGGTGATCGACGCCCGCGCCCGCGCCGTGGCGTCGACCGGGACCCCGGACAAGCAGGCGCGGGACGAGAACGTCCTCGTCGGCGCGCTCCGGCAGCTGTTCGCCGTCGTCGAGTCGTACCCGGACCTGAAGGCGAATCGGAACTTCCTCCGGCTGCAGGAGGAGCTGACGGTCACCGAGGACCGGATCCAGGCGGCGCGCCGGTTCTACAACGCCAACGTCCGGGACCTGAACACGCGGATCGAGGTCTTCCCGTCGAACCTGATCGCGTCGATGTTCGGGTTCGCGCGGGAGGCGTTCTTCGAGATCGACGACGCCGAGCGCGCCGTGCCGCGGGTGAGCTTCGCGGACGCCGGCTAGCCGACGCCGGCAAGTCGAAAGAGGGGAGATCGGTTGCGAGCCTGGCTCCGTGAACGTCGACGGTCCCGCCTCAGAGGGCGTCCGTTCCCCGAGGAATGGGACACCGTGCTCGAGCGAAACGTCCCGGTCTACGGCCGGCTGTCCGACGCCGATCGGACCGAGCTGAAGGGGCGCATCCAGGTCTTCCTCGCCGAGAAGCGGTTCGAGGGAGCGGGGGGGCTGCCGATCACCGACGAGATCCGCGTGACGATCGCCGCCCACGCCTGCGTCCTTCTCCTTCATCGGCCGACCGACTACTACCCGGGACTGTACACGATCATCGTCTACCCCGGGACGTACGTCGCCGATCGGACCGTGCGAGAGCCGATGGGCATCGTCACCGAGCGGACCGAGACGCGGCTCGGGGAATCGTCCTCCCGCGGAGCGGTCGTCCTCTCGTGGGACGCCGTCGAAGCGGCGGCCTCGGACGTCGGCGACTGCCGGAACGTCGTCCTGCACGAGTTCGCGCACCAGCTCGACGCCGAGGACGGCTCGGTCGAGGGGACGCCGGTCCTGTCCGACCGTTCGAGGTACGTTGCCTGGGCGCGGATCCTCGGGCGGGAGTACGAACGGCTCCGCCGCGACGCCTCTCGCGGCCGGAACACGGTCCTCGACCGCTACGGCGCGACCAGCCCGGCCGAGTTCTTCGCCGTCGCCACCGAGTGCTTCTTCACGCGGCCGGGCCTGCTGAAGGCGAGGCACCCGGAGCTGTACGCCGAGCTGAAGGGCTATTACCGGCAGGACCCGGCGGGCGGCCGCTAGCCGCCTCCATCCTCCCTTGAAGCCAGGAGGGAGAGGACGTCCTCGAGAGTCGGCAGCGACGGCTGCGCCCCGCGGGCGGTCGTCGCCAGCGCGCCGGCGACAACGGCGAACGGGATCGCTTCTTCCAGCGATCGGGTGGGAAGCACGCACGCGAGCGCACCGGCGAACGCGTCGCCGGCCGCCGTCGTGTCGACGACGTTGACCTTCGGTGCGGGGGACCGCGCGACCGATCCCCCCGAAGCGAACCAGACGGCGCCTTCGCCGCCGACGGTGCAGACGACGTTCTCGATCCCGGCGTCGAGGAGCCGCCGCGCGCCGGCTTCGAGGTCGTCGTCCCCGCTGACGACCCGAAGCTCGGCCTCGTTCGGCGTGAGGACGCCGATCCGCGACAGAGGCAGCGCCGAGAGGTCGTGCGCCGGGGCCGGATCGAGGACGACGAGCGGCTCGGCCGGCGGCAGGACGCCGAGGAGAAAGGCGACCGTCTCGATCGGGATCTCGAGCTGGAGGAGGATCACGTCGGCTTCGATGATTCGCTTGAGACGGCGCTCGACGTACTCGATGTCCACCCGGCCGTTCGCCCCCGCGGCGAGGACGATCGCGTTGCCGCCGGCCGCGTCGACCCAGATGCTCGCCAGGCCGGACGCGGTCGCCGGCTCGATCTCGACGGCGCTGACGTCGACGTCCGCGCCGCGAAGACCGTCGAGGAGGCGCTTCCCGAACGGGTCGTCGCCGACCTTGCCGTACAGGTGCACGTCGGCGCCGAGGCGGGCCGCGGCGACCGCCTGGTTCGCCCCCTTCCCTCCGGGATAGATCGCGACGTCGCGTCCGCGGAGCGTTTCCCCAGGCGACGGCATCCTCGGGACCTCGACGACGAGGTCCGTGTTGATGCCCCCGACGACGGCGATCGTTGGTCTCTCGAAATTCACGCTCGGCGCTCCCGGCTACCGGACCGCGGCGTACAGGACCTCGAGGAACCGCGCGCGCGACGCCTCGAGCACGACGTCCGCGTTCGGCTCCTTCCCGGTCACCTGCAGGTGGTCGACGACGGTCGACCCGCGGGTCAGCTCGCTCTTCGTCTCGACGTCGACGCGCAGCCGCTTGACGACCGTGGCGACGTCCGGCTCGAGCGCCACGGCCATCGCGATCGGGTCGGGAAGGTCGAAGCCGTCCTGCTTCAGGTACTCGATCCCGAACCGGCGGAGCGCCGCCTGGATGTCGACGCAGTACGCGGCGAGGTCGGAGACGGAGCGCAGCTCGGCCGCCTCCTCGGCGGTGAACGTCGCGTGCTTGTGGGAGACGTCCCACCCGACCATCTCGATCGGGAGGGACGACTCGAAGACGATCTTCGCCGCGTCCGGGTCGACCCAGACGTTGTATTCGGCCGCCGGAACGATGTTCCCGTAGCCGAAGCCGATCCCGCCCATGACCACGCACCGCTCGACCTTCGCCGCGAGCGCCGGGTCGCGCAGGAGCGCGGTGGCGACGTTGGTCAGCGGCCCGAGCGTCACGAGGGTGATCTCGCCGGCGAAGCGGGCGACGGTGTCGAGGAGGACGTCGACGGCGTGGCCTTCCGCCGGCTGCCGGCCGGTCAGCGGCAGGCCGATGTCTCCGAGACCGTCCTCTCCGTGACAGAACTGGGCCGTCTCCAGCTCTCGGAGGATCGGCTTGTCGAGGCCGGCGTAGACCGGAACGGATTTCCCGCATTGCGCGACGGTGTAGAGGGCGTTCTGCACCCCGGATTCGAGCGGGACGTTTCCGGCGACGACGGTGATCGCTTCGACCTCGACGTCGGGATGGTTGAGGGCCATGACGAGCGCGACCGCGTCGTCGGAGGCGGTGTCGGTGTCGATCAGGAAACGGCGCAACGGCTCCTCCTTCTGCGGATCCATGCCTCCGAAGTCGGCGGGGTCTACGATACCTCGGGGCCGGCTTCGCGCCAAGCGGCCGGTCCGTTGACAGGGAAGGGCGCGCCCGGGATGATGGGAGCCCGGACGGCCGAGCGCGTTCGGTGCAGGTTCGCCGGAATCAGGAGGCCCCATCGTGACCGAGACGGCGTATCGACTCGAGTCCGATCCGTCGTTGACGCCCTCGCCCGTTCTCCCGGCCTTGATCTGGGCCGAGGGGATCGACCCGCCGGCGCCGACGGAAGGGACACCCGAGGCGCTGGCCGAGCTCCTCGCGCGGGTTCGGTCGGCCGGCGAGGCGTTCGTTCCCCAGGAGATGCGGCGGCGCGTCCGGGGGACGCTCCGGCACGGGGTGTACAAGCCGAGCGGGCGGGGCAAGCCGGCGAGCGAGTTCCTCCTGCGGGCGGCGCTCTCCGACGCCTTCCCGCGGGTCAACCGGCCGGTCGACGTGAACAACCTCGTCAGCCTCGAGTCCGGACTCCCCGGCTCGATCTTCGACGCGGCGCTCTCCGGACGGCGCCTTCTCATCCGCCGCGGCGCTCCCGGCGAATCCTACGTGTTCAATCCGTCCGGGCAGTCGATCGACCTCCAGGACCTCCTCCTTGTCTGCCGTTTCACCGACGGCGCCTGGGAGCCATGCGGCAACCCGGTGAAGGACTCGATGGAGACGAAGATCCGCCCCGAGACGCGTGACGTGGTCGCCGTCCTGTACGCGCCGGCCGACGAGCCGGTCGAGTCGGTCGAGCGCTGGGCCGGCCGGTACGCCGAGCTCCTGGTGCGCCACTGCGGCGCCGAGCGCGTCGGCCGTCACGTCGGGTTCGACGGATCGCCGAGGCCGTGAGGCCCGTCAGTACGACTCCCAGTGGACGCGGTCCGGCTCGTACTGCGTCCGGGGAGGGACGGCCTCCGAAGGGACGCCGACCGGGATGAGGGCGAAGACGTGGAGGTCCTCCGGAATTCCGACCAGCTCGCGCACGGCCGCTTGCAGCTCGTCGCGCATCCCGCACCACGTCGCGCCGAGGCCGAGGTTGGCCAGCGCGAGGAGCAGGTTCTCCGTCGAGCCCCCCATGTCCTGATCGAACCAAGTGTACCCCTCCTTCTTTCCGAACGGCAGGACGACGGCCCCGGCGTCGACGCCGAACTTGGCGTACGGATGCGCCGCGCAGACGGCTCGGACCCTCTCCTTCTCCGTGACGACCACGAACTCCCACGGCCTGGCGTTGCGAGCCGACGGAGCGGCCATCGCCGCCTTCAGCGCGACCTCGAGCTTCTCGCGATCGACCGGCTCGCCGGTGAACCCCCGGACCGATCGGCGCGCGGTGATGAACTGCAGAACGTCTTTGCCCATTGGAGTGCCTCCTCAAAGGTGGATTCGGTCGGACCGACGTTCACTCTAGCCGAAGCGGCGGCGGGACGCGAGCCGACGGTTGTCTCCGTGTTCCGCCCCTCCGGTCTCTTGACATCCCTTCGCCCGGCGCTATACTTCGCCGGATTCGTGCGGAACCTCCCAACTCGAACGAGTTGGGAATTCGCTTTGGACGGTGGTTTTCGATGGCGAGGTCCCTGAGATCCTGGTGGCGCGAAGCGGAGCGTTGGTACCTGGCGGTCGGCCTGGCCAACCTCGTGCTCGGCACCTCGTCGGTCCTCATCCCGCTCGCGGTGGCCGAGGTGTATGGACGCTCGGTCGGTGCGGTCGGGCTCCTCGCGAGCTACGTCAGCCTGATCGGCGTGGTGGGCAGCCTCGTCTGGGGCCGGCTGTCCGACGTCGCGCATCGCCGGAAGCCGTTCGTGGTCCTCAGCTACGCGGCCGTTGGGATCTGTTTCCTCGCGATCTCGTTCGCGTCGACCTTCGGTCGGCTCGCGCTGTTCAACATGCTGTTCAACTTCTTCTGGATGGCGAACGCCTCGGTGACGGTGCTGATCGTGATCGAGAACCGGGATCAATCGACGTGGGAGAGGAAGATCGGTCACCTGAATCAGATCGGTGCGATCGGATGGGTCGCCGGCCTCGCTCTGGGTAGCGCGTGGACCGCCGTCCTCTCTCGATCGGCCGGCGAGGTGGTGACGATCCGTTCCCTCTTCGCGATGATCGGGCTCGGCAGCCTCGCCGCGTCGTTCCTGGCGTACCGGTTCATCCCGCGAACGATCCCGCGGTTCACCCTCCGGAAGTTCCGCGGCACGGTCCTGGCGATGGGGAACTTCATCGCGGAGAAGGCGCGGTTCGCGCCGCTGCACCTGTACCATCGCTTGCACCCCCGAAGGGTCTTCCGGCTGTTCACCCGGCCCGAGGGGTTTCGCCCCGGGACCCGCCGGTTTCTTTTGGCGACGTGGATCTCCTACATGGGGCTGGGCTTCTTCGGGATCCCACTGCCGTTGCTGCTCTCGGAGCGATTCGGGTTCCCGTCGTCGCTGGTCTTCGTCCTGTTCATGATCCAACACGTGGGGATCGCCCTCGCCTACCCGCTGGCGGCGAAGCGGATCCGGCGGCTGGGGAACCGCTCGGTTCAGGCCGCTTCGCTGGCGATCCGCCTGGTCCTGTTCGGCGGCGCCGCAGCGTACCTGTTCGCCTCGACATCGGTCCCGCCGATGGCGGTCCTTCTCGCCGCGTTCGTCGTCTACGGGGTGACCTGGTCGTACTTCCAGCTGTCGGGGGTCGCCCTGACGTCGCGCCTCGCGCGCGAGGAGAACCGCGGGGCCGCGCTCGGCGTGTACAACGCGCTGGCCGGGTTCGGATGGATCCTCGCGGGAGTCGGAAGCAGCTTCTTGGCCGAGCGGGCCGGATACGCGGCGACGTTCGGCGTTGCGGCCGGGCTCCTGCTGATCAGCCTGACGGTCCTTCGGTTCGTCCCCGATCCGGTGAAGGCGAAGGCGGAGGATCCGGCGCCGCGGTCGGCGTCCCCCTCGGGAATCCGGCCGTTGTTGCTGCGTCCGATCGCCGGCCGGGCGGTCGGTCGCCGCTGAGACGACGGGGGGCGCGACAGGAACCTCGCCTCGCGGATCGCGGACCGACCCCGGGATCCGGCTTCGAACCCGGTTCGAGGGGGTCAGGTCGAATCGGTACAATCCGCGAACGGGGTGATCCGGTGTTCGAGTATCGGACGGTCGAGGTTCTTGAAGAGGTCGCGGAACTGGCGAAGTCGGCCTTCGTCATCCGGCGTCCGGACCAACCGGCCGCCGTCGAGTGGCTCGAGTGGTCGGTGAAGCACGGACAGAGACTGTACGGCGTCTACGACGGGACGAGGCTTGTGGCCGTCTACATGCTGTACGGCTTCCGGATGCGCCTGCGCGATTCGGTCGTCCCCATGGGCGGGATCGGCCTCCTCTGCTCGCGCCTCGACGCGCGGGGAAAGGGCGCCGTACGGCTCATGCTCGAGCGAAGCCTCGAGACGATGCGCGAGGCGGGGCACGTCGTGTCGGTCCTCAATCCGTTCGACGAATCGTTCTATCGGAAGTACGGGTGGGAGATGTTCGAGCAGTACCAGCGGGTCGAGCTTCCGCCGGCCGCGCTTGAGATCCCCGAGGGACCCTCGGTCGAAGAGGTGGTCGACCTGCCGTTTCCCGACGACGCGTCGATGGCGTTCTACAACGAGTACGCCCGGGATCGCTACACGTTGATTCAACGAAGCGCGCGGGAGTGGGAGCAACGCTTGCGAATCTTCTCTCGGAATTCGAACACGGCCGCGCGCGGCGTGGCCCGCGTCTCGCGCGACGGTGGGGTCGTCGGCTTGATCGGTTACGACCTCTCCGGAAAGGCGGACGACTGGCATCCGACGTTCACCGTGACCCTGTTCGTCCACGAGGACGAGCCGGCGAAACGGGCGATGCTCCGGTACCTCAAGGCGCTGTCTCATCAAGTGAAGACGATCCGGTTCGAGCTCCCCGTCGACGTCGACCTCTGGCCGTATCTCTCCGACCGGCCGGGCAAGCGCGAGATCCGCGACCAGTTCATGATCCGGGTCGTGTCGATCGACGCGCTCGACGGGCTGGAAGTCGACGCGGGCGATCTGTCGATCGCCGTCGAGGTCGCGGACGCGCGGGCGCCGTGGAACGCGGGGGTCTGGCGGTTCACGGTCGAGCAGGGCGTCCTGCACGTCGAGCCGGCGGATCGGGCCGACCTTCGCTGCGGGATCGGGCCCCTGTCGAGCGTTCTCTCCGGGTTCACCGACGTCTCGGAGATGATCGCCGCCGGGCGGATCGAGCCGTTGCCTTCGTACGCGGGCCAGGATCTGCCCCGGGCGACGACGTTCCTCGCGGACTACTTCTGAGATCGCCGTGGGGTACGGCGGGGACGGCGTGAACGAACGGCGAACGGCGCGGTACGGGCGGATCTACGGACAGCTCCGCGATCTGATCGAGGGAAAGTCTCCCGACCTGACCGCGGCGATGGCGACGGTCTGCGCCGTCCTTCACGCCAAGATGCCGCACCACTTCTGGACCGGCTTCTACCTCGTCGAAGGGGATCGGCTCCACGTCGGTCCGTATCAGGGACCGGTCGCCTGCCAGGTGCTCGAGGGACGGGGCGTCTGCGTCGAGGCCGTCCGGACGAAGCGGCCGGTCGTCGTCCCGGACGTCCGCGCCTTTCCCGGGTACGTTCCCTGCGACGCGCGAGCGAAGAGCGAGATCGTGATTCCCGTTCTGAAGGACGGGGAGGTCGTCGCCGTCTTCGACGTCGACTCGGACGAGGTCGACCGGTTCAGCGAAGCGGACGTCGCACCGCTGGCGAAGATCCTGTCGCTTCTCGACCCCTACCTGTAGGTCACCGTCCGTACTCCTCGATCAGCCGGAGCAGGACGTCGGTCCCGAAGTCGACCGCGGCGGCCGGGATCCGCTCGTCGGCGGCGTGGATGGTGTCGAAGAAGTTGAATTCCTCCGGGAGGTTCATCGGGGTGAACCCGTAGGTCTGGATCCCGATTCGCGAGAAGAAGCGAGCGTCGGAGCTCCCCGGAAGGAGGTAGGGGACGGGGATCGCCCCCGGCTCCACCTGGCGCAGGAGGCCGCCGAGGAGATCGAGCAGTCCGAAGTCCGGGTCGGCCGGACCGGGATCGTACAGCCGGACGTCGAAGCCGATCTCCGTGCCGAGGATCGGCCGAAGCTCGGCGAGCAGGTCGTCGAGGGCGAAGCCGGGGAGAAGACGCGCGTCGAGACCGAGGGCGATCTCGCTCGGGATCACGTTCGGCTTGTCGCCGCCTCGAACGGCGGTCGCGTTGACCGTGTTCCGGAAGAGCGGCTCGAGGTTCCTCCCCGTCTCCCCGAGGCGGGTGAGGACGCGGTCCGTCCAGCGAGGGTTCAACAGCCGGCGGAGGACGAACCGCTTGGCCGGCGGGAGCGCCGCGGCCATCGAACCGATCATCTCTCGGACGATCGGCGTGACGTGGATCGGAAGCCGCGCGCGATCGAGGCGGGTCAGCAGTCGGCCGAGCTCGGCCATCGCCCCGTTGCGCATCGGCCGCGCTCCGTGGCCGGCCGGGCCGGTGATCGTCGCCTCGAGCCAACACGGCTGCTTCTCGCCGACCTGGATCAGGTAGAATGTTCGCCCGGCGACCCGAAGCGGGAACCCGCCGAACTCCCCGACGGCGTAGCGAACCCCGGCGAAGAGCTCGGGATGCACCTCGACGAGGTGCCTTGCGCCGTGGACGCCGCCGGCCTCCTCGTCGGCGAGGGCGGCCAGCAGGACGTCTCCGGCCGGGGCGACGCCGCGTTCCGCGGCGCGAAGGACGGCGGCGATCATCATCGCCAGGCCGCCCTTCATGTCGAGCGCGCCTCGCCCCCAGACGTAGCCGTCGATGAGCTCCCCCTCGAACGGCGGGTGGCTCCAGGTCTGATGCGCCGTGGTGACGACGTCGACGTGGCCGTACAACAGCAGTGGCGGCGCCTCGTCCCGCCCCGGGAGGCGCGCGACGAGGTTCGGTCTCGCCTCCGAGGTCCCGTACGTCGCGGTCTCGAGGCCGGCGGACGCGAGGAGACCCGCGACGTACTCGACGCACGGCCGCTCGTTTCCCGGCGGGTTCGTCGTGTCGAATCGGATCAGCCGCCGGAGGATCTCGGCCGGTCGCCCGTCATTCGGTCCTTTCATCTTCGAGAGTATAGGAGACGGGAGGGGGTCGGGCGCCACCGCTCCGGCGGATCGCCGGCTTGATCGAGCCGGCCGGTTGGTGTCTAATGCGCGAGGAGGTGCCGGCATGCGCGCGAAACTCGTTTTGGCTTCCTTTCTGATGCTCGCGGTCCTCGGACCGGCGGTCCAGGCGGGCGACGTGGTCGTCTTGTACCTCGGGCATTCCTGTTTCACAATCCAGGCGGAGGGCGGTCCGATCGTCATGATCGATCCGTACGCGACCTACGTTCCGTATCCCGGGCTGCCGGCCCGAGCCGACATCGTGCTGATCACGCATCAGCACATCGACCACTGCCCGTGGTGCTTCGGGGAGTACGACCGGGTCGAGGGGGATCCGATCCTCGTCTATCGCTGGGACGACAACGGGCGTTGTCAACAGAAGCTCCCTCCCGGGAACCTCGTGATCACCGAGGAGTTCAAGACGCAGGTCATCGAAGCGTCTCACGTCACGGCGAGCGGCGGCGGGCAGGGGTGGGTCTGCATGTTCTCCTTCGAGATCGACGGGATCCGGTTCGCCCATCTCGCCGATCTCGGGAAGGTCCTGACGGCGAGCCAGGTCGGCGCGCTCAGCGACGTCGACGTGCTTTTCATTCCGGTCGGCGGCGTGGCCACGATCGACGCGGAGGAGGCGATGACGGTGATCGAGCAGCTCCCCTCGGTCAAGGTCGTCTTCCCGATGCACTATTTCGTGGCCGGGTACTGCCCGTGGACGGACATGGCGTCGCTCGACGACTTCACGGACCTCGCCGAGGCGAGCTACACGGTGCGCACGATCGGCGACTACCGCGTCACGCTCGACGCCGAGACGCTCCCGCGATCGGTCGAGATCTGGGTCCCCGAGTACAAGACGGACTAGGCGTACGGAGCGAGTCCGAGCCGGTCGATCGTGTCGTCGGTCGGCCGGCCGGTGTCCGGATTCCACCCGAACTCGGCGTACGCCCCGTTGAGCAGCGCCTTCACATCCGGGACGTTTCCGAGCGTCCCCCCCCTCGGCGAGCGGCGCGTGAAACGACGCCGGCAGCGCGTCGTCGGCGACGCCCACGCCGCGGCGGAGGTTGATCAGCCGCTTGAGGCCGGCGATCCGTCGCCCGATCGTCATCAGGTCGTCCGGCGACAGGTCCCAGCCGGTGACGGCGGTCAGCGCCCCGGCGATCAGGTCGACCGGCGGATTCTGGAACTGGCAGAGGATCATCGCGTTGTACAGCGATCGCCAGGCCATCTGCCGGGCGGCGACGCGCCCCTTCTCGTCCGACGAGTCGAACCGATCCCCCGGCGCGATCCCCAACTCGTCGAGCGCCACTTGGCCGGTGTCGACGGAGTACATGTCGCCCTGCATGTGGCACGCGCCGCGCGGTGACAGGGCATACGTCACGGCCATCCCCGAGAACGCCCGGGGGTCGTGCATCGGGACCTCGAGCCGTTTGACCGTCGCCGCCAGCTCCGGGACGCCGAAATGCTCGGCCACCGCCACGCTCCCTTCGGCGAGAAGGTCGCCGATCCCTTCCCGCGCGGCGATCCTCTCGATCAGGGGACGGAGGATCGACGGGTCTCCGAACCGGATCTCCACGTCTCCGGCCGTTTTCGCGTCGAGGATGCCCCGCTCGGACAGCTCGCAGGCGAGCGCGATCGTCACGCCGGTGGAGATCGTGTCGAGGCCGTGCACGTTGCAGAGGTGGCCGGCGGCGATCACCGCTTCGAGGTCGTCGATCTCGAGGAGGGCGCCGAGCGCCCCGAGCGTCTCGTACTCCGGGCCGTCGACGCGGTCGAGCGCGTAGGATGGGGCGCGGGTCTCGCGGCCGCAGGCGATCGGGCAGCGATAGCAAGCGCGGCCCCGAAGGAGGAACTCCTCGGTCATCCGGACGCCGGAGAGCTTCGCGGCGCCGGCCCACTCCCCCGCGCGGAAGTGACGGATCGGGACGTCGCCGTACATCAGTCCCATGTCCAGGTAGCCGGCCGTTCCGGCCATCCGGATCGCCTGTGCAGCGATGTCCTCGCGGCTGTGGTCGCGGACCGCGGTGGCGATGCGCGCGAGCTCGGCGCGGTCGGCGACGGGGACGGAGCCGCGGCCGCGGACCGCGATCGCCTTCAGGTTCTTCGCCCCCATCACCGCGCCCATACCGGTCCGTCCCGCCGCCCGGCCGTGGTCGTTCATCACGGCCGCGAAGCGGACGACGTTCTCGCCGGCCCGCCCGATACAGCCGACCCGGACCGCACCGTCGCCGAGCTCGGCGCGGATCGCGCGCTGCGTCTCGTAGCTGTCGTGATCCACGAGGGAGGCGGCGTCGCGCAGCCGCGCCTCCCCCTCGACGATCGAGAGCCAGACCGGTTCGCTCGCCCGGCCGGTGACGACGATCCCGTCGTATCCGGCGAAGCGGAGCTCCGGCCCGAGGAAGCCGCCGGTGTTCGACTCCCCCCAGATGCCGGTCAACGGGGAGAGGGCGCAGACGCTCAGCCGGCCGGCCGAAGGCATCGCCGTCCCGACGAGCGGCCCGGTCGTCCAGACGAGCGGGTTGTCCGGGCCGAGCGGATCGATCTCGGAGAGAGGACTCCGCGCGATCCGCGCCGCGGCGAGGCCGCTTCCGCCGAGGAAGGCCCGGGCGAGCGCCGCGTCGATCGGCTCGTCGTCGGTCGTGCCGGCGCTCAGGTCGACGCGGAGGATCCGCCCGACGTATCCGGTCGGAGCGGGCATCAGAAGGAGACCGTGTTCCCGTCGTAGAGCGCGACGAACAGGGCGCGGAGTTCGTCCGGCGACGGGCTCCGCGCGGCGGTGACCATCTGGGTGTCGTTCTCCGCGTCGTCGACGAGCTTGTCGAGCGTCCCGTTGAACGCGGCGCTCGGGATCCCGGCGTCGGCCAGGCAGGTCGGGTTTCCGATCGTCTCGGCCAGGTTGCGGACGGCCGCCGCGAGCGCCCGCGCCCCCGGCTCGCCCGAGGCGGAGGAGATCCCGAGGCGCGACGCGAGAAGCGCCGCCCGATCCGGGGCCTCCCGCGCGATGAACTCGAGCGTGTACGGAAGGCAGAGGCCGACGGCCCGTCCGTGCGGTAGGCCGAGGACCGAACCGAGGGCGTGCCCCATCGCGTGCGCGATCGACGCCATCGCGTTTCCGAAGCCGAGGCCGGCGCTCGTCGCGGCGTGGTGCATCCGGCTCCTCGCCTCGATGTCGGCGCCGTCTTCGACCGCTCGGGGGAGGAACTCGAGGACGTCGGCGGCCGCGTGAGCGCACAGACCGTCGCTCAGATCGGTGCGCCATGTGCAGGTGAAGCCCTCGATCGCGTGCGTCAGCGCGTCGAGGCCGGTATCGGCGGTCAGCCGCGGCGGCATCCCGGCGGCCATCGCCGGATCGACGAGGGCGACGTCGGCGACGTTCTCGCGGTTTCCGAGCCCCATCTTCCGCTTCTCCGCCGGGTCGGTGAGGACGATCGCCCACGTCACGTCGGCGCCGGTTCCGCTCGTCGTCGGGATCGTGATCAGACGCGCCCGCCCCCGCAGGCCGAGGTCGATGAACGGGTTGATCTCGGCCGGCCGGAGGTCGGGCCGCTCGTACAGGACCCAGATCGCCTTCGCCGCGTCGAGGGGCGAGCCGCCGCCGACCCCGACGATCCAATCCGGCTCCAAAGCCCGGGCGACATCCGCGCCGGCGAGCACGGTCGGGACGTCCGGGTCGGGCCGAACGCCGTCGAACACCTCCCACGCGGCGCCGGCCGCGTCGAGTCGCTCGGTGACCCGATCGACCAGGCCGAGCTCGCGGACCGTCCGGTCGGTGACGACCAGCGCTCGGCGGATCCCGATCGTCGAGATCTCATCGAGCGCGTCCTCGCCGAAGACGATCCTGGGGGAGACGAACGTCCACATATCGGGTCAGTCGACCGGCCACTCGGTCGGGACGTCGGCGCAGCAGGAGACGATCTCCTTCGCCGCCTTCGGGTAGCGCATGATCTTCATCAGGTTCCCGGCGAGCTTCAGCTTGCGCATCATCATCCCTTGAATCGGATCGAGCGTCCCCTCGATGACCTTTCGCCAGACGGAGAACGGGGCGGTGATCCGGTACTCCGCCGGCCGCTCGTCCGACGAGGAGAGGAGGGCGGCCCCGGTGCTCTTGCCGTGCCGGAGGCCGAGGAAGAGGTACGCCGTTTCCGAGTACGCTTCGTCCGGCTCGACGACGAAGATGAAATCCCCCTCCCAATCCTTGGCCGACCCCTCGTAGGAAGGGCTTTCGTTGAGCAACCGCGAGAGTTCGACGATCCACGCATCGGACGGAAATCGATACGGCATGGGTGACCTCCTTGACTCCCCGTGGGGAGGACGGTCGGACGGTCCGGCGGGCGGCGCCGAGGCGCTGAGGGCGCCGAATCCGCGGGATCGGCTACTCCTCGGCCTCGTCGAGGGCCTCGTCGATCTCCTCCGCGAGGTTCTCGATCTCGTCGCAGAGGTCGTTCAGCTCTTCCTGAAGGCGGGACAGACGCTCGACCAACGGACGGACTTTCTCGATCAGATCCTTCTTGGAGACGAAAGCCATGGTTCCTCCTTCCTCGATCGCCAGGTTCGGCTTGATTCTATTCGAGCGATCGGCTGAGACAACCGCGGTATGATGGCCGCGGAGGAGCGATGCGGATTCGTGCCGAGGAAGTCGTCGATCGAGCGGACGCCCTGGCCGAAGGGCTCTCCCCCTGCCGGCTCTGTCCGAACGCGTGCGCCGTCGATCGGGGAGCGGGCGAGCTCGGGCGGTGCGGGGTCGGCGCCTCGGCGAGGGTCGCGAGCTTCGGCCCGCACTTCGGGGAGGAGAGGCCTCTCGTCGGGCGGTTCGGTTCGGGGACCGTCTTCTTCTCCGGCTGCAACCTCGCGTGCCTCTTCTGCCAGAACTGGAGGATCAGCCAGGAGTGCGAAGGGACGGACGTTTCGGACGCGGACCTGGCGCGGATCTTCCTCCGGATCCAGGGGGCGGGATGCCACAACCTCAACCTGGTGACGCCGACCCCGCACGCCGCGTCCATCGTCCGCGCCCTGGCGATCGCGGGTGCGGAGGGGTTCGCGCTCCCGGTCGTCTGGAACTGCGGCGGATGCGAGTCAATCGAGGTTCTGCGGTGGCTCGACGGCGTCGTCGACGTCTACATGCCGGACCTGAAGTACGGCGATGACGCCGTTGCGACGAAGCTCTCGAACGCTCCGGGCTACGTCGCCCGATCGCGGGCGGCCGTCCGCGAGATGCATCGGCAGGTCGGGGATCTCGAAATCGACGACGACGGGATCGTGCGGCGGGGCCTACTCGTCCGCCATCTCGTCCTTCCCGAGGGGCTCGCCGGAACGGAGCGGGTGATGCGGTTCCTCGCGGACGGGATCTCGCGCGACACCTACGTCAACGTGATGGGTCAGTATCGCCCGTGTCACCGTGCGTCCGAGGTGCCGGCGCTCCGCCGTCGGATCTCGGCGGCGGAGCACGACGAGGCGATGCGGCTCGCGAAGGAAGCGGGGCTCCGTCGGTTCGCGTAGTGCGGCGACCTTCTCTTTGGCTACACTCGGTCCGAAGCGACGTACGGCGGGTGGAACGGCGATGGCAGACGACAAGCGACTAGAAGCGATCGTTCATGGGTTCGTCCAGGGGGTTTTCTTTCGGCACAACACGCGGATCGAGGCGACCCGGCTCGGTCTGACCGGCACGGTGCGGAACCTTCCGGACGGGAGCGTTCGTGTGATCGCCGAGGGGCCGCGGGACCGGCTCGACCGCCTGCTCGCCTGGCTCCGCCGGGGCCCGGAACTCGCGGACGTAGAGAGGGTCGATGCGGAATGGAGGGACGCGACGGCGTCGTACCCGGACTTTCGCATCGTGCGGTGACGCGAGGCCTCTGAGCGAGACCCTGCACGAGTTTGCTCCGATCCGTTGATCCACTTCCAGGGACCGAGTACCATCCTACACTAGGATGAGACTGCCAAAGGTCGGCGAGAAAGCCGGATTCCAAATCTCTGATCATATGACGCCGTGTGGCGATCAGCCCGAGGCGATCTCCGCCCTGGTCGAAGGGGTGGAGGCGGGCCATCGCTGCCAGACGCTGTTGGGAGCGACCGGCACGGGGAAGACCTTCACCATCGCCAACGTGATCCAGCAGGCGCAGCGGCCGACGCTGGTGATCGCCCACAACAAGACGCTGACGGCGCAGCTGTGCAACGAGTTCCGCGAGCTGTTCCCGGACAGCGCGGTCCACTACTTCGTCTCGTACTACGACTACTACCAGCCGGAGGCGTACCTGCCGCAGACGGACACATACATCGAGAAGGACTCGTCGATCAACGACGAGATCGACCGGCTCCGTCACGCGGCGACGTCGGCCCTGTTCGAGCGGCGCGACGTGATCATCGTCGCGTCGGTCTCCTGCATCTACGGACTCGGTTCTCCGGTCAACTACTACGACATGTCGATCGACCTGAAGCGCGGCGAGCACAGGGATCGCGACGACGTCATGCGGTCGATGATCCAGCTGCAGTACACGCGCAACGAGATCGGCTTCGAGCGGGGGACGTTTCGGGCCCGCGGCGACACGGTGGAGATCATCCCGGCGTACGAGGAGAAGGTCGTTCGGATCGAGTTCTTCGGCGACGAGATCGATCGGATCACGGTCCTCGATCCGATCACCGGGCATCCGATTCGCGAGGAGGGCGAGGTCGTCATCTACCCGGCGTCACACTTCATTACGCCCGAAGAGCGTGTCCGGAGCGCTATCGACGAGATCGCCGAGGAGTTGGAGGAGCGCCTCGGCCGCCTGCGGAAGGAAGGGCGCCTTCTCGAGGCGCAGCGGCTCGAGCAGCGGACGCGATACGACCTCGAGATGCTGCAGGAGATGGGCTACTGCACCGGGATCGAGAACTACTCTCGGCACCTCGACGGGCGCCGGGCCGGCCAGCCGCCGTCGGTCCTGATCGACTACTTCCCGAGCGACTTCCTCCTCGTCGTCGACGAGTCTCACCAGACGGTCCCGCAGATCCGCGGGATGTATCACGGGGATCGCTCGCGGAAGACGACGCTGGTAGACTACGGGTTCCGCCTCCCGTCGGCGCTCGACAACCGGCCGCTGACGTTCACCGAGTTCGAGGAGCGGATCAACCAGGCGATCTTCATGTCGGCGACGCCCGGCCCGTACGAGGCGGAGCGCAGCGTCCAGACCGTGGAGCAGCTGATCCGGCCGACCGGCCTCGTCGATCCGGAGGTCCAGGTCCATCCGGTGAAGGGGCAGGTCGATCATCTGATCGCCGAGATCCGCGACGTCGTCGGGCGAAGCGAGCGGGTCCTCGTCACGACGCTGACCAAGCGGATGGCCGAAGACTTGACCGAGTACCTGGTCGAGCTCGGGATCCGCGCGCGATACCTCCACTCCGAGATCGACACGCTCGATCGGATCGACATCCTGCGCGACCTCCGGCTGGGCAACTTCGACGTGCTCGTCGGGATCAATCTGTTGCGCGAGGGACTCGATCTCCCCGAGGTGTCGCTGGTGGCGATCCTCGACGCGGACAAAGAGGGCTTCCTCCGATCGGGGACGTCGCTGATCCAGACGATCGGACGCGCGGCCCGAAACGTCCGCGGGAAGGTGCTGATGTACGCCGACACGCTGACCGACTCGATCCGTCACGCCGTCGACGAGACGAACCGCCGGCGGTCGATCCAGGTCGCGTACAACGAGGCGCACGGGATCACACCACAGACGGTCGAGCGGGAGATCACCGACATCGTGCAGTCGCTCCGCTCGACGTCTCCGCAGCCGCAGCAGGTCCGCGAACGGCCCGAGCCGGAGACGCGGCAGGAGCTGATCGCGCTGATCAAGGACCTCGAGAAGCGGATGCTGCAGGCGGCCGACCGTTTGGAGTTCGAGCTGGCGGCGAACCTGCGCGACGAGATCCGGGCTCTGAAGAAGGGGCTATGAACGTCATCCACGTGAAGGGCGCGAGGGAGCACAACCTGAAGGACATCGACGTCGTCCTCCCGCGCGACAAGCTGATCGTCATCACCGGGATCTCCGGCTCGGGGAAGAGCTCGTTGGCGTTCGACACGATCTACGCCGAGGGACAGCGGCGGTACGTCGAGTCCCTGTCGGCGTACGCGCGGCAGTTCCTCGGACAGATGGACAAGCCGGACGTCGACTTCATCGAGGGGCTCTCTCCTGCCATCTCGATCGACCAGAAGACCCGCAGCCACAACCCTCGATCGACCGTCGGGACGGTGACCGAGATCTACGACTACCTCCGACTTCTGTACGCGAGGATCGGTCATCCTCACTGCCCGACGTGCGGCGAGCCGATCAGCCAGCAGTCGGCCGAACAGATCATCGACGCGATCATGGGCCTGCCGAAAGGGACGAGGGTTCAGATCCTCTCGCCGGTCGTCCGCGGCCGGAAGGGCGAATACAAGAAGACGTTCGACGAGATCCGCCAGGAGGGGTTCACCCGCGTCCGCGTCGACGGGGTCATTCGGACGTTGTACGAGGAGATCGAGCTCGTCAAGCAGCAGAAGCACACGATCGAGATCGTCGTCGATCGCGTCGTCGTCGAGCCGGAGAAGCGGTCCCGGATCGCCGACTCGGTCGAGACGGCGCTGAAGCACGGCAGCGGCCTGGTCAACCTGATCACCGGCGACGGGGACGAGCACATGTACTCCGAGCACTACGCCTGCATCCGGTGCGGCGTCAGCTACGAGGAGCTGTCCCCGCGGATGTTCTCGTTCAACAGCCCGTTCGGCGCCTGCCCGGAGTGCGGCGGCCTCGGCTATCGGAAGGAGATCGATCCGGAGCTGGTGATCGACCCGCGCTTCGGGGTGATGAACGGCGGGCTGATCCCGTTCGCCAACACGTCGAGCCGGTGGTACGAGGCGCAGATGACCGCGCTGGCGAAGTCGCTGAAGATCGACCCGGAGCAGCCGCTCGGCGAGATCCCGAAGAAGAAGCTCGACGTCATCCTCTACGGGACCGGCGGCAAGGAGATCACTTTCCACTACAAGTCGACGTCCGGTTACGAGCGGACGATCAAGCGCCCGTTCCGGGGGATCGTCACGTCGCTGGAGCGTTGGTACCGCGAGACGACGTCCGATCAGTGGCGGCAGGAGCTGGAGCAGTACCTGGCGACCCTCCCGTGCCCGGTCTGTCAGGGCGCGCGCCTCAAGCCGGAGGTCCTGGCGGTGACGGTCGACGGGCTGAACATCCACGAGGTGACGACCCTTTCGATCCGGAGCGCGCTGACGTTCTTCGAGAATCTCTCCCTGTCGTCGCGCGAGGAGCTGATCGCCGCGCAGATCTCGAAGGAGATCCGGGCGCGGCTCGGCTTCATGGTCGCGGTCGGCCTCGACTACCTGACCCTCGACCGGCAGGCGGGGACGCTCGCCGGCGGGGAGGCGCAGCGGATCCGGCTGGCGACCCAGATCGGCAGCCAGCTGACCGGCGTTCTGTACGTCCTCGACGAGCCGTCGATCGGGCTCCATCAGCGGGACAACCGACGCCTGCTCGAGACGCTCAAGGGGCTGCGCGATCTCGGGAACACCGTGATCGTCGTCGAGCACGACGAGGAGACGATGCGCGAGAGCGACTTCATCCTCGACCTCGGCCCCGGCGCCGGACTGCACGGGGGGCGCGTCGTCGTCGCCGGGACGCCGGAGGAGGTCGCCGGTTGCCGCAAGTCGGTCACCGGTCGGTACCTGTCCGGCGATCTGCGGATCCCCGTTCCCGAAGGACGACGGAAGGGGAACGGGAAGTCGCTCAAGGTGCTCGGCGCGGCGGTCCACAACCTTCGAGGGATCGACGTGGAATTCCCGCTCGGCCGGTTCGTCTGCGTCACCGGGGTCTCCGGTTCGGGGAAGAGCTCGCTCGTCGACGAGATCCTGTATCGCGGCGTGGCCCACGAGCTCCACCTGGCGGCCCGCCGGCCCGGGCCGCACGACGAGATCGTCGGGATCGAGCACCTCGACAAGGTGATCGAGATCGATCAATCGCCGATCGGGCGCACGCCGCGGTCGAACCCGGCGACCTACACCAAGGTGTTCGACGACGTCCGCGCGCTGTTCGCCCGGACGCCGGACGCGAAGCTGCGCGGCTACGCGGCCGGACGGTTCTCGTTCAACGTCAAGGGCGGCCGGTGCGAGTCGTGTCAGGGGCAGGGGCAGGAGAAGATCGAGATGCACTTCCTCCCCGACGTGTACGTCCCCTGCGAGGTCTGCAAGGGGACGCGGTACAACCGCGAGACGCTCCAAATTCGGTACAAGGGAAAGTCGATCGCCGACGTCCTGTCGATGTCGGTCGAGGAGGCGCTGGCGTTCTTCGAGAACGTCCCGCGGATCCGACGGAGGCTCCAGACGCTCTACGACGTCGGCCTGACGTACATCGAGCTCGGACAGCCGGCGACGGAGCTCTCGGGCGGGGAGGCGCAGCGGATCAAGCTGGCGAAGGAGCTCTCGAAGCGCTCGACCGGGAAGACGCTGTACATCCTCGACGAGCCGACGACCGGCCTCCACGCCGCCGACGTGAGGAAGCTGCTCGAGGTCCTCCATCGGCTCGTCGACGCGGGGAACACGGTCGTCGTAATCGAGCACAACCTGGACGTGGTGAAGACCGCCGATTGGATCATCGACCTCGGCCCCGAGGGAGGGGACGGCGGCGGGCGGGTCGTCGCCACCGGCATGCCCGAGGAGATCGTCGACGTCGAGGCGTCGCACACCGCGGAGTCCCTGCGGCGAGCCCTGGAACGACCGGTCGCCAGCGCAGCGGTGCGCGACGGACCGAACGACGTCCGCTCGAAAAGGGAGGAGAGTTGAACCGAATCCGAACATGGACCGCGATCCTGATCTGCGCCGTGATCACGATCGGCCTCGCCGGGACGGCGGTCGCGCGCACGACCTGGGCCTACTACGACTGCACGCCGGGGATCTCCACGGTCGTCGTGCTGACCAACGCGAGCGAGTTCACGCTCGAGAACGCGGCGACCGTCCGGCTGTACGACACGAGCGGGGCGCTGATCCTCGAATCGGTGCACGGCCTGACGGAGTATGAGTCGAAGGCGTTGTTCCTCAACGGGCTCCTCGACGGAACCGACGGGACGACGTGGGGCCTGGCCGAGATCGACAGCCGGCTTCTCCTTCAGGTCGGCGTGTGGATCGGGACGGAGGACGACTGGCTGTTCGTCGAGAACTACGGCGAGCTGGCGGGCGACCTGTCGGAGCCGTCGATCGAGGCGTACTGGTACGGTCTGAACTACGCCAACACGAACAACCGGCGGACGACGGTCGCCGTTCTGAATCCCAACGATCGCATCACGTTCGGGGATCTCTACATGTACGATGCTGCCGGCGTGCTCCAGTACACCCGCAAGCTGCAGATTCCCTCGCGCCAACCGACGTACATCGATCTGGAGGGCGCCTTCCCCGCAGGAGACGACGTGTGGGGACTGGTCGACGTGTCGGCGAGCCGACCGATCCTTCTGGTCTGCTCCTACTTCGACGCCGAGGGGTACCTCATCGATGTCGACCTGATCGACCAGCCGTACTTCGTGGAGCTTGCCGAAGGGGAGTGAAACAGACGCCGGAGGGCGAGACGCCCTCCGGCGCATCGCTCGGACGACGGTCCGCTAGTAGCAGGTCGAGTCGACGTGGACCGTTCCCGTCGCGGTGTCGACACCGCCTCCCTCGTCGATCACCGTCAGCGTGACGATGTACGTGTTCTGGCGGTCGTACGCGTGCGTGACGACCGGGCCGGACTCGGTCGACCCGTCCCCGAAGTCCCAGAAGTAGCTGATGATTTCCCCGACGCCGGGGCGCGAAGCGGTCCCGTCGAACCGGACCGGCTCGCCGACCTGCGCCCCGGAGCAGGACCAGTTGCTCGTGATGATCGCGTACGGGGTGTCTTCGCCTCCGCAGCTGTCGTCGTCGGTGCACTCGCTCTCTCCCGGCTGGACGTTGATCCCGAGGTGCGTCACCCCGGTCGCCCCCTCCCCGTCGGTCACGACCAGCGTGACGACGTAGTACCCGCCGAGCTTGTACGTGTGGTCGACGATCATCCCGGTTCCGGTGGAGTTGTCGCCGAAGTCCCACTCGTAGCTGACGATCTCGTCCTGGGCGTCGTAGGACGCGGTGGCGTTGAAGATGACCTTGATCCCGGGAAGCGGGTTGTCGTTGTTCACCGACGCCTGCGCGACCGGGGCGGCGTTCGTCACGACCACCGCGATCTGCTGAGAATCGACCGCCCCTTCGTCGTCGATCACCGTCAGCTTGACGAGGTAGGTCCCCGGCCGGGCGAACGTGTGGCTGCACGACTCGACCGCCTCCGTCCCCATGCTCGCCGGGTCGCCGAAGTCCCAACGATACTCGACGATCGACCCGTCGTCGTGGGAGTACCGCGCGTCGAATTCCACGATCAGCGGAGCGGATCCCTCTCGCGGCGCCGCATCGATCACCGCCTTCGGCGCCTCGTTGACGAAGTCGTTCATGATCGTGTTCAGCACGCACCCGGAGAGAAAGAGCGGCGCCATACACAGGAAGACGACCAGGAAGCGCTTCGATTTCATCATCGCTCCACGCTCCCGCAGGTCCAAGGCACGTCGCCGGTCACGTCGGTGTAGCACGGCGGGCCGCCCTTGACGACGATCTGCTCGATGTAGGTCGTCTGATCGCCGTCGTTGTCGGTGACGGTCAAGGCGATGGGGTAGGTCCCGGCGTAGAGGAACTCGTGCGTGACGATCGGCCCCTCCGCGGTCGCCGGCTCCCCGTCCGTCTCGCGATAGCCGAAGTACCACGCGTACGCGACGATCTCCCCGTCGTCGCTGCACATCTCCGAGGCGTCGAACGTGATCGTCTCGCTGCACGACACGAAGTCCTCTCCGTCGTTGCTCTTCGGCGTGTAGGAGAACCCCGCCTCCGGCGGGGGATTGAGCGCCTGCACCGTCATCGTCCGCGTGGAGGAGACCCCCTCCGCATCGATGACGGTCAGGCGGACGACGTAGGCGCCGTCTTCGCTGTACGTGTGGTCGGCGACCGGGCCTTCGTCCGCCCCTCCGTCGCCGAACGTCCACAGGTACGTGAGGATCTCACCGGTCGGAGCGTAGGACAGCGTCGCGTCGAAGCTCACCGTGAACGGGACGACGTGCTCGGCGAGCGACGCGGTGAACAGCGCCTGCGGCTGCGTCGGCCGCAGCTTCAGGCACCCGGAGATCGATGCCGCAATGAGGCCGACGATTGCCAGGCACAGAATGCATTTCCCCCTCTTCATGATTCTACTCCTTCCTCCCGTCGAGGGAGAGATCGATGGTGATCGAAACGGTCAGTTGGACCGTCAGCCCACTCAGGCTGATCGACTCGCCGATCCCGTCTCCGTCCAGATCGAGAATGCTCGCCGCTGCGTCGGTCAGTTCGGCGATCCTCGCCGAGCGGTAGGTGAGTCGGCTTCCGAGCATGAACCACGGCGCGATCGGATAGGTCAGCGACAGCCCGGCCTCGAATCCGATCGATCCGCCGGTGTACCGCCCCTCGGCCTCCGGCGGAACGCCGACGATGACGTCCGGATACTCGGACGGGATCTCGAACACCGTCACGCGATCGAAGAGGACGTAGTAGTATCCGATCCCGCCGAACGCGCCGAGCCGCAGCCCGATGTCGAGGAACGTCGCCTCCGCGCCGAGGACGCCGCCGACGGCCTGGAACGCGAGGTCGACCGTGATCTCGGAGATCTCGGCGCCCTCGTAGAAGCCGGTCGATGCGGTCGAAGCGGAGGAGTAGCCGACGTGGCCGCCGAGCGCGAGCCAGTCGGTCAGCCAGTACCGCTCCGCGCCCTGGAGATACAGCCCTCCGCCGATCGAAGGGACGAGGTCCACCGAGCCGGTGACGTCGGGGTGCACGGCGAAGGTCTCGTTCAGGTGCGTGATCAGCGTGTTGAACACGCCGATCGATTCGTTGATCGCGTCGAGGGAAACCGCCGAGGGGCCGCCTCCGATCGACATCTCCAACGGCCCGGCGATCGCACCGAGGTGGATCAACCCGACGAACAACAGCGCAGACGCTAGCCGCTTCATCGTTCCCCCTTTGCCAAGGCCGATGAACCGGGCGCGAGAGACGTCCCGCGACGGAAGCGTCGCCCGCACCACCCGGTGTCCCGAGGGTAGGAGCCTGATTCCCCGAGCGGAAGCTCAGTCGGGACGTCGGAAGGAGACGCTGGTTCGGAAGAGGGGGGGACCTACGTCCCGCGAAGAGCAGACCGGAGGGCGTCGAGCGCCGCGTCGACATCGGAGCGGGAGACGTCGAGATGGGTCACCATCCGGATCCGCGGCCGACCGGCACCGAGGGGGAGGGCCAGCACCCCCTGCGCCTTGAGCCGCTTCGCGAGGACGCGCGCGTCGAGGTCGGGCCGTCCGATCGCTTTCCCGTCCACGGAGAAGTAGACCAGGTTCGACCACGCCCCCTCTCGGGCCTGCTCGCAGGAGAGCCCGTCCAGTTCGTCGATCCCCGCGGCGAGCCGCGCCGCGTTCGCGTGATCCTCGGCCAGGCGGTCGACGTGGTGTTCGAGGGCGTACAGACCGGCGGCGGCGAGGATCCCGACCTGGCGCATCCCTCCGCCGACGGCCTTGCGCATCCGCCGCGCCTCGTCGATGAACGCCCGATCGCCGCAGAGGACGGAGCCGATCGGCGCGCCGAGCCCCTTCGACAGGCAGATCATCACCGAATCGGCGCTGCGCGCGAATCGAGCCGGCTCGACGCCGCGCACGAGCGCGGCGTCGAACAGCCGCGCCCCGTCGAGGTGGACGGCGAGGCCGTGACGCTTCGCCAGCGCGCCGACGGCGTCGCAGTACTCGACGGAGAGCGCGATGCCTCCGCAGCGGTTGTGGGTGTTCTCGAGGCAGATCACCCGCGTGCGGGGAAAGTGAACGTCCGACGCGTCGCGGATCGCCGCTTCGACGTCGGAGAGATCGAGGGTTCCGTCGTCGCGGTTCGGCAGGACGTGAGGGTGGATCCCGCCGAGCCCGGCGCAGCCGCCGACCTCGTACAGGAACGTGTGGGACCGATCGCCGAGGACGATCTCGTCTCCCCGGCCGGCGTGGGTGAGGAGGGCGACGAGGTTTCCCATCGTCCCGCTGGCGACGAACAGGCCGGCCTCCTTCCCCAGGAGGGACGCCGTCCGCTCCTCGAGACGGAGCGCGGTCGGATCTTCGCCGAAGACGTCGTCTCCGACCTCGGCCGCGGCGATCGCCCTTCGCATCCCCTCGGTCGGCTTCGTCACCGTGTCGCTTCGCAGATCGATCCACTTCATCGTCGTCGCTTCCTTCCGTTCAGTCCGCGGTCCCGGGACGACCGATCGTCCCATCCGGAGGCTCCGATCAGCGGGACGAATCGACACGGACCGAGGCCCTCGCGGCGCGATCTTTGCGCATGATACTCGATCCGGACGAGCTCCTGGCCGTACAGCGAGCCGATCGGCCCGACGAAGACCCCGCCGTCGACGAGCTGACCGAGAAGTCGCTCCGGGACTTCGGGCAGGCTCCCGGTCGCGAGGATCCGGTCGAACGGCGCGCGGTCGGGAAGGCCGAGGGTTCCGTCCCCGACGATCGATTCGATGTTCCCGTGGCCCAGTTCCGCGAACAGGGACCGGGCTCGCTCTGCGAGGCGCGGCGATCGCTCGATCGTCCAGACGCGGGCGCCGCACTCGGCGAGGATCGCCGTCTGGTAGCCGGAGCCGGTCCCGATCTCGAGCACCTTGATGTCGGGGGAGAGCTTCAGCGCCTCGGTCATCAGCGCCACGATGTACGGCTGCGAGATCGTCTGGCCTTCGCCGATCGGGAGAGGATAGTCCGAGTACGCCTCGCCGATCAGCTCCGGCGGGACGAACCGGTGTCGCGGGACCCGCCCCATCGCATCGAGGACCCGCTCGTCCCGAATCCCGCGCCGGCGGAGATCGCGTTCGACCATCCGCGCTCGACGTTCGGCCTGGCTCCGTTCGATCCGAGGGTCGTTGACCACGCGCCATTCTAGCCGGCGGCGAAGCGCGGCGTCACGCCTCGCACGGCTCCTCGAAGTAGTCCGCGATGATCTGGCGGGCCCGGCGAAGGTCGCCCGCGCGGACCATGATCCGGACCTCGGCGAGGCCGTCGACGGCCATCGGGTAGACGGAGGGCGGCGCGTGCATCACCAGGTTGGCCGGAATCCCGAAATCCTCGATGAGCCCCTTGATGATCTGCGCCTTCGGCGCGCCCCAGACCTTGTGCGCCAGCACGAGGTCCTCGTCGCGATCCTCCGCCCGCCGATCGAGGAGATGGTGGACGATGGTGATCGCCTGGCTGGTGTGAAGCGGCGTCGGCCCGAGCGACAGGCGCGGGTGATCGGCGAGCAACCGCTCTTCCGCCTCGGTGAAGTCGAGGTGGTCCGAGAGGACGAACGCCGGGTCGGAGGGGAAGGCGAACGACGCGGCCGGGTCGCCGGTCTCGTCGAGGACGATCGGCGACGCCCCCTGCCCGAGCAGCCGATCGACCTCCTCGGCGAGGCCGCAGCGCGACACGAAGATCCCCGGTGTGCTCTGCGTCTCCCCGTGTCCGGCCTTGCCGGACACATCGGAGCCGGCGTCGGCGAGCGCCGCCAGCGCCCGTCGGATCAACGCGGCCGTCGACCGCTCGTCGGGGTTCAACCGCTTGACCCGGTCCCCGCAGATCCGAACGCGGACCGAGCCGCGCAGCAGCAGGACCGTCTCGACGTCGCGCCGGATCCCGTGCGAGAGGAGAAGGGACGCACCGATCGCGCGGCAGATCACGTCGATCCGGCCGGCTCCACCGGCGAGATCGTTCAGATGGAAGTCCGGATCGAGCGGGACGTCGTGGCCGAGGATGAGAAACCGTCTCATGCGGCGGAGTCTACTCTCCGAGAGGTTTCCGGGCAATCCGAGCGTCGATTCCGACGCCCTCTGTCGAAGAATCGGAGGACGTTCGCAGAGCGATCAGGTGACCCATTTCCCTCGCCGCGCGGTCGTTCCCCGTGGGGCATTCGCGGACGGCGAAGTACGGTCAATGGCGATGCGTGACAACGAGGGTGGGGTTTCGATGCGGTCTGAAACGTCGGGAGCGCGAGCGCGTTCCGTGTTGAGGGGGAGTGGATCGTGAACGGTCGATGCGTGCTTTTCGTAGTTGTAGTCCTGTTCTGCGCCGTGAGCGCATTGGGCAGCGACGGTTTCACCGGAAGCTGGCAGGCGGAGATCGGGCTCTCGCCGCAGCAGACCCAGCCGTTCTCCGCGTTTCAATCGACGCTCGACGTCGGGCTCAGCCTGAGCTTCCTCGAGATCGCCTCCGTCTCCGATTTTCTCTTCGACGGCTGGCTCTGGCAGGAGTTCGACCTGACGGCGGCGCTCGGCAGCGTGCGGTTCGACGGCCTGATCCTGTTCGAGCCGCAGACCGGATCGTTCATCTACGCTCAGGGGATCCTCGCCGTCGAGTTCCCGCCGGTGACGGTCAGCCTGTACGCGGCGGCGGTCGGCGCAACGTTGCTCCAGCCGTCCAACTTCGGGTGCGTGTTCGACGTCTACGGGGAGATCCTCGGCGGCGTCCTGACCTTCGAAAGCGCGACGTTCCTGGGCGCGGATCTCAGCGGGATCACGTTCACCGCTTCGACGAGCCAGCAGACGAGCCTGGCGAAGAAGACGTTCCTGACCGACCCGACGATCGATCCGCTGCCGGTCGAGTTCTCGGGGCAGGAGCTCACGTTCAGCGCCTCGGCGTTCTGCTGTATCGAGTTGATGAGTGTCACGACGTTCAACAAGACGGGGTTCGAGAGCGAGGAGATCGAGCTGTCGTTCGTCCAGCTGTTCGGGCTTCCGCTGAACATCACGCTCGACTTCATCTACACGCTTCAGACGAAGAGCTACGTGTTCACCCCCTCGCTCGAGACGGAGTACGGCTGCCTCAGCATCTACACGAACCTCCTCGGCAGCGGGGGGACGATCACCGGCGTCGACATCTACGGGATCGCGTTCGAGTGCACCCTGGCGGGGGCGACGCTGATCAGCATCTCCAATCTGAACACCACCGACTACGTGATCACGACGCCCGAATTCGGGTTCCTCGTCGAGTCACTGGCCGACGCGGACGCGGAGGGGCACCTGTACTACCCGCAGGAGTACTGGGAGGTCGTCTCGCTCGACGTCGACGTGCCGCCGTTCGGGTGTGGGTTCTCGTTCTCCGTCGACACGTTCTTCAGCACGTCGACAGGGCTTCTGTTCGATTGGGCGCAGAGCACGATGGGCGTGACGCTGGCTCTGGGAACGTCGGTCTCGATGTCGAGCACGATCACCGTCGATACGACCGGCTTCACCCAGTGGACGTTGTCGTTCGAGGTCTCCTTCTAGCTAGACGGTGCGAACGTCCGACGCTGACTGAGGCAACCGACGCCGGACGTTTCCGATTGTGGAGGCGAGCGGATTCGAACCGCCAACCTCTGCGTTGCGAACGCAGCGCTCTCCCGGTTAGAGCTACGCCCCCAAAAGAAAAATCCTCAACTAGCGGCGCAGGGACTCGAACCCCGAACCTCTCGGATATGAGCCGAGCGCT
>CAYXLR010000019.1:0-38747 GCA_964466035.1 uncultured Thermotogae bacterium
CCGGCGAACCTCGTCCTGCCCGACCTGGCGCAGCGGACGATGGCGATCCGGGCGCTCGAAAACCGCGTCTTCACCGCGACGGCGAACCGGGTCGGAACGGAATCGCGGGCCGGCGAGACGCTCGTCTACACCGGTTGCAGCCAGGTCGTCGGACCGGACGGCGAGGTCCTCGTGCGCCTATCCAGCGACCGAGTCGAGACGGCCGTGGTCGGGATCGACGTCGAGCGGGCGCGGGACAAGCAGATCACTCGCTGGAACGACGTGCTCGGCGACCGGAGGCCGGGCCAGTATCGACTGTGAGGGACCGGATGATCGAGGTCGGAACGACGAACGAGATGACCTGGACCGTCGAGCGCGAGCACCTGGCGAGCGCGTTCGGGAGCGGACTGGTCGAGGTCCTCGCCACGCCGGTGCTCGTCGGCTTCTGCGAGGAGTGCGCCCGGACGATGGTCGACCCGCACCTGCCGCCCGGGCGGAAGACGGTCGGCACGTCGATCCGGCTCGACCACCTCGCCGCGACCCCGCTCGGGATGCGGGCCACGGTGACGGCAACGCTCGTCGAGATCGACGGGCGGCGGCTCCGGTTCGAGATCGACGCCCGCGACGAGGTCGAGCCCGTCGGCCGCGCGACGCACGAGCGGTTCGTCATCGACGCCGACCGGTTCGAGCAGCGGATCCGCGAAAAGATGAAGAAGGCGGCTTCCCGGTCGCCGGGGAGCGCGCGCTGAATCGTCGACGCGACCTGCGATCGGGAGCGTCTGTCGACTCCTGGTGAAACCTCCCGCCTCACCGGAAGCACATTTCGTCTTCACAAAGATCACACATTCGGTCGCCACATTTGGTCCGGCAGCAGAAATGCCGCTCTTCCGCTAAACCTCCTTGCGGATAGCCACCACACCGGCTGGGGAGGATCGAGGGGAACCTCGGAACTCTCCAGCCGAGCCATTTACGGGCGTGTTTCGCGCTATCCGCCGCCGACCGGAGGAAGAATCGTCAGCCGATCCCCGTCGGAGAGGACCGTGTCGAACCGCTCGCGGAACTGAACGTTCCCGCCGTTGATCAGCGCGTTGATGTTCCGTCGGATCGCGCCGTCTTTGTCGAACAGCCGCCGCTCGATCGGCGCGTACCGCCGGCCGAGCTCGACCATCGCGTCGCGGACGGTCGCCCCGTCCGGCAGCTCGAGCGTCCGGTACGCCTCGTCGAGCTCCCGCTTGAACGAGAAGCCGATCTCCACCGAGATCCTCATGCCGCCCCGGTCAGCTCCTTCGACAGGCGATTGTGAACCGGGATCAGGTCGAGGATCGACTCGTCGACCAATCGCCCGTCCCGGACCCGCCAATCGCCGTTGACCATCGCGAAGTCGACCCGATCGACGGCGCAGTGGACGATCGCCGCCACCGGATCGGCGTGCGCGCCGGCGAGCGCGATGTCGTTCAGGTCGAAGGCGATCAGGTCGGCCGCCTTGCCGACCTCGATCGAGCCGATCTCGTCCTCCCGGTGGAGGACTCGGGCCCCGCCGATCGTCGCCATCCGGAGCGCCTCGCGCGCGGTCAGCGCGTCGGCGCCGTAGTGGACGCGCTGGAGGAGCATCGCTTGGCGGACCTCGCGGATCATGTTCGACGTGTCGTTGCTCGCCGAGCCGTCGACCCCGAGCCCGATCTTGATCCCGGTGTTCTTCATCTCGGTCACTCGGGCGATCCCCGAGCCGAGGATCATGTTCGAGCTCGGGCAGTGGGCCATCCCGACCTTCACCGAAGACAGCTTCGCGACGTCGGCGTCGTCGAGGACGACGAGGTGCGCGTACCAGACGTCGTCGCGGAGCCAGCCGAGCTCCTCCATCAGGTCGACCGGCCGCATCCCGGAGCGCCGGAGGCAGTACGCCTCTTCGTCCCTCGTCTCGGCGAGGTGCGTGTGGAGGAGGACGCCGGTCTCCTCGGCGAGCTTCACCGATTCGCGCATCAGATCGAAGGTCACCGAGAACGGCGAGCACGGCGCGAGGGCGATCCGGAGCATCGCGAGCGGCTCGGGATCGTGGTATCGCTCGATCATCCGTTGGCAGTCGGCCAGGATCTCGTCCTCCGTCTGGACGACCGAATCCGGGGGCAATCCGCCGTCCTTCTTCGACAGCGACATCGAGCCGCGACACGGATGGAACCGGATCCCGGCCGCTTGAGCCCCCTCGATGTCGGCGACGAGCACGTTCCCTCCGTCGCGCGGATACAGGTAGCAGTGATCGGTCGTCGTCGTCGCGCCGGAGAGCAGCAGCTCGCTGCACGCGATCGTCGACGCGACGCGCATCGCCTCCTCGCCGAGACCCTTCCACCGCTCGTACAGGAAGACGAGCCAGTCGAACAGCTTCGCTTCCGACGCGCCGGGGACGTTCCGGAAGAGCGACTGGTACAGGTGATGATGCGTGTTGACGAAGCCGGGGAGGAGGAGCTTCCCCGCACCGCGGACGACCTCGTCGGCCTCGATCCCGGCCGCGTCGTCGCCGACGTCGACGATCCGGTTCCCCTCGACGAGGACGTAGCCGTTGCGCAGTTCGCGTCCGTCGGCGTCCATCGTCGCGACGACGTCGAATCCGGCGAACAGCGTCCGCTTGCTCATCCCGCCAGGTCGATCCTGTCCGCGTTCTCGAGGAACGCGGCGAGGAGCGCGATCGTCGCCTCGAGGTCGTCCGGATGGAGCGACTCGACGACCGAGTGGACGTAGCGGGTCGGAATCGACAGCGTGATCACCGCGGCGCCCTCCTGCGCCATCTGGAGCGCGCCGGCGTCGGTCCCGCCGCGCGGGAGGACCTCCATCTGATACGGGATACCGTTCTCCTCCGCGAGCCTCCGCATCGCGCGGACGAGCGCCGGATGGGAGATCGACGCGGAGTCCCGGATCTTGATCGCGACGCCCTTGCCGAGCTGGGTCACCCGGTCCTTCGCCGGCACGTCCGGCGTGTCGGCGGCGATCGTTACGTCGAGGGCGATCCCGATCTGCGGGTGCGTCGCGAACCCGGCGACGCGCGCCCCGCGGAGGCCGACCTCCTCCTGCGTCGTCCCGACGAAGTACAGGTCGCAGGCGGGTGCCTTGGCCCGCTTCACCGCCTCGATCCCGACGTAGACGCCGACGCGGTCGTCGAGCGCCTTGCAGGAGATCAGATCGCCATACTCGATGAAGTCCTGCCGAAGGGTGACCGGGTCGCCGATCCGGACCTTCTCCTCGACCGTCTCCGCGGGAAGGCCGAGATCGACGAACAGGTCGCGCAGCTCGAGCGGCTTCTTCTTCTCCTCCTCGCGGAGGATGTGAACCGCCTTCCGCCCGATGCAGCCGATCAGATCGCCGGACTCGGCGTGCACGATCACCCGCTGCGCGACGAGGTTGACCGGGTCGAATCCGCCGGCCGGATTGATCCTTAGGAACCCCGTCTTCTCCTCGATGTAACTGACGAAGAACCCGATCTCGTCCATGTGCCCGGCGACGACGACGACCGGTCCGTCCCCCTGCTTGTGGGCGATCACGTTCCCCAACGCGTCGGTCGTAACGGAGTCGACGTGCCCTTCGAGCGCCTTCTCGACGATCCTTCGCACTTCGGCCTCGTAGCCGGGGATTCCCGCCGCTTCGCACAGTCTCTTCAGTAGCTCCATCCGGCCTCCTTTGCGCCGAAGAGTGTAATCGGGATCTCCGAAAGATCAATTCCTTGCCTCATTGCGGCACCTGGAGATACCATCGGCGCATGATCCCGATACGCGACATGATCCGCAGCCGGCGGTTCCCGGTCGTGACCGTCTCGCTGATCGTGATCAACCTGCTGGTCTTCCTGTACCAGGGATACCTCGGAACGCGCGAGCCGCTGTGGGACAACTGGTCGGACGAGCGGTACGCGTGGATCCAGGCCGGCCGTGAGGCGCCGCCGATCTTCGATCCGTACTACGCGTACACGACGCGGCGTCTCCCCGGCCAGTCGGTCTCGACCTACGCGATCGCGCAGGACGATTGGTTCCTGATGCAGTACGCCCTGATCCCGGCCGAGCTGCTCGGTGGAACCGACCTCCCGCCGACGATCCCGATCCCCATCTGGCTGACGCTCCTCTCGGCGATGTTCCTCCACGGGAGCATCCTCCACGTCCTCGGGAACATGCTCTACCTGTGGATCTTCGGGGACAACGTCGAGGACGCGATGGGGCCGGTCCGATTCCTGATCTTCTATCTCCTCTGCGGCGCCGTCGCCTCGTTTGCGCAGATCGCGATCGCCCCGGGAAGCTCGATCCCGACGATCGGCGCTTCCGGCGCGATCGCCGGCGTCCTCGCCGCCTACTTCATGCTCTATCCGTACGCCAAGGTGCTGACGATCATCCCGATCTTCTTCTTCCTCCGGCTGGTCGCCGTGCCCGCGGTCTTCCTCCTCGGCTTCTGGTTCGTCCTCCAGGTGATCAGCGGCGCGGGCTCCTTCGGCTCCTCGGGCGGGGTGGCCTGGTTCGCCCACATCGGCGGCTTCGTCGCCGGGCTCCTCCTCGTGGGGCCGTTCAGGCGACGCGACGTCCCGCTGACCCTTTGGCGGTCGCTTCGAAGCAGACGTTTCCACCGTTGATCGGTGGGTCAGATGTCCGCCTCCAGGGGTACCCGAGCCTTCACAGTCGCTCGATCCGTCGATATGATGAACTCAACGTGCAGTGTGGCCACCAAAGGAGTGATGAACCATGAAACGGGGCGCCGCGGTCTGTTTTGCTGTCCTCTTGTTCGTTTTCATCCCCTCCCTCGCGTTCGGGGGGGACTTGGTCGAGCATCGCGCCATCGTCATATCCAACGATTACGAGTTCACCGTCGAGAACGGCGTTTGTTCCGGTTCGGGCGAACTGGACGACCCCTACGTCATCGAGGACTGGGTCATCGACGCCGGGTACGAGGACTACGGAATCCGGATCCACGGGACCTCGAGGGCGTTCGTCATCCGCAACGTGGAGATCTCCGGCGCGGCCAAGTCGGCCGTCTACCTCAGCTACGTGAGGAACGGGGTGATCGACGGCTGTCTCTTCGAGGGGAACTGGGCCGGCGTGACGCTCAACTTCGCCACGCTGAACCGCATCACCGACTGCGTGTTCTCCGACAACAGCGACGGGATTCGCTTCTACTTCTCCTCGCAGAACCAGATCCTCGGAAACGCGTTCGACGGGAATGACACGGCGATCTGGTTCGATGCGTGCAACGAGAACGAGATCATCGGCAACCTCGTCAGCGAGTCGCACATGGGGATTTACCTGAACCTCGGCTCGGAGGCGAACTACGTCGTCGACAACGCGTTCGTCGACAACTTCCACCACGCGCACACCGACGATCTCAACCGGTGGGACGACGGTGCGACGGAGGGCAACTACTGGGGCGGGTACGAGGCGATCGACGCCGAGGAGGACGGGATCTGGGATTCACCGTACCCGATCACGAGCGACGGCGATCAGGACAACTTCCCGCTGGTGACCCATCCGCTCGTCCCGACGCCACCGCCGGCGACCTGCGACGTCTGAAGGGCTCCTTTCGGAACGAAGAACGGGCGCGCCCGGTGCGTCCGCTCGTCCGTTTCGGGCTACAGCAGCGGCGTGAAGCGGTTCTCGTTCCAGTACTCCTCCTTGAGCGCCTCGTCCTGACGCAGGAGGAGCCGGTAGTGGCCGTCCTCCCACTCGGCCAGCTCGCGGAAGAAGCCGGCGACCGCCTCGTCTTCGGCCGCTTCGGCCTGCCGCGTGTAGAACGCGTAGGCGTTCTTCTCCAGTAGGATGCCGATCGACAGGGCCGACATCTCGAGATGCTTGCCGCCGATCCGTCGGACGAAGTCCTCGGAGAAGATCCCCGTCGCCTCCGGTCCTCGATCCTTCAGCAGTTCGTTCGACGGCGTCCAAGTACCTCCCTCCGTCAGCGAGCGGTATCCGGTTTGAAGCGCCTCGTAGTGCTTCCGCTCTTCGTCGGCGAGCCGCGAGAACGTCTCGCGAGCCCCCGGATCCTCGGACCGCTCGGCCGCCATCGTGTAGAAGGTGAACCCGTCGCGCTCCGCCTCCATCGCCTCCCGCAGGATTCCAGCCAGATCCGTATTCCCCATTCGTTCCTCCTTCACGGGGAGAGGGTAGCCGACTCCCGACGCAGCGCCAATCGTTTGACTTCGGTGCACCGCCCCCTACACTGTCTCCGGAAAGGACGGCATGGCCTCAGAGCGACTCTTCGACCAAGTCCGCGGGGAAGTTCCGTATTCGCTTCTTCACGTCCCGATCCGCGACATCCGGGAGGGACAGCGGATCAGTCAGTGCTTCCTCGTGAAGCGAAAGTCACAGCGTTCGACGCGAACCGGGGACCCGTACCTCGAGATCCTCCTCGCCGATCGGACGGGGACGCTCCCCGCCCGCGCCTGGGCCGAGGCGGCGCAGCGGTACGCGAGCCAGTTCGACGAGGGCGAGTTCGTCTTCGTCGAGGGGCGATCCGAAACGTACCGAGGCAACCTCCAACTGATCGTCGAGTCGATCCGCCGGATGACGCAGGCCGAGACGGAATCGGGACAGATACCGGGCTTCGACCCGGCCCTTCTCGTCCCTTCGACCGAACGCGACGTCGACCGGATGTGGAACGAACTCGTCGCGTTGGCTCGGACCGTCGAGCCCGAGCCGCTGCGGCAGCTGACCGTGGAGCTTCTCTCCGAGCACGAGGCGAAACTGCGGGAGTTTCCGGCGGCGGCATCGAAGCACCACGCCTACCTCGGCGGCCTCCTCGAGCACACGCTCGAGGTCGCGCAGAACGTCTCGACGTACGCGGAACAGAATCCCGGATTCGACCTGAACCGGGGGCTCGCGGTCGCCGGGTCGATCCTCCACGACATCGGAAAGATCGTCGAGTTCGAGAATCCGGTGGCCGTCAATTACACGCGAAAGGGTCAGCTCCTCGGTCATCTCCTGCTCGGCCGGGACATGATCCGCGAGGCCGCGGCGAAGCAGTCGTGGCCGGACCCGCGCCTGCCCGACGCCCTCGAGCACATCCTGATCTCCCACCACGGCGAGCTCGAGTACGCCGCCGCGATGGTCCCGAAATCGCTCGAGGCGATCACCGTCTACTACTTCGACAACCTCTCCGCGAAGCTGAACATGATCCGGTCCTTCATCTCGGCCGACAACGAGCCGGGGGATTTCACCGATTGGGAGCCGAGCTTCGGCCGACGATTCTTCAAGGGCACCTTCGAGGAAGCGTAGCCGGCGCCGTAGCGAGTGCGCGGCCGATTGAAGCAGTCCCCAAGCCGCCTATAATCGGTCGCTATCCAACGAGTTCGAAAGAGAGTCGCCATGCGAACGAGCTACTGCGCGCAGTTGGCAACGGCAAACGTCGGCCAGACGGTGTCCCTGGCGGGTTGGGTCAACCGTCGGCGTGACCTCGGCGGGATCACGTTTGTCGATCTGCGCGATAGTTCGGGGATCGTGCAGCTCTTCTTCCCCGGAGACGCGACGGACCTCGAAGCGGCGCACGGCCTCAATCGGGAGGACGTCATCCGCGTCACCGGGACCGTCGCCCGTAGGAGCGAACGGAACGTCAACCCCGACATGGCGACCGGTGAGATCGAGGTCCGCGTCGAGAGCCTGACGATCCTGAACCGGGCGAAGACGCCGCCGTTTCTCGTCGAGGGGGACGGCTCCGACACGACGGAAGAGACGCGGCTTCGGTTCCGCTACGTCGACCTCCGCCGCGAGGCGATGCACCGCAACCTCGAGCTCCGGCATCGCGTGTTCAAGAGCATCCGGGACTACTACTCCGAGGAGGGGTTCCTGGAGATCGAGACGCCGTTTCTGACCAAGTCGACCCCCGAGGGGGCGCGCGACTTCCTCGTCCCGAGCCGGATGAACCCCGGTTCGTTCTACGCCCTCCCTCAGTCGCCGCAGCTGTTCAAGCAGCTGTTCATGATCGGCGGGATCGACCGCTACTTCCAGCTGGTCAAGTGCTTCCGCGACGAGGACCTCCGCGCCGACAGGCAGCTCGAGTTCACGCAGCTCGACCTCGAGATCGCCTTCCCGAACGACAAGGACGACGTCCTCGGCTTCCTCGAGGGGGCGATGGCCCGCGTCTTCCGCGAGACGCTCTCCGTCGAGCTGGAGGTCCCGTTCCCGAGGCTGTCGCACGCCGAGGCGCTGGCTCGGTACGGGATCGACAAGCCGGACCTCCGCTACGGGATGGAGATTCGCGACGTCTCGTCCCTCGTCGCCGAATCCGGCTTCCGGGTCTTCGCCGACGCGGTCGCCGGCGGCGGGAAGGTCGCGGGGATCCTCGCCGAACGATGCGCCGGCTACTCCCGCTCGGCGCTCGACCGGCTCCAGGAGGTCGCCGTCGCGGCCGGAGCGAAGGGGCTCGTCTGGCTGAAGGTCGAGGCGTCGATCTCGTCGCCGATCGCCAAGTTCGCGGGCAAAGAGGAGCTCCGCGGGATCGCCGAGGCGTTCGACGCGAAGCCGGGCGACCTGATCCTCCTCCTCGCGGGGGAGGGGATCGAGCCGCCGCTCGGCGAGCTGCGTCGGACGATCGCCGCGCAGGAGAACTTGGCGAAGGACGGGTGGAACTTCCTTTGGGTGACCGACTTCCCGATGTTCGAGCTCGACGAGGCCGGCGAGCTGACCAGCTCCCACCATCCGTTCACGTCGCCGCAGTGGGAGGAGATCGACCGGCTCGAGACCGATCCGCTCTCGGTCGTCTCCAACGCGTACGATCTCGTCCTGAACGGGATCGAGCTGGGAAGCGGGAGCATCCGAATCCACGATCGGGACCTGCAGGAGCGGATCTTCCGCCTGTTGAGGATCTCGCCCGAGGAAGCGGAGCTGCGGTTCGGATTCTTCCTTCGCGCCCTCGAATACGGCGCGCCGCCGCACGGCGGCTTCGCGCTCGGAATCGACCGATTGGTGATGCTCATGGCCGGCGAGAAGTCGCTTCGCGACGTGATCGCCTTTCCCAAGACCACGACCGGCCTCTGCCCTCTCACCGAGGCGCCGATGCCGGTCGCGAAGGAGCAGCTCGACGAACTCGGCATCGCGACCCGATGACCCGTGACAAGGCCCTGCGCGTTCTGATCTCCGTCGCCGTCTGCGCCGCCCTCCTCGGCGTTCTCGTCGTCCTCACATCGAGCCTCGACGACGTCGAGCTCGGCCCGGGCGTCGGTTCGCCCGAGAGCCGGCCCGCCGAAGGGGCCGAGGAGGCGGTCGGTTCGGGAGGCCCCGCCCTCGACTTCGCCTTCGTTCGGCATCTGCTGTTCGTGGCGTTCACGATGTCGCTGGCCGTCGTCCTCGTCGGCGCGCTGCTCACCCGATTCCTCCGGCGCTGGCTGTACTTCACCATCGGGCTGTTCGGGGCGCTGATCGTCTTCGACTTTTTCGCGGCGAAGATCCCTTCCAAAGAGACCTTCGAGCCGGACGACGTGGCGCGGGAGGGCGTCGTCGCCGCCGCTTCCGCGCGGCAACCGTCGGAGTGGAGCCGCGTCCTGATCGCCGTCGGGCTGTCGCTCGGCGCCGGGACCGCCGTCGTTCTCAGCACGTCCTGGGCCGTCACGCGGTGGCGCGCCCACGCGTCTCGCCGCGGGGGGGGAATCGCCTGGGAGCTCGAGCTGCTCGCCGAGCAGACGCTCGCCGCGCGCGGCGACACGAACCTCGTCTTACGCTGCTACCGCGAGATGGTCGACCTGCTCAGCCGGAAGGAGCGGATCGCCCACGCGTCGCTGACGCCGCGGGAATTCGCCGACCGCCTGGGGAATCTCGGCGTTCGCACCGAGGCGATCGATCGGCTCACCGAGCTGTTCGAGCTCGTCCGCTACGGCCATCGGGAGAGCGCGCCGTTCTCGGACCGTGCGGTGGCCAACCTCGAAGAGGTCCGCGAGGACACGCGGCTGGAGAGGACCGACCACTCCGCCGGAACTGAGGATTGCCGGAGTCTCTCGTAGGTGCTATTCTCTCCAGGTGTGGTGGTTCCCGCGTCTCTAGCGGACAGAGAAGGCCCGCCCTGCCGGAAAGGTGGCCCGAGATGCTGAACAACAGTACCATCCACGACCGATGACGAGAACCACACGCAATCTCGCGCTCCTCGCGTTCGCCGTCGTGCTGATCGGCCTGTTGCTGATCCTCGTGCCGGGCTTGCAGCGGATCGAGCTTCGGCCCGGGGAGTCAAACTCCGAGCCGCCTGCAGGCGTGGAGACGGTCTCACCCAGCGGCAGCACCAACTCACCCGGCGCGGTCGGCTACAGAATCTTTCTGCAGATCCTGTTTATCGGTGCACTCGCCTCCCTCGCGCTCATCGTGGTCGGCGCGATCTTCAAGAAGTCGATGCGAATCTACCTCCTCATGTTCGCCGGCTTCGTGGCGATCATCTTGGGCGTCTATTACTTCGCGGCGAGAGCCCCCGATCCTGAGCCGCGTGCGCAGGAGCCGTCCGGACTCGGCGAGCTCCTGGAGACGGAACCTCGCGCCGCAGTCGATGAGCCGACGTCTTCGCCGCCCCCTAGTTGGGCGTTCCCCGCCGTGGCGATCCTCATCTCGATCGGCGTCGTCGTCCTCCTCGCGGTCGCCTGGACGAAGCTCGCGCCGCGCTGGAGATCCCGCAGGAAGGACGAAAAGACCGAACTGGAGGAACTGATCGAGACCGTCGTCTCGGCGGCCGACGAGATCCAGCTCGGCGGCGACCCGCGGTCGGCCGTCCTTCGCTGCTACCGTGAGATGGTCCGCATCCTCTGCCGGAACCGGTCGATCGATCACGTTCACATGACCGCCCGCGAACTGGCCGACGCGCTCCACCGGGTCGGGTTCACCGCCGTGCACGTCGACCGACTGACGGAGATCTTCGAGCTCGTCCGCTACGGCAACCGCGGCGGACGGAGCCTCGCCGCGCAGGCGATCGGCTGCCTCGAGGCGATCCGGGAGGCGTACGCGACGTGACGACCTGGAATCGGTTGGTTCGATTCGCACTCCCTGTCGGTGTCCTTGCGATCGTCGTCGCCCTGACGCTCCTCTTGCTGTACCACGCGCCGGTCCGTCGGGCGATCCTCGAACCGGTCACGTGGATGATCAACGACGTCCGGCGCGCCCTCGCCCCCCTTCCTCAGGCCCTCCTCTGGGCGATCGGCCTGCTGATCGGGTGCGCCGTCCTTCTCGCGTCGTGGAGGCGCTTGCCGAGCGAGACGGAGCCGAAACGGGCTCGCTGGACCGCCGTCAGGCCGCACAACACGAACGCCATCGCGGGCCTGGCCCGGGACCTCGAGCGGTCGCCGAGACACCACGTCAGTCGCGTTCGGATCGTCCGCGAGCTGTCGGTCCTCGCCGTCCGGCTGATCGCCCGGCGGGAGGGGCTTCCGCTCGAAGAGGCGCGGAAGCTCCTGATCTCGGGACAGTGGCCGGACGACCCCCGCGTCCAAGAGCTCTTCGCCACCCGCCCCGGGGGCGGGCCGGGTGTACCGAAGCAGCGTTTCCTCGAGGCCGTGGCACACACGTTGGCCCATCTCGAACGGTATCATCAGGAGGTCTAGATGCAGCTTCGCGAAGTCGCTGAAAAGGCAGACGGAATCATCCGTGAGGTGTCGAAGGCGATCGTCGGCAAGGACGCCGTCCTCCGCCGCGTCATGACCGGCGTCCTCGCGGGGGGACACATCCTGTTCGAAGACTACCCGGGTCTGGCAAAGACCCTGATCGCGCGCTGCTTCGCGCAGGTCCTCGGCATCCAGTTCAGGCGGATCCAGTTCACGCCGGATCTCCTCCCGAGCGACATCACCGGGTCGCACATCTTCGACCGGGAGCGAAGCGAGTTCGTCCTCGCCCCGGGCCCGCTGTTCGCCAACGTCGTCCTCTCCGACGAGATCAACCGCGCGACGCCGAAGACCCAATCCGCTCTCCTGGAGGCGATGCAGGAGGGGCAGGTCTCGATCGCCGGCGACACGCGCCCCCTTCCGCAGCCTTTCGTCGTGATCGCGACGCAGAACCCGATCGAGTACGAGGGGACCTTCCCCCTGCCCGAGGCGCAGCTCGACCGGTTCATGCTCCGCCTCGGCGTCGGATACCCGACCGCGGAGGAGGAGGCCGAGATCCTGCAGCGGCGCCTCGATCGCAAGCAGGACGACGTGGACCTGTCGACCCTGAGCGCCGGCGAGGAGCTCCTCGCGATGCGGCGCGCCGTCGAGGACGTCCTGGTCGACCCGGACATCGAGCGGTACATCGTGTCGATCGCCGCGAGCACCCGGACCCATCAGTCCGTCCTCGTCGGCGTCAGCCCGCGCGGCTCCCTCGCCCTGATCAAGCTCGCGCGCGCCAGGGCGGCGCTCGACGGCCGCGACTTCGTCATCCCCGACGACGTCAAGGAGCTCGCCGCCGACGCGTTGGCGCACCGTTTGATTCTCAGCCCCGAGCTCTGGTCGAAGCGCGTGACCGACCGAGACGTCATCGCTTCCGTCGTCGGGTCCGTCCCGGTGCCGAAAGTGTCCTAGCGATGCAGAGACAGCTCCTCTTCCCTCTCGGGATCGGATTCGCCCTCGTCGCCGCCGGGTTGCTCCTGTTGAACGGCTCGATCGTCGCGGCGGCGATCCCGACGCTCCTGTTCGTCTTCGTCCGGATGCTCTCCTCGCCCCGACCGGCCGCCGCCGATCTGCGCCTCGAGCGGACCCTCGGTCGGCTCCGCGCCGTCGAGGGGGACGAGATCGGCGTCGAGCTGACCGTGGACAACGGGGGGAAGGGGATCGCCCTCCTCTCGGTCACGGACGGGACCCCGCCCGGCCTCGCCCGGATCGACGGCCACGCGCAGTTCCTCGGACGTCTCCCGACCGACGGGACCGAGACGGTCTCCTACGTCGTCCGCGCCCAACGCGGGCTCCACGCGTTCAACAAGGTGAAGGTGCGCGTCTGGTCGCCCTGGGGGCTGGCCGTGCGCGAGTCGCGCGTCCTCGTGGAGACGGCCGTGAAGGTCCACCCGCGGTTCGAGGTGATCGATCCGATCACGATCCGACCGCAACGGACGCGGGCGTTCGCCGGCCCGGTACGGGCGAATCGCGGCGGCCAGGGCCTCGACTTCTTCGGCTGTCGCGCCTACACCCCCGGGGACGACGTCCGGCGGATCAACTGGCGGGCGTACGCTCGCCTCGATTCCCTGATCGTCAACGAATACGAGCTGGAGCGTATCGCGGACGTCAACATCATCCTCGACGCCCGGGCGAAGTCCCACGCCCAGCTCGCCGAAGACACGACGTTCGATCACTCGGTCCGCGCCGCCGCCGGCCTCGCGGCGCACTTCCTGGAGCAAGGGAACAACGTCGGGCTCCTCGTCTACGGCGACTACCTGCAATGGGTCTTCCCGGGGATCGGCCGGCTTCAGCTGGAGCGAATTCTCGACCAACTGGCCGAGGCGAGGCTGGGGGACAAGGCCGTCTTCGAGGAGCTCCGCTTCATCCCCGCGCGTCTCTTCCCGGCGCGCTCCCAGCTGGTCCTCGTCAGCCCGCTCGTCGACGAGAACGACATCGAGATCGTCGCGCTCCTCATCGACCGCGGGTACTCGATCCTGCTCGTCTGCCCGTACTCGATGAGCGTCGAGCACGCCGAGCGGCGGACCGCGGACGCCACGGCCGCGGATCTCGCCATGAGGATCCTCGATCTGCGCCGCGACTTGTTCCTCGGCGGGCTGGCCGGCATCGGAGCGAGCGTGATCGACTGGCGGGTCGAGCAGCCGTTCCGCGTCGCGTGCCGGCAGATCCATCATTCGCGGCTCCGGAGGTACCGGATATGAGGATCGCGTCGCTCCTCTTCTTCGAGATCGCGGCGGCGATCCTGGCCGCCGCGGGATACCGATACGGTCTCACCGAGCTGGCCGCGGCCGGTCTCGGCCTCGGCGGGCTGGCCGCCTTTGCCATCGTTTTCTTCAGGCCCGCGTGGCCGACGGCGATGCTCGGACTCTTCGGCGTCCTCGTCGGCGTGGCCGGTCTGTTCCACATACCGCCGCTCTTCTGTTCCGGCGCCCTGGCCGCGGCGCTGGTCGGTTGGGACGTCGGACGGCTGGCACCGCGGGTCGCGGGCGCTTCCCCGAGGGATCGGGGCCGGTTCGCGCTTGCCTACGCGCTACGCGCCGCCGGCCTGGTCGGAATCGGTGTCCTCCTCGTCGCGACCGCCGGTAGGGTCCGCGTCTCCCTGACGTTCGGCTCGGGGCTCGGGCTCTCCTTCGCCGTCCTCGTGCTCGCCGCCCTTTTCCTGCGCAACCTTCGCCGCGCCCGGCCGTCGGGCCGCGACGCGACGGCCGACCGGCCATAAGGCAGGCGGCGGGAGGATCTCCCGCCGCCCGCCGAGGTAGCAACGTCGTGTTTTCGTAGAATCCAGTTACTGCGCCATGCCGAGCTCTCCGCTGATCCGACCGATGAACCGTCCTTCGTCCGTGTAGCCGCTGATCTCGCCGCTTATCCCTTGCAGCGACGACGTGTAGGCCGGATGCAGTCGATAGGAGAAGGTCACCGTCTCGCCCGCCGCGAACTGGCTCCCCCAGATCGCCTCGAGCTTCTTGGTCTGTGGGTTCGGGTACGCGAACGCCCCGCCTGCATCGACGACTTCGACCCGCCAACCGGGGGGCATCGCCTCCTGGAAGCCAATCGCCGAGCAGTCCGCCGTCACGCGGATCGTGAGTAGCACGAGGATCGTGCCGTCGCTTTGGACGAGAAGCTCCCGCACGGCGAACGCCGGGAGCGCGCCGACCAGGATTCCCTTTCGCCGGGTGGTCGTCCGGCCGCCGGCGCTCGTGACCGTCAGGACCACCTCGTAGTACCCGGACGAGGGGAAGGCGTGGGTCACCAGCGTCTCTTCGGTTTCCACCTCCGGAACGCCGTCGGCGTCGAAGTCCCACGCGTAGCGATATCCTTCGCCGTCGAGGCACGACGTACAGACCTCGAAGTTCACGATCTCAGCGACATCGGGGTTGTAGATCGATGGATCGAAGTCGGCCTCGAAGGCGCAGACGGCGACCGCGAGAATCAGGATCGTTGCGATCGAGCCGGCAAAACCGATCCATTTCCTGTTCATTCCCCCTCCTTATCCATTCGGGCGACGACCCGCTCAAGAGAGCGGGTCGTGCACCGAACTCCCAGTCAGCCAGTAGGCGATCAGATCCTGCATCATCGCCAGGCCGATCGTCAGGTCGCCCGTGTTCGGGACCGCGTCCCCGGAAACCCACAGCGACACGGCATACTGGATCTGATCGAAACCGATCGTCTCGTCGAGGTGCGGGTCGATGGCCTCTGCAGCGACGTCCCATCGGGAGATCACCACGGGGATCGACAGCACCGAGGTGGCCGTCACTCGATCGTCGCCCGAGATCGTCTCCGAGAACCGCGGCGACGAGCTGCCCATCTTGCCGCTGATCGTCGCCTGCAGCATCCCTTCGACGCTCGCCGGCGCGGTCAACGTGTAGCGGATCTCTCGCTTCGAGTTGACGCCGTCGGGCACGAACTTCTCGAGGAACAACCATTCGATCGTCTGTCCGTTCTCCCGCAGCGTCGCGCCGTCGCTTTCGACCAGTTCGAACGTCCATCCGGCCGGGATCGTCTCGGTGATCGACAGCCCGTTGAGCGTCGTGTTCAACCCGAGATCCAACGTCACGTGGACGACGCCGGAGGGGATCGTCCAATTGTCCGGCAAACCGGTCTCGATCGTTCTCAGCGTCGTGACCGGAGCGATCACGTCGATCGTCTTCTCCACCGTCGTCTGCGCGCCCTGTTCGTCGACGACGGTCAGCACGACGCGGTGCTCACCCGGCTCGCCGAAGGCGTGCGCGACCTCGGGGACCTCCGTCGTTTCGTCGATGAGACCGTCCCCGTCGAAGTCCCACAAGAACCACACGATCGAGTCGTCCAGGTCGTACGAGCCGCTCGCGTCGAGCAGGATCTCCACGCCGACGCGCGGCCGGTCGGCCGTCATGACGTCCGCTTCGGCGTCCTCGATCGGCTCGGTTCGCCTCGTGCTGAAACTCGCGTACGGAGGCGTGTTCCCGATCACGATCTCGGCCGCGTAGGCGACCGATGCCGCGCCGCGGTCGTCGATCACCACCAGCTCGACATCGTACGTCCCCTGCTCCGGGAACCGGTGCCGCGGATTCTGCTCGAGGCTCACGTTCCCGTCGCCGAAGTCCCAGTGCCAGGCAACGATCTCGCCTTCGTCGTTCGTGTCCTCCGAGAGGTCGGTGAACTCGATCATGTCCGACGTCGTCGGCTCTTCCGGGTCGTACTCGAAGCGCGCGATCGGCGGCCAGTTGGCCACCGGGATCGAGATCGAGCCGACGACGCCTCGGAAGTCGGCGTACGTCAGCAGCGAATCGGCCTCTCGAGACCATGCTCCGGCTTCGAGCGCCTCGATCTGCATCTCGATCGTGATCTCCTGCCCGATCAACAGCTCGGCGATCCGCCAGATCACCGACGTCGATCCGTCCGCCAACGTCTCCACCTCGAACGGACTCGGAGTCGCCGAGACGAAGCGCAGGCCCTCGGGGAGCCGCTTGTCGATTTGGATCTCGCGTGCCGCGATGTCGACCTCGAACTGCTCGTCGATCGCTTCAAGCGCCTCCTCGGACGGGCGGCGGTAGAACAGCCCGTCCGTCTCCGAGGCGAACGCCTGAAGGAGATTCTGGTTGATCAGGTTGCCGATCCCCACGGAGACGATGTGGATCCCGGTCTCCGCGGCGATCTCGCTCTCCGTCGACGGATCGAGACCCGTGTTGCTCTGGCCGTCGGCGAGCAGGATCTCGACCAGGATCGCGTCGTCGCGCCCGACCTGCAGAAGCTCTCTCCGAGCCATCTGCATCGCCAGGCCGAGCGCCGACTTCCCTCCGACCACCAGATCGGCGATCGCCGTCTTCAGCGCCATGCGCTCGTACGTCAGGGGGACCTCGAGACGCGCCGTCGTCGCGTACGAGACGAGCGCGATCCGATCCTCGTCCGAGAACCGGTCGATCAAGTCGAACGCAAACGACTTCGCGCTCGACAGGTCGGCCGTCGAAGAGGTGTCGATGATCAACACGCAGTCGACCGGATACCCGTTCACCGGCCCGAGCCCTTCGATGCGGAGTGTGACGTCCGCGAGGCTCGGCTCTCCACCGAGCCGCGTGACCGCTTGGTCCTCGCTCCACTCGATCGTCTGGTTCACGTAGACGGACTGCCCGAGGGCGGCCGCCCACGACATCGCCAACATCCCTATCAGGAAAAGGAGGGCGGCGAGAGGCCTCCCTCTCGCCGCGCAGCTGGTCGTTCTCATTCGTATCATCCCCCTAGACGGATTGCGCCACGTGTGCAGCACACATCAGTCGCAGGTCGACGTATCCGGATCGCACGGGCCGTACGGCACGCTCGGAAGCGGATCGCAGATGTTCGTGCTCGTCAACCAGTAGGCGATGATCTCTTTCAGCGTGTGGTAGTCGACCGTCTGGTCGCACGTCCTCGGAACGATCTCGTCCTCGAGCCAGAAGGCGATCGCCCGCTGGACCTGCTGGAACGAGATCTTGTCCGACAACGTGATGTCCAACCGATCGTTCTCGACATCCCACCGCGAAATTGCGACGATCACCGATACGCAGTCGCTGACGTCGACCCCCGAGTCTCCCGTCACTACCGTCTCGAGACACGGCAGCGCTGCATCGACAAGGCCGTACAGGTCGGTGCTGGTGGCGTAGCACGGATCGCTCGCCGCCATCTCGATCGCCTCCGTCTGCGGCACCTCGACCTGGTAGATGATCGTCTTCACCGTGCCTGCCGGGACCTTGCTCGGGAAGACCCACTCGATCGCCGAGGCCTTGTAGTAGAAGCCCCCGTTGTCGATCGGGATGACCTTCCATCCGGCCGGGAGCTCTTCCTTGAGCCCGACGCCGTAGAGGTCCTGGTCCGCCCAGATCTCGACCTTGACGGTGAACGTGCTTCCCGCCTTGTCGCCGCCGGGCCCGTAGTAGTTCAGCAGGACGTTGTTGCACGGAACCGGCGTGTCGATCGTCCGGACCGCGCTCACGTCCGCATACGGAACCAGCGGAAGCGGCAGATCGACCGGCGTACACGTGTACGCGTAGGCCGACAGCTCCTTCATCATCTCGAGGTCGATCGTTGCGCCCTGCGTCCACGGCACGACCTCGCTGAACTCCCACATCTCGAGCGCACGCTCCAGCTGCTTCGCTTCGATCTTCTGGGACAGGCGAAGGTCGATCGTGTCCTCGGTATCGAACCCGATCCGCGGGACCAAGTGGGTGATCGCCGTCTTGATGTCCAGCGCGTCGGTCACCTCGATCTTGGCGTCCCCTTCGATCGGAAGCTCCATGTACGGGGTCATCGCCTGGAGCGTTCCGGTGAGGGTGAAGCAGACCGGGAGCGTCGTCGCGATCAGCTCGTCGCTTTCCGGAACGGTCAACTCGTACGAGATCACCTTCGTGGTCCCGGCCCGAATCTGATCGACGAAGACCCACTGCACCGCCGATCGCTTGAACGCCGCACCGGCGTTTTCCAGCGGTTTGATATCCCAGCCGATCGGCAGGACTTCCTGGAGACCGACCCCGGCCAGATCGACGTCCGGCTCGATGCGGATGACGACCAGGAACGTACTCCCGGGCAACGCCTGGGACGTCGAAATGGTCCGCGTCACCGACACGGCGAGCTCGTCGATGTCGATCGTCATCGAGGTTCTAGCGATCGCTCCTTCGTCGTCCGTCGCCCGGAGGGTCACGGTCTTGAGGCCGGCCGTCGCGTACGTGTAGCTGACCACAGGGTCGGTCGTCGCTTGATCGAACAGGCCGTCCCCGTCGAAGTCCCACTCGTACGTCTCGATCCTCCCGTCCGGATCGAACGAGCTGGTCGCGTCGAACGTGATCTCCTCGTTGATATGAGGTTCCAATGGAGAGATGAAGAACGAGACCTCGGCCGGCTGGTTCGGCGTACCGGCGACGAGGATCGGATCGATCAGGTTCAGCAGGATCTCGTCGGTCCCGAGGGCTCCGGAAAGGAACTTCACCTGCGTGATTCCCGCGGTGAACTGCGGGAAGAGGGTCAGCTCGAACTCGGGGCCGAGCGGTCCGAGGACCATTCCGTCCCCGCGCGCCTCGTCCCACGTCCACGCGATGTTCCCCGTGGGCGGAGTCAGCTCCCACGTGTCGCGCAAGTCCGTCGCGTCGTCCTGCACGATGAAGTCGGCTCCCGCGGGAACACCGGACAGCGTCATCGCCGTCGAGCCGGCCGTTCCGGCCGGTCCGCCGAGGATCACGAACAGGGACAGCTCGCCGCTCAAGGTGTCTTGGTACAGGAACAGGATTGCCGTGTTCGGCTCTTCGAACCCCGTCGCCGCCTGCATGTTCGAGATGTTGTAGAACTCGACGGCGCCGCCGGGGTTCTCTACCGGCATGATCTGAACTCGCGTCTCCTCCTGACTGACAGTGTAGAAGCCCTCTCCTTGTCCCGCACCCGGTATCGGAATGAGGAGAACGACCGCTGTCAGAAGGAAGGAAAGGCCAAGAGTGACCTTACGCACCTTCATTGCTACCTCCTTTGTTGACATGCTCATCTCTTATCGCCATCAAAACAGCAATCCATCCTCACTTTAGCAGATACCCGCATCCCAAGTCTGTAACACCGATTACGATGTCCCCCGCCTCCTTTCGTCGTTTCCGGCCCATCGCTCACAGTGCCACAGCGAGTTGGTAGAGCGCCGAGTCGATGGCCCCTTTCGCCGCCTCCACCGGATCGGCCGTCAGCAGGGACAGAAGCGGGCGATCCTCGTACGTCACCGTGGTCGAGAACTCGATGTCTCCCTGCGGGCTGAAGACGGTCGCGAAAAGGGCGACCGTCGCCTCTTTTTCAATCCCCATCAGAAGCCCGAGCGGGCTGATCAAGATCTGAAGCGACGCGTTCAGAAACGAGGTCGCTCCGAGCAGCAGAAGAGACCGCTCCGGCCTGTACGACAGCTCGTTCTCCCAACGGACAACGCGAAGGATGATCACGTGACTGACGCCGAGCGCCTGGGCGAGCTGGCGCATCCCTTCGACGGTGATGGAGCTTCCGACGTACGTATTGGTGAGCCGCTGCGCGTACATCAGTTCACCCTGCGTGCAGACGTGGGTCCCCGTGATCACCGAGCAACGCTGATACGCGTAGTTCCTTATGATCTCCAGATCCGAAGCCGGCACCGGCGCGGCGGCTTGTACGAAGACCGCTACCTTCTGGCGCTGGCCGAATCCGCTGATGGCAATCGAGGAAACGATGATCAGGACAACAGCGATCGCCAAAACCCTTGGTCGACGGTTCATCATTCTCTTCCCCCCACCCGGATTCCTTGTTGCTGCTTCGGAACGGAGTCTAGCTTCGGGTCGGGGAGCCGGACAGGAAGGGTGTCGAGACCCTCTCCCGACTTTGTCTAGGGGATTGTGGACAGATGTCCGAACGGAAGGGAAACCAGGTCTGAACTAGATCTCCAGCTCTTTCGGCTGCTGCGCCATATGCGGATGCGTCGGCCCTTCGTAGACCTTCAGCTTGCGGAGCATCCGCCGGCCGAGCTTGCTCTTCGGGAGCATCCGCCGGACCGCCTCGCGCACCGGAAGGGTCGGGCGACGCTCGATCAGCCGGCGGTACGTCACCTCCTTCAGCCCGCCGATGTATCCGCTGTGACGCTGGAAGAGCTTCTTGTCCCACTTCTCGCCGGTCAGATCGATCTTCTCGGCGTTGACGACGATCACGTAGTCGCCGGTGTCGACGTGCGGCGTGTAGATCGGCTTGTGCTTCCCCTGCAGGATCACCGCGATCTCCGACGCCATCCGGCCGAGCCGCCGCCCGTCCGCGTTGACGACGAACCACTCCCGGTCCCAGCTCGTTCCCATCTCCTCGTTCTTCGCGACGTATGTCCGTTGCATCCTGGTGCTCCTTGATGACCGCTCGTTGAGGCAGGGATTATATCGAGGGGGTTTCGCCGTTTCAAAGCCCCCGATAGATCGTCGCTTCCGGCTCCGGGCCGGTGGAGACGATCTCGATCGGTGCGCCGGCCGCCTCCTCGATGGCCGCGACGTACGCCGCGGCGGCGGCGGGAAGATCGCCGATCGCGTCGATCCCTTCGAGCGGTTCCTGCCAGCCCGGAAGCGCCTCGTAGATCGGCTCGCAGCCCTCGAGGACCTCGCCGGAAAGCGGGAACCGGTCGATCTTCCGCCCTTCGTAGGAGTACGCCCGGCAGACCTTGATCTCGTCGCAGCCGGTCAGAACGTCGATCTTCGTCAGCGCGAGGTCGGTCGCCCCGTTCAGCGCGACGGCGTAGCGAAGCGCGACCAGATCGAGCCAGCCGCACCGCCGCGGCCGCCCGGTCGTCACGCCGAACTCGCCGCCCCGTTCCCGGAACCCGGCGCCGACTTCGTCGTCGAGCTCGGTCGGAAACGGGCCGGCACCGACCCGGGTCTGATACGCCTTCACGACCCCGAGGCGCTGGGCGACGCCCGGCTCGGGGATCCCGATCGAGTTGCCCAGGCCGGCGTACGTCGTCGACGACGAAGTGACAAACGGGTACGTCCCGTGGTCGATGTCGAGGAGCGTTCCCTGCGCCCCCTCGAACAGGACCGCCTCCTTCTTCTCGAGGGCCGCGGCGATCGCCGCGGTCGCGTCCCCGACCGAATCGACAAACGGCTCCGAAATGCGAAGCAGCTCCTCGGTCAGCTCCGCCACGTCGAGTCGACCGACCTCCTCTTTTCCGGGCCATTGCCGCCTCAGGAGGTCGAGCCGCCACTCGAGCCGCTTCGCCAGCTTCTCCGGCCGGAGGAGGTCTCCGGCCCGGATCCCGATCTTCGCCGCCTTGTCGCGGTACGCCGGCGCGATCCCCCGGCGGGTCGTCCCGAAATGCGCCCCGCTGCCCTCCAGCTCCTCGAGGAGCCGGTGATACGGGAGGATCAGATGGGCGTTCTCGGCGATCAGGAGCTCGGGCGTCCGCCCCACGTGGGCGGCGATCGACTCGACCTCCTCGCGGAGGACCTCCAGATCGACGACCATCCCCCCCGCGAGGACGTTGACCGTGCCCGCGTAGAAGACGCCGGCCGGGACCAGGTGCGTCCCGAACTTCACCCCGCGGTCGATCACGGTGTGGCCGGCGTTCGGCCCGCCGTTGAACCGGACGACCATGTCGGCCTCCCGCGCCAACAGGTGAGTGATCTTCCCCTTCCCCTCGTCGCCCCACTGCAATCCGAGCACCGCGGTCGCCATCGCGCTCTCCTTCACTCCGATTCGGTTCCCGCTCTGTCCGCGCGGGACAGACCGATGGTGATCGCCTCGCCGTCCAGATCGAATCTCTCGGTGTGCTCCGCGCCCTCGGAGACCCCCTCGGCGATCTTCGTCGCCAGCACCTCGGCGGCGATCTCGTCTCGATTCGTCTCGACGGCCTCCCGCAACGTCGCGTCGGCGACGTACCCCAATTCGATCCGGTCGGTCACCTCGAACCCGGCTTCCTTGCGGGCGAGCTGGATCCGATGCGTCAGCTCGCGGAGCCGCCCGCGCTCGCGGAGCCGGTCGTCGATCTCCGTGTTCAGGAGGATCCGGCCTTCGCCCTCGGCGGCGTCGGCCCACCCGTCGGTCAGCGCCGCCTCGAACGCGACGTCGTCCGGCAGGATCTCGACCGGCTCGCCGTCGACTTCGATGGACACCGCGCCCTCAGCAAGCTGTTCCCGCAGCGTCGCCGCGGCCTGGGCCTTGATCCACTCGCCCGCCGCCTGTCCCTTCGGTCCGAGCCGCGGTCCGAGCGACCGGAAGTTCGGGACGGGCACCTCGCCGTAGAACGCCTCGAGGTCCTCGGTCGACTCGACCGCCTCGACGTTCAGCTCGTACGCGATCAGCCGTGCGACGGCGTCGGACAGCGCCCCGGGCTTCGACCGCCGGACCACGACCCGAGACAGCGGCTGCCGGACCCGGATCCCGGCCTGGTTCCGCGCCTGGTGGCCGAGGGCGACGACGCGGCGCGCGAACGCCATCTCGGCTTCCAGCTCCACGTCGATCCCGGACTCGTCCGCCGCGGGATAGGCGCAGAGGTGGACCGACTCCGGGTCGTCTTCCGTTCTGAGATTCGCGTAGATCGACTCGGAGAGGAACGGAACGAACGGGGCGAGGAGCTTGCACAGCGTGAGCAGGACACCCCGCAGCGTGTGATACGCGGCAATCTTGTCGTCCTCCATTCCGCCGCGCCAGTACCGCCGACGCGACAGGCGGACGTACCAGTTCGACAGGTCGTCGACGAGCGTCTCCAGCGCCGCCGTCGCGACGACGACGTCGTAGCCGTCGAGCGCCTCGGTGACGGCCTTCGTCGTCGTCGCCAGCCGCGAGACGAGCCATCGGTCGAGGAGCGACGAGGCCTCCTTCGGCGCGCCGTGCTCCTCCGGGTCGAACCCGTCGATCGACGCGTACAGCGCGAAGAAGTCGTACGTGTTGCGGATCGTGTCGAGGAACCGGTACAGCGGTTCCCCGACCCCCTTCTCGGACAGGCGCCGCGTCTTCCACGGCGTGCTCGTCGAGTAGAGGAACCAGCGGATGCAGTCGGCACCGTACTTGCCGATCAGATCCCACGGGTCGAGGACGTTCCCCTTGCTCTTGCTCATCTTGAAGCCGTGCTCGTCGAGACCGAGGCCGGTGCTGACGCAGTTTCGATACGGCGCTTCGCCGTGGACGATCGTGCTCGTCGCCAAGAGGGTGTAGTACCAGCCGCGCGTCTGTTCCATCGCCTCGCAGATGAAGTCGGCCGGGAACTGGTCGCGAAACGCCTCCTCGTTCTCGAACGGGTAGTGCCACTGAGCCGTGTGCATGCTCCCCGAATCGAACCAGGTGTCGATCACGTACGGAACCCGCGTCGCCGTCTTGCCGCACGCCGCGCAGCGAACCGTCACGCCGTCGATGTACGGTCGGTGTAGCTCGACGCCTTTCGCCCGTTCCGGGTCGGTCGCCCGCTCGACGAGCTCCGCGCGGCTCCCGATGCACGTCACCTCGCCGCAGTCGCCGCAGACCCAGAGGTTGAGCGGCGTCCCCCAGTACCGGTCGCGGGAGAGCGCCCAGTCCTTCAGGTTGGCGAGGAAGTCGCCCAATCGCCCCTCCCCGACGTGCGCCGGATACCAGTGGATCTTGGCGTTGTTCTCGATCAATTGGTCCTTGACCGCCGTGGTCTGCACGTACCAAGAGTCCATCGCGTAGTACAGCAACGGCGTCTCGCACCGCCAGCAGAACGGGTACTCGTGCTCGTACGACGCGGAGCGATAGAGGATCCCGCGCTCGGCCAGGTCGTCGACGATCACCGGGTCGGCGTCCTTGACGAAGGCTCCGGCGCAGAGCGGAAACGCCTCGGTGAAGTGCCCCTCGAGATCGACCGGCTGGACGAACGGGAGCCCGACCTCCTGACCGAGTCGGTAGTCGTCCTCGCCGAAGGCGCTGGCGATGTGGACGATCCCGGTCCCGTCCTCCATGTTGACGAAGTCGGCGGCGTAGACGCGATGCGCCGTCGGCTCTTCCGTCAGCCGGTACGGCGGCTCGTAGCGGACGCCGATCAGATCGCTCCCCGGGAACTCACGAACCACGCGGACGTCGTCGCCGGCGAGCGCCGCGTCGAGCAGGCTTCGGGCGAGGATCAGCCGCTCGTTCCCGGTCTCCACCTCAACGTAGACCGCCTCGGCCGCGACGGCCAGCGCGACGTTGGCCGGCAGGGTCCAGGGTGTGGTCGTCCACGTCAGAAGCGACGTCTTCCCCTTGACCTCCTCGGCGTAGGCCGCCCCGTCGTCGGAGACGATCGGCATCCGGATCGTCACCGACGGATCGTCGACCGTCTGGTACCCCTGGGCGACTTCGTGGCTCGAGAGGCCGGTGCCGCATCGGGGGCAGTACGGGAGCGTCTTGTGCCCCCGGTAGAGGAGGCCGCGGTCGAACATCGTCTTCAGCTCCCACCAAACGGTCTCGATGTAGCCGTCGGTGTAGGTGATGTACGCGTCCTTCAGATCGATCCAGAAGCCCATCCGGTCGATCATCCGCTCCCACTCGCCCTTGTAGCGCCAGACCGACTCCTTGCACTTCTCGACGAACCGCTCGACGCCGTACGCCTCGATCTCCGGTTTGCTGTTGACGCCGATCTCCTTCTCGACCTCGAGCTCGACCGGAAGACCGTGCGTGTCCCAGCCGCCCTTCCGACCGACGTAGTAGCCCTGCATCGTCTTGTATCGCGGGAACAGGTCCTTGTAGACCCGCGGCATCAGGTGCCCGAAGTGCGGCCTCCCGTTCGCCGTCGGAGGGCCCTCGTAGAAGACGAATCGAGGACCGTCTTGTGTCGCCGCAAGCGTCCGATCGAACGTTCCGTGCTCGCGCCAAAACGCCAGCACTTCTTCCTCTCTCGCAATCGGATCCTTCTGCAGCTTCCCGTACCGCTTCATCGCTCGCTCCCCTTGCCAACACACTCCGCCTCAACGTTCGACGTACACCTCTTCACGAATGGAAACGCGGAACCGCCCCTAGCGGGGCACGGGAATATAGATCAGAAGCGGTCGATATCGATCTCTGAGACGATTCATGGCCCGATCACGCGCCATCATAGCAGCCGCGAAACGCGGCGTCAAGGGACGTTCGGGCGTCCCCAACGGGCGGAACTCGTTAGCTTAGCGTACGAAACAGTCCTGGCGGCTACACGCCTTCCCCATCGAGATACTGGAGGATCGCTTCGACGACCAGGTAGTTGACGGATCGATCGCGCTTCTCCCCGAGCTTCATCAGCCGCTCGATGACCCTCTTCTGCTGCGCCTTCTCGGGGACGTAGAGCGAAATCGTCTGGGTCGTTCGCTTCGTTGGCATGTTCCCTCACCTCGCTTCTCAACCGATTCTGCCTAACGATCTTGCGTTTCAGTCAAGCGAGGCTCAGCACGTCCGATTCACGACCGTAGGATCCCGCCAGGCGCCTCCCGACGGGCAACCCTCCGGGGAGACGCCGCGGCACCGGGCAGACGGGGCCGACATCGCGCACCCGTCACGGCTTGACGAAGGTCACATCGCGTGCGCCCACCGTCCATGGAAACCGACGGGCGCGGGGGCTAGTCTCACCGTATGAGGGATTCAAGCCGTCCGTGTGCGTCGCGTTGGGCGATCGTCGGGATCGCGTTCCTGAGCGCGCTCGCCGCCCTCTCAGGATGTCTTTTCCAGCCCGATCCGATCGCCGTCCTCGCCAGCTCCGTCGTCAGCGGTCCGGCGCCGCTGACGATCGACTTCGACCTCTCCTACAGCACGCATCCGAAGGGGAGGCCGTTGACGTACGCCCTCGACTTCGGCGACGGATCCGATCCGGCCGCGGGGACCGAGTTCGGGATCATCGTCCGGCACACCTACGAGGAGGGGGGCGTCTACGAGGCGATCCTGACGGTCACCGACGACGACGGCCGCCAAGCGACCGCCTCCCTGACGATCACCGTCTCCGCCGAGGGGCCGGAGGAGGGCATCGAGGTCGGGACGACCGCCCCCGACTTCACCGCTCCCACGACCGACGGGGGCGAGTTCACCCTCTCCGACGCGCGGGGCCAAGTCGTCCTGCTCGACTTCTGGGGAGCGTGGTGCACGCCGTGCAAGAAAAGCCTCCCGCACCTCGCTGAACTGCTGGCCACCTACGGCGAGGACGGCGTCATCGGCGTGCTGATCAGCACGGACACGGCCGAGCAGGACTCGATCGATTTCCTGGCGCAGAACGGCTTCACCGACTTCGTCTCCGTCTGGGAGCCGGGAGGGAGGTTCACGCCGGTCGCGGAGCTGTACGGCGTCCTCAGCGGAGGAAGCGTCGGGATTCCCCACACGTTCGTCCTCGACCGCCAGGGCGTGATCCGCTGGGTCGGGCACCCGCTCGACCTCCTGCCGACGATCGTCGAGTCGCTCCTATAGAACCCGGCTCACGCCCCCGGATTCGCGATCGATCCCCGCCAGTGTCGGAGCCAGTAGACGACCAGCCCCGACCCGACGAGCCCGAGAACGCTCCCGAACGGGAAGACCGCCCCGACGCCGAACGCGTCCGACACCGCGCCGAACGCCATCGGTCCGACCATCTGCCCCAACGCGAACGACGAACCGTGGAGCCCGGCGAGCGTCGCCATCCCGTGCGTCCGACCGAGCTCGGTCCGGATCGCGAGGACCGACGCGCGGGAAAAGGCGGAGAGCGCGCCCATGGCGAACATCACCAGGACGACCTCCCACGTCGTGCGGACGAACGGGATGAGGGTCAGAAGGAGCGGCGCCCCGACGCTCCCGACGAGGATCTGCGGAAACCGCTTGAATCGATCGGCCAAGTACCCGAACGGGATCTGCAGGAGCCCGCCGGCGAAGAAGTAGGCCGACAACACCGTGCCGACCTCCGCCTCACTCCACCCGATGAGCGACACGGCGAACAGCGGATAGAACGCGGAGAACCCCTGGCGCCAGAAGCCGCGCGTCGCGAAATACGCCACGATCCCCTTCACCGCCGGGCGCTTCAGGATGCGGGGCAGCGGGACGAGCTCCGGCTCCTTCTTCTCTTCGGTCGCCCGTCGCCCGTGGTCGCTCGGTACGGTCCGCCAGACGAGCAGGAGCGCGACGAAGCTGAGCCCGCCCATCGCCCCGAACGCCACGTGGTAGGACCAGAGCGCGCTCAGCTGACCTCCGAGGAGCGGTCCGAGGGCGACGCCGAAGAACATCGCCGCGTACAGCAGGTTGATCGTCCGCCCCTCGCGCCCCACCGGCGTGATGTCGCCGACGTAGGCCTGGGCAATCGGCGTGACCATCACCGACGCCGCCCCCTGCAGAAACCGAAACGCGGCGAGCTCCCAGATGCTCCCCGCCACGACGTAGAGGACCGAGATCGCCGAGAACGCCCCCAACCCGACGAGCAGGATCCGCTTTCGACCGATGCGATCTGAGAACCGCCCGACCCACGGTCCGAGGAGCGCCCGCGAGATCGAGAACGCGGCGAAGACGAAGCCGATCGTGACCCCGCTCGCCCCGAACGTGTCGGCGTACAGCGGCAGGATCGGCGCGATGATCCCGATCCCGAGCATCGCGACGGCGACGGCGACGAACAGGCTGGCGAACGTGCGCCACATCGGCGAACCCACCCCCGATCCCGATCAGCTTACCCAGCGCGCGGCCGTCCCTCCAGCCCGTCACCGCCGGCGTCACCCGTGAGACGGCGCCGACACGATCGGTTGCTGCGATGGAGGGGGTCTCATAGTATCTGGCACGTTGGACTCGGAATCGAAGGAGGTTCGATGAAGGAGAAGCTGGCTGCGATCGCGGCGGAACTCCCGGCGGAGTACGCGGACATCCGGTACGAGGAGAACCGGAAGGTCCGGATCCTTTACGAGGGGAAGAAGCTGAGCGAGGTCGCGTCAACCGAATCGTCCGGCGGGCACGTTCGCGCCTACGCCGACGGGGGGAAGGCGATCTCGTCCTTCTCCGACCCGGAGCGCGCCGGGCCGATCGCCGGGTCGACCTGCGCCTCGGCGTCCCTCGCGGGGAAGCTCCGAGAGAAGAAGCTCCGCGTCGCCGACGCCCCGACCCTCGCCGACGCGTTTCTTCTATCGCCGGCGCAGGATCCGCGGCGGATTTCCCTCAAAGAGAAGCTCGATCTCGTGGCCCACTACAACGGGATCATCCTCGGCGAGCCGGACGTCATCACGACGCAGACCTACTACGACGAGTTCGACTCCCGGCGCGTTTTCGTCAACAGCGAGGGCTCGGCGATCGAGTACGAGCTGCTCAATTGCGGGATCGTCGGCTTCATCGTCACCAAGAAGGGCGACGTGGTCCAGCGGGTTCGCTTCGCGTTCGGCGGCTGCGAGGAGTACGGGCGGCTGCTCGACCGGGAGGAGGAGCTGAAGGCGCGGATCGCGAAGGCGCGCGAGCTCCTCGACGCCGAGCCGGTGAAGGCCGGCGTCTTCCCGGTGATCCTCGATCCGAGCGAGGCCGGCGTGTTCATCCACGAGGCGTTCGGGCATCTCTCGGAAGGGGACGGGCTCCAGAACAACCCGGCGTTCCGGGCGAGGCTTCAAATGGGAACGAAGCTCGGGCGGCCGGTCCTCTCCGTCAGCGACGATCCGACCCTCGAGGGGCGACCGGGGCACTTCGTCGTCGACGACGAGGGGGTCCGCGGCGTCAAGACGCGGCTGATCACCGAGGGGGTCCTCACCGGCCGTCTCCACTCGCGCGAGACCGCCGCGGAGTTCGGCGAGCCGCTGTCCGGGAACATGCGCGCCGTCGACGCGCACTTCACCCCGCTCGTCCGGATGTCGAACATCTTCATCGAGCCGGGCGAGTCCCCGTTCGACGAGATCATCGCGTCGATCGACCACGGCTACTACCTCGTCGGCGCCAAAGGCGGACAGACCTCCGGCGACCAGTTCACGTTCGGCTCCCAGTGGGGCTACCGGATCGAGAACGGGAAGCTCGGTCCGATGGTTCGCGACATCAACATGAGCGGCGAGCTGTTCTCCACGCTGCAGGCGATCTCGATGGTCGGCGACGACCTGGCCTTCGGCGAGCGAGGCGGATGCGGAAAGGGGTCGCCGATGCAGACGAACCGCAAGTCGGGGACCGGCGCTCCGCACATCAAGATCGACGCCGTGACGATCGGAGGTGTTTAGATGCATCCACTGATTGAGACCGCGAAAGGGACCGTCGATCAGGCCGAGCTCTACTGGAGCCGGCGACACATGATCAGCGTCCTCTACCAGAACTATCGCCTCCAGCAGGTCGAGGAGAACGACCTGTCCTCCGTCGCCCTCCGGGTGATCGAGGACGGCCGGCTCGGGAGCACGTACGGCGTCTTCCCGGAAGGCGACAAGCTCCTCGACGACGCTCGCACCGCCGCCCGCCACGGCGATCCGGCGACCTTCTCGTTCGCCCCGACGGCCGATTACCCCTCCGTCCACGCCTACGACGATCGGACGGCCGGAGTGGCGAGCCGGGATCTGATCGATCTCTGCGAAGCGATCAAGGAGCGGATCCACAAGGAACTGCCGGACATCCCGCTCTTCATCCGCTGCCAAGCGGAGGACTCTCACCTGCTCGTCGAGTCGACGGAAGGCGCCGCCGGCGACCTTCGGACAACGGACCACACGGCCGTGTTCGGCGCCCCGTTCCGAGGCGTCGGGACGGCGATCATCAAGGGTCAACGGTCGATCTCCCCGCTCGATGTCGATGAGGGCCTCGTCGATGAATTCGTCGAGTGGTACCGGTGGGGCGATACCACGTCGACCCCGTCGACCGGACGCCTCCCGGTGATCCTCGCTCCCGAAGCCTCGTTCCTGTTCCTTCTCCCGCTGCTGATGGGCGTCAGCGGCGACCTCGTCTCGAAGAAGACCTCGCCGCTCGTCGACAAGATCGGACAGCCGATCCTCTCCGAGAAGCTCACCGTGATCGACGATCCGCTCGCCGACGGCGAGCCGGGCGCGCGCCCGTTCGACGACGAAGGCATTCCGTGCGCCACCCAACCGGTCGTCGAGAACGGCGTCCTGAAGGACTACCTCGTCGACCTGCAGTCGGGAGCCGCTCTCGGCCGGCCGTCGAACGGCCACGGCTTCAAAACGGCGCTGTTCGGCGGCGGGACCGAGACGCCTCCGACGCCCTGGTTCGCCAATCCTGCCATCGAGGCGGGCGAGGAAAGCTGGCGCGACCTCGTGACGGGGTTGAAGGAAGGCCTCCTCATCACCAACGGGATGGGCTTCCACTCCGGCAACTACCCGCAGGGGCAGTTCGCCGTCCAGGCCGTCGGCTACCACATCCTCGACGGAAAGGTCGTCGGCCGCCTCGACAAGACGATGATCTCCGGAGACATCTACGAGGACCTCCGCAACGTCCGCGCCGTCAGCCGGGAGCGGCGACGCCCCCTCACTCGGGCCGGCACGGCACCGTACGTCCTGGTCGACGCTCTCCAAGTCACCGGGAAGTGATCCGACGCGGCCGCGTCCCGACGCCGGACGCGGCCGCGCCCGTTTCCGCCATCGCGCGGGTTTGTCCGATCCCGGTCGACCGGGTATCTTCGCTCGCAGTACGCTACAAGGAACGGAGGACCATGTCCAAGCTGCACGTCATCGAGCACCCCTTAATCCAAAGCAAGCTGACCCGCATGCGCGACGAGCGGACGGACAACGAGGCGTTCCGCCGCCTCCTCGAGGAGCTGACCGCGCTGATGGTCTACGAGATCACCCGCAACTACCCGCTACGTGAGATGAAGATCGAAACGCCGCTCGAGTCGACGACCGGCCGGGTCCTCGACGTGCCGATCGTCCTGGCGCCGATCCTCCGCGCCGGGACCGGGATGCTCGGCGGGGTGTTGAATCTCGTTCCGATGGCCAAGGTCGGCCACATCGGCCTGTACCGCGATCCGACGACGCTGCAGCCGGTCGAGTACTACTGCAAGCTCCCGCCGGAGCTTTCCAACGCGCAAGTGATCCTCGTCGACCCGATGCTGGCGACGGCAGGAAGCGCGATCGCGGCGACGGACATCATCAAGCGGGAGGGCGGAAAGCGGATCCAGTTCCTCTGCATCGTCGCGGCGCCGGAGGGGGTCGAGGCGTACTCGGAAGCCCATCCGGACGTGCCGATCTACACCGCGGCGCTCGATCGCGAGCTGAACGCGAAGGGGTACATCCTCCCCGGCCTGGGGGACGCCGGCGATCGGATCTTCGGGACCTGACCGTTGCTACGAAGAGCCGAGCCGGCTCTCAGCCGGCCGCGTACCCGTCGATCAGCCGCGGAAGCTCGCTGAAGTCTTCGATCGCGTAGTCCGCGGCGTCGCGAACCCGGTCGTCCTTCGGGTTGGCGGCGATCGCGAGGCCGACGATCCGCATCACCGGGATGTCGTTGAGGTGATCGCCGACGAAACAGGCGCGCGACACCGGGAACCCTTGCTCCTCGGCGATCCGTCGCATCGCCTCGTCCTTCTTCCACAGATCGACGCGCGTCTCGCACCGCCCGGTGAACCGCCCGTCCTCCGTCGCGAGATGGTTCGCCAGCGCGAAGTCGAGTCCGAGATCCCGGCGGACCCAGTCGGCGACGAGATCGATTCCGGACGAGAGGATCCCCATCCGGTACCGCCCGCGGAGCGCGTCGATCGCAGCGCGGACGCCCGCCGCATACGGAGCCGGCAGGACGACGTCGGTCACGGTCGACGTGGGAAGATCGGAAAGGAGCTCCGCGTCCCTCGCCACCCATTCGGGATAGGCGTCCTTGCGAGGGAAGTACTCCCGCAGCAGCGCGAGGGAGCGATCGGACACGCCCGCCGCCGCGGCGATCGCTCCCCAGCTCGATTCGAACTCGATCCCGTGATAGCGAACCAGGGTCCCGTCGAGATCGAAGACGACCGCGTCGAGTCGAGACACGCGCGCCCCGCTCAGTCCCCGACGGGGAGGTCCAGCGTCGCCCCTTCCCCAATCGACCGCTCTTCCAGGTCGCCGCTCGGCAGCTCGAGCGCGTACTGGAACGGCTCCGACGCCGTGTAGAGGTCGCTCGAGAGCGCCGTCATCGTCGCGCTCCCGACCAAGTCACCCGCGGCATCGAAGAACGCGATGTCGAGGTCGAACGGGACGGTCGCCATGGTGAACCGAAGCTCGTCCTCCGCCTCGAAGACGAACAGAATCCCCGGGAAGCCGTCGAGGAGCGAGGCGGGGAAGCCGCGGAAGCCGACCCACCGTTGCGCAAACGTCTCGGCGATCAGGGCGTCGACCTCGGCGGTCGTCCCGTCGTTCCGGTCGACCCGGACCGTCCCGACCGGAAGCGTGCCGAGGACGCCGATCCTCAGCTCGGCCGGAACGACCGACGCCAACGGCGCGTCGTCCTGGACGGCCGCCGGGTAGACCGTGATCGGGGCGTCTCCGATGCCGTCGCCGTCGGCGTCTTCGACGCGCGCGTTGCCCCAGTAGTTCCCGACCCCGGAATCCGACCAGCGGTTCCCGGTCCCCCGGTCCGAGACGAGGGTGAGCGCGTCGCCGAGGAAGACGTTCTCGGTGAACACGTTCGATTCGCAGTCGAGATTCGTATAGAGATGATGCCGGTTGTCCCCGAGAACGTTCGCGGTGAACCGGTTCCCTCGCGTGATCGACTTGCCGTAGGTCTCGGGGAACAGAATCCCCCGCGCCTGCTGCGTCACGAGGTTCCCTTCGAAGTCGTTGTACGACCCGGCCAGGAAGATCCCGTACGCGCCGGCGACGATCGTGTTGGAGACGAACCCGTTGCCGGTCGCCTGCGCCTCGACGGTCACGCCGATCTCGCACTCGGTCAGGCCGTTGCGCTCGATCCGGTTGCCCGACGTCTGATCGAGGAGGAGCCCCTGCCGCCGGTCGTCGTCCTCGCGGACCTTGCCGACGATGACGTTCCCTGAGAGCAAGTTGTCGCGCGTCCCGCCGGCGAGCCACACCGCGGTGAAGCAGCCGAGCAGCTCGTTCTCGGCGATCGTGTTGCCTTCGCCGCCGATCAACCAGATCCCGGTGTCGCAGACCCCGAGGCGGTTCCCGCTGATCTCGTTCTCCGATGACAGCGTCAGCCGGATCCCGGCCAACCGCGTGTTCTTGATGAGGTTCGCGGTCACCACGTTGCGGTCCGATTCGTACAGGTGGATCGCGTGCTCCGTCAACACGTTGCTGTCCCGGCCGGCGACGTTCGCGATCACCGTCGAATCGGTGACGTAGGCCAGGTAGATCCCGTCGCCGTCGAGGACCGAGTTGCCGACCACGGTCACGTTCCGGCTCGCCGCCACCGTGAGGTGCCGGGTCTCGATCCCCTCGATCCGGTCGCCGTCGAGGCCGTAGTAGTAGTGGATCGGGAGGTCGTTCAGCTGGTTCGACGGCTCGATCGCGTGCCGGTACTCCGACGGCGACTCCCCGGTGACCCTCAACCCGATTCCGCGCACGTAGAGGACGTTGTCGCGGAGCGCCACGTCGGTCGACGAAGCGATCTCGATCCCGTTCACCGAGCTGGCGATCGTGCAATCCTCGATCGTACCGCCCGCAGCGAACGCGATCCGGATCGCCGCGCCGTCGAGCTCGCCGGCGCCGTTGAGGATCAACCCCCGGAGAACGAACGCCGCGGTCACGTTCTCGATCTGCACTCCGTAGGACGCACCCGGCGGCACGCCGATCTCCCAACCCGCGATCACGTACGGATCCACGGCCGTCCCGCTTCCCGAGAGGACCCCGTTCTCCTCCGTGAAATCGCCGTTCCCCAGGATCGTGATCGGGCCCCTCGACGCACCGAGGCCCGCCACCGCGACGCACGCCACGGCGGCCAAGACCCAAGCGATCATCCCTATCCGTTTCATGTGAAGTGTCTCCTTTGCACGATGCCCCACCCGCGGTGCCGACGAACGCACCCTCACGATCATTATACCGCCGTCCATCCCCCCGACCCAAGCGACGAAACCCGTTCCCGTCTGCCCTTCAGCTTACCGCGCCCCCTTGAGGCGGGGGTGAACGCCGTGTGGCATTCCGGTGAAGCGACGCCGCGCAACACCGTCCAGCCGAAACGTGCCGGACGTCCCCCGATCTGCGCACCGTTACGACGTTGCGGCGCGGTCGGATCGAATACCCTGAAAGCGAAATGACCCGAGCCAGAACCCTGGGCGGCCTCGCCGTCCTCCTCACCGTACTCATCGTCGCATTCTATCCGTCCCATCCGGGAGCCCAGGGCGATCCCCCTCCCGATAATCCCCACGGGCACGGTCGGGTGGGGGTGTATCTCACTTCGTACGCGCTGACGAAGCGCGAAGTCATCGAGGGGATCTTCGCCGCGCGGAGGTCGGGAAAGATCGACGCCGTGGTGATCAACGTCAAGAACATGCACGGCGAGCTGAGCTACGACAGCGCGGTCCCTCTCGCCACCGAGCTCGGCGCTTCGACCGGTCGGCTCGATCTGCGCGCCCTCGTTCCGGCCCTGCGCGAGCGAGGGTTCTACGTCATCGCGCGGCAGGTCCTGTTCTACGATCCGCTCCTCGCTCGGCACCTCGGTGCGCCGGAGGAGTGGGTCGACGTCGACAACCGGATCGCGGTGGAATACAACCTGGAGATCGCCGAGGAGGTCGTGTCCCTCGGGTTCGACGAGCTGCAGTTCGACTACATCCGGTACGCCGACGTCGGCGTCCTGGAGGCGCGATACGAGGAGCGGTACGCGGCGGTCGACCGATTCCTCGCCGAGGCGAGGCGGCGCCTCGCCGGGCGGATCACCCTCTCCGCCGACCTGTTCGGCAGGGTCCTCTGGCCGTGGAACGAGCGTCGCATCGACCCGATCGGGCAGTCCCTCGAGGAGATGAGCGCCCACCTCGACTTCGTCTCCCCGATGGTCTACCCGTCGCACTACGCCGAGCAGGCGTACCGCGACGATCCGTACCGTGTGGTCAGCGACGCGCTCCGCGCCGGAAAGGCCCGCGTCTCCGCGAGCTACCGCCCGTTCCTGCAGGCGTTCGACTTGGCCCTTCCGGCAGAGATGAGCCTCGAGACGTACATCGAGGAGCAGATCCGCGCCGCCGAAGACGCCGGGGCCGACGGATACCTGTTCTGGCATCCCGCCTGCGAGTACGACGCCCTGTATCGCGCCCTCGACTAGCGGCCGTTCGAAGTCATCGGGTAGGATTCCCGCACCACCGAGCCCGGGAGGTTCGATTGGCCGGTTCTGTCTCGTTCTCGATTCGCCGCCGTTCCCCCGACTCGCCCGCACGTTCCGGCGAGCTCGTGACGGCGCACGGCACCGTCCGCACGCCGGCGTTCGTCGGCGTCGCCACCCAAGCGACGATCAAGGCGGTCGAGCCGCAGGGGCTCGCCGACCACGGAATTCAGATCGTCATCGCCAACGCGTACCACCTCCACCTCCGCCCCGGCGAGGACGCGGTCGCCGCGCTCGGCGGGCTTCAAGGCTTCTCCGGCTGGCGCGGCCCGACGATGACCGATTCGGGGGGATTCCAGGTGTTCAGCCTCGGGGCCGGAAAGGAGCACGGCGTCGGCAAGGTCGCCTCGATCTTTCCCGGCGCGGGGGAGGAGGAGGCGTCCCCCTCCGGACACCGCGGCAGAAGCGGCCGATCGCTCGTCCGGCTGACCGAGCGTGGAGCCGACTTCCGCTCGATCGTCGACGGCTCCCTCCACACGTTCACACCGGAGTCGGTGATCACGATCGAACGGAAGCTCGGCGCGGACATCGTCCTCCCCCTCGACGAGTGCACCTCCCCGCTCCACGACTACGAGTACACGAAGCGGGCGATGGAGCGGACCCACCGCTGGGCCCGGCGTGGCGTCGCAGCGTTCGAGCTGCTCGAAGGGGATCCCTCGTTTCCGAACCCGCATCAAGGCTTGTACGGAATCGTTCAAGGGGGTGCGTATCGCGATCTGCGCGAGGAGAGCGCCCGCGTCATCGGCGCGATGGGCTTCGCCGGCTACGCGATCGGCGGATCGCTCGGCCGGTCGAAGGAGGAGATGCTCCGGGTGCTCGACTGGACCGTCCCGCTGCTCCCCGAGGCGCGCCCGCGCCATCTGCTCGGGATCGGTGAGATCGAGGACCTGTTCGCCGCGGTGCGGCGCGGGATCGATATGTTCGACTGCGCCGCCCCGACCCGACTGGCGCGAAACGGAAGCGTCTTCCTCAAGGGCGCGACCCGGCACCGGATCAACCTGCGAAACGCGCGGTTCGCCCGGGACGATCGCCCGATCGATCCGACCTGCGACTGCTTCACCTGCCGCCACCACTCGCGGGCCTACCTCCGTCATCTTCTTCGGGCGGGGGAGTTCTCTTTCTATCGCCTCGCCACGCTGCACAATCTCCGCTTTCTCGTTCGCCTGATGGCGGAGATCCGAGCCGCGATCGACGAGGACCGCTTCGACGCCCTGGCGGGCGGGTGGGGCGTCGCGGCCTGATCCAAGAAGTCACTGACCATGGAGAGCAGAGGAGAATCGGGACCTTCAATCCTGGGTCTTGTATCTCTTCGTGTCCTTCATGGTGAAGGCCTTTCAGGTCTTGATTTGGCACTTCCCTTGCTGGCCTGGAGAGAATCGGAGCAGTCTCTCGCCAAGTCGTAGAGCGCGCTAGGACATCAAGAATCCAAAGCATCAACCATGAAGAGCATGAAGGTCATGAAGGGTGGAATCAAACCCTCTGGTCTTGTATCTCTTCGTGTCCTTCATGTCCTTCATGGTGAAAGCTTCTGACCCGGGGTTTTCTCCCGCGACCTTGGCGTCTCTGCGAGAAAACCCAAAGGCAGCCTCTCGCCAAGTCGTAGAGCGCGCTAGGACATCAAGAATCCAAAGCATCAACCATGAAGAGCATGAAGGTCATGAAGGGTGGAATCAAACCCTCTGGTCTTGTATCTCTTCGTGTCCTTCATGTCCTTCATGGTGAAAGCTTCTGACCCGGGGTTTTCTCCCGCGACCTTGGCGTCTCTGCGAGAAAACCCAAAGGCAAACACCCGCAGAGGCTCAAAGGGAATCGGGAGAGCCTTCCGGCTCTCCCGATCGCCCCGTTTCAGGAGGAAACCCTATGGCCGCTCGCTAGACCGTCACGGAAGGAGACGTCGCAACGAGCGACTTAAGGCGCTGATGTCGAGGCTCGAGAAATCCAGCGTCAGTGAGATGCGGTGCGTCCCACCGAGCGTGTGCGTGACGTATGCGTAGTCGAGCAGGAACCCCTCCACGTTGACTCCGAGACCCGCGGTCACCGACACCCCGTCGCGGGAGATCAGCCCGATCCGAAAGGCGAAGGTCGGCATCGGCTCGAAGATCACGCCGAGATGAAGCGAGCCGGCGAGATGAACGTCGAACGCCACGCGGAACATCTCGGCGAACCGCGCCGACGTCCCGATCTGGATGTCCATCAGGAAGTCGTCGCCGACCGTATCGTAGGTGACCCCGCCGAACAGGTTGACGGCCGCGACCCCCAACGTGAAGTCCGAGACGGAGAAGCCACCGAAGTGCATGTCGGGGAAGACCGTCCGGAAGCCGAGGTCGAACGAGAACCCGTTCCCCGTCGTTTCCCCTACCCGTGCCGTCAGGATCTTGATCCGCGCGCCGAGCGACATGTCGATCGCGAAGTCCGGCAAGAACGGGAGATCGCTCGGATCGACTCCCGCCCCGAACAGGAATCCCGTGTTTCGGTACGCGAGGGCGTCCGTCGCCCCCCCTTCGTCGTCGTACCCCTGAATCCCCGTTGAACTCAACAGCAGCGCCGCCACCCCCCAGTTGCGAAACGTCAGGGCCAACGCCGAGTAGTTCGCCAGCCCGAGGTACGAGGCGTAGAACGAGCTGAAGCTGATCCCCGGAAGCTCGGAGAGGTTCGCCGGATTGTAGTAGAGCGTCTCCGCCCCTTCGGCGATCGAGAGCCCGGCCGCGGCCGCCCCGAGCAGGGCGACGCCCGGTTCGATCTCAAAGACAGTCCGCGCCTGCTGCGCGCCGCCCGAAAGGCCCAGCCCCAGGCCGAGGAGGGCCACTATCACAACGATCTTGATCCGTTTCACAGTCGTTCCCTCCCTTTAGCGGGCAATCAGCAGACGGAAGACCTCCGACCGGTTCGCGCCCGTCACGGTGACGACGCAGAAGTAGATCCCGTTCGGCAGCCTCGTCCCTCCGGACGTCCGAAGATCCCACACGAAGGTCGTCCCGTCCTCCGGAAGCTCCTGCTCGATGACCAGGTCGCCGAGCAGACCGTACACCCGAAGGATCGGATCGGTCGCCCCCTCCGGCAGGAAGTAGGTGAACGTCGCCGCCGTCCCCGCCGGGTTCGGGAACGCGTACAGGATCGTCCGCGCCGGGCCGGTCACGGT
>CAYXLR010000020.1:0-34862 GCA_964466035.1 uncultured Thermotogae bacterium
TCGGTGATGCTGATGGACGAGCCGCTCGCCTCCCTCGACACGCTGACCAAGGAGCGGATCCAGGACCTCTTTCTCGAGCTCTGGCTGCAGCGGCGCTTCTCCCTCCTCCTCGTGACCCACGACATCGAGGAGGCGGCGTTCCTGGGGCAGCGGATCGCCGTGCTGACGCAGCGGCCGGCGCGGATCAAGCGGACGGTGGAGAACCCCGGGATGGGCGCGGTCGACTACCGCGGTAGCATGGAGTTCCAGCGGGTGGTGGCGACGCTGCGGGAGGCGCTGGAGGCATGAACGGCAACGGTCGACGTCCACGAGCCCGCCGCTCGAGGCGGTGGCTGAAGCCTTCGACGCTGCGGCAGATCGGGATGTACGCGCTGAGCGCCCTGATCCTCGTCGCGCTGTGGGAGATCGCCAGCGTGGTGATCGAAGCGGTAAAGGATCGGGCGCTGCTGCCCGATCCGGTTCGCGCGCTGTCCGAGGTCCGCCGTCTGGGGCCGACGCTCGGCCGCAACTTCCTGATCAGCGGTTGGCGACTCGTCCTCGCCATTCTGATCGCGCTATCCGCTGGCTACCCGCTCGGGCTGATGATCGGACACGAGCGCCGGCTCGATCAGCTCATCTCGCCGATGATCTACATCGTCTACCCGATTCCGCAGGTGGCGTTCATCCTCATGTTGTTCCTCGTATTCGGGATTGGCAATCCGGTGAAGGTGGCGATCGTCGCCTCGGCGCTGTTCTTCCAACTGCTCGTGTCGGCCCGTGGTGCCGCCAAGCACATCGAGCCCGAGCACATCACCAGCGTGCTGTCGGCGGGAGCATCTCGCTGGCAGGTCTACTGGCACGTCATCCTGCCGGCGACGCTTCCGTCGATCTTGACGAGCCTGCGAGTGAGCGTCGGGCTCGGCATGGCGTTCCTCTACATCGCCGAGAAATGGGGTTCGGTCGATCCGTTGCGCGGGGGCCTCGGTGCGTTCATCGAGACGAACATGATCTACAGCCCGCCGCAGGCGTTCACCGGGATCCTGGCGATGGCGCTTCTCGGCCTCTTGCTCTACGTAGTGATCGAGATCATCGAGCGGATCGTCTGCCGCTGGAAGCACGTGTCGCAGCGCTCCTCTTGATGCCGGTTTTCCTGCCCGCTACCATCCCCGCGTGAAGCTCGATCGGATCTACTTCGTGGTCAACGTGTCGAAGCCGGACACCCTCCCCGTGTTGGAGCGGATGAAGGCTTGGTGTCGCAGCCACGGAATCGAGGCGATCCCGGTGAGCGAGGCCGCCCCCGAGGAGGACGCGGCGGCGATCGTCGTCGCGCTCGGCGGGGACGGGACGGTCCTTCGCGCCGCCGGCCTCTTCGCCGAGTCCGGGGTCCCGATCCTCGGGATCAACACCGGCAGCCTCGGCTTTCTCGCCCAGGTGGGGCTCGACGGTTGGGAGGCGGCCCTGGAACACGTCTACGACGGTCACGTCTCGATCGAGGAGCGGATGCGCCTCGCCTACGAGGCCGGAGCGGCCCGGGGCTCCGTGCTGAACGACCTCGTCGTGACCGGGACGACCGACTCGCGGTTCTGCGAGCTGGAGCTGTCGTGGGGGGACGGCATCGTCTCGGCGTATCCGGGGGACGGGTTGATCCTCGCCACGGCGACCGGTTCGACGGCGTACAGCCTCTCCGCCGGCGGCCCGGTCGTCGTCCCGCCGGCGGCGTGCATCCTCGCGACGCCGCACGCGGCGCATCGGCTCGGCCTCCGTCCGGTGATCTTCCCGCCGGACGAGGTCCTCCGTCTTCGGGCACGGACCGACGTCCAGCTGATCGCGGACGGGGACTTCGTGACCGCCCTCCCGCCCGATTCGGAGATCACGGTCCGCCGAAGCGACCGACCGACGCGGCTCGTCCGCCTCGCCGAAGCGCCGTCGTTCTTCCGCGTTCTCGACGCGAAGCTGAACTGGGCCGACCCGGACGGCCTACGTCGAAGCGACTGACCCGAGAATCCTTTTCGGAAACGGATCCTTGCACCTGTTGACAGGCTCGGTGCGGCGGTATAATTGGGCCGCACGTCGCATGGGAAGGTGAGTACGATGATGGAAAAGGGAACCTACCGAGTGAAGAGCGGCCTGGCCGAGATGCTCAAGGGCGGCGTGATCATGGACGTGACGACCGCCGAGCAGGCACGGATCGCCGAAGCCGCCGGGGCCGTCGCGGTGATGGCCTTGGAGCGGGTTCCAGCGGACATCCGTGCCCAGGGCGGGGTCGCGCGAATGGCCGATCCGACGAAGGTGAAGGAGATCCTCGAGACCGTCTCGATTCCGGTCATGGCGAAGGTGCGCATCGGGCATTTCGCCGAGGCGCAGGTCCTTCAGGAGCTCGGGGTCGACTACATCGACGAATCGGAAGTCCTCACCCCCGCCGACCCCGACTACCACGTCAACAAGTGGGAGTTCACCGTTCCGTTCGTCTGCGGCGCCCGGGATCTGGGCGAGGCGTGTCGACGAATGGCGGAAGGCGCGGCGATGATCCGCACCAAGGGCGAGCCGGGGACCGGAAACGTCATCGAAGCGGTTCGCCACATGCGGCGGATGAACGAACAGATTCGCGACGTGCTCGCCTCTCCGCCGGAAGAGCTGATGACGCTCGCCAAGGAGCTCGGGGCGCCGCACCAGATGCTGCTGGCGATCCGCGACGCGGGGCGTCTGCCGGTCGTCAACTTCGCCGCCGGCGGGATCGCGACCCCGGCCGACGCGGCGATGATGATGCAGCTCGGCTGCGACGGGATCTTCGTCGGCAGCGGCGTCTTCAAGTCCTCCGATCCCGAGAAGCGCGCCGGGGCGATCGTCCGCGCGACGACCCATTACGACGACCCGAAGGTCGTCGCCGAGGTCTCCGCCGGACTGGGCGAAGCGATGACCGGCATCCCGATCGAGGAGATCCCCGAGCACGAGCTGATGCAGACGCGCGGGAAATGAGGATCGGGATCCTCGGTCTTCAGGGGGCCGTTCGCGAGCACGCGGGGAGCCTGTCCCGGCTGGGGATCGCCGCCCGCGTCGTCAAGCGGGCCGACGACTTGGCGGAGATCGACGGGCTGATCCTCCCCGGGGGGGAGTCGACGGCGATGTCGCTCCTCGCGGACGGCGGCCTGCTCGAGCGGCTCCGCGTGCTCGCGGCCGACGGCTTCCCGATGTTCGGGACGTGCGCCGGGATGATCCTCCTGGCGAAGGAGGTCGACGGGCGTCCGTCGGAGGCGATCGGGGCGATCGATATCGGGGTGAAGCGGAACGCGTCCGGGCGCCAGGTCGACAGCTTCGAGGCGGCGCTCGAGGTCGAGGACATCGGGACGGTGCCGGCGGTGTTCATCCGCGCGCCGTACATCGTCCACAGCGGACCGGACGTCAGGATCATGGCCCGCCACGACGGGACCGCCGTGATGGCGCGGGAGGGGAACGTGCTCGCCTGCAGCTTTCATCCGGAGTTGACCGACGACGTGCGGATCCACCGCCACTTCGTCGAGATGATCGAGGAAAAGACGCAGGGAAGGAGGCTTTAAAGGATGAAGAAGGTGGCGATCAACGGCTTCGGGCGGATCGGGAGGGCGTTCTTCCGCGTCGCGTTCGGAGACCCGGACCTGGAGATCGTGGCGATCAACGATCCGTTCTTCACGTCGGAGATGGCCCGCTACTTGTTGACGCGGGATTCCATCTACGGCCGGTACGACCGCGAGGTTCGCGAGGCGGACGGGGGGCTGGACGTCGACGGGAAGGCGGTCAAGCTGTTGGCCGAGCGGGAGCCGGACAAGCTTCCGTGGGGGGAGATGGGGATCGAGCTCGTCGTCGAGTCGACCGGCGTGTTCCTCTCGCCCGAGAAGGCGAGGCTTCACCTGCAGGCCGGCGCCCAACGGGTCTTGCTCTCCGCACCGCCGAAGGGGGAAGGCATCCCCCAGATCATCTACGGGGTGAACCACGACGCGATCGAGGCGAGCATGGAGATCGTGTCCGCCGCGTCGTGCACGACGAACTCGTTCGTCCCGGTGATGTACGTCCTGGAGAAGGAGATCGGCGTCGCCCACGCGCTGCTCGCGACGATCCACGGGTACACCGGCGACCAACGGCTCGTCGATGCTCCGCACTCGAAGCCGTCCCGCGCCCGGGCCGCGGCGATCAACGTCGTCCCGACGACGACCGGCGCGGCGAAGGCGACGACGAAGATTCTCCCCTCGCTCGCGGGGAAGATGGACGGGGTCGCGTACCGCGTTCCGGTCGCGACCGGATCGGTCAGCGACGTCACCGTCGAGCTGGCGAAGGGCGCGACGGCCGACGAGGTCAACGACCTGTTCCGCCGCTACGCCGAAGGAGAGCTGTCCGGGGTTCTCGGCGTGAGCGACGACCCGATGGTCTCCTCCGACGTCATCGGCGACGATCGGCCGAGCGTCGTCGATCTGACGACGACGAAGGTCATCGACGGGCGGTTCCTGAAGGTCATGGCGTTCTATGACAACGAATGGGGGTACACCCACCAGCTGGCGCGGGTCGCGCGGCTTCTCTAGCCTCGTCGGACCGGCCCGATGCGCCCTCGAAGGGTCGATCGGGCTGCTCTTCCCGCCGCACTGCGTGCTCTGCGGCGTGAGGCTCGACTCCTTGAGAGTCCTCTGCCCGGAGTGCGAGGCGGGCCTCCCCGAGCTGGCCGGTCCTCGCTGCGTGCGCTGCGGGGAGGCGCTTCCGGATCCGTCGCTCGACCTCTGTCTCCGTTGCGGCACGTGCGAGCGCGCCGTCGATCGCTTCGGCGCGCTCGGTCCGTACGACGGTCCGTGGGGAGAGCTGGTCCGCAGGTTGAAGTTCGACAAGGAGACCGCGGTCGGTCGATTCCTCGCGAACCGGATGGCGGAGTGGATCCCTGGGCACGGGTTCGGGGACGCGTTCGACCTGATCACGTTCGTCCCGATGTCGCCGCGGGACCGCAGGGAACGGGGATTCAACCAGGCGGAGCTTCTGGCGCGCGGTGTGGCGAGGCGGCTCCGGAGGCCGGTCCGCAAGACCCTGGAGAAGGTCCGGGTCACGCCGCCGCAAAGCCGGCTGACCGCCCGGCAACGGCGGACGAACTTGCGGGGCGCCTTCGGGCTGCTGCGATACGGTGGGGAACGGGTTCTTCTCGTCGACGACATCGGCACGACCGGATCGACCGCGGAGGAGTGCGCCCAGGTACTGAAGCGCGGAGGGTACCCGTCCGTGGCGGTCTTGGCGGTTGCCCGAGCTTGAAGGAGAGCGGGATGCGCGTAACGTCGGTCTGTCTGGGGCCTCTGGCGACGAACTGCTACCGGGTCGAGATCGGAGGACGAACCGTGCTGATCGACCCGGCCGACGCCTCGGAGGCGCTCGCGTCGTTCCTCGGCGACACGGCGGTGGACGCGGTCGTCCTCACCCACGGTCACTTCGACCACGTCGGCGGGGCGTGGGCCCGTGACGGGGCGGCGGTGATGATCCACCGGGCCGACCTGCCGTACGTCGACCGCTTCTTCCCCGACCATCGGCCGTTCGATCGGTACGTGGACGAGGGGGACGAGATCGTCGCCGGGCTGCGGGTCCTCCACACGCCGGGGCATTCGCCCGGGAGCATCGTCCTGCTCGCCGACGGCGCGCTGTTCGCCGGAGATCTCCTGTTCGCCGGCTCGATCGGGCGGACCGATCTGCCCGGCGGCTCGCCGCGCGAGATGAAGGAATCCCTCCGGAGAATCGGCGAGCTGCCCGGTGATCCGATCGTCTATCCGGGGCACGGGCCGACCACGACGCTCGACAGGGAGCGCGAAACGAATCCGTTTCTCGTCGGTATCCGTTCGACGGAGCGAGGTCGGTGATGAAGGGGAACCGGGCGGACGTCCAGGCGATCAAGGAGCGGGTCGACACCATCGGGTTGATCTCCCGTTACGTCTCGCTGACCAAGTCCGGGGCCAACTACAAGGGGCGCTGCCCGTTCCACAAGGACGACACCCCCTCGATGGTCGTCAACGCCGAGAAGGGACTGTGGCACTGCTTCGGCTGCGGCGAGGGCGGCGACGTCATCGCCTTCCTGATGAAGATCGAACGGCTGTCGTTCATCGAGGCGGTGAAGCGGCTCGCCGCCGAGGTCGGGATGTCGTTCGAGGCGAGCGACGACGGCGAACGGGAGAAGCTCCGTCGGATCACCGCCGAGGCGGCCGAGTACTTCGCCGCCAATCTGACCGGGAACGCCGCAGGAAAGAAGGCGCGCGCGTATCTCCTGGAGCGCGGGTACGACGAGGCGTCCTGGAAGCGGTACGGGCTCGGCTACGCGCTGCCCGGGTGGGACAACCTGAAGCGGCGATTCGGATCGCGCCACGGCGAGGCGACGCTGGTCGAGCTCGGCCTGCTCGTCCGCGGGGACGAGAACACCTACGATCGCTTCCGCGACCGGACGATCTTCCCGATCCACGACCTCTCCGGCCGGCCGATCGCGTTCGGCGGAAGGGCGTTCGAGGGCGAGCCGAAGTACCTCAACTCCCCCAAGACCCCGCTGTTCGACAAGGGACGGCTCCTGTACGGATTGCCGTGGGCGCGGGAGGGGTTGGCGGCGACGCGGACCGCCGTCCTCGTCGAGGGGTACACCGACGTCCTGACGCTCCAGCAGGCCGGCCTGACGAACGCCGTCGGAAGCATGGGGACGTCGTTGACGCAAGGGCAGGCCGATCTGCTGAAGCGGTTCGTCGACGACGTCGTCATCTCCTACGACCAGGACGCGGCTGGCGGCGCGGCGGCGATCCGCGGGATGCAGATCCTGCGGAACAGCGGGCTCGGGGTCCGCGTCGTCCAGCTTCCGAGCGGGGAAGACCCGGACGGCCTCGTCCGGCGAGAGGGCGCCGAAGCGATGGCGGCGGCGATCCGGGCGGCGGTCCCGTTTCACCGGTTCTTCGTCGATCGGGTCCTCGCGGAGCACGACCGGTCGACCGCCCGCGGCAAGGAGCGGATCCTCGACGCGGTGCGGGAGTTCTATCGGGCGGTCCGCGTGCCGACGCTCCGGGAGGAGATCGAGCGACACCTCGCCGACCTCCTCGACCTTTCCGTCGAGTCCGTGCGAAGGGGGCTTCCCCGCCGTCGCGAGGTTCACTGGTCGGATCGGGACGCCCAGGGTGCGGTCGAGTCGTGGGGGGAAGAGGAGGTCCTCCTCTCCCTCCTCCTCCGCGGGGAGATCACCTGGGATCGGATCTCCGGGGTCGCGACGCCGGAAGACTTCTCGGAGGGAAACCGGCCGATCGCCGAGGCGCTGGCGTCCGGCGTTGCAGAATTGAGCGCGCTGGTTGACCATCTGGATGAGGAATCATCGCGTCGGGCGAGCTACTACGCGCTGGCGCCGGTCCGGTTCAGCGACACGGACAAGGCGGTGAGGGACGCGCTGGCGCGGCTGGTGCCGCTGCCCGAAGCCGAGCAGGAGCTGAAGGATCTGACGAAACAGCTCGAGGAAGCGGCCGAAGCAGGGGACTGGGAGCGGTGGAACGGACTGATGGAGAGGAAGATCGCGTTGAAGGCGAAGGCATTGACTGCGAAGGGGGACGAATGACCGCCAAGAAGCAGAAGGGGACTTCCAAGAAGGACCCGGCGAAGGCGAAGCGCACCGTTGCGGAAGCCGAGCTCGACGACGCGGTGGAGGTGTCCTCTCCGAAGAAAGCGAGCGGCGAGGACGAGGAGACCGTTTCGACCGATCCCCGCGAGGACGATCTGACCGATCCGGAGGACCTGCTCGAGGACGAGGAAGGGGACTCGGAGACCGAGGAGATCCTCCAGGAGTCGGTGGCGAAGCGGGCCCTCAAGGCGCAGATGGCCTCGCAGTGGAGGGATCGCGACGCGTCGGCCCGACGCGAGGATCCGGTCAAGACGTACCTGCGCGAGATCGGCAAGGTCCCGCTTCTCACCAAGGAGGGCGAGGTGGAGCTCGCCAAGGCGATGGAGATCGGCGCGTACGCCGAGCTCTCGATCGCCGTGCAGGCCGGGAAGGGCGCGAAGTCGGAGCTGAGGAAAAACAAGGACCTTTCCGACGTCGAACGGGTCGAGCTCGAGGAGCTGGTCGAGAAGGGGAGCGCGGCGGCCGAGCTCCTCGTCTCCTCCTCGTTCGAGGAGAAGCTCGGCGAAGAGCTCCCCCAGAAGCCGACGCCCGAGGAGCTGAACGACTTGGTCCGCACGGGGCGGGCGGCGCGCGACCGCCTGACCATCTCGAACCTTCGCCTCGTCGTCTCGATCGCCAAGCGCTACATGAATCGCGGCCTCTCGTTCCTCGACCTGATCCAGGAGGGGAACATGGGGCTGATGAAGGCGGTCGAGAAGTTCGACTACACGCGGGGCTACAAGTTCTCCACCTACGCGACGTGGTGGATCCGCCAGGCGATCACCCGGGCGATCGCCGATCAGTCGAGGACGATCCGCGTCCCGGTCCACATGATCGAGACCGTACGCGAGCTGAACCGGGTCAAACGCGAGTACATCCAGTCCCACGGCTCGGCCCCGACCCTCGAGGACCTCTCCGAGCTGACCGGGATGTCGATCGACAAGATCAAGAAGGTCGAGTCCGTGTCGCAGTACACCGCGTCGCTCGAGCGGCCGATCGGCGACGAGGACGAGGACACGCTCGGCGATTTCATCGAGGACCCGTCCTCGCCTTCGCCGACGAAGGAGACGTTCCGGATGTTCCTTCGCGAGCAGCTCTCCCGCGCGCTCGATCAGCTCGACGAGCGGGAGCGCGAGATCCTCAAGCTTCGCTACGGGCTCGAGGACGGCCACCCGCGAACGCTCAAGGACGTGTCGCTGAAGTTCAACATCACCCGCGAGCGGGTCCGCCAGATCGAGATCAAGGCGATCGAGAAGCTGAAGCATCCGTCCCGCCGCGCCGAGCTGAAGCGGTTCCGCGAGCTCCTCCTCGCGGAGGAGTAGGAACGGCGTGGACCGGCCGACCGAAGGCCGTCGAGCCCCGGTCCTCGTCGTTCTCGGGCCGACGGCGGTCGGCAAGACGGCGGTCGGCGTCGAGGTCGCTCGACGGATCGACGGGGAGATCGTCTCGGCCGACTCGCGGGCGTTCTTCGCCGGTCTGGACGTCGTCACCGACAAGCCGTCCGAAGCGGAGCGCCGGGGAATCGTCCACCACCTGATCGACTGCGTCCCCGCACGCGGTTCGTACGACGCGATGGCGTTCCGCCGGGACGTCGAGCGGCTGATTCCCGAGATCGGCGGCCGCGGGCGCGTCCCGATCGTCGTGGGAGGCGGGACGCTCTACCTCGGGGCGATCCTCCGCGGGATCTTCGAGGGGCCTGCGAAGGACGACGGGCTCCGCGTGGCGATGGAGGAGCGGAGCGTCGACGCGTTGTATGAAGAGCTCCTCTCGGCCGATCCGGAGGCGGCGAGATCGATCCACCCGAACGACCGACTGCGGATCACGCGCGCCCTCGAGGTCCATCGGCTGACCGGACGACCGATCTCCTCGTGGCAGGCCGCCGCCGCGCCGCTCCCGCACCGGTTCTTCGTCGTTGGCCTTCGGCGGGATCGCGCCGACCATCGGACCGCGATCGCGGCCCGCGTCCGCCGGATGATCGAGCGCGGGCTGATCGACGAAGTGAGGCGGCTCCGGGAGGAGGGCCTCGATCCGGATTGCCAGGCGTATCGGACGATCGGCGTGCCGGAGGCGGCGGCGCACATCGACGGACGCGCGACGGAGCGCGAGATGGAGCGGGCGATCGTGAACAGGACGTGGGGGCTGGTCCGCAGGCAGACCGCCTGGTTCCGACGCGAGAAGGGTGTAAGCTGGTGGGACGTGACCGGGCGGAGTGCGGGCGAGGTCGCCGACGAGATCGTCGCGGCCTGGAAACGGTTCCTGGAGGCGGTCGATGAACGTCGCTGACGAGCGGTGGGTGCTGCGAGCGGAGGATCAACGGGCGCTCGACGAGCGCGCGGTCGCCTCGGGGGTCGGGCAGGACGCGTTGATGGAAAGCGCGGGCACGAGCGCGGCCGAGTGGATCCTCGGGCGGCTCCGCCCTCGAAGGGCGGCCGTCCTCGCCGGACCGGGCGGAAACGGCGGCGACGGGCTCGTCGTCGCGTGCCGCCTGTACGAGGCGGGCGTCGACGTCCAGACGTTCCTGCTCTCGCCGCTCTCGAACTGCTCGCCGGCGGTCCGGCGGACGGCCGAGCGGCTCGTCGCCGCCGGCGCCGGACCGGTCCGTCCCGCTTCCGCCGACAAGCTGGCCGCGTCGCTCGAACGGGCCGACTGCGTCGTCGACGGGCTGTTCGGAAGCGGCCTGACCCGCCGGTTGGACGGGGAGGCGCTCCGGATCGTCGAGCGGCTGAACGCGAGCGACGCGAAGACGGTCTCCCTCGATCTGCCGAGCGGGTTGGCGTCGGATCGCGGGGAGACGCTCGGCGAGGCGGTCCGCGCCGACGTCACCCTGGCGATGGCGTTCCTCAAGCCGGCGCACCTGTTCTACCCGGCGGCCGGGCAGTGCGGGAACACGGTCGTCGTCGACGTCGCCTATCCGGCGTCGATCCTGCGGGACGCCGAGCCGTGGGCCCGGGTCTGCGAGTCGGCGGCGATCCGGCGCCGGTTGCCCGCCCGGCGGCCGGACGGGCACAAGGGGACGTTCGGCCGGGCGTTGGTCTTTGCCGGGTCGATCGGGATGACCGGAGCGGCGATCCTCTGTTGCCGCGGTGCGTTGCGCGCCGGCGCCGGATTGGTGTATCTCGCCGGACCGGCCTCCCTCGATCCGGTCTTCGAGGCGACGCTGCCCGAGGTGCTCACGATCCCGCTTCCCGATGAGGAGGGGCACGTCGCGAGCCTCGAGAGCGCACGGCTCCGGGACGTGATGGAACACGCCGGTGTTCTGGCCGTCGGACCGGGCCTCTCGCGTGTCCCGGCGGCGCTCGACGCGGTGCGGGCGATCGTCGAGCGGTTCCCGGGACCGGTCGTTCTCGACGCCGACGGGCTGCACGCCCTCGTCGGCCGGGAGGACGTTCTGGCCCGACTCTCCGGGCGCTCGATCCTGACCCCGCATCCGGGGGAGCTCGGGGCGTTGACCGGTGGGACGCCGGAGCGGATCGACGCGGAGCGCCGAGACGTCGCCCGGGCGTTCGCCCGCGAACACGGGGTCGTTCTCGTCCTCAAGGGCCGGCCGACGGCGATCGGCCTTCCCGAAGGGGACGTCTACCTGAATCCGACCGGCAACGACGGGCTCGCCACTGGCGGGACCGGAGACGTGCTCACCGGCCTGATCGCCGGGTTTGCCGCCGGTGGGGCCCCGCTCGCCGACGCGGCCCTCGCCGGGACGTACGTGCACGGCCTCGCCGCGGAGATCTACGCGAGGGATCGCTCGTCCCGGTCGCTCGTCCCGTCGGATCTGATCGATCGGATCCCCGAGGCGCTCCGAGAGGTCGAGGGATGCGGCTGATCGACAGCCACGCCCACCTCGACGATCGCGCGTTCGGGAAGGATCGCGCCGCCGTGATTGCGCGCGCGTTCGCCGAGGACATCGGGATCGTCACCATCGGCTCCGATCTTCGTTCGAGCCGGGAGGCCGTCCGCCTAGCCGAACGGCACCGGCGGATCTGGGCGACCGTCGGCGTCCATCCGCACGACGCCAAGCATGTCGACGGCGCCGTGCTTGGCGAGTTGGGAGAACTCGCCAAGCACGGCGAGGCCGTCGCGATCGGGGAGATCGGCCTCGACTACTACCGGGACCTGTCCCCGCGGGACGTGCAGCGGAGGGCCTTCCGGGAGCAGCTCGAACTGGCGCGAGGAGTCGACCTGCCGATCTGTCTCCACAATCGGGAATCGACCGACGATCTCCTCGCGATCCTCCGGGAGGCCGGCGACGCGCACCGGGGCGTGGTCCACTCGTTCCTCGGCGACGCGGAGCTTGCCCAAAAGTTCCTCGACCTCGGCCTTCACCTCGGAATCGGGGGTCCGGTGACCTACCCGAAGAACGGCGCCCTCCGCGAAGCCGTCAAGGTCGTTTCGTTGGAGCGGCTCCTGGTCGAGACGGACTCCCCGTACCTGACGCCGGTCCCGTACCGCGGCCGCCGGAACGAGCCGTCGTACGTCGCGTACGTTGCGGAGGAGATCGCACGACTCAAGGGGCTCGATCCGGAGGACGTGGCCCGAAGGACGACCGAAAACGCGGCCCGGCTGTTCGAACTAAAGCTGTGACATCCCCGACGGCAGGCCCGCCGTCCGATCGCGGGATGTCCGGCAGGAATTCGCCTTTCGCCCAAGCGGTTTGTTGGATATGATCCGGCAACTACGGCCGGCCGCGAGCGCGGCCTGTGCCGATACGGGTGAGATCGAATGGCATTCGAACGTGATCTGAGCGATCTCCTGTCGCGCGGTCCTGTTGTCTCGAACCCGTGCCGGGAGGACATGATCCGGGCGGCCGTCGACGGCCGAGAGGCGATGGTGAGCGCCGGGGGAGCTCTCGCCACGTGGACGCCGCCGGAGTCCACCGGCCGCAGCCCGGCCGACACGGTCATCGTCCGCCGACCGGCGAGCGAGGAGACCATCGACTGGGACTCGCCGAACAACCTGCCGATCGATGAAGCGACCTTCGATGACGTGATCGAGGACGTGTTTCGGACGCTCGAGGCGAAGGAGCGCCTCTACGAGGTCGACCGCGTGGCCGGCGCCGACACGAGCTACGCCCTGCCGGTCAAGCTGGTCACCGATCGGGCGCTCGCCGCCCTCTTCGCCGACAACATGTTCCGACCGATTCCCGATCGAGTCGAGCAGAGCCTCTTCTCGGAGCGACCGTTTCGGCTTCTCGTGCTTCCGTACGACAAGCTGAATCCCGCGCGCTACGAGGGGCGGCTTCGGATCGACCCGCGTCTGGGCGGGACGTCGACGATGGTCATCGGCATGGACTTCGATCGGCGGATCGGCGTGGTCTACGGCTCCGCCTACGGCGGCTCGGTGAAGAAGCTCATCTTCACCGTGATGAACTACCTCCTTCCGGCGGAGGGAATCCTGCCGCTGCACTGCTCGGCGAACGAGGGGCCGGAGGGCGACATCGCTCTGCTGCTCGGGCTCTCCGGTACCGGGAAGACGACGCTTTCCGCCGATCCTCGCCGCGCGTTGCTCGGGGACGACGAGCACGGCTGGAGCGATCGAGGGATCGCGAACTTCGAGAACGGCTGCTACGCCAAGCTGATCGACCTCGATCCGAACAAGGAGCCCGAGATCTACCACGCGATCATGCATGGGGACGCCGTCGAACGGCACGGAGCGATCGTCGAGAACGCGATGGTCTACCCGGACGGAAGCTTCGACCTGTTCGACGACCGCATGACGCCGAACTCGCGGGGATCGTACCCCCTCACCTACCTCTCGAACGTGAAGCCGTCGTCGACCGGTGGGCATCCCCGAACGATCCTTTTCCTCACCGCGGACGCGAACGGGGTCCTTCCCCCGATCGCTCGTCTGAGCAAAGAGCAGGCGATGCTCTGGTTCCTGATGGGCTACACGAGCAAGCTCGCCGGGACCGAGACCGGCGTCGTCGAACCGAAGACGACCTTCTCCCGGTTCTTCGGCGAACCGTTCATGCCGTGCAACCCGGACGTCTATGCGCGGATGCTCGGCGAGCGGCTCGACGCCCACGGGACCGATGTCTATCTCGTCAACACCGGGTGGAGCGGCGGGCCGTACGGGGAGGCGGAAAGGATGGACATCACGCTGACCCGGGCGATGGTTCACGCCGCGCTGTCGGGCGGGCTTCGGGACGTGGCGTACGATCGCGATGCGCTCTTTCACGTGTCGATTCCGCGATCCTGTCTCGGGGTGCCCTCCGAGATCCTCCGGCCGGAACGCGCGTGGGCGGACGCGTCGAAGTACCGGGAACGGGCGTCGAAGCTGGCCGGTGAGTTCGCGGCCCACTTCGAGACCGCCTACGGAAACAAGGGGATCGATCCGGCGGTCGCCGCACAATGTCCGGGCAAGTGACCCGCCGAGGCGGTTCACTTGAACCGGGCTTTCCATCCGTTCACCGCGTTTAGCGGAACCGCGACCGGAGATCGTCCCACAGCGCACGGAGGGCGACCGGTAGCTTGCGCAGCAGCGGCAGGTGCGGGTTTCGCGGCCACTTCCAAACGACGCCGACGATCAGGAGCACGGCGAGAACGGTGAGGAGGAAGTGGAGGAATCCGGACGAGAGGCTGAGGATGACCGCGATGATCACGATCGCGAGGCAGAGGGCGAAGTCGGTCGCGGAGCAATGGCGCAGCTGCTGGCGGAACGCGTTTCGCAGACCGCGGTAGGCCAGCCGGATCTTCGCCGGGAGCGGCGCGCGGATCCCACGCGGCCACTTCCAGGCGATCCCGATCAGCGTCAGGACGATCAAAACGTCGACCAGCGTCCCGAGGACCCCGAGAATCAGCCCGAGGACGACGGCGAGCGCCAGCAGCGCAAGCGCCAACGAGAGGAGCGCGATCGGGATCGGGGAGAAGACGAACGCACCGGCCAGCGCGCCAAACGGGATCAACAGCGGAAGAAAGACCGCGAGCAGAACGAGCCGTAGGATCCAGATGATCAGCATCGATGTGTTCCCCCTCTTGGGCTCGGCGCGCGAGACAGGTCGACACCGGCCGTCCTTCCCGTATGCGTCTTCGGCATTATCGATCTCGGTGCGACGCGGGACAAGCGCTCCTCCGGCGCACGACCGGGTCCCGCCAACCCGGATGCGGTCTGGCCGCGAGCGGTTCCTGAGGCGTTCCGAGTCGTCCCCCTTGACAACATAACAATGTGATGTTATACTGCCGACAACTTCTCTCGTGGAGGTGAATCGGATGGCGCTGACGTACTACGATATGGAGAAGCTCATGCGGATGGTGTACGCTCAGAAGCTCTTATCTAGTCTGGAGAAGCTCGATGTCGAGCGGAGCAGAGTCCGGCGGGATCGCGAACCGGCCTGCGATCGGGTGCTGTGTCGGGTCCGCCCGAGCGGCGCCACGGCGAAATAGAACAGTATGCTGTTGCTTAGGGGAGAGCCATGGACGAAGAAAAGCTGATCTCGAAGAAGGAGGTCCTCGAGAAGATGGGGATCTCCTACGGCCAGCTGTACCGATGGAAACGAAAGGGACTCATCCCGGAGATCTGGTTCGTCCACCGGTCGACGTTCACCGGGCAGGAGACGTTCTTCCCTCGGGACAAGATCATCGAGCGGATCGAGCGGATCAAGGCGATGAAGGACGAGCACCCGCTCGACGACCTCGCCGAGCTGATCACCACGCACGTCAACGCCAAGCTGAGAGTGGCCCTGTCGAAGCTCGAGCGCCTCGGTTGGCTCGACGATGACCTGCTGAGGACGTGCTGTCCGGCCGAGGCGTCGGACGAGGCCGTTTCGATCTGGCAGGCGTTCGTTCTCGGCGTTCTCAGTCGGCTGCGTCGCTCCGCGCGGGACGAGGAGATCGATCTCGTTCGGAGGACCCTGGAGGGCGAGCGCGGAGGCGGCCTGCTGGACCGCGTGTCGGAGAACGGGCTCAACTTGTACTTGCTGCGTAAGCGGGTCGCGTCCGGCGGCATCTCGGCGCAGATCAGCCTCGTGGCGCTGACGGAGGAAGGCGCGGTCTTCGATCCGGCGATCGAGGTGGTGGCGACCGTCGACCTGTCGACCGTGTTGCAGCGGATCAAGCTCGACCTCGCGCGGAGCGACGAAACGGCGTCCGGCGAGGGCAACGCGCGCCGAGAATCGGACGAACGTGAGGTGAAGCGATGAGTGAAGAGCGACGATCAGTGAGCATATCCGGGTCCGGCCGCCTCGGCGGGGGGGAGTATGGGCGGGTCGCGGTCTCCGGGTCCGGCAGGGTCGACGGCGATCTGACCGCCGAGGAGCTGAGGATCTCCGGATCGGGCCGGGTATCGGGACGGACCGAGGCGGGGCAGATCACGATCTCCGGCAGCGGGAAGTTCGGCGGTGCGGTCAGGGCAGACGAGATGCGCGTCAGCGGATCCGCCAAGATCGAGGGGCCGGTCGAAGCGAAGGAGTTCAAGTCCTCGGGCCACTTCCACGCCGAGGGAGACATCGCCGCGGAGTACTTCAAGAGCAGTGGGAGCTTCCGCGTCGGAGGCGACGTCGAGGCCGACATCTTCAAGGCGAGCGGGGGGTTCGACATCGAGGGCCTCCTGTCGGCCGACAAGGTGGAGATCCGCCTCGCGGGTCGGTGCACGGCGCGGGAGATCGGCGGGGAGAGGATCCACGTCGAGCGTCCCGAGTCGCTCGGTGCGACCCTGCTCGGCGGCCTGGCGAAGATGCTGACCGGCGGAGGGACGGCCGAGCTTCGGACGACGCAGATCGAGGGGGACGAGATCCACCTCGAGAACACGATCGCCGACGTCGTCCGCGGGACGCGGGTCGAGATCGGTCCCGGCTGTCGCATCGGGTCCGTCGAGTACACCGAGACGCTCAAGGTCCACGACGACGCGGAAGTGGAGCGGCAACAGAAGGTCTGAACGCCTCCGTTGAACCGGATGCGGGCGCGCGTCGACTGACGAAGCGAAGCCGATGGAACGCGGAGAACGAGTGGAAACCGTGGCCGGGCGCTGGAAGGGTCGTTTCTTCACGATCTGGACCGGCCAGCAGCTGTCGATCGTCGGCAGCCGAGCGGCTCAGTTTGCCCTGGTGTGGTGGCTGACGACGACGACCGGCTCGGCCACGGTTCTCGCCTCTGCGGCCCTGGTGGCGATGATCCCGCAGATCGTCCTCGGACCGTTTGTCGGGGCGTTGATCGATCGGTGGAACCGACGCGCGGTGATGATCGTCGCCGACTCGTTCATCGCGCTCGTCGGCCTGTGGCTCGCGTACCTTTTCTGGTCGGGCACGATGGAGGTCTGGCACGTCTACGTGGTGATGCTCGCCCGGTCGTTCGGCGGAGCGTTTCACTGGCCGGCGATGGCCGCGTCGACGACGCTGATGGTCCCCGAGCAGCACTACACACGGATCGCGGGCCTCAATCAGACGATTCACGGGCTTCTCAATATCCTCGGCCCGCCGCTCGGCGCGTTGCTGTTGTCGCTGCTTCCGCTACACGGCGTGATGATGGTCGACGTGGCGACGGCGGCGTTCGCCGTGGCACCGTTGCTGTTCCTGTTCGTGCCCCAGCCCGCGCGGGAGCACGTCGAGGCGGTGAAGGCGAAATCGTTCCTCGCCAACGCACGGGACGGCCTCCGGTTCGTCTTCGGTTGGCCGGGACTCCTCGCGCTCCTGGTCGGCGCGTCGATCCTGAAGATCGCGCTGATGCCCGCGTTCTCGTTGTCTCCGCTGCTGGTCTACGAGCACTTCGGAGGCGGTGCACCGCAATTGGGCTTCTTCGACGCGATGGCGGGTGTCGGGATGCTGGTCGGCGGACTCGTGCTCAGTACATGGGGCGGATTCAAGCGGAAGGTCTACACGATCCTGACGGGGCTCCTCGGGATCGGCGTCGCTTGCGTCGTCCTCGGGCTGGCCCCGGCGCACATGCTCTGGCTCGGGATCGCCGGCGTTTTCGTCGTCGGGGTGATGATCTCGCTGACCGACGGCCCGATCTCCGCGTTGCTCCAGGCGACCGTTCCCCCGGAGATGCAGGGACGCGTCTTTGCGCTGCTGGGAAGCTTGTTCTCGTTGACCACGCCGATCGGGCTGGCGATCGCCGGGCCGGTCGCCGACGTGACCGGCGTGCCGTTCTGGTTTCTCTTGGCGGGTCTGATCTGCACGGCGACGGCGCTGATCAGCTTCTTCGTCCCCGCGCTGATCCACATCGAGGATCAGACGCCGAACGGCTCTCCGGCGAGCGAGCCCGAAGGTGCCGCCTCGTCCGAGGTCGAATACGGCGTCGCGGCCGATTGATCTTACGTTCAGCGATTCACGGTGTGGATCGCCCGGCCGAGGGCGTTCTCCGCCGCCTCCTTCAGCCCCTCAGGCAGCGTCGGATGCGGGTGGACCGCGTCGGCGATCGCCTCGAGCGTCAGCCCCGCCTGAAGCGCGACGGCGGCCTCCGAGATGAGATCGGACGCCTCGGCGCCGACGATCTGCGCCCCGAGGACCCGATGATCCCCCGCGTCGGCGACGATCTGGAAGAAGCCGGAGGCGTCGCGCATCCCGAGCGCCTTGCCGAGCGCCGCGTACGGGAACCGCCCGACGAGGATCTCGCGTCCGCGTTCTTTCGCGGCCCGCTCGGAGAGGCCGACCGACGCGATCTCGGGGTCGGTGAAGATCGCCTGCGGGATCGTCTCGTGGTCGAGGACTCTCGTCTCGCCGCCGGCGAGCGCGTCGGCGAGCGCGACGCCCTCGGCCGACGCCTTGTGGGCGAGCATCGGCCCGGCCACCAGGTCGCCGATCGCGTGGACGCCCCGGGCGCGGGTCTCCAGGCTGTCGTCGACAGCGAGGACGCCGCTCGGCTCCGGTTCGAGGTCGACCGACGCCAGCCCGAGGTCGGCCGTGTTCGGCCGGCGTCCGACCGCGAGGAGAACGCGGTCGGCCTCGAGGCTCTCGCCGGAGTTCAGCCGGACGGCAAGGGCGTCTTTCGCCGGCTCGTACGAATCGGCCGCCGTGCCCGTTCGAACGTCGATCCCTTGTTCTGCCAAGGATCGCTTCACCACGCCGAGGGTCCGACGATCGAGGTCGACGGCCGAGAGGATTTCCGGCAGAAGCTCGATCACGGTGACCGAGCTGCCGAGGCGACGGTAGATCGTCGCCAGCTCGAGGCCGATCACCCCGCCGCCGATGACGACCAGTCGGTCCGGGATCTCGGTCAGCGCCAGCGCGTCGTCCGACGACCACACGAGCGGATCGTCGAACGGGAAGCCCGGGATCTCGATCGGCGACGAGCCGGTGGCGAGGACGATCCGTTCGGCGGTCAAGGTTTCACCGGACGCGAGCGCGACGCGCCCCGATCCGTCGAGGCGACCACGGGCGCGGTGCACGTCGACGCCGTTCTTGTCGAGGAGGGTCTCGATCCCGCCGACGAGCTTCGAGACGACGCGCGCTTTCCACGCGGCGAGCTTCGTCAGGTCGATCGAGGGAGGCGGAAAGCCGATCCCCATCTCGTCTGCCGTGCTCGCCCGCTCGATGAGCTTCGTCGCGGCGTAGAGCGCCTTGGTCGGGACGCAGCCCCAGTTCAGGCAGACGCCCCCGAGCTCCCGCTCTTCCAGCAATCCGACACGGAGGCCGAGTTGGGCACAACGGATGGCGCACACGTACCCTCCCGGCCCTCCACCGACGACGACGACTTGATAGTCCATTGGTCCCTCCGCGTAAACCGTACCCGTCCCGGCGGCGTCCGGCAAACCCTTCGGTTGAAGGCCCGAGCGGGCGGCTCGATAATCGTCGGCGACGATGAACGGCTCGGACGACCGGTTCCTCCTCGGATGTCACCTCTCGATCGCCAAGGGATTCCCGCGTGCGATCGACGAGGCGGAGGAGCTGGGGAACAACGCGCTGCAGGTCTTCACGCACAGCCCGGCGGTGTGGCGGATGAAGGAGATCACCGACGAGGTCGCGCGCCGGTTTCGCGACCGTCGGGACGCCTCGTCGGTCCGGTATCTCGTCGTCCACACGATGTACCTGCTGAACCTCGCCAGCCCGGACGAGGCGCTGTACGAGCGCTCGGTCGACGGGCTGATCGAGGAGGCCCGGCGGGCCGGGCTGCTCGGGGCCGACGCGCTGGTCACCCACCTCGGGGCGCACGTGGGGAGCGGGGCGGAGGCGGGGATCGACCGGATCGTCGGCGCGCTCGATCGCACGATCGAGTCGACGGTCTGGGCCGAGTCGCCCGGCGTGCGGCTCCTGCTGGAGAACACCGCCGGATCCGGGACGACGATCGGCGCCTCGTTCGACGAGCTCGCGGCGATCCTCGCCGGGGTCGCCGACGCGTCCCGGATCGGCGTCTGCCTCGACACGTGCCACGCGCTCGCGGCGGGGTACGACCTGCGGACCCGCGAGGCGGTCGACGGGACGGTGCGTCGGTCCGATCGCACGATCGGCCTCGATCGGCTCGAGATGATCCATCTCAACGACTCGAGGTTCCCGCTCGGCTCGCGCCGGGATCGCCACGCCCACATCGGGCGCGGGGAGATCGGCTCGTCCGGGATCGGCGCGGTCGTCAGGCACCCGCGCCTTCGGGGCCTGCCGTTCGTGCTCGAGACGCCGAAGGTGATCGATGGCCGCCCGGACGCCGACCCGCTAAACTTGGCGACGGTCCGGAAGCTGCGGAGCGAAGGGGAGGGGACATGAAGCTGTTCATCGACACGGCGAACGTGTCGGAGATCCGCGAGATGGCCTGGCTGGTCGACGGCGTGACGACAAATCCGACGCTCGTCGCGCGGGAGAAGCGGCCGTTCGAGGACGTGATCGTCGAGATCTGCGGGATCGTCGACGGTCCGGTCAGCGCCGAGGTCACCGCGCTCGACACCGACGGGATGACGTCCGAGGCGCGCGAACTCGCCGCGATCCACGAGAACGTGGTGGTCAAGATCCCGATGACCGAGGCCGGAATGGAGGCGGTCCGGCGGCTCTCCGAAGAGGGAATCCGGACGAACGTGACGCTGGTCTTCTCGTCGAATCAGGCGCTGCTCGCCGCCAAGTGCGGCGCGACGTTCGTGTCGCCGTTCGTCGGGCGGATCGACGACGTCGGCGGGGACGGGATGGGGTTGATCGCGGAGATCCTCGAGGTCTACGCGAACTACGCGTTCCCCGCCGAGGTCCTCGTGGCGAGCGTCCGTCACCCCCGGCACGTCGTCGAGGCGGCGACCCTCGGGGCCGACGTCGCGACCGTTCCGTACGCGGTGCTGAAGAAGCTGTTCGACCATCCGTTGACCGACGCGGGGATCGAGCGATTCCTCAAGGACTGGGAGGGGGTCCCGAAGTGAGCTTCGATCGGACGGAGGGGACGCGCGACGCGTACGGGAAGGCCCTCGCGCAGCTCGGGCGCGAGGACCCGCGGATCGTCGTTCTGACCGCCGACCTCGCGGGGTCGACGAAGACGTCGTCCTTCGCCGCCGAGCACCCGGATCGGTTCTTCAACATGGGGGTCGCCGAGGCGAACATGATCGGGACGGCGGCCGGTCTGGCGATGAGCGGGTATCGGCCGTTCGTGTCGACGTTCGCCGTCTTCGCCGCCGGGAAGATGTGGGAGCAGATCCGCCAGGTCGTCGCCTACCCCAAGGTGCCGGTGCGGATCGTCGCCACCCACGCCGGGCTGACGGTCGGGGAGGACGGCGCGAGCCACCAGATGCTGGAGGACGTCTCCAACATGCGCGTCCTCCCGAACATGCGCGTGGTCGTCCCCGCCGACGCCGTCGAGGCGGAGGCCGTGACGCGGTTCGTCGCCGCGTGCGACGACGGCCCGATCTACGTCCGACTCGCGCGCGCCCCGTTTCCGGTGATCCACGGCGAGCGGTTCTCGTTCGAGCTCGGACGGGCCGAGCTCCTCTGCGAGGGGACCGACGTCACGATCGTCGCCTGCGGGGTGATGGTCTCGGTCGCCCTCAAGGCCCGCGAGCGGCTCGCGGAAGGCGGGATCTCGGCCGAGGTGATCAACGCGTCGTCGATCAAGCCGCTCGACGCGGAGACGATCGTCGCCTCCGCGGCGAAGACCGGAGCCGTCGTCACGGCGGAGGAGCACCAGATCACCGGCGGATTGGGAAGCGCGGTCTGCGAGGCCCTGTCGGAGCGCCGCCCGACCCGCGTCGTCCGGGTCGGCGTCGACGACCGCTTCGGGCAGTCGGGGGACGCCGACGCCCTGCTGTCCCACTACGGGCTCGACGTCGACGGGCTCGTCGCGGCGGTCCATCAAGTCCTCGCGTCCTAGCCGTCGTCGAGCGACGAACGATCTCTCGAGGAAGGGGAGACCTGCCGGACGCGTCGGACGGCGACGCCGAAGTGGGCCGCGATCTCCTCGATCAGCCGGTCCCGGTTGCTCAACTTCATCCTGAACAGCGTCAGCTCCCTGCGGACCCTGTGGGCGATCGGGTGGTCGGCGTTGGCGTGGGTGGAGATCAGCAGCGACTTGTCGCTCGCCAGGGCCTCCTCCACGGCCGGAACGAAGCCGGGCGAGGTCAGCTCCATCGGAGCGATCTCGTCGACGACCACGAGGTCGCACGCGTCGACGGCGTGACGGATCGCGCGGACGCCGATCTCCACGAGCGAACGAAGGTCGACCGTGTAGCGGCCGACCCTCGGACCGTCGCGGCGGTGCAGGTGCGCGAGGACGCCCTCCTCGCCCGTCGCGACGTCGACGAGCGAGAAGCCGACCCGGCGCCCGCAGACCCGGATCTCCTTGGTGATCATCCCCCCGGCGGAAAGGGGGAGGATCCCGAGCAGCCGCTCGATCGCCGTCGTCTTTCCCACCCCCGGTCGGCCGGTGATCGCCACGCGTCCCTTGATCGGCATTTCGCCCGATTCTATCCTCACCCCCATGGCCGACACGAACGCCCTTCTCGACGTGATCGAGGTGGAACGGGCCCGCCATCCGCGCATGGACGAGCGGGACCTCCAGAAGCTGATCTACCAGTCCGTGTTCGGGGGAGACCACCTGCTTGTCGATCCGGAGCGGTACGGCCGCGCGTTTCGCGAGGAGTGGGATCGGCTCCCGGTCGACGACGCGTGGGCAATCGAGCCGGCGCTGCAGACGATCGATCCCAAGGGGAGGGTGGCCCGGATTCATCTCGCCGCCTGCAAGCGGTCGGGCGTCGAGGTCGATCGGTTGATCGAGCTGCTCGTTGGACAGCGGCGGAGGAACGGTCGGCGGCCCGACTTCGAACGCCGGTGGGACGAGACGATCGCGATGGCGAGATCGGGGCGGATCCCGTTCTCCGTCGACGCGCTCGAACGGGTCGGCTACCCGAACCGCGCCCCTCGCCACGGGCCGGACTACGGCCCGGCGTCGTATCGGATCGTCAACGACGTCTCGGATCCCGCGATGGCCGAGCGGTTGCGGCGTCTCGGGGTGCGCCGATGAAGGCGGGCGCGCAGCGGCGGATCGGCCACCTCGACATGGACGCGTTCTTCGCCGCGGTCGAGCAGCTCGATCGGGCAGAGTACCGCGGGAAGCCGGTCATCGTCGGCGGCCTCGGTCCCCGCGGGGTCGTCTCCACCGCGTCGTACGAGGCGCGGGCGTTCGGCATTCATAGCGCGATGCCGATGGCCGTCGCGCGGCGGCGATGCCCGAGCGGGATCTACCTCTCCCCCCGGTTCGCCCGCTACAAGGAGATCTCGGACGTCGTGCGGAGGATCCTCCGTCATTACTCCCCGGTGGTCGAGACGGTCTCGCTCGATGAGGCGTTCTTCGACCTCTCGCGGCACGGACAGGAGCCGGAGCGGGCGGCGGCGGTCGCCCGGGAGATCAAGCGCCGCGTCGAGGGCGAGACGAGGCTGACCTGCTCGGTTGGCCTGGCACCGAATCGGTTCTTGGCGAAGCTGGCGTCCGAGCTGAGCAAGCCGGACGGGTTCCTGGCGATCGAGCTGGACGAGGTACAGGAGCTGCTCGACCCTCTCCCGATCGACAGGCTCTGGGGGGTGGGGAGGGTCACCGAGCGCCGGCTGAGCGGCCTCGGCCTCCTCCGGATCGGCGACCTCCGTCGCGCGCCGCTCGAGCTGCTCGTCCGCGAGTTCGGCAGCAACGGGCGACGGCTCCAGCGGCTGGCGTGCGGGATCGACGAGACGCCGCTGCAGGGCGAGGCGGAGTCCAAGTCGATTTCGCGCGAGGTGACCTTCCCGTTCGACATGGTCGAGACGGCGGAGATCGAGAAGGAGGCGCGGCGGCTGGCGCGCGCCGTCGTCTCGCAGCTGCAGCGCGAGTCGCTCGTCTGTCGGACGGTGCGGATCAAGGTTCGATACCCCGACTTCCGGACGATCACCCGCCAGACGCGGCTCGGTTCGGGGACCGATTCGGCTCACCTGATCGCGGCCCTCGCCGTCCACCTGCTGCGCGATCGAACCCGTCTCGACGAGCGGGGGATCCGGTTGATCGGCGTCGGCGTCGGGAGCTTGAGCAAGACGCGCGAGCGGCAGCTCTCGCTGTTCGGCGACGTCGCGTAGGGCGGTCCGGTCCCCGGGACATACCGCACCTCGGTGGGGGAACGATTCGGTTGAGCGCTTCCTCGGCCCGATCTAGGCTTCGAGCGAGGTGATCGCGATGCGACGGTGGTTCTTTCTGGCGTGGGTGCTCGTCGTCGGCGTGAGCGTTGCGGGCCTCTCGATCCCGCTGTGCGAATACCAGTCGCCCCTGACCGACCTGTCGTCGTTGGTGCTCAGCTTCTCGTACCAGTATCACAACGATCCGTACGGGCTCGAGAACTTCGACGTCAACGACGGTCTGTTCGGGACCGAGTACGTCCGGCTCTACGACACACCGGAGTTCGGGTTTGACGTCTCGCTCGAGAGCGAGATGCTCATCTCGACGGTCGACATCTCGACGTCTTCCACCGTCGCCGACGGCAACTACAAGCGCTACTTCTCGTCCGAGGACGCGTACTTCGCCTTCGCCGGAGCGAGCGCCCGCAGCTCGTCGTCGTTCGATGCGGTCGGTCTGTCGTTCAACGTCGGTCTCGGGTACGGACGGTTCACCGACGTGACGCCGCTGGCGAAGGCCGTACGGATCGACGAGTACCTGGTGGAGCGAGGGAGTCTCACCGATCACCTCCATCCCGTCGATCAGCAGATCATCGCACGCGAGATCGGCAGTGCCGCCACCTACGACTCGCTCGCCGATCTCCTCGCCGTCGTCCAGGAGATCATCGAGGGATCCGGACTGGTCCGGACCGGCGGCCTCGATGCGCTCGACATCTCGGAGATCACGCAGTTCATCCAGGAGCGAGGGTTCTCTCGCTACTGCGGATGGGATTTGAAGTTCGGCCTCGGCTACGCGCTGCTCGATCCGTCCGGCGGCGGGGCGGGCCTGCTGATCACCGGCGCGTTCAACTACGCGTTCACGGCCACCCCGCAGGTGCAGTTCCTCGTTCAGGGGTCGTTCTCCGGGCCGATGGACCTCCTCGAGACGAACCGGGTCGACGTCACGGTCGCGTACGATTTCCTGATCGCGGACTTCCTCAGCCTCGTTGCGGCGTACGACTTCTCGCGCGAGACGTGGGCCGGTGAGACGACCGACATCCACAACCTGGCGTTCGACCTCCTGTTGACCCCGGTCGATACGGCCGACGTCGTCCTCGGCGTGACGCTCGAGCACCGTCCGTACTACCTGGAGTGGAACGTCGACGTCAAGCTGTCGATTCAGATGGATCTGCTCTAGGGAACGCGAGCGATTCCCGAGATGAAGCGAGGTCGGCGATCCTCTCGATCGCGTTGCACATCATCTCGTCCGAGACGAGCTCTCGTGCCTCGGCAAGCTCGACGAACCGAGCCTCGGCGATTTCGTCCGGGTTCGGCACCGGCTCGCCGTCGATGCGGACGCGGTAGAAGAGCATGACCCAATGCAGGTGCGTGTGCTCTCCGAGCTTGGAGCCCGCGTCGATGAGTTCTTCGACCGTCGCGTCGACGCCGACCTCCTCGCGCACCTCGCGCAGGACGCCGTCCCTCGGGCCCTCCCCGAAGCGGAGGAACCCGCCGGGCAGGGTCCAGCGGCCCTCGGTCAAGCCACGGTTCCCCTTCACCAACAGGATCCGGCCCTCGCGGAGACAGACGCCCTCGACCACGACGCGCGGCATCGTCGCGTGGACCGCTTCGCGCACGAGCGGCGTGACGCGCTCGATGGTGGGCACGTCGTCCTTGCTCGGCCACTCGCTCGGGTGTCCGTCGAGGTGCGGGACGCAGAACCAGACCGGCTCGGCCGTGCGGAGTCGCGCGATCGGTTCGACCTCGAACGGGATCTCATCGGGGAACGGGAGATCGAGCACCTCGCCCCGCCGGACGAGGTAGATGCGGCCGTCGCTCTCCACGTAGTAGCGCGTGTCCAAAACGGCCGGATTGTACGCCGGACGCGCAGGGTTTGAGAAGGACGAATGCAGCAGGGATAATCCGGCGTCGGCCGCGGCAGGCCGGCAATTGTCTGATCGGAGGCGTTGTCGGCGTGTACGAAATCCTGAGCAAGGAAACCCTCGCCCCAGCGATCCGGGAGTACGTGATCCACGCCCCCGAGGTCGCTCGGAGAGCAAAGCCGGGTCAGTTCATCGTCCTGCGCCTCCACGAGCGGGGCGAGCGGATTCCGCTGACAATCGTCGAATGCGATCCGGAGACCGGCGGCGTCACGCTCGTCGTGCAGGAAGTCGGGAAGAGTACCCGGGAGATGGGTGACCGATTTCACGTCGGGGACGCCGTCCTCGACTTCGCCGGGCCGCTCGGTACCCCGTCGGAGATCGAGAAGTACGGGACGGTCGTCTGCGTCGGCGGCGGCGTGGGGATCGCGCCGGTCTACCCGATCGCCCGTGCGCTCAACGAGGCGGGGAACGCCGTGATCGGGATCATCGGCTACCGGAGTCGCGATCTGATCTTCTACCACGAGAGGTTCCAGGCCGTCTGCGACGAGCTGTACGTGATGACGAACGACGGAACGTTCGGGGGGAAAGGATTCGTCAGCGATCCGCTGCGTGAGATCCTGGCATCCGGGCGCGCCGTCGACCGCGTCTGGGCGATCGGTCCGGCGATCATGATGAAGGTCTGCAGCGAGATCACACGCGAGTTCGACGTGCCGACGATCGTCAGCCTCAACTCGGTGATGATCGACGGCACCGGGATGTGCGGCGGGTGCCGCGTCGACGTTGGCGGCGTCGCCAAGTTCGCGTGCGTCGACGGTCCCGAGTTCGACGGCCATCGGGTCGACTTCGATCTGTTGATGGCACGGCAAAGCTACTACGCCCACGAGGAAGCCTGTGCGCTCGATCGGTACATGGCCGAGGCCGGCGAAGGAGCGGGACAGTGATCGTCGAGAAACAGACCCCGATGCGCGAGCAGCCGCCGGAGGAGAGGATCCATAACTTCTTCGAGGTCCCTTTAGGATACTCCGAGGAAGAGGCAATCCGGGAAGCGGAGCGGTGTCTCCAGTGCAAGACGGCCCCGTGCGTCGAAGGCTGTCCGGTGGGGATTGACATCCCGCGGTTCATCGAACAGGTCAAGCACCGGCAGTTCGCCGAGGCGATCGCCACGATCAAGGCGGCGAACGACCTTCCGGCGGTCTGCGGCCGCGTCTGCCCGCAGGAGACCCAATGTCAGGGCGTCTGCACGCTCGGCGTCCGATTCGAGCCGGTGGCGATCGGCCGGTTGGAGCGCTTCTGCGCTACCTGGGAAGCGGAGAACGAGCCGTGCTGCCCGGACGTCGCGCCCGACACGGGACGACGCGTCGCGGTGATCGGCGCCGGCCCCGCCGGGCTGACCGCCGCGGGCGAGCTCCGGAAGCGCGGACACGCCGTGACCGTGTTCGAGCTGCTGCACGAGGCCGGTGGCGTGCTGATGTACGGGATTCCCGAGTTTCGTCTCCCGAAGGCGATCGTCAAGCGGGAGGTCGACGCCCTCTGCCGGATGGGGGTCGAGATTCTGGTGAACAAGGTCATCGGCCGGATCTGCACGGTCGATGAACTGTTGGAGGACGGATACGACGCGGTCTTCATCGGTACCGGCGCCGGGCTGCCCCGATTCCTCGGCGTTCCGGGGGAGAACCTGAACGGCGTCTACTCGGCGAACGAGTTCCTCACGCGGACGAACCTGATGCGAGCCTATCGGTTCCCCGAATACGACACGCCGATTAAGATCGGCGAGCGCGTCGTCACCGTCGGGGGGGGGAACGTGGCGATGGATTCCTCGCGGACCGCGCTCCGCCTCGGAGCGCGGGAGTCGATCATCGTCTACCGCCGCAGCGAGGAGGAGCTTCCGGCGCGCGCCGAGGAGGTTCACCACGCCAAGGAAGAGGGGATTCGGTTCCAGTTCCTCACCAACCCGGTCGAGCTGATCGGAGAAGACGGGCTGTTGAAGGGCATGCGCTGCGTGCGGATGGAGCTCGGCGAGCCGGACCAGAGCGGGCGACGCCGTCCGGTGTCGATCGAGGGCTCGGAGTTCGTGATCGAGGTCGACACGGTCGTGATCGCGATCGGCAACGGGCCGCATCCGCTCATCCCGAAGACAACGCCCGATCTGGAGGTCACCCGCCGGGGAAACATCGTGGCCGATCCGGAGACCGGGCGCACGAGCAAGCGGGGCGTCTTCGCCGGCGGCGACATCGTCACCGGCGCCGCGACGGTCATCGAGGCGATGGGGGCCGGAAAGCGGGCCGCCGCAGCGATCGATGCGTACTTGCGGCAGGACGGCGGGTAGTCAGGACGGCCGCGGCGAGCTCGGTTCAGCGGTGTCGGATGTCCCATCTCGTTTGGCCTCATGTCCCACTGTAGATATAGGTCAAGTGGCATCATCATCGAGCAGACAGCTAGCACCACCCGGTGCCGACGAGCGGAGAAGCGTTGCTTCTCCGCTTGTCTTTTGCCCGCGGGCCGCTAGGCGTCCTGGAACGTCTCCGCCTGCGAGTCGGCGAACAGCCCGGGGACGCCGCCGGTGTGCAGGAACACGACGACGTCGGCCTCTGCAAAGCGGCCGCCCCGGATCAGATCGATCAGCCCGGCCATCGCCTTGCCGGTGTAGACCGGATCGAGGACGATCCCTTCGGTCCGCGCCGTGAGCAGGACGGCCTCCTTCATCCCTTCGGTCGGGATCCCGTACCCGGCCCCGACGTAGTCGTCGAGGATCCGGATCGCCGAGTGCGGGATCGTCAGGTCGAGCTCGAGTCGGGCGACCGCTTCGTCGAGCTGCACGGCGATCCGTTCGGTCACGGGCTCGGCCGGGTTGGCGACGGAGATCCCGATTACGTCGATCTCGCCGTGCGCGTAGAGGCAGGATCCGAGGATCAGCCCGGTCAGCGTGCTCGACGTTCCGACGGCGGAGAGGATCGCGTCGGGCGCGACGTGAAGGTCGCGAAGCTGCGAGACCGTTTCGAGAACGCAGCCCGCGTACCCGAACGCACCGTGAATCGCCTTGCAACCGTTGGGGATGATGTAGGGGACTTCCCCTTCGGCGCGGAGCCGCTTCGCGATGCGGTCGGCCTCCTCGTCGGCGATCCGGTCCAACTCCCCCTTGCTCGGGAACCCTTCGGCCCCGACGAAGTGGATCTCGGCGGCGCCGAGGATCCTGTCGACCAAGAGATTGCCGGTCGCAGCGGGCGGCTCGTCCCCGCGGAGGACGAGAACGGTCTTCAAACCGAGCCGGTTCGCCGCCGCCGCGGTCAGTCGGACGTGGTTGCTCTGGGGACCTCCGATGGTGATGACGGTGGTCGCGCCCAGCGCGCGCGCCTCGGCCATCGCGTACTCGAGCTTGCGGAGCTTGTTCCCGCCGAGCCCGAGCCCGGTCATGTCGTCCCGCTTGAGGAACAGCCGGGGACCTCGGAGCTGTTCGCTGAGCCTCGTCAGCTCCTGGAGCGGCGTGGGAAACGTCCCGAGAGGCATCCGATCGAGCTTCGCGATCTGCATCGGGCCTCCTTTAGCGTTCCGGAGTCTACCGCGAGGGTCGGCCGGCCGCACGCGCCGCGGTCGTCGCGTTCGAGCCGAGTTCCAGCGATTGATCCACCGGGGTCCGTCGCCTAAGCTGTCCGGCATGGATCGGCGGCGGACCGGGAAGCGGAGAAACGAATGACGGCGGGCGGGATCGTCGGCGTGCTCGGCGGAATGGGACCGGCGGCGACGGTCGAGTTCTTCCGGCGCCTCGTCGCGGCGACGCCGGCCGAGGCCGAGCAGGAGCATCTTCACGTCCTGATCGACGACGATCCGTCCGTTCCGGACCGGACCGACGCGATCCTTCGACGCGGGCCGAGCCCGGTCCCGCGCCTGCGGGCGATGGCCCGCCGGCTCGAGACGGCCGGGGCCGATCTCCTTGTCATGCCGTGCAACACGGCCCACGCCTACATCGAGGAGATCCGCGCTGCGGTCTCGGTTCCGGTTCTCGACATGATCGACGAGACGGCCGCGACGATCGGCCGATCGGCGGTCGGCCTGCTGGCGACCGACGGAACGATCGGAGCGGGGCTGTATCAGGAAGCCTGTGAGGCCCGTGGGATCCGCCTCGTGCTCCCGGCCTCCGCCGACCAGCGCGCCGTCATGGGCGCGATCGCGGGGATCAAGCGAGGGAGGGCCCCTCGGTCCGTCGAGGGGGAGATCGCGGCGATCGTCCGACGGCTCGAGCACGGCGGGGCAGAGGCGGTGATCGCGGGCTGCACGGAGATCTCGCTCGTCCGCGGGGACGGAATGGCGGTCCCGTGGATCGACGCGCTCGACCGGCTGGTCGAGGCGACGTTGAGGGACGCGCGGCCGAGTGACCGGCCCGGAGACGGCAAGGAGGCCGAATGAGCGACTGGAGGACGCAGGTCAGCGAGGCGATCGATCGGATGGAGGAGCGGCTGCGTGACGTCGGGAAGGACATCTTCGATCATCCGGAGGTCAAGTTCGAAGAGGTCCGCGCGTCGAAGCGGCTCGCGGACGAGCTGGAGGAGGCCGGGTTCGAGGTCGAGCACGGCGTCGCCGGGATAGAGACGGCGATCCGCGCCGTCCACCCGGCGATCAATGAGGGCCCGACGGTGGCGATCCTCGGCGAGTACGACGCGCTGCCCGAGATCGGCCACGCGTGCGGCCACAACCTGATCGCCGCCGGCGGGCTGGGGGCGGCGTTGGCGGTCGGATCGATCAAGACCGAGCTGCCGGGCAAGCTGCTGTTCCTCGGGACGCCGGCCGAGGAGGGAGGCGGCGGGAAGGTGATGATGATCGACGCCGGCCTGTTCGAGGGGGTCGATGCGGCGATCATGTTCCACCCGTCGGCGAACACGACCATCGGCCGGGGGAGCCTCGCCATCACCGAGGTGAAGATCGAGTTCCACGGGAAGCCGTCGCACGCGTCGGGGAGCCCGGAGAAGGGGATCAACGCGCTCGACGCGGTCATCCAGACGTTCAACGGGATCAACGCGATGCGGCAGCACATCAAGGACGGTGCCCGGATTCACGGGATCATCGCCAACGGCGGCGCCAAGCCGAACATCGTGCCCGAGTACGCCTCGGCCGAGTTCTACGTCCGCGCGCCGGAGAACGACTACCGCGACGAGTTGCTCGAGAAGCTGAGGAAGTGCGCTGAGGGCGCCGCGCTGGCGACCGGGGCGAGGCTCGAGTTCGGACGCGTCGGCCACGAGTACCGGGCGATGAAGCCGAACAAGCTCCTCGGCGAGCGGTTCCTGAAGCACCTCGAGGCGTGCGGAATTCCGTACAACCCGCCGAAGGACAAGTCGATGGGATCGACCGACATGGGCGACGTCAGCCAGGCCGTCCCCGGGATCCATCCGTACGTACAGATCTGCGAGGACGACGTCGCCGGGCACTCGCGCGAGTTCGCCGCGGCGTCCGACTCCGAACGGGGCTACACCGCGATGCTCGCCGCGGCGAAGGCGATGGCGATGACCGCGGTCGACGTCCTGACGGAGGACGGCTTCGTCGAGCGGGCGTGGGAGGAGTTCAACGCCACCTGAGTCTGTCTGGGCGGCCGGTTCCTCAATGGCTTCAGGCGGCACCGGGCATGGCGGCTGCCGGGACGGCGTAGCAAAGCCGTCTGCGGGATGATTTCAGCGTCCACGCTCCTCGGCGAGACCGAATCGCTGAGACAGGCTACGGTACCGGATCGTACCCCCCTCGATGAAGCGGGTGGCACTTCAGGATCCGTCGGACGGCGAGCCACGAGCCGCGGAGGACGCCGTGCTTGCGGATGGCGAGGATCGCGTACTCCGAACAGGTCGGGACGAACCGACACCGCTGCGGAAGCCACGGGGAGACACACCGCTGGTAGAAGCGAATCGGCGCGACCGCAAGCCTGCGAAGCATGCTTCGATTCTACCGGTTCGACGCCCCCTTGACAACTGGCAGTCAATATGCTAGACTGCTAATTAGCAATCTCATGGTGAGACTGCCAGGAATAATCCAGAAGGAGGGATTCGAGATGATCAAGAGACTTCCCGCCGTAGGGCGCAAACCCTTCCTCCTCGAGAGCAATCTCTCGCGCCTCGTCGATGAGTTCTTCCACGACTTCGATCGCGTCGGGTTCGATCTCGCGCCGAGCTTCGGGCGAACCGACGTGTACGAGAAGGAGAAGAACTTGGTCTTCGAGACCGAACTCCCCGGCGTGAAGAAGGAGGAGCTCTCCATCAAGGTGGAGGACGACCAACTGACGATCGCCGGCGAGCTGAAGCGAAACGAGGAGATCGACCGGGAGAACTACTTCCGGATCGGTCGCCGGTACGGACGCTTTCAGCGGTGCTTCCCGCTCCCTTCCGACTTGATCGAGAAGGACCGGATCAAGGCCCGGTTCGAGGACGGGATCCTCATCGTCACCGCGCCGATGAAGGAGTCGATCAAGGAGAAGGAGAAGCCGATCGAGATCGCGGTCGAGTAGAACGGATCGTCGGCTTCGTGACGGGCCCCGGTGTGACCACCGGGGCCTGTGTTTTGCTAATCGCGGTACGCGTTCGTGATCGGCATCTTCCGCCCGATGCCGAACGCCTTCGGCGTCACCTTGATCCCGGGTGGAAGTTGGCGACGCTTGTACTCGCTCGCGTAGTAGCGAGGAAGGACACGATCGACGAGCTCCGGGTCGAATCCCGCTCCGACCAGCTGATCCCGCGACATGTTGGCCTCGATCACCTTCGCGAGGAGCGGATCGAGCTCGGCGTACGGCGGGAGATCGTCCTCGTCGCGGTGATCCGTTCGGAGCTCGGCCGCGGGGGGGCGCTCCAGGACGCGCTTCGGGATCCGATCGCCGAGCGACGCCGCGAGCCGGTAGACGTCGGTCTTGTACAGATCGGCGATCGGCGCGAGGGCGCCGGTCGTGTCGCCGTACAGCGTGTTGTACCCCACGGCGATCTCCGACTTGTTCCCGGCGCAGAGGACGAGGGCGTTTCGCTGGTTGGCGAGGGCCATCCAGATCGTCGCGCGGACGCGCGGTTGGAGGTTCTCGTCGACGAGGCCGGTCGGCCTCTCCGGGAGCGCGTCGCGGAGCGCTTGGTGGATGTCGGCCACCGGGATCTCCAGCAGCTCGATCGAGAGGGAGCGAGCGATCGCGCGCGCGTCCTCCCTGCTTCCCTCCGACGAGAACTCGCTCGGAAGATAGACGGCCGTGACCCGCTTCGGCCCGAGCGCCTCGGCGGCGAGGGTCGCGACGAGGGCGGAGTCGATCCCGCCGGAGAGGCCGACGACGACGGACGAGAAGCCGTTCTTCGAAACGTAGTCGCGGATTCCGAGGACGAGGGCCGAGCGCAGTTCGCCGAGATCGTTCGGTTCCTCCGGCACGGCCCGGGGCGGCTCGGAGAGATCGACGACGTACAGACCCTCGGTGAACGCCGGGGCCTGAAACACGAGCCGACCGTCCGCGTCGACGACGAAGCTGGCCCCGTCGAAGACGACGTCGTCCTGCCCGCCGACGAGGTTGACGTAGACGATGCCGACGCCGTTTTCCACCGCCCGCTGTCGAACCAGGCGGTGCCGGATCGCCTGCTTGCCGACGTAGAACGGCGACGCCGAGAGGTTGATGACCCAATCCGCCCCGAGGCTCGCCTGGAGCTCCGTCGGCCCGCCGTCGACCCACAGGTCCTCGCAGACGTTGATGCCGATCGTCCGCCCGCGAAATCCGAACACCTCGGTCCCGAGGCCCGGCGAGAAGTGGCGCTTTTCGTCGTAGACGTCGTAGCAGGGAAGATGGATCTTCGACGCCCGCCCGAGGACCCGGCCGTCCTCGATCAGCACGGCGGTGTTGAACCGCTCGGTCTCCCCGACGTCCGCCAGGGACGAGAGATCGTACCGGTTGACCGCCTCGCGCCTCGGTCGGGCGTCGATCGAGCCGAGCGCGACGCCGATCCCTTCCGAGGCGGCGCGGATCGCCTCGACCGCCTCTTCGCACGACTCGACGTATCCGGGCCGCCACATCGAATCGAGCGGCGAGTAGCCGCAGACGGCCAGCTCGGGGAAGACGACGAGGTCGCAACCCCGATCGCGTGCCTCGTCCACGCGGGCGAGGATCCGATCCCGATTCCGGTCGATCGCGCCCACGTGGGTGTTGATCTGCCCGATTCCGACGCGCATGGGCGGATTATAGGAGCGGCTTCTTCGCCGATTCAATCGGTCTCCGGGCCGGCGCGCTCGCGGGGAATCGACCGGCGAAGCCGCTGCTCGTCGGCCTCGGGAAGCCGTTCGATGGACCCCGGTGCGAGCCGGCCGAGTTCGATCGGGCCGATCTGCACCCGCACCAGCCGGACGACGGCGAGGTCGAAATGGGAGAACAGCCGCTTGATCTCGCGCTTCTTTCCCTCGGTCAGCACGAGCCGCACGTAAGGCGGTCGCCCCTCGACCCGACCGGAGAGGATCCGGAGCGCCTCGCCCCGATCGGTGATCCCGTCCTGCATCTCGGAAAGGATCCGATCCATCGCCGGCTTGCGCGGCAGCCGGTCGACCGAGACGCGATAGACCTTCTCGACCTGGTAGCGCGGATGGCTCAGACGGTGAACGAGGTCCCCGTCGTTGGTCAGGAGGATCAGCCCCTCGGCGTCCTGATCGAGCCGCCCGGCCCAGTTGTAGCCGATGAACCCATCGGCGCGGAGGATCCGCCCGACCGTGTTTCCGTAGTGGGGGTCGTCGTGGCTGCACAGGACCCCGGCCGGTTTGTGATATCGATAGACGCGGCGCTCCGGCGGCTCGAGCGACAGGGAATGCCCGCGGAGGCTCAACCGTCCGATCGACCCCGCCGTGAGGGCGAGGAACGGATCGCGAACGGGCTCACCGTCGAGCGAGACCTCGCCGGCTTCGATCAGCTCCTGCGCCTTCCGCCGCGAGACGCCGCCCTGCCGCTGGACCCACTGGAGCAGCTTCGCCT
>CAYXLR010000021.1:0-6636 GCA_964466035.1 uncultured Thermotogae bacterium
TCTCCCCGACAGCTTCCGACAGCCGGAGGGCCGAGGCTCTTCTGCCAGCGAGAGAATCGCTCGGACGATTCGTTGTCTGTCCTTCTTCGAGTCGACGGCTTCAAGCTCCTTCAGTGCGGACGGTTTGATGAAGACGTCATATCTTGCCACGCTTGCGCAGCTCCTTGACGACGTCCTCAAACGGGAGGTTCGGCTCCACGGCCCGCTGGTCGAACGCGGCTAGATCTTCCGCGTCCTCTGCCAGTGCGAGCTGGATGGCCTCGTTGACGAGATCGGACATCGTCCGATCGGTCTCCGCCGCCTTCACCCGCAGGGCTCGGTGGATTTCCGGATCGAGGTAGACGGTGGCGCGCTTCTGCGTTGTGCTCATGATGTCACTCTAGTCCTTTGACGTCTAGACGTCAAGTGGACCGCAAGAGAATCGGGAACAGGATCAGACCTTGTCTTTGCCCCTGGGGAATCCCGCGAGCGCGCCGCGCCGTCCCTCAGGGAGCAGCCGGCGGAAAATCGGCGACACATGCCATACTCCCTAAGGAGCAGCCTGGGTTGACTCAGACGGTCGTTTCTCCTACAGGCTCAAATGTGCTAGGTTCCTTCCGGCAAAGGAGGCGACCATGCGCACCCTGGCCTTGGGGCTCCTGTCGATCGCCGGTCTGCTCGCCGCGTCGTTCGCTTCCGCCGCGGTCTCGGGCGACGAGCTGTATCCGGTGGAGGTTCTCCTGACGACCACGTCGGACTGGACGGACGTCCGCATCCTTGGGGGTACGCTGGTCGTGGAGTCGTACGACGTCGTGGAAGGGGCCGGCGCAACGGATCTCTCGATCTCGGCGGCGGCGACGCTCGCGGTGAGCAGGGCGTTGCACGACGAGCGATCGGTGACCGTCCGCTTCCGCGGGTACCTGGCCGAGATCTCCTCGTCCTGGATGCAGATCCGGATCAACAAGGGCCACCTCGGCGACACGACCGTGTCCCTCCTGCCGCGCGACGGCTCCGATCCGCTGGTCCGGTACACGCACCGCGGCGTGGTGCCGGGCGGCCCGCCGGAGAACTCCCGCACGTTCTCGTTCCGCGCGTCGGAGATCACGTCGCGGATCGAGCCGGAGATCGTTCCGGCGCCCTCGGCGTCGTTCCTCGGCGGGTTGAACGTGCTCGCCTTCTACTATCCCTGGTACGGCACGCCGGACGGGCCGAGCGGCCAGTGGGTGCACTGGGACCCGCGCCGCGCGAACCGCGCTTCGACGCACGTTCCCGCCGCCGGCTACTACGACTCGCTCGATCCGGAGACCGTCCGCCGGCACGTCCGCGAGGCGAAGGCGGCCGGCATCGACGGGTTCATCGCCTCATGGTGGGGCCTCCGAACGTTCGAGGACCGGGCGTTTCAGGTTCTGCTCGACGTGGCGGAGGAAGAGGGGTTCCTCGTCACCGTCTACTACGAGGACGCCCAGGTGTACTCCCAGATCGTCGCCGACGTGAGCACCATCCTGTCGCGCTACGCGTCGTCGCCCGCCTTCCTCCACGTCGGCGAGCTGCCGGTGATCTTCTTCTACGTTCGGGTGGTCGCGAAGTTCACCCTGGAACAGTGGGAGACCGTCTTCCGCAGGCTGGACGAGCGCGGGAAGAGCGTCTTCGCGGTGGCCGACCGCCTCGAGCCCGAGTTCCTGACGGTCTTCCAGGGACTGCACACCTACAATCCGGTGGCGGCGCCCTTGGAGGAGATCGCCGAGCTGTACCGTTCGGTCTCGCTGGCCGCGCGGATCGAGGGCGCGCTGTTCGCCGCCACGGTCCTTCCCGGCTACCAGGAGGCCGCTCCACGTTCCGGCAGTCCGAAGGCCGACCGGGCCGACGGCGAAACCTACCGGTCCTACTGGGCCGCCGCCCGTTCGAGCAAGCCGCAGTGGATCCTGATCACCAGTTTCAACGAGTGGCACGAAGGCTCCGAGATCGAGCCGAGCGAGGAGTTCGGCCGGCTGTATCTCGAGATCACCGCGGAAGAAGCCGCGGCCTGGCGGGCCGGCGACCCGCTGCCGACCGATCCCGCGGCCGAAGATCGCGACGGCGACGGCGTCCCGGACGCCGAGGACTACTGCCCCGACTGGCCGGGGCGTGAGGAGACGAACGGCTGCTAGGAGTCGGCGTTGATTGACGCCTCGAGTCCTTCTATCCTCCCATCATGCCGAAACGGATCCTGGTGCTCGACAATTCGATCGATCGCGCGGTCTACCGCCCGGTCGAGGAGTGGTCGCGGACGTTCGGTGATGTGCCGTTCGACGCGGTTCACGTTCCGTCGGCCGAGCCAATCTCGCCGCTCGACCGATACACGCACCTGCTCGTCACCGGGTCGGACGCGACGTTCTCGCGTCCGGAGCCGTGGTTCGACGTCGAGGCCGAGGTCGTACGGGAGGCCGTCGATCGTGGCCTCGCCGTCCTCGGCAGCTGCTTCGGCCACCAGATGTTGGGGTACGCGCTCTCCGGCCCGGAGACCGTTCGCCGCGCGCCGATCCCGGAGGTCGGCTGGATCGCGATCGAGATCGTGCGACCGGATCCTCTGCTCGCCGGCCTGCCGAACCCCTGGCACGCGTTCGCCGCGCACCTCGACGAGGTATTCGATCTTCCCGCACCGTGGCGAACCCTGGCGCGCAACGACGCCTGCGCAATCCAGGCGATGCGGTACGGGGACCGCCCGATCTGGGGGCTCCAACCGCACCCCGAGACGTCCCCGGACGAGGCCCGGTTCCAGATGGAGGCCGGGGTCGAGCAGTATCCCCAGTACGCCCGCGAGATCCGACGGGCGATCGAATCCCCGGTCCGAGACGATCGAGCGGCGCCGCAGCTCGCCGCGGCGTTTCTCCGAGGCTAGCGCCCTCGACGCAACGTCCGGCGAACAGCGAGGGCGCCTTCCCTTTTCGTCCTGCGATGCTGCCCGGCCTCTCCTCGGGTTTCACACATGTCGAGCGTACAATCCGGACCGCTGTCGAACCCCGTGCCGACCTCCAGAAAAACACGGCGTCGGACGTGCAGCGAAGGAGAAGGAGCGAAGAGGGCATGAGACACGGGCTGCCACTTCTTGCTTTCGTTCTCGCTGTTGCCGCCGGGATGGTCCACGCGCAGACCGATCCGCTCGAGGAGGCCATGACCGTCTTCCGTGACGGTCGCGTGATCGTCGAGTACAGCGACCCCGGGCGGGCGCAGCTCAAGTCGGCCATCGCGGCGTTCAAGGACGCGTTGGGCGTGCCGGCGAACCTCGACGAGCTCGACGAGGACGCGGTCGACGCGTTTCCGATCGGCCTGGAGTGGAAGCCGCGAGTGACCCGCCTGTCGCAGTGCTACTTCACGCTCGCCACCGTCTTCCAGAAGGGCAAAGCGAGCGAAGAGGACACGTACCGGAAGGGGAAGCACTGGGGATTGAAGAGCCTGCGCATGGACCCGGCGTTCGCCCGCCTGGAAGACGAGGACGGGTTCGTCAGTGCGGTCGAGCATGAAACCGATGTGGAATCCCTCTACTGGGCGTGCATGAACTGGGTCGGCGTCGCCAACTTCGACCGGCTGGCTGCGATCCCGGCCGGGATCGTCCGCAAGACGGTGGCCATGTTGGAACGGTGCGCGGAGCTCGATCCGACCTACGACTGCTACGGTCCTTACCGCATTCTTGGCAGCATCTGGGGCGCGCTGCCCCGGCTGCCGTTCGGGACGTACCGGAAGAACCTCGAGCGGGCGCGGTCGTACCTGTGCCGGGTGGTGGACGACCCGGCGCTCTGCAGCGATGCGGCGCTCCCTCCGGTCGACCCAGTCTGCACCGAGTACCTCGGCAACCGACGCGTCCTCGCGGAGTTCTACCTGATGGAGCGAAGGATGTGGCGGGAGGCGGAGCGGGTCCTCCGGAGCGTCCTCGCCGAGCCGATCGGCGAGACCTACCCGCTGTACAACGCCCGCGCCCAGGACGACGCCCGGGCGCTGCTCGAAGAGGTGCGAGATCATCTGTAGCCGTCCACGTCGCCGCGTGGCCCGCGGAGAAACCAGCGAGACGACAGCCTCCACAGATGTTCCCCGATCCGGCGCTCAAGCTACTCGTACGACGGCGGGGGCAAGCGCCTTCTCCTCGGCGTCCACGTCTCCGACTCCCGGCAGATCAGCGGAATCGACCTCCGCGCGTGTTTGTCGGATTCCCCGCGTGTGGTATCCTCGTTGACGGAGGAACCAAGACACGCACTCGGCTTCGGTGGGATTCCCTCGGTCGGTCGGGCCGTGGACGGTTCCGGAAGGCGAGGGGGATCGTGTCACAGAACGGCGAGCGGGAAGACGCGGTCACCGCGCTTCATCTGCGAAAGGTCTACGAGAACGGGGCGACGGCCCTCGACGACCTGTCCTTCGGGCTGCGCCGGGGGGAGATCCTCGGCCTGGTCGGCCCGAACGGCGCGGGGAAGACCACCACGCTCCTCTGCCTCCTCGGCCTGATCGAGCGCACCGCGGGGGAAGTCGCGATCGACGGGCGTCCGCCGGAATCAACGGCCGCGCGGGCCCGGCTGGGCTATGTCCCCGAGGTGCCCCTCCTCTACAACGATCTCACGGTCGAGGAGCATCTTCGGTTCGTCGCGATGGCGCACCGCCTGGCCGAGGCCGACGCGTCGGCCCGCATCGCGGAGCTCCTCTCGACCTTCGACCTGCTCGGACACAAGGACGAGTTTCCGACGACCTTCTCCAAGGGGACGCGGCAGAAGCTCTCGATCCTGTGCGCGCTGGTCCACGAGCCGGCCGTCCTCCTCGCCGACGAGCCGTTCCTCGGCCTCGATCCGGAATCCGTCTGGAGGCTCAAGGAGCACCTCCGCCGGGCGCGGGATCGCGGCGCGGCGGTCCTTCTCTCCACGCACATGCTCGAAGCGGCCGAGACGCTGTGCGACCGGTATCTGATCCTGCACCGAGGATCGCTTCTCGCCGAAGGCACGCTGGATGAGCTGCGCTCGGCGCTTCCGAGGGAGGAGGACCGCCGGCTCGGTCTGGAGGGGATCTTCCTCGCCCTGACGCGCGGGGAGACCGACGATGCGCCATAGCGTGCGCGTGGTGGTTCGCCTGCGACTCCTTCAGTACCGGCGCGCGATCCGGCGCTGGCTCCGCGGGCTGATCGAGGACCGCTCGATCGTCCTGCTCTACTTCATGGCCTTCGGCGGCGGGGCGGCCTGGGCGTACGCGACGCTTCCCTCGGCGCTCTCCGAGATCGTCCGGGACGCGAGCGCTCCGATCGCCGCGGTCGCCACGCGGACCGGGCTGGTCCTGCTGGCGGCACTGATCTGGCGGCAGCTGACGCTGGGGCTCCGCTATCCTCCCTTCTATCTCGCCCGTGGGGACGTCCCGATGCTGCTGGCCGGGCCGATCGATCGCCGCGCGGTCGTCGCGCTGCGTCTCGTGCGCGCGTACGCGTCGGCCGGGCTCTCGCTCGCGGTGCCGATGATCCTGCTCGGCCCGTTCCTGATGAGGATCTGGGACGGACTCACCCCGGCCCGCCTGGCGCTCGTCTGGCTGCACCTGTCGATCGGTTGGATCGGCCTGATCCACTGGCGGTGGGGCGTGTTTCACTTCGAGCGGCTGAAGCGGGTCGCCCGCGTCCTGCGGTGGGCCGGCATTATCCTCGTCGGCGCCGGCCTGCTCGCCCTGCTCGTTTCGTGGGGGATCGGCCCGAGGATCTCGCCGGTTTTTACAAGCACGCCCACCCTCGCCGTTGGCCCGGCGTGGACGTTCCCCCACTTCGGCGCGGGGTCGCTGGGGATCGTGATCGTCCTGGCGGCCCTCTCGTGGGTCGCGGTGTGGCGGTCCGTCCCGCGGGCGGGCCTCGACGGCCTGGTCCGGCTCAGCCTGTGGGTCAGCGACAGCCTGGCCCTGCGCCGAGGCGACCGGGACGAGGAGCTGGAGCGCCTGACGGCCCGGATGCGGCGGGCGAAGGCGCGGAAGCGAAGGGGGTGGACGATCGGCTACCGGGTCGGCGCGAGGGCGATCGCCGGCAAGGCGGTCGCGATGCTCCTCCGACAGAGCCCGCTCGCCTTCGTCTTCGCGGCCGCGGTGTTCGTCGGAGTGCTGTTCGCCTTCGTCCACGTCCCGGTCCTGTGGGTCAAGGCGCTTTTCCTGTCCGTGATCGCGACGTCGATCGCCAAGTTCCCCCTCGCGTCGCTGTACCGGGACGCGGGAAACTGGGCGTTCGCCCGCCAGCTCCCGTTCGGCGAGGTGGAGTGGGTCGACGGGAACGCCGCCGTGGTGGGGGTCTGGCAGACCGCCCTGGGGTGGGTTTTCCTGTTCGTCCTCTTCCGCTTCCGGATGGTCGAGCGGGCCGACCTCCTGCCGCTGATGGCCTTCCTCGTCGCCGCCGGATACCTGGTCGCCCAGCAGGCGATGCTCACCCTGTTCGCCGAGGTCCGGGCCGATCGCCTCCTTCAGCTCGCGGTCCGTTTCGGCTGCCTCGGCACGTTCGCCCTGCTGGCGGGCGCCGTCGTCCTTCCCCGAACCGCCGGTCTCCCGTCGTGGGGCGCGTGGGTCGCGGCGGGCGGCGCGTGCGTCGTTCTCGCCCGCGCGTGGAGACGGCTCGCGCTCCGAGGGGCGCGGGTTCTCATCGAGCGACCCTGGGAGGTCGAGCGGAAGCCGTAGCGAGACGCT
>CAYXLR010000021.1:6736-32834 GCA_964466035.1 uncultured Thermotogae bacterium
CGTAGTCGGAGACGAGCAGCCGGAACGGCGGCTCGTCCTCGTCGATGGCGGGGAAGCGTCCGAGCGGCTCGAGGAACCGGTTGTCGCGTTCGTCGTCGTTCACGCTCGAGACCTCCCCGGCGAGCACGCGCTCCCCCTCGGCCCAGAAGCTGTGATACAGCTTCGGCGTCAGCGTGATGCTCTCGCCCGGCGCGAGGGACACGACGTGGCCGGCCGGTTCGGTGTAGGCGACGCCGTCGGCGACGAACGTCACGTCGTCCTCGCTGAGGCCGTCGTGCTCGTCGGCGGCGTAGAGACGGATCATCAGCCGACCGCCGCCGCGGTTGATGATGTCCTCGGCCTTGCTCCAGTGGTAGTGCATCGGCGTCACCTGATCGACGCCGGCGATCATCGCCTTCTCGGCGTAGGGCCTCGCGCTCGCTCCGGCGCCGTCGGCGGCGCCGTTTCGGAGGGTGAACAGGAGCAGGCCGAGCTCATCGAACCGTTCCTGCCCGAAATCGGTCACGTCCCATCCCAGGCCCCGATCGAGAATCTCGCGAATCCTCTCCGGGTCCTCCGGCCACGCGTCGGGAGCCCAATGGGCGAACGGCGGGAGGAAGAACCGGTGGCGATCGAAGAAGCCGACCGCGTCCACGATGCGCGCGTTGATCTCGGAGCGTCTCACGGAGCGACCTCCCCCTTGTCGCCGCCGGTCACCGCCGTCCGGTCCCGGCGTAGGTATCGTAGAGCGAACGCACCTCGATTGCACCCTGCACCCGGTCGGGCGTCCATCCCGGCGGCGTTACGCAGGCGATCTCGACGTCGCGACCCGCCGGCAGGTCGAAGTAGTTGTCGGAGAACACGACGTCCGGAGCGCCGGACAGCGTGACCTGCACGAAGCGCGCCAGCGAACGGGATCTTAGTTTCACAACGACGCGGTCGCCCTCACACCGCACGTCGGCATGCAGCGCCGGGTCGACCAGATCGAGGTGTTTGCTCGGGACGAACGGATGGACGGCGAGCGTCCGACGTTCGTCGCCCTGCGTCAGCTCGGTGACGAGCGCGACGCCGCGCCGCGCTTCCCGGTCCAGTCGGTCGGCGAAGTCGAGCGAAGCGATCGGCGCGCTGGACAGCGGAGCGGCCGTGACCCGCTGCTCGTCGGCTTCGAGCGCTTCGCCGGCGAGCGTCTCCAGGCTCCAGCGGACGGTCCCGCTCCACTCCTCCGTCCGATCGCTCGTGAGGTGAAGGTCCATCCCCGGCGGGTCGTCCAGCACCGAAAGCAGCACGGGCGCGTAGAACCGCCGCGCGAAATAATGCAACGCCTTCCACCGCCCGTAGTAGTCGATCGACGACCACGACGCCACCGGCCAGCAGTCGTCGAGCTGCCAGTAGAGCGTCCCGCCGACGCGGTCCATGTGCCGCCGCCAATGCTCGACGCCGTTGCGGATGCCCTCGGCCTGCAGGACGAGGCTCAGGTAGATCCAGTCCTCGAACCGTTCGGGCATCCTGAACGCGTCCGTCATCTGCGCCACGATCAAGCCGTTCCCGTGCCGTCCGCGCTGGTGGTGCTCCATCACCCGCGAGGTGAGGTTCCGATCCTCGGGGTCGGTGTAGGCCTCGACCGTCTTCACCGTCGGGAAGGCCTGGAAGCCGAACTCGCTCATGAACCGCGGCACGCACGAGCGGAACGCGATGAACGGCTTGCGCCCGTGCCAGACCTCCCAGTAGTGCGCGTCCCCCTGGTCGTGGCCGTTGGCGTCGCGGAACGGCGTGTTCGACGACGGCGAGCTCGGCCAGTACGCCGCGTCGGGCGCGAGCTCGGACAGCCAATCGGGCAGCGTACGATGGAAGAAGCGCTCGTAGGCCGCCTTCAAAGACTCCCAGTCGGGGACCCGCGTCTCCTCGCCCGGCGTCCGAATCAGCCCCCGCAGCACGGGGACGCGCCGCGCGAGCTTTACGAGCTCGTCCTCGGCTTCGTGCTTCGCCCAGCCCCAGCTCTCCCACCCCTGTTCCATCTCGTTGTTGCCGCACAGCAGCGCCAAGCTGGCGCGATGCCGAATCCGGCGCACGTTCTCCTCGACCTCGGCGCGGACGTTCTCGAGGAAGTCGGGCTCGTCCAGCGGATAGACGCTGCACGAGAAGGAGAAGTCCTGCCACACGAGGAGACCGTAGCGATCGCAGAGATCGTAGAAACGCTCGGAGCCGTACAGCCCACCGCCCCATACACGAAGCATGTTCTGATGCGTCGCCGCGGCGTCTGCGATCCGTCGCTCGAGCCTTCGGTCGCTGACGCGGTGAACGAACGCGTCGGGCGGAATCCAGTTCGACCCCTTCGCGAAGACGGGAACCCCGTTGACGACGAACCGGAACGATCTTCCCCATTCGTCGGGCTCTTGCCGTAGCTCGAGGGTGCGAAGGCCGAGCCGGAAGCTTCGCGCGTCGACCGTTTCCTCGTCCGCCTCGAGGGAGACGAGGACGTCGTAGAGCGGCTGATCGCCGTACCCGTTCGGCCACCAGCGCTCGGGGCGTTCGACGTTCACTTCGAGAACGCTTTCGCCGTCGATCCAGCGGCGCGCGACGAGCGGCGGGCCGCCGTCCGGGGGCGCAACGCGCAGCACGGCTTCGAGGGACGTGTCCGCCCATCGCTCCGCGCGGACGCGCGCTCGGATCGTGACGCCGGCGTCGGCGTGGACCTGACGGATCTCGACGTCGGCGAGCCGTGCCGTGGTCCGCCCCTCGAGCCGCACGTCCCGCCAGAGGCCGACCGACGGGAGCTTCGGACCCCAGTCCCAGCCGAACTGGCAGGGCGCCTTCCGGACGTGCGGGGCGCCGGCGATCTGATCGGCCACGCTCGTCACCGGGCGTCGCGCCTGCTCCGCCCTCGCGGCGGTCGTCGGACCGGTGAACCGGACCTCGAGCGTGTTCTCTCCCTCGCGGATCCGGTCCGTGACGTCCCATCGCCAGCTCCGGTGTTGGTTGTTCGTGGAACCGAGCGGCTCGCCGTTCAGGGTGACGGTCGCCAGCGTGTCGATCCCGTCCGCCACCAGGAAGAGCTTGTCCTCGGAGCGCAGATCGCCCGGCACGTCGAACCGCCGGCGATACTCCCACTCCGCGTCGGAGACCCACGCGACGCGCAGCTCGTTGTCCCGGTGGAAGGGATCGGGGATCCTTCCGAGCTCGAGAAGGTCCGTATGCACGCACCCCGGGACCCGCGCGGGGAGCCATTCCTCGGTGCCGGCTTGGCGGAACTCCCACGCCCCGGCCAGCGAGTGGACGCGCATCGCGATCCTCCCTTCAGCCGTCGGTCGAATACCTGTCACAGGCGACCGAGTGTCCCGGCTCGATCTCGACCAGCCGCGGCCGTCGCTCTCTGCAGCGTTCGCTCCGATGCGGATCGCAGCACCGCTCGTAATAAACGCAGCCGGTCGACAAGTCCTCCTGCTTGGCCCGCAGTTCGATCTCGACGTCCTCCCACTTCTGGTCGAGCCGCGGGACGGACGCCATCAGCATCCGCGTGTACGGATGGGCCGGATGGTCGTAGATCTTCTCGGTCCGGCCGAATTCGACGACGCAGCCTCGGTAGAGGATCGCGGCGTCCTCGCTGATGTAGTAGCCGAGCGACAGGTCGTGGGTGATGAACAGGACGGCGAGGCCGCGCTCCTTCAGGTCGGCGAGAAGGTTGAGGACGTCGATCCGCGTCGACGCGTCGAGCATGCTGATGATCTCGTCGGCGACGAGAAACCGGATGTCAAGGAGCAACGCGCGCGCGATGAGGAACCGCTGCAACTGCCCCCCGCTCAGTTGGTGCGGGTACTTGTCCAACACGTGCCGGGGGTTGAGTCCGACCGATTCGAGGGACCGGCGAACCTTCTCGTCCCATTCGCGGTCCTCGACGCCGGGGAAGAAGTGGTCCCGGACGATCTCGAACACCCGATCCGCCTTGAAAATCGGGTTGTACGAGCTGAACGGGTCCTGGAAGACGCCCTGCACGTTTCGGTAGTACGCCTTCAACGCGCCGCCCCGGAGCGTCGCGATGTCCCGGTCGTCGAACGTGATCTTCCCGCCCGTGATCCCGATCAGCCTCAAGATCATCTTGCCGATCGTGCTCTTCCCGCTTCCGCTCTCGCCGATCAGCGAGACGACCTCACCGTCTTTGACCGTGAAGCTGACGTCGCTGACCGCGCGAAGCTGCTTCCCTCCGAACGTGCCAACCCGATAGATCTTCGATGCGTTCTCGAGCCTAAGCATTCGACTCGGTCTCCCTCCAGCAGGCAACGAAGTGCCCCGGCTCGATCTCGACGAACGGCGGCACGTCTCGGCATCGCTCGAACGCCGCCGGGCACCGCTCCCGAAACCGACACCCCTCCGGCGGGTCGAGGAGCAGCGGAGGCTTCCCGGGGATTCCCGTCAAGCGGGTCGCGTCATGCTTCACCCCGACCTTCGGAAGCGAGGTGATCAGCAACTTCGTGTACGGATGCCTCGGCGAATGGATGATCGTCTCGGTCGGGCCCTTCTCCGCCAACTGGCCGGCGTACATGATCAGGATGCTGTCGGCGATCTGATAGAGGATCGACATGTCGTGCGTGATCACGATGATGCTCTTGACGATCTCCCGATCGCGGAAGTCAACGAGCATCTTCGCCACCGCCTTTTGCGTCGAAACGTCGAGCGCGGAGGTGATCTCGTCCGCCAGAAGAAGGGACGGATCCATCAGCGTCGAAAGGACCATCACCATCCGCTGCTTCATCCCGCCCGACATCTCGATCGGATACATCTTCAGGACGCTGCGGTTCAGTTCGACCAGGTCGAGCCGCTTCTCCAGCTCGGGCAACGTCCGCTTCGGGTCGATCCTGCGAGAACGGAGAAGCTCCGCCGCCATTCGGCCGACCTTTCGCGTCGGGTTCATCGCGTTCATCGCGTACTGAGGGATGACCGAGATCTCCTTGAACCGGAACCGGTTCATCGCCTCGACGTCGGCGATCGGCAGTTCCCGATCGTCGAGAAGGACGCGTCCCCCGACGTGCCGCATCGGGGGGACGAGGAGAATCAGGCCGTTCGCGAGCGTCGTCTTCCCGCAGCCCGACTCTCCGGCCAGCCCCATGATCTCGCCGTCCGCGATGGAGAACGTCGTGCTCTCCAGCGCGCGGACGTCTCCGCGCAGGGTCTGATAGTAGACGGTCAGGTCTTCGACTCGAAGGCTCACGTTCTCACGTCTCTCTCAGTTTCGGGTTGAAGAGCTCGTCGAGGCCGACGTTCATGAAGTACAGCGCTCCGACGATCGCCGCGATTGCGGCCCCCGGTGGGACGAACCACCACCACGTTCCGAGGGGGAGCGCGCCCCAGAGGACCGCGTACTGCATCATGATGCCGAGTGAGAATCCGGTCGTCGGGCCGAGTCCGATGAAGTCGAGCGTCGCGGCGATCAGGATCGCCCCGCCGAACTGAAGGATGAACGCCATCACCAGGTACGACATCATGTTCGGCGCGATCTCGGTGAAGATGATCCGCAGAGGCTTCATCCCGCTCATCCTCGCCAGGTCGACGAACTCCCTCGACCGCAGGGAGAGCGTCTGGGAACGGATCGCGCGCGCCGCCCATGGCCAGGAGGTCAATCCGATGAAGACGCTCTCGAGGATGAGCCCACGAACCTCGAAGTACGCCGAAATGATCAGCAGCAACGCGAACGTCGGAATCACGAGGACGATGTTGGTCAGCACGTTCAGGCTTTCGTCGACCATCCCTCCTCGATACCCGGCGACGAATCCGACGAGCATCCCGATCAGCGTGGCGAGGCCTCCGCCGAGCGCGCCGACGATGAACGTCGCCCGCACGCCGGCCACGAACTGCGCGAAGACGTCCTGCCCGAAGACCGTGGTCCCGAACCAGAATTCGGACGACGGCGGATCCGACAACGGGCCGACGAACGCTTCCGGATCGTGCTTCGTGAACAGCGCGCCGACGGCGGCCAGCACGAGGAAGAACAGGACGATCGAGATCCCGACCTTCAGCTTGTTGTTGCGGAGGGCGAAGTAGAGAAACTCGTTGCGCTTCTTCTTGTCCTTCGCTTCCGCCATCGCTACTCCCCCACCATTCCCTTCCGCGTCCTCGGGTCGACGATGACGTACGCGATGTCGATCAGGAAGTTGGCCAACAGGACGCCCATGATGATGAACAGAAAGCATCCCTGCACCAGGAAGTAATCCTGGTTCTGGATCGCCGCCAGAATGAGGTAGCCGATGCCCGGGTAGGAGAAGACGACCTCGGTCACGAGTGCCCCCGCGACGATGACGCCCAGCTGCAGCGCCAGGCCGGTGATCTGCGGGAGAATCGCGTTCCTGAAAGCGTACTTCCGGATCAGTTTTCTCGGCGCGCCGAGCGCCTCCAAGTAGTGCGAGTAGTCCGCCTCGAGCTCGTAGATGATCATGTTCCGCATTCCGATCGCCCACCCGCCGAAGAAGATGATGAACAACGAGGCGAACGGAAGGAACCAGTGATGCAGGACGCTCCCGACGAAAGTCCACGAGAGCTCGGTCCCCATCGTGTAGCTGTACGCCCCCGCGATCGGGAACCACCCCAGGATGATCCCGAACAGCCAGGCGAGCAGGATCCCGAGCCACATGTACGGGGTCGCCGTCAGGAGATACGCGATCGGCAACGCCGTGTTGTCCAATCGCTTCGTTCGGGCCGCGAAGGCACCGAACTTGTTCCCGGCCCACCAACTGAGCAGGATCGCCGGCAGCAGCAGGAAGATGTCGTACGGCACGGCGTCCTTGATGACGTCGGCCACGGGCGTCGGGAACAGGTACGTGCTGATCCCGAGGTCGCCGTGAAACAGGGCGTTCCAGAAGTTCAGGTATTGCTGCCAGATGGGAAGATCCAGTCGGAACGCGTGGGTATAGTACGTGTACATCGTCTCTGCGGCGTTCGCGTTCAGCGCCGCGCGAGCAAGCATGTTCTGGATCGGATCCCCCGGCGTCAGACGTGGGATCAGCCAGTCGATGGTCACCGCGAGGAAGAAGGTGACGAGGTAGATCAGCAGCTTTCTCCCGAAGTAGCGTCTCACGGTGACTCCCGCCTACTGGGCGCAGATAGGAAACCGCCCCTTCCATAGTCTACCGGAAGGGGCGGTGAGAAGCTCTATCTACTCTGCCGGTTCCAGCTCGCAGAGCATCATCAGGCCGCCCAACTGCCAGTAGCCCGACCACGTGGTCGGCAGGCGGCTGGGCGTGTTGTCTCCGTCGACCGGCCAGTTCGTCCAGACCGCGTCGCTGTACTGCGCCCACATCCCGTTGTACCACAGCGGGATCATCGGTACTTCTGAGAGCAACACTCGCTGAATGTCGGCACAAGCGGCCTTCATCGCAGCGATGTCGCTCGTCGGAATCGCGGCCAGCGCATCGACCAGATCGAAGATCTCCTGGTTGTCGTACCGGCCGAAGTTGCCGCTCTGCATCTGGGCCTGGATCGGGTGCCTGAACAGGAGGTTGTACAGCGTCCACGGCGTGTTGCTCAGCGCCGCCCAGTTGTTGAGCGTCATGTTGAACGTCCCGGTCTGCATCTGCGTGTTCCAAGCGCCGTAGTCCGGGGTGACGTCCTCGACGTTGATCCCGGCGGCCTTACAGCTGTCGGAGATGACGGCGATGGCCGCCATCCAGTCCGTCCATCCGCTCGGGCAGGTGACTTCCAGCGCGATCGCGGAGCCGTCCGGCGCCTCGACGTAGCCGTCTCCGTTGACGTCGACGTAGCCGGCGTCGGCGAGAATCTGAGCAGCCATTGCGGGATCGTAGGTCCAACCGAGTTCCACCACGACGTCCTCGTCGACGTAGTCCGACAGCGACGGGAGAAGGCCGGTCGGGCTGGCCGCCGCGACCAACTGCGCGTACGCGACGTTGACGATGTCGTCCACGTTGATGGCGTAGGCGAGCGCCTCTCGGAACACCGCGTCGTCCATCGGCGCGATCGTCGTGTTGAGGAACAGCACGGCCGTGTTGGCGGACAGCATGTACGGCGCGCCGTCGAAGTACGTCGTGACGACGTTGTTGTCCGACAGCCCCGCCACACCCGGCAGGAAGTGGTTGCTCAGATCGAGCTCGCCCATGATGACCGATCCCAGCGCCACGTTGTTGCTCGAATAGCGGATGTCGACGATCCGCTTCGGAGCCGGGTAGAGACCAAGAGCGTCGATCGCCCACCAGTTCTCGTTGCGGACCCAGACGTTGCGGTCCGACGCGTGCGTGTCGTACAGGTAGGCGCCCGAGCCGATCGGATTCTCGTTCGCTCCGATGGTGATGTCCTCTTCGCTCCGATCCTCCCACAAATGCTTGGGCACGATCGGGATGTTGTACAGGTTGTTGTCGAACTCCTGGTACAGGGGCTCACTGGTGAAGTTGAACTGGACGATCAAGTCGCCGATGTTGATGACGTTCACCAAGTACTCCCACATCGGAGCGAACCACAGCGCTTCGTACTGATCCGCTAGGTTCATCGTGAACACGACGTCGTCAGCCGTCAGCGGCGCCCCATCGCTCCACGTGAGCCCGTCCCTGAGAGTAACCTCATAGACGTTGTCGCTGACCCATTCTCCGCTTTCCGCCAACCACGGGATCATTACGTTGGTCAGCGGGTCGTAGTTAAACAGCGTCTCGTAGACCAGGCCGAGCGTTCCGGTGGTGTTCGCAAGACTCCCCGGCTGGAACGGATTCCACGTGGACGCCGGGCCCCACGCCGCGCCGCCCACGTACAGCGTCTCGCTTCGTTCGTACACCTGCCCGACGGCCAACGCGCCGAGCACCCCTACGGACAACAGCAACAGCACCAGCATGCTGATGACCCTCTTACTCCTCGACCACATATAGCCTCCCTTTGCTGCAACCTCGTTTTCGCTCGCCGTTTCGCCCTTGCTCTTCGTCCGTCCGCATCACCCCCGAGACGAGTTTCCGGTCATCTAGTGGAGATGCCCACAGGGACGCCCATTGGAACCGAGATGATGAGACGGAGGAAAGGCCAACGTCATGCGCGCGACGGCCGTAGGGCCTGCCGCTTGAGCGAGAACTACGGCCCCATCTGCCGAAACGACAACTACAGCAGATTCAGGCCTTCGGTCCAATGTGGCCTCCTTGGGAGCGCTCCCAACCATATCATGAATCCCTTTACGTGTCAAGGTGCTCTTTTTATGCGTTCCATAGGGGATTTACATGCTTCGAGGTCCCGAATCAGCGCAGACCGCCGCCGTTTCTTATTTCGCGGATCTCCTGCATCCACTTGGTTCTCGCCTTCTAACGCAGTCCTGTTATTGATTCTAGCTCTATGCTTTGGATTGGCACCGCTCCCAGTGCGTCCTTGCAGTTCCTCCCAGCGCTCCGTCGCGAACCTCCTGTCTCCTCGCCGAAGCGACGCGGTGCCGCGCGCGGGTTCTCCCAGCGCTCCGAAAAGGAGGTAAGTCATGCCCGCTCTGGAAAAAGTTCGCCGATGTGTCCTGCGGGGGATGCCGGTCCTTGTACGGTTGATCTCCTACGCAACCCGTGGGCCGTCGGCGCCCCGGAACCGCGGAGCGAGGGATTGACAGACACGGATTCCCGTGGTACGCTTGAGAGCGCTCCCACGGAGGTATCATGGCCCGAACGCTCGATGAGGTCGCGAAACACGCGGGAGTCTCCCGTTCGACGGTCTCCCGCGTCATCAACAACCACCCAAACGTCAGTCCGGCCACCCGCGCCCGCGTCGAAGCTTCGATTAAAAAGTACAGCTATCGGCCGCACGCGGTGGCTCGGAGCCTCGCGACCAACAAGACCAACATCCTGGGCATGGTGGTTCCGGAATCCGTGACGAAGCTGTTCACCGACCCGTACTTCCCTCTGATGCTCCGCGGCGCCACGGAGGCCTGCAACAGGCGCGGCTTCCACCTGATCCTCTCCCTGTTCACGGCGTCCGTCGAATCGAGCGTGATGCACGATCGCGTGGCTCGAAGCGGGTACCTCGACGGCGTGATCGCGGCCAACGCGTCTCTGGACGACAGGCTGATCCCCAGTCTGTTCGAAGAAGGGATCCCGTTTGTCAACATCGGGAGACACCCGGACGACCGCGTGAACTACGTCGACGTCGACAACATCGGAGGCGCCCGGATGGCGACCGAGCACCTGATTCGGCTGGGCCACACCCGGATCGGGACGATCAGCGGGCCGCTCGACATGACGCCCAGTCAAGATCGCCTCGACGGGTTCCGCGAGGTGATGAGCACGTACCGCTTGCCCGTCCCCGACGGCCTGGTGATCGAGGGAGACTTCACGGAGGCCGGCGGGCGTGCGGCGATGATGCAGCTCCTGGCCGTCGGTCCCACGGCGGTCTTCGCCGCGAGCGACTCGATGGCCATCGGGGCGATCAAGGCGATCCGGGCGGCCGAAATGCGGGTCCCCGAGGACATCGCCGTCGTCGGTTTCGACGACATCCCTTCGGCGCTGACGGTCGATCCCGAGTTGACGACCGTGCGTCAGCCGATCGAGCGGATCGGCCAACTCGCCGTCGAGACGCTCGTCAACGTGATCCAGGGAGAGGCGACGGAAGGGAGGCGACCGTCGACCGAGCGATTCGTCCTCCCCACGGAGCTGGTCGTGCGTGGCTCCTGCGGGTCGCGGTAAGCTATCCCATGCGCAGAACGACGAAGCCGGAGATCGAGCCCGCGCGCAAGCCGATGCCTGACCTCTCCCCGCGCCGATCGCGATCCTCCTCTCATCGGATCGACGGAGCGATCCGATGAGATTCGGCCACTTCGACGACGAGCGACGGGAGTACGTGATCCACCGTCCGGACACGCCGCACCCGTGGATCAACTACCTCGGGTCCGAGGATTTCGTCGGGTTGATCTCCAACACGGGGGGAGGCTACGCCTTCTACCGCGACGCGCGGCTGCGCCGGCTCACGCGCTACCGATACAACGACGTGCCCGTGGACGAAAACGGGCGGTACATCTATCTCCGGGACAACAAGAACGGGGAGTACTGGTCGCCGTCGTGGCAGCCGACGCGGAGACGCCTCGAGGGCTACTCCTGCCGACACGGCCTCGGATACACGGTGATCGGATCGACGCACGCCGGGATCGAAGCGGAGACGACCTACTTCGTCCCGCTCGACGAGGCGCTCGAGATCTGGTCGATGCGGATCACGAACCGTCGGACCGCCCCGGCCGCGCTCTCGCTGTTCTCGGCCGTCGAGTTCTGCTTCTGGAACGCGCTCGACGACGCGACCAACTTCCAGCGCAACCTGAACATCGGAGAAGTGGCCGTCGAGGCGGGCGTGATCGTCCACAAGACCGAGTACCGCGAGCGGCGCGACCATTTCGCCACGTTCGCCTGCTCGGAGCCGCTCGCCGGTTTCGAGACGCAGCGCGACGCGTTCCTCGGAGCCTACCGGGGGTGGAGCGAGCCGTTGGCGGTCGAGCGGGGAGCGACGACCGACACGATCGGAGTCGGCGGCTGCCCCGTCGGCGTGCATCACGTGCGCCTCGACCTTCGGGCGGGCGAATCGAAGCGGGTCATCTTCGTGCTCGGATACCACGAGAACCCCGCCGCGGAATCGGGCGGCGCGACGCTCGACGCCGGTGTCGTGCGCAAGACCATCCGGCGCTACTTCCAGCCGGACGTCGTCGACGAAGCGCTGAACCGCCTCCGCGACGCGTGGGACCGGCGGCTGTCCGCCCTACAGGTCCGGACGCCCGAACCGGACGTCGATCGGATGGTCAACACGTGGACTCCATACCAGTGCGCGGTCGCGTTCAGCGTGTCGCGCTCCGCGTCGCGATACGAGTCGGGGATCGGCCGCGGAATCGGCTTCCGGGACGCGAACCAGGATCTGCTCGGCTGCGTCCACATGATGCCGGACCGGGCCCGCGCGCGGATTCTCGACCTCGCCTCGGCGCAGCTCGTCTCGGGCGGTGCCTATCATCAGTATCAGCCGCTGACCCGGCGGGGAAACGACGAAATCGGAAGCGGCTTCAACGACGACCCGCTGTGGCTGATCCTCTCGGCGGCGGCGTACATCAAGGAGACCGGGGACTGGGAGGTCCTCGAGGAACGGGTTGCGTACGGCGACGAACCTCGGACGGCCACCCTGTACGAACACCTCGTCCGGGCGGCGGACTACACGCTGGCGCGCCTCGGACCGCACGGGCTCCCTCTGATCGGGCGGGCCGACTGGAACGACTGCCTCAATCTGAACAGCCATTCGATGGACCCGGACGAGCCGTTCCAGACGGCGCCGGTTCGAGACGGTGGGACGGCCGAATCCGTCTTCATCGCCGGCCTCTTCTGCTTGGCGGGCGAGGAGCTGGAGGGGATCGCGTCTCGCATCGGCGACGGCACGACGGCTTCCCGGCTGCGGTCCGCGGTCGTCGGGATGCGAACCGCGGTCGCGGAGCACGGCTGGGACGGCGGGTGGTTTCTCCGGGCGTACGACGCGCGGGGCGACAAGCTCGGGTCGCGAGAGAACGACGAGGGGAGGATCTTCGTCGAGCCCCAGGGGATCTGCCCGATGGCGGGCATCGGCATCGAAGACGGAAAGGCCGACACGGCGCTCGACGCCGTCGGGCGGGAGCTCCTGACCGATCACGGGATCCTGCTCCTCCAGCCGGCCTACACGACGTACCGATTGAACCTCGGGGAGATCAGTTCGTACCCCCCGGGCTACAAGGAGAACGGGAGCGTCTTCTGCCACACGAACCCGTGGGTGGTGATCGCGGCGTGCCGCCTCGGGCGAGCGGAGGAAGCGTGGGATTACGCCCTGCGAATCAACCCGGCCCGACGCGAGGAAATCAGCGAAGTCCATGAATGCGAGCCGTACGTCTACGCCCAGACGATCGTCGGGCGCGACGCCGAGGACCACGGACGGGCGAGGAACTCGTGGCTGACCGGGACGGCCTCCTGGGCCTACGTGGCCACGACGCAATGGATCCTCGGCATTCGGCCGACGTTCGACGGCCTCGAAATCGATCCCTGTGTCCCCGCCGGCGTCCGTGAATACCGAGTGTCCCGTCGCTTCCGCGGTGCGACGTACGACATCCTCATCGAGAACCCGGACGGCGCGACGGGCGGCGTTCGGAAGATCCGGATCGACGGAGAGCGGTTCGACGGCTCCGTCCTCCCGGTCTTCGAAGACGGGAAAACCCACGACGTGACCGTCACGCTGGGAGGCCCTTCATGACCGAGCACCGCTTCCCCGAGGACTTCGTCTTCGGCACCGCGACGTCGTCCTACCAGATCGAAGGGGCGTGGAACGAGGACGACAAAGGCGAGTCGATCTGGGACCGATTCGTCCACACACCGGGCACGATCGAGGACGGGACGACCGGCGACGTCGCCTGCGATCATCTGCACCGCTGGCGCGAGGACCTCGACCTCATGTCGGACCTCGGCCTGGACGCCTACCGGTTCTCGATCTCGTGGCCTCGCGTTCTCCCGCGCGGGGTCGGAGCCGTCAGCGAAGCCGGACTGAGCTTCTACGACCGCCTCGTCGACGGGCTGCTGGAGCGGGGAATCCGGCCGTTCGCGACGTTGTATCACTGGGACCTCCCTCAAGCGCTTCAGGATCGGAAAGGCTGGCCGGCGCGCGACACGGTCGACGCCTTCTGCGAGTACGCGGAGGTCGTCTGTCGACGGCTCGGCGATCGCGTGAAGGACTGGATCACCCTGAACGAGCCGTTCGTCAGCGCCGCCGTCGGCTACTCCGAGGGGCGTCACGCCCCCGGCCATCGGAACGAGGAGGAAGCGCTGGCCGCGACGCACCATCTCCTGCTCGCCCACGGACGGTCCGTTCCGATCGTGCGCGAGAACTCTCCGAACGCGAACGTCGGGATCACGCACGTGCTGTACCCCTTCCACGCCGCTTCCGAGAGCGACCACGACGTCCTCGCGGCGCAGCGGTTCGACGGCGCGATCAACCGGACGTTCCTCGATCCGATCTCGGGACGGGGCTACCCTTCCGTGGTTCCGTACGACCGCTCCGTCCTCGAATCGTCCGTCCGGAGTGGGGACCTGGAGCGGATCGCCGTTCCGATCGACTTCCTCGGCGTTAACTACTACACCCGCCACGTCGTGCGGAGCGACGTGGTGGCCGAGCCCGAGAACGCGCCGCGGACGGTCCGGCCGAGCGGCGAGACGACCGACATGGGATGGGAGGTGTACCCGGAGGGCCTGTTCGAGGTCTTCGACATGCTGCGAAGGGAGTACGCGTTTCCCGCGTACCACGTCACGGAGAACGGCGCCGCGTATCCCGATGCGGTCGACCGCGAAGGGACGGTGCACGACCCCGACCGCGTCTCGTACCTCCGTCGCCACCTCGCCCAGGTCGCACGAATCGTCGACGAGGGGATCCCGCTTCGCGGCTACTTCGTTTGGTCGCTCCTCGATAACTTCGAATGGTCTTTCGGCCTGAAGAAGCGATTCGGCCTGATCTACGTCGACTTCGAGAGTGGCGAACGCGTCCCGAAGGAGAGCTACCACTGGTACAAGAGAGTGATCGCAGGACGCACCATCGACGGGATCTGATCCCGGCCCGAGTGAGGGACGGCGCTCGGCGCTGCAATCCGCGGCTCGTTCGGCCGTTGCGCCGCCTCAGGAGAAGCGAAGACCCGTGAGGATTCTCGTCTGCGGCGAAGCGCTGGTCGACCTTGTCCCGCTCCAAGCGGAGGGGCGAACGAGGCTCGTCCCGACCCCCGGAGGCTCACCGCTCAACGTCGCCGTCGGGCTCGCCCGTCTGGGCGTTCCGACCGGCTTCCTCGGCAAGCTCTCGACGGACGAATACGGCGAGACGCTGTACGACTACCTGAGCGCGAGCGGCGTGGACACGCGGTTCGTCGTCCGAAGTCCACGTCCCACGACGGTCGCTCGCGTCGAGGTGTCGCCCGGAGCGGAGCCCGAGTACGTCTTCGAAATCGAAGGGACCGCGGATCGCTCCCTCGGCGCGGAGGACCTGCCCGAATGCTTGCCGTCCGGAATCGATGCCGTGCATTTCGGGTCGTACTCGATGGCGCTCGATCCGACCGGGAAGACGTTGACCGCCCTGATGGAGCGGGAACACGGTCAGCGAGTCGTCACGTTCGACCCGAACGTCCGACCGACCCTGATCCCCCGCCCCGTTTCGTATCGCGCGGCGTTCGCCCACTTGCGCTCGCTTGCGCGCGTGGTGAAGCTCAGCGTGGACGACTTCGCGTTCCTCTGTCCGGGCGAGAGCCCCGACGAAGCGGCGGATCGATGGTTGACGACTGGGACCCGCCTCGTCGTCCTGACGCGCGGTGACCGGGGGGCAACGGCCTACGCGCGCGGCTTCCGAGTCGACGTCCCCGGAGAGAGAACGGCGGTAGAGGACACCGTCGGTGCGGGCGATGCGTTCACGTCCGGGCTGCTGGCCACGCTGCTCGATCTCGATCGACTGACGATCCGTCGCATGGATCTCCTGACAGAATCCGAAACCGAGCGAGCGCTTCGCTTCGCGACGAGGGTCGCCACGATCACGTGCTCGCGCCGTGGCGCCGATCCCCCGACGCGTACCGACCTGTCACAGGAACAAGGTTGAACGACGAACCCGACCGGCCGCCACATAATCGCTGGTGGACGGCTCCCCCATTCAGCTCCTGAGACCGTCACGGCGGAGGCTCGTGATGGCTGCGGGCAGCCGGATTCGATGCGCGCGGAGGGCCCGAAGAAACGCGGAGCGGGGGACGGGCTGCAGGGCCCCGTGGCAACCGCTCCGCCGCGTTTTCCCTTACTTCTTCTTCACGGTCTTCTTCTTGGGCTTCGGCGTGCTCTTTTTCGTCGCCATTCGCGCCACCTCCTCCCCCTGTTGGGACAGGATGTCCTGCTGCTTACTCGATCTCGTCGACCAGTGACCGTTCCCAGTCGGGCGATTCGTCGAAGTCCGTGTCGGGCTCGTGATCCAGCCGCTCCAGCCTTCGATTCCACCGCCCCCTCTGAACGAGCCACTCCCCACAGCGCGGGCAGGTCCCGAGATCATCCTCTTGAGCCTGGAAGTGCACCGGCGCGTTGCACGCTGGGCAGACCAGCTTCTTCTTTCGCTTCAGCAGCGTGCGGCCCATGTTCTCCTCCTTGCGCAGCTAACACGTTGCGCAGTTGACTATCTGGGCAGCTAGCATTATACTCAAGCCCGTACGCTTGTCAAGAGGCCATCGACGAAAGGAGAAACCACCGATGCCGAAAACCCACTCGATGTTCTTCAAGATGCTCTCCGCCCGTTCGCGGATCCAGATCCTCAAACTGCTCAGAGAGCACGACGACCTGACGGTCGAGGACCTGGCGAACAAGCTGAGCATCACCGTCCCGACCGTCTCTCGTCATCTGCAGCTCCTACGGATGCAGAACCTCGTGACGTTCCAGCAGGACGCGCAGAATCGCTACTACTCCGTGAACGAGGGGGAGATCGCGCGGAGGATCGCGGCGTTCCTGCGCGACCTCGACATCTCCCTGCCCAACGCGTGACGCCGGAGGAGGACATCCGGCCCGGAGTCCAGCGGCCGTCCCGGCCGCATCGTGCACGATACGGCCGGAAGCGCGATCCGTCACGTGCCGAGCGTGGATTTCGCCCCCCCGGTGCTCGGTACGATCCCACGAGCCCGAGGCAGACTTGCCCGCGAAACGGCCCGCATTCACAATCCGTTCATCGACAATCGGCTTCCGCCGGCGCCGTCAAGTCGAAAGGAGGACCCCGTGCACCCGAAGCTGCCGTCCGGCTGGAACCCTCCGCGCGACGGGCGGTCGGTCCGGACGATCGAAGCGCACGCCGCGGGGGAGCCGCTCCGCGTCCTCGTCGACGGCCCGGAGATCCCCGGAACGACGATCGCGAAGAAGCGCCGGTTCGCGCGGACGCACCACGACGCGCTGAGGACGGCGTTGATGTGGGAGCCGCGCGGCCACGCCGACATGTACGGATGCCTCCTGACCGAGCCGGTCACGAGCGACGCCGACTTCGGCGTGCTGTTCATGCACAACGAAGGGTGGAGCACGATGTGCGGCCACGGGATCATCGCCGTTGCGACGGTCGCGCTCGAGACCGGCCTCCTCCCGATGGACGCTCCCGAGACCGTCGTCCGGATCGACACGCCCGTCGGACCCGTGCAAGCGACGGCGCGGGTCGAGGACGGCCGCGTCTCCTCGGTTCGCTTCGCCAACGTGCCGTCCTTCGTCGTCTCGCTCGACCGGACCGTCGTCGTCCCTGGAATCGGCCCCATCCGATACGACCTCGCCTTCGGCGGCGCCTACTACGCGTACGTCGCCGCCGGGGAACTCGGATTCCGATGCGTGCCGAGCGAGGTCGACCGACTGATCGACGTCGGGACGCGGATCAAGCGGGCCGTCGCGGAGGCCGTCGAGATCGTTCATCCGGTCGACGCGTCGCTCGGCTTCCTCTACGGGACCATCTTCGTCGGACCGGCTCTATCGGACGGGGCCGACAGCCGCAACGTCTGCGTCTTCGCCGACGGCGAGGTCGATCGGAGCCCGACCGGGACGGGGGTCTCCGGCCGGCTCGCCCTCCACTACGCCCGGGGGGAGATCGGACTCGCGGAGGCGCACACCGTCGAGAGCCTCATCGGGACCCGCTTCGTCGGGCGCGTCCTCGAGGAGACGACGTTCGAAGGCCGCGACGCCGTCGTCACGGAGATCGAGGGGTCGGCGCACATCACCGGGTCGCACACATTCTGGATCGACCCGCACGACCCGCTGTCCGAGGGGTTCCTCGTCCGCTAGGCGTTCCACACGGCCCGGACGCCGCTCGCACGGGAGGTGCTCGACCCCGGCGCTTCCTGCTATGATGAAGCGACCGACGGACGCCGGTCACACACGAGGAGGTCCCGTGGAACTGGCGCAACTGAGCTGGCCCGACGCGAGAGAGGCGCTTCGGCGCGTCCGCCTGGCACTGCTTCCCGTCGGCGCGATCGAGCAGCACGGCCCGCACCTGCCGCTCGGCACGGACTGGTACATCGCGTCGCACATCGCGCGGGAGGTCGCGGAGACGGACGATCGGCTGCTTCTTCCCGGAATCCAGGTCGGCGTCTCCGAAGAGCACGGCCAGTTCTGGGGGACGCTCACCGTCTCCCCCGAGGCGCTGAGAGAGCAAGCGATGGCGCTGGCCCGCTCCCTCGCCGCCCACGGACTCAGGCGGACCGTGTTCGTCAACGGGCACGGGTCGAACGCCGCGCCGCTGGAGGAGGCGGCGCGCCACCTCCGAGCCGAGAATGTCTTCGCGTTCGTGTTCAACTGGTGGCAGTCGATCGCGTCGACACTCGGGACGCTGTTCCCCGATCCGACCGCCCACGCCGGTTCGATCGAGACGAGCGCCATGCTGGTCGTCCGTCCCGAGCTGGTTCGAACCGAGCGGTTCGACGAGGCGAGTTCGGCCGACCGATGGGGAAGCTTCGTCGAGGGCGTGCTCGTCGGCTCCGACGCCGCCGACTTCACGGAGCCGGGCAACGTCGGGGACCCGAGGCTCGCCGACGAGGCCAAGGGAAGGCAACTCCTCTCCGCCGCGTGCGACAGCTTGCGCCGGTTCTGCGCCTGGTTGGAGGAGCGCTCGGAGGAGGAGCTCGCCCGGCGTCCGCACAAGCCGTGACGGCTGGAAGCCGCCTCACTTTCACCGGCTCGCGCTTCTCCGTCGCTCCGTCTCGACCCGGTCGACCGCCGGCGGGTCCCCCTCCAGCGCCACGCCGTACACCTCGCGCGCGGTGATCTCCGAGATATACCCGTCGAGGACGTCCTCGAGCACCGCCGACGGTTCCCGCGTGCGCGGGTCGCCGTATCCCCCGCCGGAGCCGGTCACGAAGCGGACGACATCGTCGCGGGCCAGCGGCTCGCTCGAGAATCGACCGCGTCGCTCCACCGATCCGTCGGCCCGACGGATCTCCGCGACGTTCGGCACCCCGTCGGAACCGCCGGCCAACCCCCACGGTGGGAAACGGCTGCGGCCGAAGCTCGCCGTGACCTGCGCCGCCGAGTTGGTGATCCGGTAATCCTTGACCAGCCCGCGGCCGCCGACCCACCGGCCGTGCCCGCCTTCGGCCGTGTTCAGCGCGAACCGATCGACGAGGAACGGGTAGCGCGTTTCCGCGACCTCGACCGACAGGACGTACGTCTCGCCGTCGCTCGTGCAGACCAAGCCGTGCTCGCCGTCCTTCCCCCGTCCGGCGCCCCATCCGCCGGCGTTCGGCTCGACACAGATGAACCACTCCCCCGTCTCGTCGTCGATCCCGCTCACCGTCGTCCCGCAGACGCTCAGGAAGTGCCCGGCGGGGATTCGGTCGGGGATCGCGTCGGCGAGCGCCTTCCAGACGACGTCCCCGGCGTAGCTCGCCGACTCCCAGTACGTGCTGACCGGCGCCGGCCGCACCGGGTTGAAGACGCAGTCATCGGGAACGACGACGCGAAGCGGCGCGAAGAATCCCTCGTTCGGATCCGCATGCGGCGCGACCACGGCCTGGTAGGCGAACTTCGCCGTGCTCAGCAGGACCGACAACGGGCTGTTGATCGGCCCGCGGCACGTCTTTCCGGTGCCGGTGTAGTCGATGACGAAGGCGTCGTCGCGGATCGTGACCCTCACCTTGACGAGCACCGGCTCCCCGCCGAGCCCGTCGTCGTCGATGTACTCCTCCGCCGTGTATTCGCCGTTCGGCAGACGCTTCAGCTCGGCGAGCGCCTCTTGGCGGCCCTGCTCGAGGTACGCCTCGATCGCCTCGAGCACGGTGCGAAGCGAGTACTTGTCGCAGATTCGCTGCACCCGGCGCGCCGCGACCCGAAGCGACGCGGCCTGGGCGCGCATGTCGCCGAGCGTCATCTCCGGGATGCGGCCGTTGCGGGCGAGGATGTCGGCGATGTCTCGGTCCTCGACGCCCCGGTGGAAGATCTTCACCACCGGGAACTGGATCCCCTCCTGGTAGATGTCGGTCGCGTTCGGGGACCAGCTTCCGGGGTCCTTCCCGCCGACATCGTTCCAGTGCGCCTTCCCGGCCGCGAACATCACGAGCTGCTCCTCGTGAAAGATCGGCATCACCAACACCGCGTCGTTCTGATGCGTCGCCCCGCCCATGTACGGGTCGTTCGTGATCAGAACGTCTCCGTCCCCCAATCCGGCGGCCCCGTACTTGTCGAGCACGTCGCGGACCGCGTCGCCGAGCACGCCGATGAACGCGGGAATCCCGTTCGCCTGTGCGATCATCCGCCCGGAGGCATCGGTGAGCGCGCACCCGTAGTCGAGCACTTCGTAGATCACAGAGCTTCTGGCCGTTCGCCCGAGGGCGACGAACATCTGCTCCGAGGCCGAGATCAGCGCCCGCTTGATGACCTCAACGGTGAACGGATCGATCGGCCGTCGCGCGGTCATGGCGCGACCTCCGTGATCACCAGGTTGCCGAACGGATCCACGACCGCCCGTTGATCCGGGCAGACGATCGTCGTGCAGGCAGGCTCCTCGACGACGGCCGGCCCGACGATCGGCTCGCCCACCGGGAGGAGATCGCGCTCGAACACCCGACTGGGCACGGCCCCGCCGTCCTCGAACACCACCGGTCGCTCCCCCTTTTCCGCCGCGAAGAGGCCGCGGCCGTCCGCCTCCCGCGCGGCGATGCTCGGATGGTCGACCGCTCCCCACCCGACGACGTGGAAGTTCACGATCTCGACCGGGTCGTCCTGGCGGAAGGCGTACGCCTGCTCGTGCAGCCGGTGGAACGTCTCGAGCACGGTCTCCAACGCCCCGTCGAGACTGGACGGGGCGACCGGCGTCCGGACGGTGTGCTCCTGCCCCCCGTACCGGAGGTCGAGGAGCCGCTCCATCGACACGCGCTCTGTCGGGAAGGACTCCTCCTCGAACTGGACCCTCGTCGCCCGCTCGAGATCGCGGAAGGTCTCGCGGATCTCGCCGAGCGACTCGCGGTCGCAGGGCATGACGTGCGTCCGGATGACGTCGTGCCGGAGATCGGTCATCAGCATCCCCCACGCCGAGAACTGGCCCGGCGCCCGCGGCACGATGACCTTGCGCATTCGCAGTTCGCGGGCCAGCGTCGGCGCGTGCAGGCCGCCGGCCCCTCCCGCCGCGACGAGCGCGAAGTCGCGAGGATCGTATCCTCGCTCGACGGAGACGCGCTCGAGCGCCGCCTGCATGTTCGCGTTCGCCAGTCGAAGGATCCCGAGCGCCGTCTCCGTGACCGAAAGGCCGAACGCGCCGGCGATCGTCGCGACGGCCAGCTCCGCCTTCTCCGCGTCGAGCCGCATCCGCCCGCCGAGGAAGTAGTCGGCGCTCAGCCGCCCCGTGACCAGATTCGCGTCCGTCACGGTCGGTTCGCTTCCCCCGAGGTCGTAGCACGCGGGCCCCGGATCGGCGCCGGCGCTCCGCGGACCGACGTGCAGGGCACCGCCCGCGTCGATCCACGCGATCGACCCGCCTCCCGCACCGACCTCCACGATGTCGGCCACGGGGATCCGCAGCGGGTACCCGGCCCACGTCGCCGACTTCTCCAGGTGGTATTCGGTGTTGATTCGAATCTCTCCGCCTTCGATCAGGCTCACCTTCGCCGTCGTCCCCCCCATGTCGAACGAGATGATGTTCTCCTCGCCGACCTTCGCGGCGACGACGCGGGCGCCGATTACCCCGCCCACCGGGCCGGATTCCACGAGATGGATCGGGACCCGCTCGGCCTGGCGGAACGTCGTGGTCCCGCCGTTCGACTGCATCGCCAGCTTCGACCCGGAGAAGCCCATCTCCGACAGCCGCCGGTCGAGCGTCGACAGGTACAGCGCCGTCGCGGGCTTCACGAACGCGTTGAGCGCCGTCGTGTTCGTCCGCTCGTACTCCCGCCACTGCTGGGTGATCTCGTACGACGCGGTGACGGCCGCATCGGGGTGGACCCGCTCGATGATCTCCCTCGCGCGCGCTTCGTGATCCGGATTCGCGTACGCGTTCAGGAAGCAGACCGCGATCGCTTCGACGCCGGCGCCCCTGCAGCGTTCGGCGACCCGTCGGACCGCCTCCTCGTCGAGCGGCGTGAGGATCTCGCCTCGATGGGTGACCCGCTCCGGCACCTCGAACCGGAAGCGCCGGGGGACGAACGGGCGCGGCTTCTCGTACATCAGGTTGTACATGTCGGTCCGATTGGCCCGCTGGATCTCCAGAACGTCCCGGAATCCCTCCGTCGTGACCAGCGCGACCTTGGCGCCCCGTCGCTCCGTCAGCGCGTTGATCACGACCGTCGTGCCGTGCACGAATTGGGCCACGTCCCCCGCATCGAGGCCGGCCTTCCCCATCGTGTCCGTGACGCCGTCCGCGAAGTTCGCGGGGGTCGTCAGGGCCTTCTCCAGCGTGACCTCGCCGGTCGCCTCATCGAGGGCGACGAGATCGGTGAACGTCCCCCCGATGTCGATCGCCAGCCGCGTGCTCATTCACCCTCCCGTCTCAGCGACGGCCGTCGCCGCCCGAGCCGACGCCTCGTACTATCCCGGCTCATACAGATGGCACCGCACGAAGCGGCCGTCGTCCATCGCGCGCATCGCCGGATCCACGTCGGAGCAGATCGGCATTCGCTCCGGGCATCGCAGATGGAAGCTGCACCCCGGCGGCACGTCGACCGGGCTCGGGATCTCGCCTCGGGAGACGATCTTCTCCGGCTTCAACGACTCTTCTTGGTCCGTGACGACCGGGATCGACGACAGGAGCATCCGCGTGTACGGATGCTTGGGGGAGCGGAAGAACTCCTCCGTACGGGCGATCTCGCACAGCTTGCCGAGGTACATGATCGCGACCCTCGTCGCCACGTTTCGCATCAGGCTCAGATCGTGCGTGATGAAAAGGTACGTGAGGTCCAGCTCCTCGCCGAGGCGCATCAGAAGGTTGATGATCTTGCCCTGGACCGACACGTCGAGGGCCGACGTCGGCTCGTCCAACACCACGAAGCGTGGATTCGTCGCCAACGCGCGGGCGATGGCGACCATCTGCTTCTCCCCCCCGCCGATCGACTGCGGATGCTTGTACAGGTACTCCGTGGGCGGCAGCTCGACCGTCTCGAGCAGACGGCTCATGATGCCCAACCGGTCCCTCGGCGTTCCGATGCCGTGGACCTTCAGCGGGACCGAAAGGATCTGCTTGATCGTCCGCTTCGGGTTGAGGGACGATCCGGGGTCCTGAAAGACGATCCGGATCTTCCGCTTCAGCTCCTTGGGGCGGCGGGAGAAGGCGACGTCGATCGGATTCCCCTCGAAGGCGATCCGCCCGGACGTCGGGGGATAGATCCCGACGACGCACTGAGCCGTCGTCGTCTTGCCCGATCCGGATTCGCCGACCAACCCCAGCGTGTCGCCGGAGGCGACGAACAGCGAGATGTCGTCCACCGCGCGGACCACGCCCCGTTTCGTGGGGAAGTGCTTGACGAGATTCTCGATGTCGAGGATGCGGTCCGCGGTCATGTTTCCTCCTGATAGAGGTAGCAGGCCGCTCGATGGGCGTTCCCGATCTCGAAGAACGGCGGCGGCTCGACACTGCAGATCTCCATCCGATGCACGCAGCGAGGGTGGAACCGACAGCCGCCAGGCGGATCGAGGTAGTTGGGAATCCGCCCGGGAATCCCCTCGCTGATCCCTTCGCCGGTCAGCTTCGGGACGCTGGCCATGAGGCCCTGCGTGTAGGGATGCTTCGGGTCTTCGAGGAGCTTCCTCGTCTCTCCGGTTTCCACGATCGACCCCGCGTACATGATGTTCGCCCGTTGGGTCAGATCGCGCACCACGCCCATCGAGTGCGTGATCATCACGACCGACGCGTTGTGCTCGTCCACGAGCGCGTCGAGCTTGCGGAGGATCTGGTCCTGAATCGTCACATCCAGGTTCGTCGTCGGTTCGTCGGCCAGCAGCAGCCTCGCGTTCGTCGACAGCGCTTCGGCGATGCATACGCGCTGGCGCATGCCGCCGGAGAGCTGGATCGGGTAGTTGGTCATGATTCTCTCCGCGTCCGGCATTCCCGTCTCCCGCAGCGCGTCGATGCAGCGGGCCTCGACGGCCCGACGCGAGAGTCGCGTTCCCTGCCCGACGGCGGAATCCCTGACGATGTCGCGCAACTGGGTACCGATGGTGAACACCGGATTGAGCGACTGAAGAGGGTCCTGAAAGATCGCGGTGAGCTCGCGGCGACGGAGCGCCTGCACCTCTCTTCGCCGCATGGTCAGAACGTCTCGGCCGCGGTAGTCGATCCGGCCGCCCGTGACCCTCGCCGGCGGCATCGGCAGAACCCGCAGGATCGACTTCACGGTCGTGGTCTTCCCGCAGCCCGTTTCGCCGACGAGGCCGACGCGCTCGCCCGCGTCCACGGCCAGCCGCACGCCGTTCAGCACGCTCAGGTACCCCTCGAAGATCCGGAATCCGACGTGGAGATCGACCACGTCGAGAAGCGGTTCGCTCATGCTAGACCTCCTCGACGGCGAAGACGTCGCGCAGACCGTCGCCCACGAGGTTGAACGCGAGAATCACGACGACGATGGCCAACGCGGGGAAGATCGTCCCCCACCATTCGCCCGGGAGGCGTTTCGCCCCCTCGGCGACCATCGTCCCCAATCCCGGCTTCGGCGGTTGAACCCCGAGTCCGATGAAGCTGAGCGTCGCGCCGAGGAGGATGACGATCCCCATGTCCAGCGTCATCTTCGTCATCACCGGCGCCAGGCAGTTCGGCAGGATCTCCTTGAACATGATGTGCGGCTTGCTCGCCCCGGTCAGCTCCGCCTCCCGGACGAAGTACTCGCTCCGCAGCGACGACGCGAGCGCGAAGACCAGCCGGGAGTACCAAGGCCACCACACGAGGGCGATCGCCATCATCTGATTCGTCAGATTCGGCGTCAGCATGGCGGTGATCGCGAGGGCGAGGACCAGCGGCGGGACCGCGAGGAAGATGTCGGTGATCCGCATGATCACCGTGTCGATCCACGTCCCCTGATGGTAGCCGGCGATCAGGCCGAGGATCACCCCCGGGGCGACGCCGAGAGAGAGAACGACGATCCCGATCGTGAGCGAGAAGCGATAGCCGAAGATCACCCGGCTGAAGATGTCCCGTCCGACCCGGTCCGTCCCGAAGAAGTGCGTCCGGCTGGGCGGCCTCCCGGCGTTCTGGAAGTCGGTGTACGGCTTCGCGTGCTCGGGGTACGGCGTGATGTACGGCGCGAAGATCGCGGCGAGGACGATCAGAACGAGCACGACCAGCCCGAGGACCGAGAGAGGGTTGCGCGAGAACTTGTACCACCCCTTGGCGAAGCCCCTACGCTTCTGCCTGAGAGAGGCGAGAAGATCCGCCTTCAGTTGTTCGCGCATCGCTACGATCCCTCCCTACGAAGTCGGATCGTCGGATCGAGAAACATCGTGACGATGTCGACGAGGAGGTTCACCATGGCGAAGGTGAGCCCGATCACCAGCACGACCGCGACGATCGCGTTCAGGTCCTTGTTGAGCATCGCCGTGACCGCGTATCGCGAGAAGCCGGGCCACATGTAGACCATCTCGACCAGAAACGCGTTCGACATGAGGAACGCGAAGTCGAGCCCCATCACGGTCACCGTCGGGATGATCGACGGCTTGAGCAGGTACTTGAACACCAGACGCGACGTGCGGATCCCGTGCACCTTGTGGACCGTGATGTAGTCCTTCTGCATGTTCTCCACGATCGACGTCCGCGTGATCCGCCCCTCCTGCGCGATGTGGATCACGGCCAGGCTGATCGCCGGCAGGATCATGTGCTTCAGCGCCGTCAGCGCGACGTCGGGCCGCCCGGCCAGCAGGCCGTCGATCGTCATGAACCCGGTGACCCTCGAAGGCGGCGTCATCATGATCGGAAGCCGGCCCACGCCCGGCGCCAACTTCAGGACCTGGCTGAAGATGAACAAGAGGAAGATCGCGACGACGAAAGACGGCGTCGCGATCCCGAGGTACGAGACGAGCCGGGAAGCGCCGTCGAACCAGGAATTGCGGAAGTAGCCGGCGAGGACGCCCGTCGCCTGCCCGACGATCGCGGAGATCAACGTCGCGAAGAGGATCAGCTCGAACGTCGCGGGGACGTACTGAATCAGGTCCATGGTGACGGGCCGGCGCGTGTAGGACGACCTCCC
>CAYXLR010000022.1:0-4171 GCA_964466035.1 uncultured Thermotogae bacterium
GGGGTTCGTGGTTCGCGGTTGAAGGGGCGAGTTCGTCGGGTTCGTGGAGTTCGTGAGGTTCGTGGAGTTCGTGGGGTCAAGACCGGTTCGTGGTTCGTAGTTCATGGTTCGTGGTCGGGTCGGAAGGCCGACTCCGTCGGGTTCGTTGAGTTCGTGGGGTTCGTTGGGAGAGAACCGGTTCGGAGTTCATAGGGTTCGTTGAGTTCATGGGGTTCGTTGAGAAGGACCAGTGCGTGGTTCGTAGTTCATGGTCGGCAAGAGGGAACCACGGGTCCGGCGCGACGATCGACTTGACGGGCTGCGACCATGAGGTCCATGCTGTTCGCGGGGTGGTCGGCATGGCACGAGCAAGATGGCTACCTGGTGCGTGCGTGTTCGTCGTCGTTCTCTCGCTGGGCGGTCTCACGGCTTCGGCACAGTGGCAACAGGTCAACGAGGATGGCTTCGGCGTCCCCTGCGACACGACGACGGAGCTTGTCGAGTTCAACGACAACCTCTACACGGGGACCCGGTTCCCGGGGAGACTCTTCCGGTTGGGCGACCTGTCCGAGGAGTCGTGGTTCCACTGGACGGAGATCGACCTTCCGGCGGGGGACTACATCTCCGACCCGCTCCGCCCGACCGAGACGACGACCGTGACGTCGATGGCCGTGTTCACCCCCTCCGACGGCGGTTTCCCGTGGCTGTACGTCGCCGTGACGTGGGGAGACGAGAGCTTCCTGCTGCGGAGCCAGAACGCCCTCGCGTGGTCGCTCGGAAGCGAGGTGTGGGACTGCGGCGAGGACGGCGAGGCGCTGGAGCTCGCCGTGTTCGACGGCCGCCTGTACGTGGCGGTCGGGGACACGCGCGGGAGCGACGTGGAGAAGATGCGGATCCACCGAACGGCCGACGGGACGGACTGGGAGACGGTCCCCCCGGAAGAGTTCGACTTCGGGCCGGGAGACCACTGGATCGAGGACCTCGAGGTCTTCGGCGAGTACCTGTACGCCGGCGCCTCGGGGCACAACGAGTCCGCACCGGGAGATCACGTCGTCGAGGTCTGGAGGAGCCGCGACGGGATGGACTGGTCGCGGATCGGCGAGCTGACGTCGCCGACCGTGTCGGAGGTCGAATCGATGGAGGCGTTCGGCGGATACCTGTACGTGGGAACGAAGAACCACTACGGGATCGAGGAAGAGACGACGGTTCCGGAGCTTTGGCGCTTCGACGGCAGGGAGTGGGAGAAGATCGAGACGGCGGGCCGGTTCAGGCAGAACGCCCTGCACGTCGATTCGCTCCGCGGTCACAACGGCGTGCTGTACGCCGGCATCGGGGGAGGGCCCGGAGCGGAGCACGCGTACGGGCGGATCTACCGGAGCGTGGACGGCGAGACGTGGGAGCAGATCACGCCGGCGGGGATCTCCGACCATCCGGAGAACAGCTACCTGCTCGGGGCGATCCTCGGAATCGGCGAGTACGTCTACATCGCGACTGGCGGCGGCGAGGCCGGGACGGGCGGAACGCAGGTCTGGCGGATGGCGACGCTGCGTTCGAACGTCGGTCCGTGTCTCGCGCGGCACGACGGAGATCCGTACCTGCTCCATCGGCTTCCCTCGCCCGACGAGAACATCTGGGAGACGGTGCTTCGCGACGACGACCTGGTCGTCCTCGGGGCGGTCCACGATCAGAACGTCGCCCGAAGCTGGGCGTTCACCAGCAGGCAGCCGGTCGCGTACGGGTACGACCACACCGGGCTGCTGCTGCGCAACCGCTATCTCCAGCTCGTCTATCGCGGCCACAACAACTCCCGCATCTGGCACACGCGCAAGAGCTGCCTTGACGGGAGGAACTGGACCTGGGAGACGCCGGCGAGCGTCCCGGATTCGCGGACGGACCGCGCTCCGGGGGCGACGGCGCACGACTGGTCCGGGCCGACCGGCCCGCAGCTGACCGTCGCCTACACGGACGCGGAGACGGGGCGGATCCACTTCCGCGTGAAGGAAGGGACCCACTGGAGCTCGGAGTACACGCTGCCCGAGGAGGCCCGGACGTCGAACGGCCCGGAGATCGTCTCGTTCCGGGACTCGCTGTACGCCTTCTACCGCGGCGACGGCGACGACGACTGGCTGTACGTGGCCCGGAAGGTGTCGAACCGGGCGTCGGACGCGCGGTGGGAGATCTCCCGGCTGCCACGGGCGTTCACCCGACCGTCGGAGACCGACCGCTCGGTCTCGGCCGTCGTCTACGACGGCGCGCTGATCGTCGCCTACGTCGGCCACAACAACGACTACATCTGGCTGCGAAGATCGACCGACGGCGTCCACTGGGATCGGCTCGGCTACGTCCGCGGTCCGGTCAGCGACCACAATCCGGACCTCGCCGTCGTCGGCGAAACGCTGTACCTGGCGTTCAAACCGACGGGGGATCAGGAGGTCTGCTTCGGGACGCTCGAGCTCGACGTCGAGAACGAGCACGACACGCCCGGCCACGTCTGGCGATCGCTCCGACCGATGCGCTGCTGCCCGGGCTGCTTCCTGACGATCCTCGACATCGTGATCCCGCTTCGGCCGCCGTCGGACGACGACTGATCCGGGACCGCGACGAGCGCTTCACTCCGTCAGGATTTCAGACTCCTTCAGCCGGGTCGCCAGGAGGAGGGCGAGCCCCAGCAGGCCGGTCAGAATGAGGAGGGACAGGGTCATCGAGCCGGTGGTCGGCGACTTGAGGGCGTCCATCCCGAGGATGAACGCGATCCCCGAAACCTGACCGGCGAGCAACAGCAGGCCGTTCGACGTCCCCTCCGGCGCGGGGTAGGTGATCTCGGCGCCGTACTGGAAGCCGAGCGGCCCGGACGAGAGGAGGAACGCGCCGAGGACGAACGCCGAGGCGAGCAGGAGCGGATAGCTCGTCGCGAACGTGACCCCCAGCAGCCCCGGGATCGCGCCGGCGAGGGCGAGGAGGATGAACGGGACTCGACGCCGGAGCCGGTCGGACAGCGGCGGGATGACGATCGCGCCGACGATCCCACCGATCACCATCAGGCCTCCGACGAGGCCGGCCTGGTCGATCGTGAATCCGCGCGGGCGGAGGATGTCCTCGATCCACGTGGTCACCGCGTTGAACAGGCCGAGGCCGACGAAGAAAAGCAGAAGCAACAGCACAAATCCTCGGTTTCGGAAGACGCTCTTCAGTCCGTCGAAGACGAGCGAACGCTCCTCCGGGCCGACCGGGGCCGGCGGGCGCTCCCTCGCCGACACGAGGAAGAGGACGGCGACCGCTGCGGCGATCGCGCCGTAGACGAGCAGGGCGGTCGGGAGGCTCGAACCGAGGACGATCATCGGCGTGGCGGCGAGGCCGGCGAAGATCCCGACGTAGATCGCCAGCGAGGCGAGGCCGGTGGCGGTCGCCCGCTCGCCGATCGGAAACCATCGGCCGGCGATCTTGGCGATCGCGTTCAGCACGAACGGCTGGCCGACGGCGATCCCGATCTGCGCCGCGAGGACCCAGGCGTAGTCGGCCGCGAGGAGGCCACGCAGCAGGCCGAACGCTCCGGTCAGCACCGCGCCGATCCCGACGCCGACCCGGATTCCGTACGTGTCGATCACCCACGACGCCGGGATCGACACGACGATGAACACGACCATGAACACGAGCGACAAGAGGCCGATCGCGAGGTCGTCGACGCCGTAGAACGCCGCCGCTTCGCCGGTGATCGGGGCGAAGCTGATCCAGAGGAGCTGGTTGACGGCGATCGCCAGCATGAACGCGACGAGCGTGACCCAGCGGTAGCCGGACGCGCGGACGACGGACGGCTCGTTCATCGATTCCACCCCCGAGGGCGCCATCGTAAGCGGATCGCCCGCCTGGGAGCAAGTCCGGGGACCGAGGACCATCGTTCAAGGTCGAAAAGCAGAGTTCGTGGGGTTCATGGAGTTCATGGGGTTCGTGGGGTTCGTGGGGTTCGTGGGGTGGAAACCGGTTCGCAGTTCACGGTTCGTGGTGCGGAGTTCGTGGGGTTCGTGGAGTTCGTGGGGTGGAAACCGGTTCGCAGTTCACGGTTCGTGGTGCGGAGTTCGTGGGGTTCGTGGAGTTCGTGGGGTGGGGATCGGTTCGGGGTCCAGGGGCCGAAAATCGAGGCGTGGGGTTCGTGGTGCGGGGCGGCGATCGTGGATCGTCAGTAGCGTGTAAATCG
>CAYXLR010000022.1:4271-30362 GCA_964466035.1 uncultured Thermotogae bacterium
CGTGGGGTTCGTGGTGCGGGGCGGCGATCGTGGATCGTCAGTAGCGTGTAAATCGTGTATGCCAACGATCGTGAACCTTCACGATCCCTCCGACGCGCGCGCAAGCGCCGACGTTGCCGCCGCCTACGGCTCGGAGCACTCGAAGCGGAAGTGCCACGAGAAGGAGAGCCCGTAACACGGGCGCGTCTCGCCGACGGCCAGCGAGAGGTACAGCTCGCCGTACGGCACGCAGCACGGCACGTCGCACCCGACGCAGGGGCTGCACCAACACCAGCATCCCCAACACGGTCGACATCGCTCGAGGATCCGGACCGGGTAGGAGACGTCGCCGTCGGTCGTCATCACGACGATCCGGTACCAACCCGGATCGACGAGATACCCGTTGCCGTCGTACAGATCCCACTCCATCGTCACCCATCGACCGACCGGGCCGCGCGAATACGCGAACGTTCGGACGACGATTCCATCCAGCGTTTCGACCCGCCAGCCCCAGATGCTCGGAGAGACCGACGTGCCGTGGCATACGAAGTAGTCGAGCGGCGCGACGAGCGTGAACTCGATCGTCTCGTTCGACCGGAACGTCATGTAGCAGGCCGGCGCCCCCGCCTCCTCGCAGCCGCACTGCGCCCACCCCCCGACCGACACCGCAACCACAAGGACCAACGCAATCCATCCGGCAGACTTCATCGAGAAGACACCTCCCCTTTCCGAGCCCTCTGACGCGATGCACGTGACCGTCCGTCAGACGACGGACCTACACGCGGAGAGGCGTTCGGTTCCCGCGCGCGGCAGGACCGGCGAGGCGCGGGCTCGGGAGGGGCCCGGAAGTGGGGCGGCCACCGGAAGGAAGTGCTCGCGGAGCTGCGGTGGCCGCCGTCCAAGGAGGACACATCGGAACCCCCTCGCGAGATAGGCTACCCCCTCAACCGTTCCAGAGCGCGGACGTCCGGGACCGATTCCCCAGACACGCGTCCTGGGTTCCTCGGTGACCGACGAGGGCGGCCGGTCGACGAGGCGCGACGGTCCGAGGCCAGCGATCGGCTCGGGACGGCGGTCGGTTCACAGCCGGAGCCGAAGCAGGTACTCGGCGAGAGAGGGGAGCTTGTACCGCTTCGCGAGCCGCTCGGCCGCACGGCGGAGGTCCCGCCCGACGCGGCGGCGCTCGCCGAGGAAGAAGAGGTGCCGCGACACCCAAACGTACAGGTCGGCCTCCTTCCGATCGGGAAACCGGTCGAGCAAACCGTGCTCGCGGAACATCTCCACGATCGGCCGATACAGGGTGTCGTACCACGACGTCACCGCCTCTTCGTAGGTCAGTTCGCGTCCCTCCTCGATCCCCCGGACGTAGCGATGCACGTCGATGTGGTCGAGCAACACGCGGTAGCCGACGGGGCGGGTGCATTCGATCCTCTGCTCCGGACGAAGCCGATCGAGCCGAGTCCTCTTGAGGAAGGCGCGGTACTCGGCCTTGAGGATCAGGTCGCGGGCGTCCTTCGGCGTGCCGACGGGCGCGTCGGGCCTGAACGTGACGACGCGGGCCCGGATCTGCCTGTGCCCGAGCCGCTTGGCGACCGAGACCCGATGGTTTCCGTCGACGACGTAGTAGGCGCCTTCGATCTCGTAGACGTCGATCGGCGGGAACTCATCGGTCCGGTAGAACGAGTCGCGAACGCGCTCCCAACGCTCTCCGGTCCGCCAGCGTGTGGGGAGGTACTCGCGGTCGAACTCGCGATACCGGTTCACGCTCCCGACGATCCTGTCGAGATCGATCGACTGGGTCCGTTCCGATCCGATCCGCTGTGCGCCGAGCCGCTCGCGGACCAGATCGAACGGGAGGAGGAGCGTCGGCCGGCCGGTGATGAACGACAGGATCCGGTTCCACGTCGCCTTTCGCCTGGCCCGCTCGAACTCAACGTCCGGCACGGGCCACCTCCAGGACGGTCGAGCCGTAGACGTTGACGATGTCCGTCGGACCGAGCCGCCGGGTCCGGACGTCCACGCCGTACGACGGATGGATGTGGCCGTGCAGCGCGAGGCTCGGCCGGAACCACCGGATCAGCCAGCGATAGGTGCGGAAACCGCGGTGGCAGGGATCGTCCCCCTCGTGGATCCCAGCCGGCGGCGCGTGGGTGATCAGGATGTCGAGCGCCCGCCGGTGGCGAACCCGGTTCCACAGGAGGCGCGGGACCATCCGAAGCGCGCGGGCAAACATCCGGCATTCCGTGACGTAGGGGTCTTCGCCGCCGCATCGGAACGTTCCCTCGAGGCCGCCGACCAACACGACGTCGCCGGAGCGGACGCGGACCGCGCGGACCTTCCCGTGAAGGCTCGTTCCCCCTTCCGGCGCGGTGGCGACGTCGCCCGACTCGCGGAGCATCGGCCCGTCGTGGTTGCCGAGAACGAACAGGAACGGCGCGTCGAGGAGCGTGACGAGGTACTCGAGGTAGTCGTAGGGTAGGTCGCCGCACGAGAGGATCAGCGCGACGTCCCGCACGCCGCGCAGCCCCTCATCGGTCATGAGGTACTCGTCCGCTCGGTCGCTCAGCGCGAGAATCTTCACGTTTTTCACTCCCGTTTCCCCTCACACCACGGTACACGCGACCGGCCGCCGATGCGAGCCCGTTTGCGACGCGTGAAGCCGGACGCCCTCCCGTCGCTCTTCCCGATCCCGACCGGCCGCTTGACGCTCGCCTCGATGCCGATCCACGCCTTCTTCGTGCAGGAGAGGCCGGACGGCCTTTGACTCGCTTGTCCTTCGAGCATAGGATCTGCCATATGCTGATAGCACTGGGCTCCGGGAGGGCGACATGATGCGACGATGCACGAGCGTTGCCGCCGTCTGCGCGATCATCGTGTGGGGCGTTGTTTGGTACGCCGCCGCCGCCGATGCGCGTATGTACTTCTCGTCCGACAAGAACGGGCAGAACCGGGTGACGAGCATCCAGGAGGGCGATTCGGTCTGGATCGTCGTTCACGATCCGGACGAGAACATCGACTGCGACGCCCGCGACAAGTTCTGGACCGACGTCAAGTTGATGGATCCGAAGACCGGCGCGAACGTCGACTGGGAGAGCTGGGAAAACGACGCCGACGTCGACCCGTACGACTACGTCGGCCGCGACGGTTCGACGGCGCACGGCCACTTCTTCGAGGAGACGGGCGCCGACACCGGCGTGTTCGTCAGCAACGTGTCGTTCCGGATCGGCCGGCGGATCGACTGGGAGATCGAGCGCGGGCACACGCACTGGGTCGGGTTCGACTTCGACGGATTCAGCCTCGAAAACGAGTTCATCAACGACGAACTCGGCGACTGGTACTACTTCTGGCCCGGCCTCCGCGCCGTGCTCGACCTCGCGATCGATCCGGAGTACGCTCCGTTCGTCGGCGTCCTGCATGATCCGTTCCCCATCCCGTTCGGTCCGTTCCACGGATGGTTCGAGAACATGGACACGTTGGTCGGCCTGATCCAGGACCCGAACGATCCGTCCGACGTGGCGATCGCGATGATGAAGATCGTCGACACCGAGGCGACGATCGCGTGGGATCGCGAGGTCTACGAGGACGCGAACACCGCCGCGACGCTCACGGTCGTCGACGCCGACGAGAACCTCGACGGCCACTACGTCGAGTCCGTGCCGGTCTTCGTGCTCCTGAATCCGGGCTCGTGGAATCCGCTCCAGGTCGACAGCCCAACGACGTTCTGCATGCTGTGGCGGGTCGGCGGCGTGGTGAACCTGGCCGGGAACCTGTACGACCTAGGGATCTGGCCGTGGAACATCTACGACAGCGGCCTGAATGCGATCGACCTCGCCGGGAACGGCTCGAACCAGCCGAACGCCGACGGCACGTGGTACGTCGACTACCCGACGGAGGGCGACGGCAACGTCGTCTGGTTCGACACCGCCAGCGCCAGCGGGGTGACGCGGGTGATGTTCTACGCGCACGAGACCGGTCCGGACACCGGCGTGTTCCAGCTGAACCTGAACAGCCTGCTCGTCGACCTGGGGTTCGACGGCCTCCGCGTCCGCGACGTCCTCGCGGCGTACTACCTCGACCCGAACGACTTCGACGACTTCAAGGTCGCGACGGCGTACATCGAGGAGCGTCGGCACTCGGCGGTATCGTTCACCGACGCCGCCCGTGCGCCGCGTTCGACGTACTGGATCGGACGCGATCCGATCTACGTCGAGGTCGTCGACGCCAACGCGAACGTCGATCCGTGCTGCCCCGAACAGGTCGTCGTCCATCTGTGCACGCCCCACGAGGAGGACGACAGCGAGTGGTGGATCCTCGACGAGGTGAGCTCGAACTCGCCGGCCTTCTTCTCCAGCGTCGGGATGCGGCTCGAGCCGCTGTGGAACGGGTTGGGCGTCAATTCGGTCGGGGCGTTCGGCGGCTACCAGCTCGAGCTCGACAACTGGACGTTCGAGGCGTTCAACGAGGACGACGTCCTCGTGCGGTACAACGACGTGGTCCACGACCCGGCGGAGCTTCCGCTCCTCGGCGACTCGAACGATCTCTCCGGGTTCCCCCCGGAGATCGAGCGCGTTCGCGTCGCGAACGACGTGTCGCTCGCCATGATGTCGATCGGGGACACCCAGGTGTTCGACGGGGAGACGACGAGCATGTACTTCCTCGACCGCCAGGGCAGCCCTGTGTCCGGATACGTCAACAGCGACTGCGTGTTCATCGAGGTGATCGACCCGGATCAGAACGAGGACCCGCGTCGACGCGAGCGGATCGACGGCTATTGGGCCGACGTGATGAACGCGTGGCCGTTCGCGCCGGAAGCGTTGGCCGGTTGGGACTGCGGTCCCGAGGAAGGAATCGGCGAGCATTTCGTCAACGACCACCTCGGCACCGTCTCGATCTTCAACACCCTCTGCGGGCCGAAGGTGTACGTGCTCAACCCGCGCAACGGGCACTGGGCCGCCGTCGACCTGCTCGAGACCGGCGCGGAGACGGGTCATTTCGTCTCGACGATCTGCCTCGATCTGGCCGACGTCCACGCCTGCGTCCCAACGCTCGGCGCCCTCCCCGGCGACACGATCCTCGCCGTCTATCAAGATCCGTCGAACCACTCCGACTCGGCGTGGATCTCGATCCAGGTCGGAATCGGCGGCGCCGGAACGGAGCCCGGCCAGGCATCGACGACGACGTTCGTGGACGAAGACGGCGCCGAGGTCGCCACGTACACGAACGACGACCTCGTGTACGTGCAGGTCGTCGATCCATCGCAGTCCGGAGCGCTCCTCGCCGGCGCGCTGACGCTCGAAGGCGACACCTTCGAGCTGGTGGCGCTGCAGGGCGAACCGGGGCTCTACCGGACCGAGGGGCTCGATCTCGACCTCGCGGCCGACGACGAGATCACCGCGACGTACACCGATCCGACCGACCCGACGGACACGTCGAGCGACACGATCACGATCGTCGCCAGCGTGCTGGACGTGGTGGAGTTCTACGCCGCGCCGAGCCCGTTCGAGACGGAGTGCACGTTCGGCTACCGCGGGACGGGCACGGCGACGGTGATGTCGGTCGACGTCTACGACCTGACCGGAACGCCGGTGTGGTCCGCCGAGCTGACGGACGCGAGGGAGATCGTCTGGGACGGAACGACCGGAGCACGATGCGAATCAGTCGCCAACGGCGCGTACGTCTACGTGATCTACGCGACGGACGGGACGAACACGTTCACCGGCAAGGGGAAGGTGTTCGTCCATCGCTGAAGCGACGGACGCGGGCTCGGAATAGGAGGGAACCATGAGCACGCTGAAATCAGGAGACGCAGCGCCGGGTTTCGAACTGACCTCGGACGAGGGCGAAGAAGTGAGACTTGAGGATTTCGCAGGCAAGCGAGTTCTCCTCTACTTCTACCCGAAGGCGGATACGCCGGGCTGCACGAAGCAGGCGTGCGCGCTGCGGGACGTCCATCCGGACGTGGCGGAAAAGGACATCGTCATCGTCGGGATCAGCCCGGACACCCCGGAGAAGCTGGCGAGATTCCGCGCCAAGTACGATCTCCCGTTCGTGCTCCTCTCCGACCCCGACCACGCCGTCGCCGAGGCGTACGGCGCGTGGGGCGAACGGAAGCTGTACGGGCGCAGCTTCATGGGGATCCTCCGATCCCACGTCGCGATCGCCGAGGACGGACGGATCACCAACTACGAGCTGAAGGTGAAGCCGCTGGCAACGGCCGATCTCGCGAAGTCGCTGTAGAAGATCTGACAACGGTGCAGACGCCTCCAGTCCTTGCCCGGTCGTCGCGCGGCTCTCGGCCCGAGCCCGATCCGATCGCTCCTTCGGTGGGGCGTGTTCGGCCACTCCGTGCCAGTTGAACCGGGGCGCTCCGAATCACGGCAGAATCTAGCAAGATCTTCCAGCATGGCAGCCGGGGAGGGCGGATGAAATCGTCGCGACCGTCGGGGATGTTCGGGTTCAGCGTCGTCTGGTTCGGACAGGTCGTCTCGCTGCTCGGCACCGGGATGACCCAGTTCGCCCTGACGATCTGGGCGTGGCAGGTCACCGGGCAAGCGACCGCGCTCGCGCTGGTCGGGTTCTTCGGATATTTCCCGCGGATCGTCCTCACCCCGCTCGCTGGCGCGCTGGTCGATCGCTGGAACCGGAAGGCGCTGATGATCACGAGCGACCTGGCGGCCGGCCTGGCGACGGTCGCGGTCTTCGTCCTCTACAGGACGGGCGGGCTTCAGATCTGGCACCTGTTCGCGGCGGCGGCGTTCTCCGGCGCGTTCGGCTCGTTCCAGTTTCCCGCCTATCAGGCGTCGATCTCGCTGATGCTTCCGAAGGAGCAGTACACGCGGGCGAACACGATGCTCGGCCTCGCCCACTCGATCTCGACCGTCTTCGCCCCGATGGCCGCCGGCGCGCTGCTCGCGTTCATCGGGATCGGCGGGATCCTGACGATCGACATCGTCACGTTCTCGTTCGCCGTCGGGACGCTGCTGATCGTCGCCATTCCGCAGCCGGCGGCCCACCACGTCGCCGAGGCGAAGGGCCGGAACCTCCTTTCCGACTGCCTGTTCGGATTCCGTTACGTCGCAGCGAGTCGGAGCCTCACCGGCCTGCTCCTCCTCTTCTTCGCGCTGAATCTTCTCATGACATTGAGCGGCGCCGTGCTGTCGCCGATGATCCTCGCCCGCACGGGCAACGACGAGCTGATCCTCGGCACGGTCCAGATGCTGTTCGGAATCAGCGGACTCGTCGGCGGCGCGCTGGTCTCGATCTGGGGAGGCCCGAAGCGGAAGATCCTCGCCCTGCTCGCCGCGATCCTCGTGACGAGCCTGTTCGGCAACGTCGTCCTCGGCGTCGGACGAAGCCTCGTCGTCTGGGGCGTCGGGGCGTTCCTCACCACGCTTCTGATCCCGATGGCGAACGGCGCGAGTCACGCGATCTGGCAATCGAAGATCCCGATTCACCTGCAGGGGCGCGTCTTCTCGGCGCGGATCCTCATCGGGCAGATCGGCGGCGCGATCACGATCCCGCTCGCCGGCGTCCTCGCCGATCGAGCGTTCGAACCGTTGATGAGCGGCACTAGCGCCCTGGCCCGAGGGCTCGCGCCGCTCGTAGGGAGAGGCCCCGGTGCCGGAATGGGCCTGATGTTCGTCCTGTTCGGCCTCCTCGGTGCCGCCGCCGCGATCGTCGGCTTCGCCTATCGACCGATCCGCGAGATCGAGCGGATCCTCCCGGACATCGAGCCGGACGATCCCGCGGAGCCGGACGCGACGGCTACCACGAGATAAGGAAACCGAAGTCGAGCGACGTCACGCCGATTCCGAGGACGTAGTCGAGCCCCATGCTGAACTCCATGTTCGCCGCGAGGTCGATCGACATGTCGAACGTGAACTCCCCGACGTCGAACAGGTACACGCTGTCCTCGTCGAAGAAGACCGCCGCCTCGAAGTCGAACGGCCCGCAGCAGGCGTCCTCGTCGGCCTCGATCATGTACATCTCCCAGTAGTCGCCGAGAATGCCGGGCTTCGAGACGAACTCACCGTCACCCCAGAACGAGAGCGCCGTGAAGACCACGTTGCCGATGTCGCACTCGAGGATGAAGCCGTCGAAGTGAAGCGCCTCGAGCGTCAGATTGCCGCTCGTCTCGACGCCGACGTAGAACTCGACGCAGACGGCGGAGAAATCGAAGTTCGGGGTGAGAGCGAGCGATTTCGTCTGCACCGTGAACTCGAGCGTCGCGTCGAACGTCACCCAAGGCAGGTTCGTGATGCCGATCCCGGCCGCCTCGAAGACGGCCTTCTCGAATCCGTCGCAGTCGAAGTAGACCGTGAACTCGACCTCGGCGCAGCAGAACGGGAAGTCGACGCCGATCTCGAGTCCCGTGAAGTCGAGATCGCACTCGCCGATCGGATCGTCATCGTCTCCGAACTCGACCGTTACGTCGAGATCGACCCCGCCGGAGGTACCCCGTCCTATGAGGGTGAGGTAAGTGTCCTCGTCGTACAACTCGAACGTCCCGCTGAACGTCACGCCGGCGATCTCCACCGTCGTCGTCGTCGTCCACTTGTCGAATTCGGGTACGTCCGGGTCGAACGCAAGCGCGGAGGAGATCGTGAACCCCCCGACCACGCCGACCGCCGAGAAGTCCTGATCGGTCCACCCCGTCTGGTCGAGCCCGCTCAGCGAGCTGAACGTCCAGTCGGCGACCGTGTACTTCACGAGCAGCTCCGTCGAGTAGATGAACGCGTCGACGAACGACGGAGTCTGCGGGTTGATCCCGAGGTCGATCCTCCAGTGCCCGGTCAACGCCTGAGCCGAGCCGACCACTGCGCATCCCATCACGATCACAACACCGAGTATGAATGCACGTCGCATTGCCCTACCTCCCTAATGATTCGAGACGCAGCGCTGGGAGGAAACCGAAGACACGAGATGGCGCGATCCCGACGGGGTGCGGACTCCCCAGCCAGACCGATCGGCGGTCGAGCAACCTGTCCGTTCACGTCGTTCGCTAGCATCGTCGGCCCCTTGTCTCGGAAACCAGCGGCTAGCAGACACCCGGTCGGCAACAGGCTATCGCGGACCGAAGCGCCTTGCTGTTCTGCGCGATCCGTTCGGTGCGGACATTCGTCCCGGCGCGGAAGCACGCGTCGCACCCCGGCTCATCGCTGACGCGCGGGCGCGCTTCTCGGGCGAACGACAGGGGCTTGCGTCACGGCCGTGTTGACTATATGATAGGAAAACTACATACTAGACGGCCGGTGATACAGTATGCAGAACACGAAAGTCGCCGAGCCCTTCCACCGCTGGGATCCGAAGAAGCGCCGGATACAGGACCTGCCGGACGCGGATCGTCCGCGCGAGAAGCTGATCCGCAAGGGCGCCGCGTCGCTGTCGGACGTCGAACTGCTCGCGGTTCTCCTCGGGAGCGGGACGCGCCGGACCGGGGTCCTCGACATCGCGTCGAAGATTCTGCGCGCGCTCGACGGTCGGCTCGATTCGGGCAACCTCGAGGTCCTTCAGTCGATCGCGGGCGTCGGGAGAGCGAAGGCGTGTCAGATCGAGGCCGCGCTCGAGCTGGCTCGAAGGCACATCGCCCAAAGAAGACACGTCATCCGGGAGGCGGCGGACGCCCTTCCCTATCTCCAACCGATCCGGGCGAAGAAGCAGGAGCACTTCGTTTGCATCTCGCTGAACGGGGCCGGCGAGGTGATCGAATCCCGCGTCGTGACGGTCGGGCTCCTCGACGCGAACCAGGTCCATCCCCGCGAGGTCTTCTCCGACCCGATCGCCGATCGCGCCGCGGCCGTGATCGTCGCCCACAACCATCCCTCGGGGACGCTCGAGCCGAGCCCGGAGGATCTCGCGCTCACCCGCCGGATCGTCAAAGCGGGCGACCTCCTCGGAATCCGCGTTCTCGATCACCTGATCGTCACCGCGGAGGGGTTCCTGTCGCTGAAGGAAGCCGGTCACCTCTAGAAAAGGGCCCCGAGAACTCGGAACCTACTCCGCCGGGAACTCGAAGGTGGCGATGACCGGCCAGTGATCGGAGACGGTCCGCGCCGCGTACGAATGGTCGATCCGCACCTCGGTCAGGTACGGGATCAGTCCGCGGCTCGCGTAGATGTGATCGATCTGCGAGTGCTCCGCGTCCCCGTCGTCGACGCCGTTGCGGTTTCGATCGTACCAGTACGTGTACCGTTCGCACGGCTCCAGGCGGTCGCAGACGTTGACGAGCTCGTCGCCGTCCCGAACCGGATCGACGTCCTTGAGCAGGCGATCGACGCAGGTCCGCGGCTCGTTGCCCGCGGCGTCGCAGACGTCGGCGTCGAAGTCGTTCACGTCGCCGAGCACGATGACCTCGTGCCCCGCGTCGAGGAATCCCCTCGCCAGATCGCGGATGATGCTCGCCTGCGCCTCGCGCCGAACGACGCGCTGGAGCTCGTCGGGGTAGGCGAGGAGATGGAGGCCGATCAACGCGATCGTTCTGCCCCCGACCTCGGTCGTCGCCCAGTAGTGCTTGTAGACCGCCTCGGTGCCCATCGGACCGCGCAGGCTCGACTCGGGAATGGGATACCGGACCTGGGCGTCGCTCCGCCCGGTCTCCGTCACGGGAAAGCGCGACAGCGCCGCGACGTCCTGCCCGGTCTCCTCGTCGGTCCCCTGGACGAAGATCGGACGGTAGCCATTGCCGAGCTTCTCGTTCAGCCGGTCGAGCATCGAGCGGTCCTCGATCTCGGCCAGGCTGACGAAGTCGGGATCGATCGACGCCAAGTAGGAGGCGACGTCGGACAGATGCGCTTCCGCCTCCTCCGGGCTCTGCGGCGCCGTCGAGAACTCCTCCTCACCGATGCCGTCGAACAGCCACCACGCGTTCAGCGCCACCACTGTCCACGAGGCGGGCTCGGCGCCTCCCGCTTCGGCCGGTTCGGTCGTGTCCGTGCCGCACCCCGCGAGGAGCGCCCCCACCAGGCATAGCAGAAACCCGAAGGCCCACCCGGATCTTCGCATGATGCTGCGAATTATATCTGTGAACCCGCCTCACCGCCGCTTCCTTGCCGCCCTCCCTCAAAGGGCGCGCCGCCCTCCGTTGCACCGGAAGGCGGCACGTCCGATTCCCCGGTAGCTTCCTAGAACAGATCCATCGCGGCGGTCAACGAGATGTCGGTCGACCAGCCGGGATCCCCCGTGTCCCGGGTGAACGAGGCCTGAGCCAGGATGTCGATTCCGGCGATGTCGAGGCCGATCGCGACGCCGGCGGAATGGCTCGCCGTCGCCGGGAGGCCCGCTGGTTTCACCCGCTGAAGGACGTAATCCGCAATCAGTGTGCTCTCGTCGGTGAGCGCGTACTCGTAGCTGAGCGTCGCGTTCAGCGTGTTCTCGTTCATGATGTCGAACGGCCCGGAGTAGCTCGCGTGGAACAGAAGCTGGTCGCTCGGGCCGAACGCGAACGCCGCGTCGGCCGATCCGCCAACGACGACGTTCTGGGCGCCGCCGTACGGATCGATCAGCTCATATCCGATCCCGCCCTGAATCGCCCAGCCGCACCGGCGCTCGTCGCCGGTCGCCAGGACGACCTCCTCGATCGTCAGCAGGGCGCGGGCGTCCAGTTCGACGCCGGTCACGCCCTCGATCAGCGCCTCGATGTCGGCGACCAGCTCCTTCAGCGACTCGTACTCGATCCGGCGCCCGATCGCTCCGGCGATCGCCAGCAGCACGTCGTCGGCGAGCGGATCGGCGAACGCACCGAGCCACAGGAGTTCCTCCTCGATCGTGATCGCCTTCGCCAGCGGCGTCACGTCGCTGAACCGACCGATCCCGATCCCCACCCGGACGTCGACCCCGGGCTGAGGCTGTCCCGTCGCCATCGATGCTTCCAGGCCGCCGAACGCGAACAGAAGCGATTCCGCCATCGGGTAGTACCGGAACGTCGCCGCTCCCTGGCCGAGCCAGCCGGTCGGCTGGAACGCGTCCAGCGTCAGTTCGGCCGCCCCGCCGAGCGAGAAGCCGTAGTTCGGCGAGTCGAACAGCTGATCGTAATCGAACGCCAGTCGTCCCGAGTTCACGTCGACGCCGACCGTGTTTGCGTCGTCGTAGTAGCGATAGCCGAACGACAGTCTGGCGTCGGTCAGCGCCGTCTTCGGCGACCGATACTCGCAGATCGAGAGTCCCCACACCTGGAGACCGACCGCGAGGAGCAGCACGACCACTCCGAGAATCCCCGTCTTCCTCATCACGCACCCCCTCACTTGGTTTGTTCAATGTCAGACAGTGTAGCCAGGTGCCCCCTCGCTGTGAAGCAGCTGACTCGCGTGAGCGCTACTCGGCCTTGCGGTAGGCCCATCCCCCGATGAACCGCCGACCGCATCCGGCACAACGCCGGACGAGAGGAACGTCCACACTGCGGACGGAAGGCCGATTGAGCGCTCCGGTCATCCGCGCGGCCCACTTCTCCCCGGATTGCTGGAGAAGCTGTTCCGTCCCGAGCAGGACGCCGAGGACGGAGACGATGGCGAGACGGAGACTCCGTAGCCTCCCGATCGTAGCGAGCGGGGTTCGAGGCGCCGGCTCTGCAGGCGACCTTGCAGAACGGCGCAGAGACGGTACAATACACGTTTGGGTTGGTCCCCGACCAACGGTCGGGGCTCGTCTTTCGAACGTTCTCAAGGAGCCAAAGGAGGTGCGAGCGATGGTGAGTCAGTCCAGGCGAGTCGACGTTCGGGCCCTCCGGGGTCGGGCCGCGTAGCGGTCTATCGTTCGTCCATCCATCCGCCTAGGTTCACAACGGCCTCAACGGGCGCGCGGCGCGAGCCGTGCGGAAGGGCTGTCCGGAACGCCTGTCAACGAGCCGCTTTCTGAGCGGAAGTCCACGTCGCAGATCTGAGTCGGTTCACCCCCGGCTTCCGGGTGGCGGCACCGCGTGCAGCGGAGCGGAATCACGCGCTGCGCGGAACCCCGCTGCCACTCGGCACGGTCTTCGAACCGATCGACACCGGAACACGCACTAACGAGGAGGAAGCGATGAACGATGAGGACGGCGGGGTGGTGGCGCCTTCCGTGTGTGTGGCGCCGCGGTCAGTGAAAGCGGGATCAACGACTCGATAGCAGGGCACAGGGAAAGCGAGGTCGGACGCGATGTACTCCATGTATCAAGTCGAGTTGATGGCCAGGCAAGTCCATGAAGAATGTCTCAAATACTCCGAGATGTGTCGGATGCGTCGCTTCGCGCTTCGCCGGTCGCGCATGCGCAGTACGCTGCGGCGCGCGATCGAGGAGGGGCTCCGGTACGGAATCGAACCTCACGAGGTGGAGCGCGAGTTCAACACGACGCTTCAGCAGGTAACAAGCCGGTAATCTTCCACGATCGCCGGTACCTACCCAGGCAGGAGGGGGAGCGCGACGCGCTCCCCCTCGTTCTTTCATGCAACAGCCGGCGAGCGGCTGGCGCGGCGAGCGGCGTCCCGGTAGGATTCCTTCCCACGGGCGGGCGTGGGGCACCCACCCACAGGAGGGGCGTCGGGGAGCGCGCCGACGGACATTCAGACGGATCGAGGAGATGACAGATGAAGGTACTCGTTACCGGGCTGTTCGAACCGGCGGCGCTGCATGCCATCCGCCGATTCGGTCAATTGGGCTACGAGGTGTACGCGGCAGAGGGCCATTACCTCGCGTACACCGCCTACTCGAAGTACGTGACCAAGCGGGTGCGTCTACCCAACATGCGACACAAGCCGCGCGAGTACGCGCAGCGGCTTCTCCAGGAGCTGGAGACGGGCCAGTACGACTACTACTTCCCCTCCTACGAGGAGATCATCCTGATGAGCCAGTATCGGGATCGGATCTTCGCCGCGACGAAGACCGCGATGCTCGACACGGCGACCCTGCTGCGGCTTCACTGCAAGGCGCAGCTCGCCGACTTGGCGAGGGAGGTCGGGATCGACACGCCGGAGATCCTCGTCCCGCGCTCGACCGAAGAGGCGCGCGAGATGATCGCGACGGTCGACCTGCCGATCGTCGTCAAGATGCGTCAGACTTCGGGTGCCGCGGGCCTTCGCCGCGTCAACGACCGCAAGACCCTCGAGAAGAAGTACTTCGAGGTCGTCCGGGTCAACAGCCTGGACGAGGACAACCTCCCGATGCTCCAGCGTCTGATCGAAGGGCCGACGACCTGCACCCTCCATCTATGCAACCGGGGCGAGGTGCTCGGCGAGGTCATGTATCGGGGGATGAGGACGCACCCGCGCGAAGGAGGGACGACGGTGCTGCGCGAGAGCATCGACGATCCGGCATGCTCCGAGGCGGCGGCGAAGCTGATCGAGCACCTGAACTTCCACGGCCTCTGCGGCTTCGACTTCGTCATCGACCGCGTGAGCGGGCGCCCGTTGCTCGTCGACGGAAACTGCCGCATCACTCCGGCGATCACCATGGCCTACCACGGCGGGTGCGACATGATCGAGGCGTGGATTCGGCTCGTCGACGGCGAGGAGGTGCCGAAGCTTCCCGCGACGCGGTTGGGCGTCCGAACGAGGCTGCAGTTCGCCGACTTCGTCTGGCTGCTCGAGAGCTACCTGGCCAGCTTCAAGGACTGGTCGGGCGAGCGGAAGCTCCGCAAGCAGTGGTGGGCCGACAAGGACTTCCACTACGACATCGCGAGCATGAGCGATCCGATGCCGAACATCATGATCTGGGTCTACATCCTGACCAACTGCTACAAACTGATCTTCACCGACTTCGACCCGGACCAGTTGTTCATCTTCCACAACGCGTACGTGCCGGGGACGCTGGACCCCCCGAATTCCTAGCGCCCTCAGTCCGGCGCGCCTCCCGTCTCGACAAGCGCGCCACGCCGAAGGAGCTCCGCGATCTGCTGCCGAGCGGGCGACGCTTCCGCCAGGTCGAGCGGCGTGCCGGTGAGATCGATCTCGTCTCCCGCCCCGACGCCGTCGTTCTCGATGAGCGAGGCGAGATCGGAGACGCTCGTCTCCGACAGCCCGAGCCGTCGTAGATCGGCCATCCCTGAAAGAGCGGAGATGTCCGACAGCGGGTTCCGATCGAGCCACAGCTCCTCCAGTTGCACCAAGCTCGCCAGGGGCGCGATCCGCTCGATCCGGTTTTCCCACAGGCTCAGCCGACGGAGCTCGACGAGCCCCGCCAGGGGCGAGACGTCGACGATCCCGTTCGAATCGAGGCCGAGCCCCTCGAGGCGCTTCAACGCGGCGAGCGGCGTCAGATCGACGATCCGATTCCCGCCCAGGCTCAGCTTGACGAGGTCCGTCAGCCCGGCGAGCGGAGCGAGATCCTCGATCCCGGTGTTCGGAAGGCCGAGCCACTCCAGCTTCGTCAACCCGGCGAGATGAGAAAAGTCCTCGATCGGATTCCCGCTCAGCCCGAGCTCGGTCAGCTCGGACAGGTGCGCAAGCGGCGAGATGTCCGCGATCCCGCTGTTCCAGAGGCCGAGCCACTCCAGCTCGGTCAGCCCGGCGAGCGGGGCCGCGTCGGTGATGAAGTTGAAGTCGAGGTCGAGCCGACGCAGGCTCGCCAGCCCGGCCAACGGGGCGGCGTCGGTCACTCGATTGCTCCGAAGAACGAGCACCACGAGCCGCCGCAGCCCGACGAGCGGCGTCAGGTCCGAAACATGGTTCTCTCCCAGGTCGAGGCGGACCAGATTCTCGCACCGCTCCAGGCCGTCGAGGCGCACGATCCCACGATCGACGGCGGTGAGCTCGGTTAACCGGCGCAGATCGGAGCGCCTGAGCGCCGTCGCCTCGACCCCGAGCGCCTCGCCGATCGCCGCCGCCAACCGAGAATCGGTGAATTCGACCGGCGGGCCGCGACCGCACGACGCAACGAGCACCGCGGCGATCCCGACCAAGAGCGCGCAGAGGATCCTCATCGTCTCACCGCGAAAGTGTAGCACGGACGCAACGGCCGCCCCGACGGAGAAGGAGGGAGGGGAACGGCTCTCGTTCGTCACCCTCCCTCCGGAGTCAAGGAGGCGTCGTAGTCGCTTGATAGCGCACCGAGTACCGTATCGCAATCCGCGAATCCGCCCGAGGGCGAGCGTCGGCCGGTGACGGGACGTTCGCGGCGTTGCGAAGACCGGAACGCCGCTCGCGAGGACGCGACACGTGGGCCCCATCGGAAGCGGACGCGTGGCTCAGGCCGTCGGACGAAGCGTCGCGAGCCCGGAAGGGGCCGGCGCGGCCGACGACACAACGAGCAGACCGGCTCCCGCGCGGTCACCCGTGGCCCGCTCCACGGCTTCCTTCTTTCGAGGCGGTCCCCCTCGCGAGCCGGTCCGCGTATTTTCCCAAGGCGTCCGCCGCTCGTCGATCCGCGTCGGCCATCGCGCGAAAGAACGAGCACGCCTCGCCCTCGAGCCCGGCAAGCCGGTCGTAAAGCGCCGCCGTGACGCCCTTGCGGCGGATCGCCACGTCGATCGCCTTTGCGAGCGTCGGCCGCCGGGGTGTTTTGATGTCCACGAGCACGTCGGCGAGTCGGGGGGCATCGCCGACGCGGCCGACCAGCTCCTCGGGGACCATTCGCGAGAGCATCTCCGTGCGCCCACGCTCCGCGGCGGCGAGCCCGGCGAGCAGCGCCCGGGTCTCCGGGTCGTCGACCTTCGGAGCCCACTCCTTGAACAGCGCCTCGGCCTCCCGCGATCGGGCCACGGCGAAACCGAGCGCCTTCTGCAACGGGTCGCGCATCTGGTCCTCCGTCGTTTCGGACGCCTCCGTACAACCGGACGTTCCTCGTCGCGGAGTATAGAGGGTGCGATCGGAGCTTACGAGACTCCGGCCACGGCCGTACCGAGCACTGGACTCGATTGGCGATTCGGTCTACCCTCCGCATGGGAGGGACCTACCGAATGCGTACAGTCAAGACGTGCGTTGCCGTAATTCTTGTCGGGCTGATCGGGCTCGCGGCCGTTGGATCGCCGTTCGTTCACAGGCCGTACTCCGGAGCGCCCAGCGCCGATTCGGTCACGATCAGCTGGGAGCCCGAAACGCCGGGAGCGGGACGGATCGAGTACGGCCTCCGCCCCACGTACGAGGCGAGCGGCACACTGCCGGAGATCGCGGCCGTTCCCGCACCCGAGGAGGACGCCGACGACACGTTTCACGTGACGCTCGCGGGGCTGGAGCCCGGAACCGACTACGTCTACCGCGTCGTCTTGGAGGACGGCGAAGGAGAGTCATCGAGCGACGTCGCGTTCTTCTGCACCGCGCCTGCCCCCGGAGAGCCGGTCTCGTTCGTGGTCCTCGCCGACACGCAGTGGCAGTCGGAGGGGACGAACCGGCTCGAGCTGGTCGGAGACGCCATCGCGTCCGATCCGATGCCGTTCGACTTCATCCTCCACGCCGGCGACGTCGTCGAGAGCCCGTCGAGCTACTACTGGGACCACTGGTTCGACTCGTTCGACGAGATGCTTCTCAGGGCCCCGTTCATTCCGGTCCTCGGGAATCACGAGAAGAACCACCGTTCGTACTACGAGACGTTCTGCCTCCCGCCCGGCGAGGGGAAGAACGACGAACAGTGGTGGGCGCTTCACTGGGGGGACGTCGTCGTCGTCGGGCTCGACACGAACGTCAAGAAGGCGTCCGACTTCACCGCGCAGCAGGACTGGGCGCGGGCACACCTGTCCGGCTCCGAGCCGCACAAGTTCGTGATCTTCCACCACCCGGTGTTCACGTCCGACGCGTACCACAGCGCCGGGACGTTCCTCGACCGGATCTACCACCCGATCTTCGTCGAGATGGAAGTCGACGTCGTGTTCAACGGTCATTCCCACCACTACGAGCACATCGTCCGCGACGGCGTCACCTACCTCGTCGTCGGGGGAGGCGGCGCCACGCCCCGGGAGACGAGGCCGGAGCACATCCAGGGATCCGACGTCTCGGTCGAAGGGCATTTCTTCTACACGCGGGTCACCACCACGGCCGAGCGGATTCACGTCGAGACCGTCTCCGTCGCGGAGCTCCGCCCGGACGGCGAGGTCGCGACGACCGGGGAGCTGCTCGACGCGTTCGCTCTCCCCGAGGAGGTCGCCGAAGGCGCCCCGATCGCATTATGGGCCGTCCTCGCCGTCGCGGTCGGGGCGATCGCAGCGGTCTGGCTCCTCCTCCGCGTGGTCGGCGACTGACGTCGCCTCGATCCTGCGCGGTTCTACAAGAAGACCGTGGCGGCAGGTGATCCCTGCCGGCTGCGTTTCTTATGTTTCCGTTGGCATTTCCGGCACTCGCGGCCCGAGGTGCGATTGCTTTGCCTCGGCCATATCCAGTCTGTATACTGAATACTCGCTTCTCGGCTAGACGGGTCCTAAGGGGGCGCATTGGAGGCAGTCCGTACCGAGCAGCAGTACGTCGCACGACAACGGGCCTACCGACTGATGCTCTACGTTCTCCTGTTCGCCGGCTGTGCGATCATGCTTCTTCCGTTCTTCTGGATGCTCACCACGTCGTTCAAGACGCAGGCGGAGGCGTTGCGCGTCCCTCCGCAGTGGATCCCGGCGTCGTTTCGGTGGCAGAACTACGTCGAGGCGTGGAACGCCGCCCCGTTCGGCTGGTACTTCTTCAACTCCTTCTTCATGGCGATCACGACGACGCTCGGCGAGGTCTTCACGACGATCCTCGCGGCGTACGCGTTCGCCAAGATGAAGTTCTTCGGGAAAGGCCCGGTGTTCGCGATCCTGCTCGCGACGATGATGATCCCCGGTCAGATGCTCCTCCTGCCCAATTACGTGACCATCGCTCGCCTCGGCTGGCTCGACCGTTACGAGGCACTAATCATTCCGTGGCTCGTCTCGGTCTTCGGGATCTTCCTCCTCCGGCAGTTCTTCCGGGGCGTTCCCGACGAGCTCCTGGACGCAGCGCGGATCGACGGCTGCTCGCGGTTGCGGTTCCTGTTCACGATCATGGTCCCGCTTTCGAAGCCGGCGATCTTCACCGTCGCGCTCCTCAAGTTCCTGGGGAGCTGGAACTCGTTCCAGTGGGTCCTGATCATGACGAGCAGCCCGAACATGCGGACGGTCCCGGTCGGCCTGCAACTCTTCTCGAGCGAGGTCGGCACGGCATACGAGCGGCTGATGGCCGCGTCGGTCCTGGCGATCATCCCGATCCTGGTCCTCTTCCTGTTCACACAGAAGCAGTTCATCCAGGGAGTCGCGAGAACGGGGATCAAATGATGAATCGATCGAACAAGGAGGTGATGGGACACCCGGTGGTACGCAGGTTGTTTGTACGACGGATGGTCAATCGATCTCAAGGAGGTTGTGAAAGATGAATCTACGCAAGACATGGATTGCTCTCGGGCTGCTCGGTGTGCTTCTCGTCGGATTCGCGGCGACGGCCGCGGAGCCGGTCACGATCGAGTTCTGGCACCGGTTCAGCGAGCGGCACAACGAGACGTTGCTCCAACTGTCGACTTGGTTCACCGAACGGTATCCAAACATCAACGTCGAATGGGTCTATCAGGGTAGCTACAGCGCCCTGCAGCAGAGCATCAACGGCGCCGTCGTCGCCGGCGAGGTACCGACGATGACGATCTTCTACGAGGACTGGATTCCGCCGGTCGCCGACGCCCTCCTCCCCCTGGAGCCGTACTTCTCCGTGGAGGAGCTCGCCGACATCGTCCCGGGGCTCCTTTACAAGGACCTGCTGACGGTCCCGTTCAACAAGTCGATCATGGTCCTCTACTACATCGAGGACTACGTCCCCGTCCCACCGACCACGTGGCAGGAGTTCTACGACCTCTGCGTGGCCACCACGGTCGACGAAGACGGTGACGGCCAGATCGATCGGTACGGGACGGGTCTCCGTCCTTCGGCCAACCCGGAGCAGTTCCTCGCGCTCCTCGAGCAGAACAACGGCTCGATCCTCAACGACGATTGGACCGCGGTGACGCTCGACGATCCGGCCGGGGTCGAGGCGCTCGAATTCTACGCCAGCCTCGCTCCGTACGCGTGGATCACCAGCGAGTACCTGAACAACAACATCGGGTACGTCGCGATGGCGATCGACACGTCGGCCGGCTTCTACTACTGGGAGACGGCCGCCGAAGGCGCCGGATTGACGGTAAAAGCCGCTCCGCTTCCGGTCGGCAAGAAGGCGGCGTCGTTCATCCAGGGCACGAACATCGGGATCTTCAAGGACGCCCCGGCCGAAGAGATCGCCGCCGGGCTCCTGTTCCTCAAGTTCCTGCTCGAGGCGGACAACACCGCGTACTGGGCGATGCGAACCGGTTACCTTCCGGTGACGCTGTCCGGACTGCAAAGTCCGATCTGGACCGACTACGTCGCGGCGAACCCGATCGTCCAAGCGTCGGCCGAGATGATGCCCGTCGGCATCTCGTCGCTCTCCCACCCGAACTACGGCGACATGCGGGCCGCACTCGGCACGATGTGCGAGGAGATCCTCCTCATAGCGGAGACGCTCGAGGACGCCCTCGCCACGGCGGTGGCCGAGATCGAGTCGCTGCTGGAATAGGCTGATTCGTACCCGCGCGGGGCGGGCGCCGACTCGCCCCGCGCGATCCTTCTCTCGCGGAGGGGACAGGAATCGAGATGCTGGAGAAGCTCGCGCTCTGGAGACGGCCGATCCCGGACGAATGGCGAAGCCCGACGTTCTGGAAGGACACGGCTTGGGCGTACGCATACCTCGCGCCGGCGTTGATCATCCTCGGCGTCTTCACGTTCTATCCTTTCTTCCAGGCATTCAGGCTGAGTCTGTTCAAGGTCTCGTTTACCGACTTCCCCGGCCAGTACATCGGCCTCGACCACTTCCGGTTCATCTTCGGGGACAAGTACTTCTGGCGGGCGTTGTGGCACACGCTGATCATCGTTGGCGTCAGCGTTCCCGTCACGATCTTCTTGGCGCTCCTCGTCGCCAACCTGTTGAACAAGTCGCTTCGGTTCCGGACGTTCGCGCGGACGTCGTTCTTCCTCTCGTACATCACCCCGATGGTCGCCGTCATCATGGTCTGGCGGCTGATGTACAACGAGAGCTTCGGGCTCCTCAACTACTTCCTCGGTCTGCTCGGCGTTCATCGGATCGCCTGGCTGAACAATCCCCAGTACGCCTTGCCGTCTGTGATCATCCTGAGCGTTTGGCGATACATCGGGTACCAGGCGATCATCCTCTTGGCCGGGATGCAGGGGATTGACCAGATGTACTACGAGGCGGCGCGGATCGACGGCGCCTCCGGCTTCCAGGTCTGGCGGAAGATCACCGTGCCGCTCCTGACGCCGCAGATCTTCTTCCTGCTGATCATCTCGATGATCGGGTCGTTCAAGATCTTCACCGAGGTCTACGTCCTGTTCAACGGGCCGGGCCCGTTGAAGTCCGCCGAGACGCTCGTCTACTACATCATGCGACAGGGTTTCTTCGGGACGCAACATCTCGGGCGCGCCGCGGCCGCGTCGATCGTCCTGTTCGCGATCATCTTCGTCGTCACGCTCCTGCAGATGCAGGTCGCGAAGCGACGCGTCCACTATCAATAGGCAATCTCACTCGCACCGTTCGGCGAGGCTGCACGGTCAAATCACCATAGTATGATAGAACTTCAATCCTTGAAACGGGCGCTAGATTCTGCCACGGCGGCGAGACCTCCGTCGGGTCACGCCCGTCGCCTGGGTGGCCACGGAACGAACGGGCTGGTCCGTCGAACGTAGTCGGCGTACTCGGGCTTACGCTCGCGCAGTCCCTTCTCGAGCATCCGGACGCCGGAGACGCGAACGAGGAGGAACGTGATCGCGATCGGCCCGATCGCCGCCCAGTAGCCCGTCGGCGTCGAAAGCGCGATCAGGAAGATCCCCCACCAGACGACCGCTTCGCCGAAGTAGTTCGGATGGCGGCTGGTGCGCCAGAGGCCGCGGTCCAGCACCCGGCCGCGGTTTGCGGGGTCGCGCTTGAACCGGGCGAGCTGGAGGTCGGCGATCGTCTCGTACAACAGGCCGAACAGCCAGACCGCGCAGCCGGCGACATCGAGCGGCGTCGCACCGATCGCTCGGCTCGACGACGCCACGACGAGGATCGGCGACGCCACGACGACCAGCAAGACCCCCTGGAGGACGAAGACCTTGAAGTAACTCCTCCACCAGAAGCTCGCGGGGGCGTCGTCCCGCCACTTTCTGTACCGCCAGTCCTCCCCCTTGCCCCAGTTGCGAATCGTGATGTGTGCCGCGAGCCGCGCGGCCCAGACGCTCACAAGGGCGAGCACGAGAAGCGCACGCCAGCTCCACCCGTCGGCGAGGAACGGGGCCGTCGCGGCCAGGATCACGAAGCCCGGTCCCCAGAACGAGTCGACGATGCTCGCGTTCCGCAGCACGAGGCTGAGCGCCCAAACGCACGTCATGTATCCGAGCGCGATCCCGAACGCCCAAGCGAGGAATCCAACGGCTTCCATACCCACTCCTTCCCGAAATCGACGGACCCGACGACATCATGGGGCGAATCGAGGGGTCTGTCAACGATTGCCGATCGGCCTCCCGGCCGATACAGTGGAGAAAGAAACGCGCCGGGAGGAGAGGTGAAAAGCGAGAACGGACTTCCGACGATCCATGAACTCTTCGCCCAATCGGCCGAGCGCTTCCCCGAGCACGTCGCCGTCCGAAACACGAAGCCCTGGCCGAACGAGCCGGAGGCGATCACGTATCGAGAGCTGGCGGAGCTTACGGATCGACTCGCGGCCGGGCTCCAGGGCGCCGGCATCGAGAAGGGGGACCGGATCGCCGTGGTCTCCCGCCCGCGAATCCGGTATGCGGCCGTCGTCCTGGCGATTCTGAAGGCGGGCGCGTGGGTCGTCCCGATCGACCCCGCGCTGACGAGGAGGGAAATCGCCGTCCTCCTCCATCACGCCGAGCCGAAGGTCGCCTTTGCCGGGGGCGATCTGCTCGGGAAGCTGCCGAAGGACGGCATGAAGAGGATCGATCTCGACGACGGTTCCGATCCGACGTTCGAGGGCCTCTGTTCGGATACGGCGCTCGCGGCGCCGGCGGTCTCGGCGCAAGACATCGCCGTCCTCGCGTACACGTCGGGGACGACCGGGCGTCCGAAGGGCGTGCTCCTTTCGCACGGCAACATCGCCTCCGACCTCCTCCACGGGACGAAGGTCATCCCGATTCTTCCCGACGACGTTCTCCTTTCGATCGCGCCGTGGCACCACATCCTCGGCCTGGTCGCCTGTCTGATTCTCCCGCTTTACGGAGGCGGCACCGCAATGTACACCGACGACTATCGCCGGCTGGCGGAGCTGATGGTGAAACACGGCGTCTCGATCTTCACCGGCGTGCCGAAGCTGTATCACGCGCTGCATGCGAAGCTGCTGAAACGGGTCTGCGGGTCACTTCCGGGGCGCGTTCTCTGGCGGTTCGCACCTCGGTGGGTCGGCCGCGGAATCAAGCGAAAGCTGACCGGCGGTCGGCTCCGTTTCTTCGTCTCCGGTTCCGCGCCGCTCGATCCGAAGGTCACGATGGATTTCCGCAGGATGGGGATCGGAATGATGGAGGGGTACGGACTCACCGAGACCTCGCCCGTCATCTCCCTCTGCGACCCGTTCGGGAAGAAGCCCGGATCGGTCGGCCGTCCGATTCCGTCCGTCGAGGCGAAGGTCCGCGCCCCCTGGCCGGACGGTGTCGGAGAGCTCTTCGTTCGCGGTCCCATCGTCATGCAGGGCTACTACAAGGACCCCGAGGCGACGAGCGCGGCGATCGACCCCGACGGCTGGTTCCGGACCGGAGACCTCGCCTGTCTGGACCGAGACGGCGAGATCTTCCTCAAGGGGCGCGCGAAGAACGTCATCGTGCTGGCGTCGGGGAAGAACGTGTACCCGGAGGAGCTCGAGTGGGAGATCGGCCGCATCCCGTACGTGGAGGAGGTCCTCGTCCGCTACCGAGAGTCCGACGGCGCGATCGAGGCCGTCGTCTACCCGAACCGGGAGCGCCTCGACGAAGCCGGCGAGGCGTCCGGCATCCGCGAGCTCATCTGGCAGGAAGTGAGGACACGTCTCCAGCGGCTCGCTCCGTACAAGCGGCTGCGGAGCATCGGGCAGCTCGTCCTCACCGAGCGACCGTTCCCGAAGACGAGCACCCTCGACATCAAGCGGCATCTGTTCCATCGAGGCGGCGCGCAGCATGGCTGAGAGACGGTGGCACGTGGATCACTGGCCCTCGCTCTCCAAGGCCGAGACGCTGATCAAGCTCGCGGCGTTCGGTTTCGCCTACACGGCGTTCGCCGCGTCGATCGGCCGCGCGGCCGCCCCGATCGCGCAGGACGCCCGCGCTCTCGCCCAGGTCGCGATCCTCGGCGTTCTGGCGCTCGGCCTGGTCGCCGCCGTCTGGGATCGCTGGCGACGACGCGAGGTCGTCTCGATGGCCTTCGTCCTGTTGAACGCTCCGGCGCACTGGCTGCTTTTCGCCGCCCTGCTCCGAGGCGCGGCCGTCGACTTCTGGCTGTTCTTCTTCGCCGCGCTGATGCTCCTCGGCGACCTGATCAAGGCCGTCTCCTTCTTCGTCCCGCCGCCGCCGGTCCGCGACCTCTCCCCGGTGGCCGGCACGGCGCTGACCGGGTTCTACGCCCTCGGATACACAGCGATCCTCGTGCTGGAGCGCATCTAGATCAGCTCGTACCGGTAGCCGTGCTGCATCCGGTCGTGAACGAGCACGGTCCTCGGGCGGGCGTCGCGCTTGCCGCTCAACCCGCGGTTCCCTCGCTCCAGAACGCGGGCTGCCCGGTGCTCTCGAGGACCGAGTACCACAGCTCGCCCTCCAGGTCGACCTCCTTGCGTCGGGCGATGACCTCGCGCAGCGGCACGTACGTGTACTCCCCGTTCCAGTACCCGATCAGCAGCCCGGTTCGTCCGGCCATCCCGGCATGCACCGCGTTTCGCGCGAGGTCCGAGGAGTAGAGCGAGTCGCTCGGGTTCGCCGGGGCGCTCCGGATCAGGTAGCTCGGATCGATGTACTTGACGGTGTGCCGGATGCCCTGCTCGCGGAGTGCACCGTCGATCCGATCCTTCAGGTAGGTCCCGATGTCGAGCAGTCGGACGTTCCCCGATGCGTCCAGTTCCGGAGGAGCCTCGCCGTTTCGCAGGAGGTCCTGCCCCGCTCCCTCGGCGACGACCACGACGACGTGGCCGTTCGATCGGAGCCGACCGACGAGGCTCGCGAGGAAGCCGTTCGGCCCGTCGAGCACCAGCGGGACCTCCGGCACGAGCACGAAGTCGGCGTCGGCCGCTGCGACGGCCGCGCTGGCGGCGATGAACCCCGAGTGCCTCCCCATCAGACGAACGAGCCCGACGCCGTTTCGATAGGCGGCCGCCTCGGTGTGCGCCGCGCGGATCGACTCGACGGCGATCGAGAAGGCCGTCTCGTAGCCGAACGTTTTGTCGACCAGCGGCACGTCGTTGTCGATGCTCTTCGGAACGCCGACGATCGAGATCGGCGTTCCCCTCCGAGCGGCTACCTCGTAGACCGCGTGCGCGGCGCGCATGCTCCCGTCGCCGCCGATCACCAACAGGAGCCGGACGCCGAGCCGCTCCAGCCGATCGACGACGACGACCGGGTCCTGCGGACCGCGGGACGAACCGAGGACCGAGCCGCCGTCGTAGTGGATCCCCTCGACCGACCCGACGGAGAGAGGCAGCGGAGCGTACCCCTCGTCCGGATTCAGCCCGGCGAACCCGTAGCGGAAGCCGAGGACCTCGCGAACCCGATAGTGATTGAGCAGCTCCAGCGTCGCCGCTCGAATCGCGTTGTTCATCCCGGGGCAGAGGCCGCCGCAGGTCACGATGCCCGCCTTGAGGCCCTCCGGCTCGAAGTACAGGAGCTCGCGCGGCCCGGCCCGCTCGAAGGCGCTCGACGGCGCACCGTCCCGTCCCGGTTTCGCCAGCGCCTCCATCAGGACGCGCTCGTCGTCACCGACGAAGTTGTAGATCCGATCCCCTTTGATGGTCGACAGCTTCAGCGGCGATCGGACCGTCGCCTCGCCCAGCGTCGGGACGGTGAGATCGACCTCGTGCGCTTCGTCACGCGTCAGCATGCGCTGAGTCTACCACGCATCCAGCAGGACAGGTAGGACGCAGCAACAAAGAAAGCCCCCTCAAGAGGGGGCTCTGGCTCCCCGTGGT
>CAYXLR010000023.1:0-6058 GCA_964466035.1 uncultured Thermotogae bacterium
ACCGCCGGTCGGCGTCTACAAGCTTAGACCCGTGTTTTGGTTTCAGAACGGATCCTCCCGCGGGCAGGATGATCCGAGCTTAGCTTCCGGAAGGTTCGTCGCGTCCGAGGGAAGCGCTCGAGCGCGGTATACCCGCTAGGTTGACGCCCGTATGGGGCGCGCGGGAAGCCCCACCGGACGGCCCTCCCTAGTTGAGGGAAGGAGCAGCGAAAGCGTAGCTGTTCGCAGTTGTTGTTTGGGTTGCCAGTTTCAGGAGATGGCGCTCCGCTTGCAGCCTCGCATTGGTAACCCCGTCGAATCCGGTACACCCCCATGTCAAAGACCAACGCGTCATTGTAGCCGCTCGACCGCCGGTTGACAAAGTCCGAGGAGATAAGATCCTATAGGAAAAGATGCGTTACACGTTGGTCTGGGTGACCCTCTCACTTGCGGCCGGAATCGCGGTCGGACAGTGGGCCGCGGACGCTCTTCCGCTGTGGGCGTGGCTCGTCGGTTCCGCCGTCGGATTGCTTTCAGGGATTGCGCTTCGCCGTTGGCCGAACGCCCGGCGCGCCGCGCTCCTCGCGGCGGTCGTCTGCCTCGGCGTCCTTCGGGTCGCCTCCGTCCGCCCGTTTCCGGAGTGGCTGTCCCTCCGAACGCCGAACCTGACGGAGGTCGAGGGGACGGTCGTTTCGTACCCGAGCCTCGGGACGTCCTACGTCACGTTCACGCTGCGGCCGGACGTCCTTCCGGGACGGCTCCGGGTCTACTGGTTCCGCGACGCTCCCCCCTTCGGTGCGGTTCACTACGGCGATCGCGTACGACTGACCGGATCGGCGGAGATCCCCGAGGCGTTCGACGGGTTCGACTACCCGGACTACCTCGCACGCCAGGGGATCTTCGCGACGATGGCCGTCGACGAGGAGGGACTCGAACGGACCGAAACAGCCGGTTCCTCGATTCTGTCCTGGGGCGACCGCGTTCGCCAGTCGGTCCTTGCGCGGCTCGATCGCCGGCTCCCCCCGGACGAGAGCGCGATGGCCCGAAGCCTCCTGTTCGGCGACCGGGCCGCCCTTCCGGAGGGGATCGAAGCGGCCTTCTCGCGAACCGGGTTGATGCACCTGCTCGCCGTCTCCGGCCTGCATCTGGGGATCTTCCTCGGCGGCGCGTGGTGGGCGTGCCGGAGGATCGGTCTGCGCCCGAGATGGGCGTACCCGGCGGTCGGCCTGCTGGTCCTCGTTGCGCTGTGGGTCGTCGGGCCGCGGGTCAGCCTCGTCCGTGCCAGTCTACTCTTCGCCTTCCTCGCGCTGGGAAGCGTACTGGCCGATCTCGGCCTGATCCTCCGGCGTTCGATTCGACCGACGAACGGCCTCGCCGCGGCGGCGATCGCGATCCTCGCGATGCGGCCGGGGGCCCTGTACGACGCGGGGTTTCAGCTGACGTTCGCCGCGACGGCGTCGATCCTGATCGTTTTCTCGCCGCCGCTCGACTGGCATCGAAGAATCGTGGAGTACGCGGAGCGGTTCGGGCGCACGCGCCGGCCGATCCGCTGGGTGTTGACGCTCGCGGCGGTCGCCACGGCGGCCCAAGCCGGCGCCGCCCCGGTCATCGCCTGGCACTTCGAATCGATCCACCCGCTCGCCCTCGCCGCGAACCTTGTCGTCGTCCCGCTCGCCGGCCTCGCCCTCTGGTGCGGCTTCGGAGGGATCCTCCTGTCGGGGACGTCCCTGCTGCCGTACGCGATCGTCCCGTTCTCGCTCGTACTGAAGGGCATGAAGGCGATCGTCGTCGCGCTGTCGAGGATCCCGTTCTCCCAAATCGAAGTGCCGCGTTGGATGGGCGTCTGGCTCGGCGCCCTGATCGCCTACGCGTTTTCGGCCGCGATCTACTCGCGAGGGTCCTTGACCTCGAACTCGATGTCGATCGTGTCCGGTTCGTCCGGGCTCCTGCGCGGCGTGCGTCCGCCGTGGAGGAAGAAACGCGCGACGAGCACGAGTCCGAGGGCGTCGCTCAGCAGGCCGGGAATCAGCAGCAAGATCCCGCCGAGGAGCAGGAGGCCGAGCGACTGAACCCGATTCCGGGTCGGGAACCGCGTCAGCAGCTCGATCAGCCGCGCCGGTTCGAGAACGGAGCGGCCGGCCGTCCGGAGGAGAAGGATCCCGAGCCCTCCGGTGAGGAGGATCTCGAGGAGGACCGGGCCGCCGCCGACGGCCTGCCCGAACTTGATCAGCAGGGCGATCTCGGCGCAGAGCAGCACGAACGTAAGGAGCGGCATGTCGACCTCCGGGCGATGGTAGCGGACCGCGCTCGGGCCCACAACGCGCGGTGCCTTCGTGGATTGACGCGCTTCCGGGTACGGTATAGTCTTCGGCGAGATGGCCAGATCCGATCGAGAGCTTCTGGTGGGCCTGAACCTGATTTCCCAACTCACCCCGAAGCGGACGAAGAGGCTGTTCGCCCGATTCGACACGTTCGGGGCGATCTGGGAGGCGCCGGGATCCGCTTTCAGTTCGTTGTTCGGTTCGGCGGTGCTCGGGGAGGCGATCGCCTCGGGCCGCAGCGAGGAAGCGATCGACGAGGAGCTCGCCCGCGCCGAGGAGCTGGGGATTCGGATCGTCACGCTGGTCGACGAGGAGTACCCGGCGCTGCTGCGCGAGATCGACGACCCGCCGATGGTCCTCTACGCTCGCGGCGCGCTCCCGATCGATCCGGCCCGGTCGATCGCGATCGTCGGGACGCGTCGAGGAACCCGGTACGGCAAGATGGTCGCCGGCCGGTTCGCCAGTCGGCTGGCGATGAAAGGGATCACGGTGATCAGCGGGCTCGCCGCGGGGATCGACGCGGCGGCGCACCAAGGCGCGCTCGACGTCGGCGGGCGGACGGTCGCGGTTCTCGGCTGCGGGCTCGACTACCCGTATCCGAAACGGAACCAGCCGCTGCTCGCCCAGCTCGTGAAGGACGGCGCGGCGCTGAGCGAGTACCCGCTCGGCACCCGCCCGGCCAAGTGGACCTTCCCGCAGCGGAATCGGATCCTCGCCGGCCTGAGCCGCGGGGTGATCGTCGTGCAGGCGCCGGAGCGGAGCGGCGCGTTGATCACGGCGCGCCTGGCGCTCGAGCAGGGGCGGGAGGTCTTCGCCGTGCCGGGGAACATCACGACGATCACGTCGGCCGGGACCAACCGGCTGATCAAGGACGGGGCGAAGCTGGTCGAGACGGTCGAGGACGTGCTCGTCGAGTTCCCCGACCTGTGGAAGCAGCACGAGTCGACCGCCGAGCCGGGCGAGGAGGAGGAGCCGGAGCTGGCCGAGCGGGAGCGTCTCGTCTACGACCTGATCGGTCTTGAACCGGTTCACGTCGACGATATCATTGCGCGAGCGGATCTCTCTCCGACCGAGGCGTCGCACGTGCTGCTTCTGCTCCAACTGGAGGATCTCATCGATGAGGTCGAGGGAGGGCGTTTCGTTCGAAAGCCGTAGGAGGAACGATGTCGAACCAACGAACGCTGGTTCTCTGCAAGCCGGATGCCGTCCAGCGCGGGCTCGTCGGGCGGATCGTCGCGCGGTTCGAGCGCAAGGGCCTGAAGATCGCGGGGATGAAGATGCTCGCCGTCGACGAGGCGTTGGCGTCTCGGCACTACGCCGAGCACCTCGAGAAGCCGTTCTACCCGGAGCTGCGCGACTTCATCACGTCCTCCCCGGTGATCGCGATGGCGATCGAGGGCGAGAACGCGGTCGAGGTCGTCCGGAATCTGATGGGCGTCACCAATCCGCAGGACGCGGCGTCGGGGACGATCCGCGGCGACTTCGGCCTGGACCTGACGAAGAACCTCGTGCACGGCTCCGACTCGCTCGCTTCGGCGGAGCGTGAGGTGGGCCTGTTCTTCGAACCCGACGAGCTGTTCGACTACGAGCCGACGATGCGGGAGTGGATGTAGAGAAGAAACCGGGGAGCGGCGCCCGGAGCGAAACCGCCGCGAAATCGATCGAACGGAGGACGATCATGGAGCTGTCGAAGCGCTACAAGCCGGCGGAGGTCGAAGCGAAGAACTACCGCTTCTGGGAAGAGGGGAGCTTCTTCCGGGCCGCCGTCGGCGTCGTCGACAGGGATCGCTTCTCCGTCGTCATCCCGCCGCCGAACATCACCGGCCGCCTCCACATGGGCCACGCGCTGAACAACACGCTCCAGGACATCGTCGTCCGGTATCACCGGATGAACGGCGACGAGACGTGCTGGTTTCCGGGGACCGATCACGCCGGAATTGCGACCCAGAACGTGGTCGAGAAGGAGCTCGCCAACGAGGGGACCTCCCGGCACGACCTGGGGCGCGAGGCGTTCGTCGAGCGGGTGTGGGCGTGGAAGGCGAAGTACGGCTCCGAGATCATCGATCAGCTGAAGGCGCTCGGCTGCTCGTGCGACTGGTCGCGGCTCCGGTTCACCCTCGACGAGGGGCTGTCCCACGCGGTCCGCGAGGTGTTCGTCCGCCTCTACGACGAGGAGCTGATCTACCGCGGCGCCTACCTCGTCAACTGGTGCCCTCGATGTGAGACGGCGATCTCCGACCTCGAGGTGGAGCACGAGGAGATCGACGGCGCCCTCTACTACATCGAGTATCCGCTCGAGGGCGGCGGCTCGGTGACGATCGCCACGACGCGCCCGGAGACGATGCTCGGGGACACGGCGGTCGCCGTTCATCCCGACGACGAGCGGTACGCTCATCTGATCGGCAAGACGGCGCGCCTTCCGATCCTCGGTCGGGCGCTTCCGATCATAGGGGCTGAGCTGGTCGATCCCGAGTTCGGGACCGGGACGCTCAAGATCACCCCGGCGCACGACCCGGTCGACTTCGAGATCGGTCAAGCGAACGGCCTCGATTCGGTCAACATCCTGAACCCCGACGGGACGATCAACGAGAACGGCGGACCGTTCGCCGGGATGGACCGCGAGACGGCACGGAAGGCGGTCGTCGATCGGCTGAAGGCCGACGGGCACCTCGAGAAGGTCGAGCCGTACCGGCACGCGGTCGGCCACTGCGAACGGTGTCACACGGCGATCGAGCCGCTGATCTCGACGCAGTGGTTCGTGCGGATGAAGCCCCTGGCGAAGCGGGCGATCGAGGTCGTGAAGGACGGCCGCGTCCGGTTCGTCCCCGATCGCTGGTCGAAGCTGTACGTCGACTGGATGGAGAACATCCGCGACTGGTGCGTCTCGCGCCAGCTGTGGTGGGGGCACCGGATTCCGGTCTGGTACGGACCGGACGATCGACCGTTCGCCGCCCACTCCGAGGCCGACGCGGCCGAGAAGGCACGGAACCACTACGGCCGCGACGTCGATCTCCGTCAGGACGAGGACGTGCTCGACACGTGGTTCTCGTCGTGGCTGTGGCCGTTCTCGATCATGGGCTGGCCGGAGGAGACGCCGGAGCTGGCGACCTACTACCCGACGCAGTTCCTCGTGACGGCGTTCGACATCATCTTCTTCTGGGTGGCGCGGATGATCATGGCGTCGCTTCACTTCCGCGACGAGATCCCGTTCGAAACCGTCTATATCACCCCGCTGATCGTCGATTCTCAGGGGCGGAAGATGAGCAAGTCGAAGGGGAACACCGTCGACCCGCTCGAGCTGATGGACGAGTACGGCGCCGACGCGCTCCGCTTCGCGATGGCCCACGCGACGACCAAGGGGCGCGCGATGCGGACGCCGACGACGCAGCTCGAGGACGCGCGCAACTTCCTCAACAAGCTGTGGAACATGGCCCGGTTCGTCCTGATGCAGCTCGGCGACGAGCGGCCAGAGCTGCCCGACGCCGTGAGCGAACTCGAGGACCGCTACGTCCTCTCGCGACTCGCCAAGACGGTAGCGACGGTCCGCGAGCACCTCGACGCGTACAACTTCAACCTCGCGGCGGAGACGCTCTACGAGTTCACGTGGCACGGCGTCTGCGACTGGTACGTCGAGATGGCGAAGGTCCGGCTGCAGGACGGCACGGACGACGGCGCGAAGGGCGTCCTGCACCACGTCCTCAAGCAGACCGTCCTGCTCCTCCACCCTTTCGTCCCGTTCATCACCGAGGAGATCTGGC
>CAYXLR010000023.1:6158-27325 GCA_964466035.1 uncultured Thermotogae bacterium
CAGACCGTCCTGCTCCTCCACCCTTTCGTCCCGTTCATCACCGAGGAGATCTGGCAGGCACTTGGAGAGCAACCTGAGTCCGTATCGATCGCCGAGTATCCAGAGGCCATCCAGAAGCACCGCAACGAAGACGCAGAGAAGCGAATGGGGATCTTCAAGAGTGTAGTCGACGGCGGCCGCGAAATGCGTGCTCAGTTGTTCGACTACACCGGCAACGTCGAGATGAAGCTCATAGCACAAGCTGACACCGAATTCGTCTCTGGTACCCTGGACGCGACACTTCCCGCGCTGGAAGCGATGACTGGTGCAGGGACTGTGAAGGTTGTCACTGACCCGGACTTCGAGGTCCCGGAGGGGGCGCTTCACAGGGTGTACCCGGATTTCGGCCTGTATGCAGTGTCGTCTGGCCGAGTCGAAAACCCCGCCGAACGAGCTCGACTCAAAAAGGAACTCGTAAGAGTTAACGCTGATCTGGCTAAAGTTGAAGGGAAGCTCGCCAACGAGCAGTTCCTGAATCAGGCGCCAGCTGACGTCGTTGAGAAAGAGCGGACAAAGCAGCAGGAGTTCCAACGCAAGAAGGAGGGCCTGGAAGGCACCCTCGCGGCGATCGGAGACTGAATGGAGTACGGTCACGCGCTGGCCCTTCTCGACCGGCTCCCTCGGCTCGAGGTGAAGCCGGGCCTCTCCCGGACGAACCGTCTTCTCGATGGGCTCGGGCACCCCGAGCGTACCTTCCCCGCGGTGCACGTGGCCGGAACCAACGGGAAGGGATCGGTCGTCGCGATGCTCGACGGGGTACTGCGACGAGCCGGCCACCGCGTCGGACGGTTCACGTCGCCGGAGCTGGTCGACTTCCGGGATCGGATCGTGATCGACGGCGTGTGGCTTCCCGAGTCCGAGTGGGCCGACGGGATCGCGCGGATGGCGGGAGCGCTCGTCGATTCGCCGGATCCTCCGACCCAGTTCGAGGCGATCGCCGCGCTGGCGTTCGACGCGTTCTCCCGACACGCGGTGGACATCGCGCTCGTCGAGGTCGGCCTCGGCGGTCGGTTCGACGCGACGAACGTCGTTCGCCCGCTCGTCTCGGTCCTGTGCAACGTGTCGCTCGACCACACCGCCGTCCTCGGGGACTCGATCGCGCAGATCGCGTGGGAGAAGGCGGGGATCGCCAAGCCCGGCGTTCCGTTCCTGTTCGGCGATCTGCTGGAGGAAGCGGCAACGGTTGTGCTCGCCGAGTGTGAGGAGGTGGGCGCCCTCCCCTTCCCCGCGGCCGGGATCGAGGTCGAGCGGTCGCGCGTCGATTGGGAGACCGCGACCTATCGGGTCGCCCGCCCGGGATTCCCGAACTCGCTCGAGTTGGGGCTCCTCGGCGGGTACCAGCGGGAGAATCTCCGGATCGTTCTGCGAACGATCGAGATCCTTCGCGAAAGCGGCTTCGAGGTTTCGGAGACCGCGATTTCCGAGGGGCTCCGCGCCGTTCGATGGCCGGGGCGGTTCGAGGTCGCCCGGCGGCGGCCGAACGTCGTCCTCGAGGGGGCGCACAACGTCGCCGGCGCCGAGTGGCTCGCCGAGGACGTCGAAGCGCTCGTGCCGGAGCGGAATCGACGACAGCTCGTTCTCGGCGTGCTGGCCGACAAGGATGCCGAGGGGATCGGACGGGCGCTCGCCGCGGCGTTCGATCGGGCGGCGCTCTGTGCCTCGGAGAGCCCGCGCGCCCTGCCGGTCGACCGGCTTCGGGAGGTCGTCGGCGGCCTCTTCCTCCGATCCACGTGGTATGATTCGGTCGTCGGAGCGATGGAGGAGCTCGTCCCCGCGCTGGACGACGGGGACACGCTGGTGGTGGCCGGCTCACTGACCGTCGTCGCCGAGGCGAGACGGTGGATCGAGGAGGTTCGTTGAAAACGTTGGTCGAGCGCGTCGTCGAGGCGGGATTGCCTCGACACGTCGCGCTGATCATGGACGGGAACGGCCGCTGGGCGGCGGCCCGCGACTTGCCCCGATCGGCGGGGCACCGGGCCGGGGCCGAGGCAGCGGAGAGGCTGGTCCGGTTCGTCGGCCGGCGGCTCGGGATCGAGTACCTGACGCTGTTCGCGTTCTCGACGGAGAATTGGAGCCGTCCTCCGTCGGAGATCGACGATCTGATGGATCTCCTTCGACACTTCATCGACGAGAAGATCGACGAGTTCGTCGACGCGGGGATCCGACTTCGCGTCATCGGGGAGATCGACGGACTCCCTCCGAAGCTTGCCGAGACCGTGCGCGAGGCGATCGACCGAACCGAGGCCGGGGAGAAGCTCCACTTGACGATCGCCCTCAATTACGGCGGGCGTCAGGACCTCGTGCGAGCCTGCCGTGAGATCGCGGACGGGTTGGTCGCGGGGAGCTTGCGACCCGGCGACATCGACGAAGCGGCCGTTTCGAGCCGTCTGCACACGGCCGAAATCCCGGATCCCGACCTGATCATCCGAACGAGCGGCGAAACCCGGCTGTCGAACTTCCTCCTCTGGCAGGCGGCGTACGCGGAGCTTCAGTTCACGAAGACCTACTGGCCGGGGTTCACCCCGGCGGAGTTCGTCCGGATCCTGGCCTCGTTCCAGGACGGCGAACGCCGGTACGGGGGACTGGGCGAGAAGGGAACGAAGTGAACCTGCTGAAGCGCGTAGCCAGCGCACTGGTCGCCGGCGCGACCGTCTTCGCGGTCCTCTACCTCGGAGCGCGGTACGAGCAGCAGTGGACCGTCGGCTTCTTGATTCTGTTCATCGCCTATCTCGCGGCGTACGAGTACGTGCAGCTGATGAAACGGCTCGACGTTCGGCTGGCGGCGCCCGAATTCCTCATCTGGGTCCCGATTTTGACGTTCAGCCACGTGGTCTTCGAAGGGCGGTACGCGGACGTCGTGTTGACGCTGGCGATCGCGTACCAGGTCCTCCGCTATCTCGGCGACATGCCGCACTGGGCGGGCCTCCTCAAGGCGCTCGCCGGGGTGTTCGGCCTGCTGTACATCCCGTGGCTACTGCAGTACCTCTACCTCATCTACGTTGGGGCGGCGGGCCAGCCGCCTCACGTCGGCGCGGTCAACGCGCTCGTCATCCTGTTGATGGTCTGGGGGTACGACAGCGGGGCCTACTTCGTCGGAAGCGCGATCGGGAGGCACAAGGCGTTTCCCACGGTCAGCCCGAGCAAGACGTGGGAGGGGATCGCCGGCGGCTTCGTCTTCACGGTCGCCGGCGCGCTGGTCGGGGCGTCCTTTTCGCCGGTCTGGCGCGAGTTCGTCTTCTGGGGCGGACTTCCGCACGTGCTGCTTTCGGCCTTTCTCGTCGGCTGGGCCGTGCAGCTCGGGGACGTCTTCGAGTCGAAACTGAAACGTGCCGCCGGGGTGAAGGACTCGGGGACCTTCCTCCCTGGGCACGGTGGGGCCCTCGACCGGATCGACGGGCTGCTGTTCGCGCTCCCGGTCTTCTACTTCTACTACCACTACGTCGTCCGCTTCCTCTAGGCAGGCGTTTGAATCCGCCTAAAATCGCCTTGCAGCGGTCCTTTTCGCGCGTGGCCGTTGTTTTCTCCGTCTGATCGGCAAAGTGAAGGGCGGCCGTGCTTGTCGCCCGGCCGCCCTCTCCGGGTGGTGAAAAAGATGAGGGGGTTCTTTCTCGGGCGACTATACCACATTCGTCACCGGTTGTCCGTAATGCGCATTACGTAATCTTCGGGAAGCGAGGAGCGCTCTCGCATTGTACGTTTCGCGCCGCCCGTTCGACATCTCATGGCGCCTCCTCGTCCTCGATCAGATCCCCGAGGGACAGGGAATCGAGCATCTCCTTGAGGCGACGGTCGATCCGCGCCCACGCGCCCTTCGTCGGACAGATCTGCGTCAGCTCGCACGGGGGGCCGGGGCCGAGGCAGCCGACGAGATCGAGCGACTCGCCCAAGGCCTCGAGGACCTCGCGGACCGTGATCCGGCTCGGACTCCGAACGAGGCGGTACCCGCCCTTCCGTCCCTGCGTCGATGAGACGAGCCCGGATTGCCGAAGTTGGTGGAGAATCTTCTCGACGAACGGGTGCGGCAGGGAGTACCGGTCGGCGATCGCCGAGGCGGAGACCGGCTCCTCGGACGTCTCGCCGGCGAGTTCGAGGGCCGCGATCAGCCCGTAGCTCGATTTCTTCGTCAGCTGCAAGGCGCCTCTATCCTTTTGTCCTTGTCGACGAACGAGGCGTAGCGCTTCTCGAGCTCGGCGACCTCCTTCGCGATCCGCTCGTGCCGCTTCTGGAGGGCGTCGGGGATCTCCTTCTCCTCCTGCGAGAGGTAGGCGTAGATCGCCTCGTTCAGCGCGTCGGCGGCGAGGGCCGAGCAGTGCATTTTGATCGGCGGAAGTCCCCCGAGCTCCTTCGCGACGTCCTGGTTGGTCAGCGCGATTGCCTCTTCGATCGTCTTCCCCTTCGCCAGGTCGGAGACCATCGACGACGTGGCGATCGCCGCGGTACAACCGAACGTCTCCCACGAGATGTCGGTGATGACGTCCCGGCCTCCGTCGTCGGGCTCGACCTTGATGTAGAGCCACATGACGTCGCCGCAGACGATGTTCCCGACCTTCCCGATCGCCGAGTAGTCCTCCAGCTGCCCCATGTTGTGGGGATTGCGGAAGTGCTCGATCACCTTCTCCGTGTACACGCTACTCACCTACCTTGAACGGAGAGATCGCGCGAAGCCCGGCGACGACCTCCGGGAGGACGTTGAGGAACGCGTCGATCTCCTCTTCCGTCGTCTGCCTTCCCATGCTGACCCGAAGGCTCCCGTGCGCCATCGAGAGCGGGACGCCGATGGCGACGAGGACGTGGCTCGGCTCGAGGTTGGGGGAAGAACAGGCGGAGCCGGTCGATACCGCGATCCCGCGCTCGTCGAGCCGCATCACGAGGCTCTCCCCTTCGATCGCCTCGAAGGAGAAGCCGGCGATGTGGGGGAGGCTCTCGGTGCGATGGCCGTTCAATCGGGAGCCCGGAAGCTTCGTCACTTCGTCGATCATCCTCGCGCGCCAGGCACGGAGGCGGCTCGACGTCGCGTCCTGCTCGCGGATCGCCAGCTTCGCCGCCGCGGCGAGTCCGACGATCCCCGGGACGTTCTCGGTTCCGCTCCGGCGACCCCTCTCATGGCCGCCGCCGTGGAGGATCGGCGTCAGCTTGACCCCCTTGCGGACGAACAGGAAGCCGACGCCCTTCGGTCCGTGGAACTTGTGGGCCGAGATCGAGAGCAGGTCGACCGCGTCCACGGGCAGCGGGACCTTGCCGAACGCCTGCACCGCGTCGGTGTGGACCAACACGCCGCGCTCGCGGCAGATCCGGCCGATCTCCGCGATCGGCTGCAGCGTTCCGATCTCGTTGTTTCCCGTCATGACCGAGACGAGGAGCGTGTCGGGACGGATCGCCTCGCGGACCTGCTCGGGGTCGACCCTGCCGGACGGATCGACGTCGAGGACGGTCGCGTCGAATCCCTGCGTCCGCAGCCACTCCACGGTGTGCAGCACGGCGTGATGTTCGATCGCCGTGGTGATCAGATGCTTCCGGTCGGCCGACGCGAGGGCCGAGCCGATGAGCGCCAGGTTGTTCGCCTCCGTCGCGCCGGCGGTGAAGACGATCTCCTCGGGCCGCGCACCGAGGATCTCCGCGATCGTCCCGCGGCTCTCTTCCGTGGCGCGGTGCGCCGCGCGGCCGAGCGCGTGAAGGCTGGACGCGTTCCCGTAGGACGTCGAGAAGTACGGGGACATCGCCTCGACGACCTCCGGCGCCACCGGCGTCGTCGCGCTGTTATCCAAGTAGATCGAATCGGTCATGGTCCGTCACCGGAAAAATCCTACTAAATAAGTCCGGTTTCTTCAATAGAGAAACCGCCCGGACGTTCCCGGGCGGCGGTGTCGTTTGAAATCCTGTTCAGATCTGCTCGAAGTACTCCTTCGAGGCGCCGCAGTCCGGGCAGGTCCACCCTTCGGGAAGGTCCTCGAAGGCGGTTCCCGGCTTGACGTCGGTCGTCGGATCGCCGACGGCCGGATCGTAGATGTAGCCGCAGACAGTGCATTCCCACTTATCCATTACCCACCTCCTTCCGGTGGTTCCGGTTCGGCTTCGGATTCGACCTCGGTCTCACCGTCGTCCTCGATCCCGATCTCCGCTTCGGGGAGGCCGGCGACGTGGAAGCGGAACTCCTCGACGGTGCTGAGGCCGAAGTGCCGCAGGAACTCCTTCGTGACGTGCAGCAGCAGCGTCCTCCCGCTCTCCTCGGCGCGGATGAGGTTTCGATCGAGCAGCTCCTCCACGTGGCCGTACGCCTTGTTCCCCCGCACCTTGACCAGGTCGGCCTGCGTCATCGGGTGGTTGTACGCGATCACCGCGAGGGAGCGGAGGACCGGGCGCGGGATGTCCTGTTGTGGAGCCAGGTGCGAGACGCGATCGATGAACGCTTTCTTCACGCGGAACCCGGCGCGGCCCTCTTCGGTGTGAAGCTCCAGGCCGTGCGCCTCGCCGGCGTATTCCCGCTCCAGCTCGGCGAGGAGCCGATCGACGTACTCAAGCCGGACGCCCCCGAGAATCTTGGCCAGGTCGCGCCGGCTGAGCGGCTGCGGCGAGAGGAACAGCGCCGCTTCGATCAACGCGCGATCCTCGGTCTCGGTCGTCGTGCGGTCCTCAGGCATGGTCGTCAGCGGGGCTGCAATTGGAGCGGATCACTCGTTCGCTGTCAACTGGATCAGGATGTCGCCGAGGAACTCCTTCTGAGAGCAGGAGATCTGACCCTCGGCGGTGAGGTGGAGGACCTCGAAGAACCGCTCGACGCGCTCTACGGCGTCGCCGCGCTCGAGAAGCCGGAAGAAGCTCAAGACGCGGCGACCGGACAGGAGGTCCACGATCTTCTCGAACAGAACGTGGAGACGGTCGGCGAAGTCCGTGCCGCCGATCTCGTAGTTGTCGAACGGGTCCTCGTCGTCCAGCTCGACCTGTTCGATCAGTCGCTCCGCTCGACGTCGGCTCACCTTCATCGCGGCCGCGAGGGCGTTGCGGAGATCGAGGAGCGTGACCTGGCGTCGGGGGCGGCGGAGGACCGGAAGGTAGAACGCGTCGGGATCGCTGGGGATCTCCCAGGTATCGAGCTCCTGTTCGATCGCGTCCTCGAGCTCGGCGACGAGGTCGTCGCGGTCGGTCGGCCGCTCCATCGCGAGGAGGTCGTCCGACTTCATCCGCAGGAGGATCGAGCAGGTGAGCACCATCCGGCCGGGAATCTCGAACTCGAGCTCGCGCAGAGCCTGCACGTAGTCCCGGTAGCGCCTGGCGAGGATCGCGAGGTCGATGTCCCACGGGTCCATGTCGGACGTGAGGCATTCGAGGACTCCCTCCCACGTGCTGCCGATCAGCTCTTCAATGGGGATCTCGGCGATCCGCGTCGTCTCCACGCTTCACGACTCCTTCTAGTTCAGACTCAGTGCCAGTACTTCCGAAACGCCGTTCTTGATTGTCACTCCGTACGCTCGGTCCGCATGACGAACTGTTTCCTCGTTGTGCGAGACAACGATCACCTGAATCCGCTCGGCATAGTCGCGAAGCATCCGCGAGAGGCGCGTCGTGTTCATCATGTCGAGCGCCGCGTCGACCTCGTCCAGGATGAAGAACGGTGCGTTCTGATACTCCTGAAGCGCGAAGATGAACGCGGTGGCGACCAGGGTCTGCTCCCCGCCCGACAGCGAGTCGATGATGTGCGGGTCCTTGTCCGGCGGATGGGCCTTGATCAGCAGGCCGGACGAGATGTCCCCCTCGTTCTCCAGCTCGAGCGACGCGGCCCCTCCGTCGAACAGCCGCTCGAAGATCCGCTTGAACTCGGCGTCCACTTCGTGGAGCGTCTCGTGGAACCGCGCGCGCTTCCGCTCCTCGATTTCTCCGATCAGGCGCTCGATCTCCTGCTTCTCCCGCTCGAGCGCGTCGACGCGCTCGCGGAAGAGGTTGAACTCCTCCTCGTAGGCGTCGTACTCGTCGATCGCCTTCATGTTGATCGGCTCGAGCCGGCGGATCCGGCGCTTCGCCTGCTCGGTCCGCCGTTCGAGCTCCTTGAGCGGCTCGTCGATGTAGTAATCCGGATCGCGTTTCTCCTCCTTGCCGAGGGCCTCGAGCTCGGCCTGCGCCTCGGCCTCCTCCCGCTCGTAGCGCGACAGGGCCCGGCGGAGGTTCTCCAGCCCCTGATACGCCTCGCGGCGCTGCTCGCGCAGCTTGTGGAGCTCGTCGCTTCGCGTCGCGGCCTCTCCCTTGACGCGGTCCTTGTTCTGCTGCCTGTCGGTCAGGTCCTTCTCCTGGGTCTCGAGCCGGCTCTCGGCCTGGGAGATCTCGTCCTCGAGCTGCTCGATCTCCTTGCGGAGCTTCGAGATCTGCTGGCGCCGCTGCGTGACGTCGAACCCGCTGTCCTTCGGCTTGGCCGGCCCCTTCCCCTTGCGCCGGTCCGGCCTCCAGCCCCCGGTCAGCGCGCCGCCCTTGCTCTGCAGGTCCCCGTCGAGCGTCACCGCGCGGACGCCGTCGACGTCCTGCAGCGCCTCGAGGTTCTCGGCGACGACGGTGTCGGAGAGGACGTACTCGAACGCGCGCCGGTACTTCTCGTCGAACTCGACCAGGTTGATCGCGTAGTCGATCAACCCTTCGCGCTTCAGCGCCTCGGTCGACGCGAGGCTCTTCCGCATCGTGACCAGGCGGCGGAGCGGGAGGATCCGCGCCCTGCCGAGGCGCTTCTCCTTCAGGTAGTTGATCGACTCGATCGCGGTCTCGCGCGTGTCGACGACGAGGTCGTTCAGGTTCCCGCCGGCCGCTGTCTCGAACGCGACCTCGAACCCGGGCTTCGGGGTCGCCAGCGACGTGATCGTGCCGTAGACGCCGCCGCGCTTCCGCTCGAGGAGCGCCTCGACGGCCGGATTGGCGCGCCGGTCGCCGGAAGAGGCCGAGGCGCGGGCGGCCTCCGTCGCCTTCATCCGGGTGATCTCGTCGATCATCTCCTCGAGGTTCGCGATCTGCTGCCGCTTGAAGTTGACCTCGCTGCGCTTGTGGAGGATCTCGGAGCGAAGCCGCTCGACCTCCTTCACCAGGGTGACCTGCCCTTCGCCGGCGAGGTCGTCCTGGATCCCCTCGAGCTCCCACTCCTTGTTCTCGATCTCCCGGTCGAGGCGCGCCACCTGGCCCTCGAACTCGGCGATCCGCTCGTCCATCCCCTTTCGCTCGTTCTGGGCCCGGGCGAGCTTCTCGGCGATCTGCCCGCGCTGCTTGTGGAGGATCGAGTGTCGGAGCCGCTCCTGCTCCTCGATCAAGCGCTGGTACTCGATCGCGGCGTCGCGCTCCTTCTGCAGCGAGAGGAGCCGCCGTCTCCGCTCGGCGAGGATGACGCGGTGGGTGTTCAGCTTCGACTTGACGTCCTTCAGCTCGAGGATCGCCTTGCGGCGCTTCTCGTCGTACGCGGCGATCCCGCTGACCTCGTCGATGATCTCGCGCCGCCGGACCGGGCTCCGCCGGATGATCTCGGTGATCCGCCCCTGGGCGATCAGCTGCTGGCCGTCGGGGTCGATCCGGGCCGCTTCGAGCACCTCGTCGATCGTGCTGCGAGGGCAGCTCTTCCCCATGAACGTGTAGGTCCCGGACTTGCGGGTGATGCGTCGGCCGATGGTGATCTCCGGCGTCGGATGCCCGTTCTCCAAGAACCGATCGAACACGCCGTCGCCGTTGTCGAGAAGGAGGACGACCTCCGCCGTGTCGGACGGCTTGTAGCGATCTCCGCCGTTGAAGATCAGGTGCTCGAGGCGGTCGGCGCGCAGCTGCGACGACCGCCTCCCCATCACGAAGCTGATCGCGTCGAACAGGTTCGATTTCCCGGACCCGTTTTCGCCGACGACGGCGGTCAGCCCCTCGAAGAAGGGGATGACCGTCTCCTTCCGGAACGACTTGAACCCCGTCAGCTCGACCTTGTTGATCCTCGTCATGTCAATTCCTCGGTCGTCTCCTTCACGTATCGAGGGAAGAGGCTCAGCTGGACGATCCGGCGACGCGCCGGCGCGGGGGAGTGTCCGATGAGGAGCCGTTCGATCTTGTACCGGTTGTAATCGTTCGGCTCGGAGGTCCCTTCTTCCCATCGGATGATCGACGGGATCGAGACCCCTAGTTGTTTTGCGGTCGTGCGCTTACTCCACCCGTTCTCCAGTCGGAAGCCTTGTAGGCGTTTGCCCAACGCGTCCATCCGGGAGCCCCCCTCCATCTGTTTACCAATATAACTTCTGTTACATCTTAGCGCAAAAGAGAACGAGAGGGACCCGTTCGGTCCCTCCCGTCCATCTGGTTCCCCCTCACCCTTTCATCGTCCGTCCGTTGGTTACTGGTTGCCGAGGAATCCCCAGATCAGCGCGCCGACGCCCGCGAGCAGAGCGACGATCGAGATGAAGAACAGCGTGTCGATCTGAGGCTGCAGATCGTTCTCCTCGAGCGCGGCAACGCGTGCTCCGAGGCTCTCCAACTCGGCGGCGCGGCTGGCGGACCAGTCGGCGAGCTCCACGTTGATCCGCTCCGACAGACCGGCGATCGCGTGATCGAACCCCTCGAGCTTGGCCCGGTTGTTTTCGGCTCGGATCGCCAGAGCGGCCATCGCGCGCTCCAGCTCGATCACCTTCTTCTTGAACGTGCCGACGTCCTCGTCCTCGAGCGCCTGGAGGCGCGCGGCGAGATCTCCGATCTGCCCCTTCACCATCGAGAGGTCGGCGTAGACGGAGTCGCGCAGCGCGTCGATGTCCCCGTAGATGGCGACCTTGAACGCGTCGAGCTCCCCGCGGAGTTCGGCGATGTCGCCGTCCAGCAGCGCCTTGACCTCATCGACGTACGCCGACAGCTCGGACAGTCCGGCCTCGAGCGCGACGACGCGGACCATCAGCTCCTGCTGCGTCCCGGTCAGCGCGTCGACGTCCTCGCGGAGACCGACGATCTTCCCCTCGGCGTCCTTGATCTCCACGGAGAGGGCGGTCATGATGTCCTTGTAGTCCTCGATCCTCGCATCGAGTTCATCGATGTCCGCCATGTTCCCCTTGATCTCGCCGATCAGCTCCGCCATCAGCGTCTGAAGGCTGCCGAAGGTCGCCTCCATCGCCGAGATCTCCTGCTCCAGTAGCTCCGAGACCGCCTGGGCGCCTTCTTCCTGGCCATAGCCGACGAACAGGAAAACAAGGAGCGACAAGGCGGTCACCGCCGTGACAGAAAGCGCTCTCTTCATCGTCGTCCTCCTTTGTAGGATTCCGTATGTTCGCTTGAGATTAGCGTTTGCGTGCGGAACCGAAGAGGACCGCTGCCGTGTGCCCGCCGACCGTTTGTCAGTCGGTCCGTGGACACGTGTCCGGCCGCGCGAGCGTCATCGCCGAGGCCCGGACCAAGGGGGTTCGGACGGATCGGAGGGAAGCGCGGTGGGGACTGGGATGACGAGGTTCGGACCACGTTGCGGCTCGAGGGTGCCCATGCTACAATGCGCCGTTCCGCGCGGTCGATAAAACCCATATAGCGCGGGCATTGTCTTGCTCCCTCGGCACATGGTGGGGGGCGGGACACGAAAACGGGGGTGCGCGCAGTAAGATGAGCGAATACGTGCTGATCGCCATTCCGGCCGCGATCTCTGTCCTGGCCCTTCTCGGGGCCTTCCTGTTCAACAGGTCGGTCGTGTTGAAGGCACAGGGCACCGATCGGATGAAGGAACTCCAAGGGTACATCCGCTCCGGGGCGTTCACGTTCATGATCTCCGAGGCGAAGGTGATGCTTATCACAATGGGCGTCATCGGCGCCGTCCTCTGGATCCTCTTCTACTGGGAGATCGCGGTGGCGTTCTGGATCGGCTCGCTCCTGTCGCTCGCCGCGGGCTTCATCGGGATGAACGCGGCGACGCACGCCAACGCCCGCACGACGCACGCAGCCCGGAAGTCGTTCAAGGACGCGCTGAACGTCGCCTTCTCCGGCGGGAGCGTGATGGGGCTATCGGTCGCGGGGCTGGCGCTGATCGGCATGGTGATCGTCGTGCTCCTGTTCCGAAAGTGGTTCGCGGCGGACGCACTTCACATCGAGACGCGGTACCTCTTCGGCGTGCAATCGCTCGGCGTCAACTTCATCCGCGGCGCGCTGATCGTCTCCGCGTACTCGATGGGCGCGTCGCTCGTCGCTCTGTTCGACCGCGTCGGCGGCGGGATCTACACCAAGGCGGCCGACATGGCGGCGGACATGGTCGGGAAGGTCGAGCTTCATCTCCCCGAGGACGATCCGCGGAACCCGGCGACGATCGCCGACAACGTCGGAGACAACGTCGGAGACGTCGGCGGCTTGGGAGCCGACCTCCTCGAGTCGTTCGTCGGCGCGATCATCTCGGTGATGGTCATGTTCCTGTACGTGTGGGTCGGACGGGGCAACGCCTCCCTCCAGCCGTTGATCGGGAAGCTCGCGCCGCTCGGCCTGGAGGGACACTACGGGTGGCTGCTGATGGCGCCGCTGGTCATCGTCGGAGGCGGGCTGTTCTCGAGCCTGCTCGCCATCCTCTACATCCGGTTCAGCCGGAGGCAGGAGGGGATGCAGGCGGTGCTGATGAACGGCACGCGTCTCGCCGCCGTGCTGACCGCCGCGACGACCTTCCTCTTCTGTTGGTTCAGCCCGGTCGGGATGAACGTCTTCTACTCGGTCATCCTCGGGTTGGTGGCCGGCGTGGGGATCGGGTTCTTCTCCGAGTACTACACCAGTTCGCACTACCGGCCGACGAAGGAGCTCGCTCGGATGAACCAGTCCGGCCCCGCCGTCGGGGTGACCGAGGGGATGGCCCTCGGCATGCTGAGCACGTTCTTCCCGGTGCTGCTCATTGCCGGGGCGACGATCGGCGCGTATCAGCTCGGCAACCTGCCCGGGGTGGCGTTCACCGCGCTCGGGATGCTGTCGTTCGTCGCGATGACGGTCGCCGTGGACACCTACGGTCCGATCGCCGACAACGCCGGCGGGATCTCCACGATGGCCGAACTTCCGCCCGAGGTTCGTGAGCGGACCGACAAGCTCGACTCGATCGGGAACACGACGGCGGCGATCGGCAAGGGATTCGCCATCGGGTCGGCGGCGTTCGCCGCGCTCGGCCTGATCGCGGCGTTCATGTGGTCGGCGATCGGGAGTGCCGACAAGGTCGTTCCTCCGCAACTGCCGATCGTCGGACAGATCGCGGCCGAGTTCTCGCCGACGGGAAGCCCGATCATGATGGGCGCGTTCGTCATCGCGGGGCTGATGCTCGGCGCGATGGTACCTTACGTGTTCAGCGCGCTGCTGATCCGCGGGGTCAGTCGGACGTCGAACCTCCTCGTGCAGGAGATCCGGCGCCAGTTCAAGGAGAACCCGAAGATCATGACCGGCGAGGAGACGGCCGACTTCAACCGGTGCATCGCCATCACAGCGCACGGCGGGCTGAACAAGATGTTCGTCCCGGCGATGATCGCCGTGATCACGCCGATCGTCTTCGGACTGGTGTTCGGGCGGTACGCGCTCGGCGGGTTCCTGATCGGTGCGCTCCTCTCCGCGATTCAGCTGGCGATCTACTGCGCCAACTCGGGCGGGGCGATGGACAACGCGAAGAAGTACATTGAGGAAGGGAACTTCGGCGGCAAGAACTCCGAGGCGCATGCCGCCGGGGTCACCGGCGACACCGTCGGTGACCCGCTGAAGGACACGGTCGGACCGTCGCTCGACATCCTGATCAAGCTGATGTCGGTGATCGCCCTCGTGTTCGCGTCGTTGTTCCCGCTGTACCCCGTGTTCCTGTAGCGAATGGCGGGGCCGGTCGTCCCGCGAGGGGGGGGGGAGGGGCATGATCAACCCGTTCTTGATCGGCGATCGGATCTACCTCCGCCCGCTCGACGAAGAGACGGATCTCGACCGGTGCCTCGGATGGATCAACGATCCGGAGGTCCTTACGACCCTCGGACGGCGGCATCCGACGGGACGCGCCGCCGAGCGGGAGTGGCTCCAGGAGCAGTACAAGAGCGAAGAGCAAACGAACCTGGCGATCGTCCTCAAAGACGGGGATCGTCACATCGGCAACTGTGGGTTCAACGAGATCGACTACGTCAATCGCAGCGCGGTCTTCGGGATCCTGATCGGGGAGAAGGACGCCTGGGGCCAGGGGTACGGACCGGAGGCGGCCCGGCTGATCCTGAAGCACGGGTTCGAGGAGCTCGGTCTGCACCGGATCGGGCTCGACGTCTACTCGCACAACGAACGCGCGATCCGCGCCTACGAGAAGGCCGGATTCGTCCGTGAGGGCACGCTCCGCGAGTCGTACTACCGAAACGGCGTCTACCACGACACGATCGTGATGTCGGTGCTCGAATCGGAATGGAGGGACGCGTGAGGCTCAGCTTCTGGAGCGACGAGGACCGGTGGTTCGTCCCCCGGACGTTCGGGTTCGGCTACTCGCTGAATCTCAAGTACGTGGCGAAGCGGCTCGGCTGGATCAAGTCGGCTCCCGAGGAGATTCCCGCGGAGCAGGATCGGACCGAGCCGCCGACCGACGTTTCGAGGACGCGCGAGGAGCGGCTTCGCGAGAGGATCGAGTCGTCGAAGCACGAGGACGTCTGATGATCACCGCGCGCGGCCTGACCCGTCGGTTCGGCGATCTGGTCGCGGTCGATCGGCTTGACCTCGAGGTCCGCAAGGGCGAGGTGTTCGGCTTCCTCGGGCCGAACGGGGCCGGCAAGACGACGACCGTGCGGATGCTGGCGGCGCTGATCGCGCCGACAAGCGGCGAGGCGACCGTGGCTGGCCAACGGCTCGGCGCGGCGAACCGCGAGATCCGACGGCGCGTCGGCGTGCTGACCGAGACGCCCGGCCTCTACCGGCGACTGTCCGCGCGGGACAACCTGATCTTCTTCGCCAAGCTGCACCGCGTCGCCGATCCGGCCGGGCAGGCGGAGCGGTACCTGAGGCTGTTCGAACTGTGGGATCGGCGGGACGCGGCCGCCGGCAGCCTGTCTAAGGGAATGCGCCAGAAGCTCGCGATCGCCCGCGCGCTGCTTCACGAGCCGGAGGTCCTGTTCCTCGACGAGCCGACGGCGAGCCTCGATCCGGAGTCGGCCCGGACCGTCCGCGACCTCATCGAGTCGCTGCGATCGAAGGAACGGACGATCTTCCTGTGCACGCACAACCTCGACGAGGCGGACCGGCTGTGCGATCGGGTCGCGCTGTTCAACCAGCGGCTGATCGTGGTCGGCGAGCCGTCGAGACTTCGAGAGGAGATGTACGGCCGCCGGACGGTGGTCCATCTCGTCGAACCGCGGCCCGGGATCGAGGACGCGCTCGATCTGCCGTTCGTCAAGTCCGTCGAGCGGGTCGACGACGCGCTCGTCGTCTCGTTGACCGATCCGGACCGCGAGAACCCGCTCCTGGTCGAGCGGCTGGTCGAGTTGGGCGTCGGGGTGCGGTACGTCAACGAGCTGCGGATGTCGCTCGAGGACCTCTACCTCGATCTGATGGAGGACGACGATGCACCGGCTTAGCACGATCCTTCGGAAGGAGTGGCGGGAGTCGCTCCGCAACAAGATGGTCCTGTTCGGCGTCGGCTTCCTCCCGCTCCTGCTCGTCGGCGTTTCCGTCTACATGGTTGTCGAAGGGGGCGGAACCGACGATCCGATCGCGCAGGTCGTCCTGTTCAACACGTCACTGATGTATTTCCTGCTTCTGCCAGCGATCATCCCGCTGGCGATCGCTGTCTACTCGATCGTCGGCGAGAAGGATCAGTCGACCCTCGAGCCGCTTCTCGCGACGCCGATCACCGATCTCGAACTCTTCCTCGGCAAGGCGCTGGCGAGCGTCATCCCGGCCCTCCTGATCAACTGGGCCTCTTTCGGTGCCTTCCTCGGGATTACGTCGATCCTGCTCGGCGGCCTTCCTCCGCACGTGTTGACCCTTCCCTGGCTCGTCTCGATCTTTGGCCTCTCGCCACTACTCTCACTTTTCGCCGTTTCTGTGACCATGCTCGTTTCGTCGAGGGCATCCGACGCCCGCGCCGCGTACCAGGTTTCGAGCTTCGCGATCCTCCCCGGCGTCATTCCGCTCATCATCTACAGCAGCCAGAAGACGCTGGTCAATCTGAGGCTCGTGGGGATCGAAGCCGTCGTCCTCCTGGTCGTCAGTTCCGTCCTCCTTCGCTTCGCCATCCGCGTCTTCCGCCGCGAGCAGATCCTGACGCGGTGGAAGTAGCTGCCTCAAGGATCTCGGCACGAAGCCGGGGATTCCCCGCCGGTTGTCGGCCCGTGCTGGATCGAGGTGCCGCGGCCACGGCGCCTCTCTCCCGTTGCGCCGCCTGAAGGCAAACCGGCCGAGTGCTCTGTCTGAGTGCTTTTCCGTACGATCTGTGCATATGCTATAATCATCGATGTACCAACCGGTGTATCTTGACGCACACATCTGAATTCAGGAAAGCCGGAAGGAGATGCCGCGGTGGATTGCATCGCCAGGATCGTTCTCAACGGGCTCTTCATCCTGGGAGCGATTGTGGGCGTCCTGGCGTTCGAAGGAGAGGCAGACCGTACCGCCGACGCCATCGCGACTCAACCGCCCGTTCATCTTCCTGATCCGTGACATCGAGACTGGGACCATCTTGTTCATCGGGTAGGTGATGGATCCGAGTGCGAGGTAGTACGAAGCTGAGCGGAGTCGGAGCACGTCATGAGAGGAGAGGGCATGAATAGTGGCGATCCAGAAAGCCGGACTGGTTACACATCGAGGAGGTTGCAATGCGAGCCTGGCGTGTTGTCCTGGTGTTCCTAGTCATCGTGGGAGTATCTGTGCTTGCTTTGGGTTCACCGATAAGGATCGGCTCTGTGCCAAGCCTTGAGCGATTGGTTGTTGTACATCTTGTCGCTACAGCCCTTCGAGCCAGCGGATATGATGTGCAACTGCTTTCCTATCATGGCGCTCATGGCGCTCACGATGTACGTGAGGCTCTGCTGCAGGGATCTATTGATCTCTGCATAGAATACACTGGCACCGTGTGGATGGACCTGCTCTCGAACTCGTTCTCTAACGAATCACCACAGGTCGTGTACAGCTTGCTGGAAGAGCACGACAATCAAACGTATCGCTTAGTCTGGATGGAACCGATTTGGTGCAATAGCACATTCGCAGTAGCTACTAGCGCGGCCTTCTCCGAAGAGCATAACGTGTCTACGCTCACGGAGTTCGGCGAATACGTCGCTTCAATGAGTGGAGAAGTGCGGTTCGGAAACACCTTTCGCTCCCTCGACCTAACGGACCTCCAAACCTCCTATGGTTTTGAACTCACTCCAGATAGCCTCCTCCATATCGACCATCCCGCCGCGCTTCTCACACAAGTGGCGACGGGAGATCTCGTGGCCTGGACCATTATGGGTACTGATCCTGCCGTTGCGGTCAACGACTGGGTCCTGTTGTCAGATGAGAAGAATGTCTTCCCTCCGCATGACCTAGCTGTATGTGTGAGGGCTGATGCCCTTGACGTACATCCTGGGTTAGAGGCGGTGCTATTGGACGTTGTAGGTGCATTCCCTCACGAGCTCATAGACGCTCGAGTTGAAATGACGCGCTTGAATGCCCAAGTGGTGGTAGATGGCTTGACGGTTGAACAAGTCGCAATCTCCTGGTTTGAGAGACCAAGCACCTATGCGGGCTTCCTGGCAGCCGCAACGGGGTGCAGATACACGTTCACTGGGACAATCAACCTATCGAGCAGCCTTCTTACCAGTGTGAAGTACGCCTTCAAGGGTCAAGCTCCGGCCAACTCCAAGGTGACCGTATACTTGTGGGCGTGGAAGAAAAAGACTGGGAAAGCCCCATATGCCCTCTGCATTGTAAGTAAGACTGTTGATGTGGATGCCGCAGGTCAGTATACGGGCACCATCGTGTTTGACTATAAGAAATATACTACTGCCCCATACACTGGGCGCATTGATGCGTTTTTCATGTGTGATGCCCCCCCTCTGTGCTCATTCGAGATAAACATAACACCATAGGTAGCAGGTTGAGAAGGAAATCGACTGAGGTTAGGCTTTGGTTCGGACACACGCCGCACACGCTGAGGTCAGATGCTGCATTGAATCCCCGCTATCCGTCTCCTTGGCGGCGCGGAGCATCTCACCGCTCTGGCTAGATTGGCCACACGCTAACGCGAGTAGCTTGGGAGTTACTACGCAAGGCCCTGTCCGTTGCGATGCGTAGGAACTTCCGAGTACTCAGGTGCGAATCTTCGCTTCCGGTTTGGGGGGCTCATTTGGATCACTGGACAACCCGGCTGCCTCAGCACAGATCCTTCTGAGGACTGCAACTACTCTCTACGAACGCACCTTCATGCCGTAGAGGCCACACGCTCGGAATCAACCCTAACTCGGATCCGTCACCCGCCCGATGAAGAGGATGGTCCCTGTTTCGACATCGCGAATCAGGAAGATGAAGGGGCGGTCGATCGTCATCATTGCGGGCATCGAAAGGGTCATCGACACGCCGGTGGCCGCTGCGGCTTCGGTCCCTTCCTCATTCACCGAAACGTAGGCCTTGTGCGCAACGTGGCCGATGAACAGATCGCGCGTGCCGTCCATCCCCGAGAAATCGGCGGCTCCCGTGAAGGCGTCCGGCATTCCAAGCTGGGCGAGGGTGTCCGCGAGGGAGAACTCCGAGGTCAACTCGAACCTTGGCATCGCCAACCACAGCTTCTGCGAGTACATCTGCCCCAGGATCCGATTCAGTCGCTCGACGGTAAGCGCAGTCTCGAACGCCTCGAACGTGCCCTCGGCCGGGAGCAGGACGACCATCGAGAGCTGCTCGCCGGTGTAGGAGAGCTCGACCGCCTGGTAGTCCTTGCCCTCGGTGTAGTGGAAATGATCCTCGATACTCATCATCGGGACCGACACTTCGGTGCCGTCGAGTCTGTGGAACGGAGCGTCCTGTGTCAGCTCCTTATCGAACGGCAGCTTCCACGTCCCGAGGAAGTAGATCGCGTTGGCCAGCACGAGGCGCGTCTCGGACGTGATCGAGCCTGGCGCCATCAGGTCGGGGATCAGCCCCTCGGTTCTCTCGCCGACCCACTCGTTGATGTCGGTCCGGGCCTGCTCCGGGGCGCCGGCGAAGTCGGTTCGCTGCATCGGCGCGCCGTAGAACGTCTCCAGCAGATCGAGAAACTCGCTGAGGAAAGGATGCCCGTCCTGGCCCCAGAGCGCGTTGGCGATGCTCAACTGAACGCCGTCGATTCCCTCGACGCGTCCCGTGAGATCGGCGTTGAGCGCTCCGAACGTCGGATGCAGGTCGCCTTGAGGGAGCGTGAAGCGGAGCGCCTCCGCCATCTGGTATTCCGTCGCGTCCCGCGCTCCGGTGAAGGTCATCGCGAGCGCCGTCGAGACGCTGTACGGGGAGAAGAAGAGGTTCCCGGGATCCGCAGCGAGCGCGCGGTACAGGTCAAAAGCGAACTGTGTATTCGCCCGTACCAGCTCCGCGCGAGCAGCGGCCGCGACTGCCTCCTGGGCGGCCGATGCTCCATGCTCGCCGTCTGCCAGGAGGGCGAGACAACATCCGAGGAGCAGGGCCACCATGTACACGATGACGGCATGTCGTCGAGATGCTCTTTGTGTTCTCATGTCGATACCTCCTCATTCGGCACGAAACGTCAGGTAGTAGGGTCCACTCCCGTGTCCGCTTCGATCGTACAGGGTCACCTTCAATCTCACGCACTGCGCGAGGTAGGTGTAGACGTAGAAGCGAAATCGACCGGAGACTTGTCCGCTCACGTCCGGATCGAACTCGAAGTCCGAGAAGAAACCGTCGACCGCTTCGAACGTGACCCAGCTGATGTCACCGTCGGCGTCGCGAAACGAAACCCAGCCGGAGGTCCGCTCGCCGTTCGCCGGGACCTGTGACGGGAAGTCGATCCCGGTGATCTGCGGCCGCCCTCCGATTCCGACGGCCCCGATCGTGAACGGGTGGCTCAGCTGAAACGCTCCAGCCAGGTAGACATCGACACGCCACCGGCCGAGTCGGTTCGCCGCGCCCCAGCCGGCGATGCGGATGTAGCCCCAGTTGTACCGATCGGCCGTCCGTTCGGTCCTGAAGTAGAGCTTCCCCGACGGATCGTAGAACCGAAACTCGATGCGACGGCCGGTCGCTTCGGGGGCGACCTGCGTCCAGCAGACCGCGCACGCGTCGCTCGGAGCGAAGGCGGTTGCGCTGTCGATCGGCCGGTCTTCGGCGATCGCGTGGGTCATCTGGCACCGCTCGATCGCACCGACCGCTCCGATAGTCAGGCGAAGCTCGAGCCGTTGCAGTTCGTAGACGCTGCAGAGGTCGCCGGCGTCGACGCGAATGCGATTCCGGCCGGGAGTGAGGCGGTCGGTGACCGCCCATCGGTCGGTCGAGAATCCCCAGGCATCGACCGCCGGTGGAGCAAGGTTCGCAGCGAGGACGCTCCCATTGACGGAGACGGTCACCGGTGAGAACCCGTCGCCCGCGCATCCCGGTGCGAGACCGGAGCGATGCACCAACGACAGCTGGGCCGTCGACACATCGGACGGAACCTCGATAACGGCCTCGAGGTACGCCCCGGAGCGGACCAGCTGGAGACAACGATTCCCCTCTGCCCATCCGGTCGCCCGCCAAGTCTCGAGCCCGCTCTCGATCGAGCCGCTTCGGGGAAGCCCGGCGAAGTCGACGTAGAACGCCTGGCTGGGAGATATCGGGATCACCCCCGGGTTTGCGGAGACCGACTGCGAGGCGGAGAACACCGCACTGAGGACGATCACGACCAAAGAGATTGATCGCTTCGGGGCTCTGAATCGGGGCGCCTTCATCGTCTCCTCCTTCTCCCCGATACACGCGCCCGAGGCTCCTCGGTACCTACCCGTCGCTCTGCCTGAAGTGTCTGCCGTTGAAGGAGACGCTCGGACACCGCCGGCTGTCGGGATCCGGAAGTTCTGCCCTTGTGCTCTCACTTGCTACCAGCGAGAGGTGACGGGCCTTGCGGCGAGCCGTCGGTCGTTCGAAGCGCGCGCGGGGCTCGTGCTATACTCCGTGAGCCCGAGATTTCGCGATGGGATCTCGGCTGAGGGGGACTCATGAACACGAAGCTTCTGCTCGGGTTGGCGATCATGCTCGGACTG
>CAYXLR010000024.1:0-22529 GCA_964466035.1 uncultured Thermotogae bacterium
TACTCCTCGTATCCGTACAGGATCCCGGGAGAGCCGGACGCCTGGACTCCCGATGAGGACCGGATGCTCGCTGTTTCACAGCGTAGAGAAGGGGAGAGACCTAAGTCCCTCCCCATGTCTTTACCCCCGGGAAGACTCGAACTTCCGACCTACGGTTTAGGAAACCGTTGCTCTGTCCTGCTGAGCTACGGGGGCGTCTAGAACTCCTCGAGCATTAAGTATAACTGCTTCGCCGCCGCTTGTTCGGCGTCCTTCTTGCTCCGGCCGCGGCCGACGCCTCGATGGCCAGCCACGGCGACGCTGACGGTGAACTCCTTGCGGTGCTCCTTGCCCTTCGACTGGACGATCGCGTAGTTCGGCCGGCAGTCGAACAGGCGCTGGGCGGTCTCCTGGAGGAGGCTCTTGTAGTCGCCGGTGGTCGACTGCTCCACGAGGAACCGCTCGATGTCGTCCTTCAGGCAGCGGACGACGAACTTCGCGGCGAACGCGTATCCCCGTTCCAGGTAGAGGACGGCGACCAGCGCCTCGAACGCGTTCCCGCGGTTGTTCGGCCTCCGGCGGCCGCGGTTCGCCTCTTCCCCCTTTCCCAGACGAAGGTAGTCGGCCAACCCGAGCTCGTCCGCCTTCTCCGCCAGCAGCGGGCGACTGACCGCCACGGACTTCGCCTTTGTCAAGCGACCTTCGTCCGCGTTCGGATACTGGCGATACAGGTGACTGGTGACGGCCAAGTCGATGACCGCGTCGCCGAGGAACTCGAGGCGTTCGTTCGATCCGCGGGGATCTCCGACCTCGTTGACATACGAGCTATGCAGGAACGCGCGCTCGAGGACATCGGGAGCGATCCGAAGGCGGAGCTTCTTCGCCAGCTCTTCGATCGGTCTCTGCTTCATCGCGTGCCCATACCCCTATCGGACAGCTCGCGGACTGCCGAACCACCCCTCCACCGTCCCGAATGATACCCGAACGCCGCAGCGAGAACGAACCCGGGAATCGGACTCCTCAGGCCTGCCGTTCATCCGAAGAGCCTTCCGTGCGATCCCTCGCCTCGTCACTGAATGTGATGTAGATCACAATCCTCGTCTCGGGCTCCGGGTAGCATGAAGATCCTCGGAGGTGCCGCGATGGACGAAACGGTCGCCGCTCGGTTGTCCGCTCTTGACGAGGCCTTCGCGCGATTCAGGGCCTGCGCTGCCGCGCTGCCCAGCGGGCGATTCCTCGAACGAATAAACGGTTGGTCGCCACGGGACGTGACGGCCCACTTCATCGGGTGGAATCGATACACGGCCGATGGATGCCGCGAGATCCTGCGAGGCGTCTGTCCGTCCTACCTGGTGGACGAGCCGAACGACTTCAGCCACGTGAACAGGAAGTCCGTCGAGCGGTACACCTCTTCCGATCGAGACGCGCTTCTCGAGGAGCTCGATGCGTCCTTCGACGACTTGAAGACGTTTCTCCTTGCGCTCCCGGCCCCGCAATGGGACAGGGACTTCGGAGTCAGGTTCAAGGGCCACGTCATCACGGTGGAGAACAACGTCGAGGGCCTTCGAATGGACTACGACCGGCATCGTGAGACCATCGAAGCGTGGGGGAAAGAGGCGGGCCGCTGACTCCATCGGCGAGGCCTCGATCGGGAGCGGAGCGCCCCCTGAGCCCAGGCTGTTAGGGCGGGAGGATTGGCCGCTGAAGCGTATGGGTGGTGCTTCAGCGGCTTGGGAGTTTGCTACCGCAAACTCCTGTCTCGACGTTCGCTTCGCTCACTCACGGAGGTTCTCGCCCCGCCGCTGCAAACAAGAGCCCGAGGGGCACTCTCAGCCCCTCGGGCTCCTGTTAGGGCGGGAGGATTGGCCGCTGAAGCGGTCGAGTGGCACTTCAGCGGCTTGGGAGTTTGCTACCGCAAACTCCTGTCTCGACGTTCGCTTCGCTCACTCACGGAGGTTCTCACCCCGCCGCGGCAAACAGGAGCCCGAGGGGCACTCTCAGCCCCTCGGGCTCCTGTTAGGGCGGGAGGATTCGAACCTCCGATCACGGCTCCAAAGGCCGCTGCCTTACCGCTTGGCTACGCCCTAGAACGTCGCGTCCTCGGTCGGGACGTCGGCGGCCAGAACCTGGCTGAGTTCCCCGACGACCTCCCGATACTTCTCGAGGACCGTGTCTTCCATCTCGAGGCGGAACGCGTTGTCGATCGGGTGGGCCGTGTCGCGGAACTCGCCGTTCTTCCCTTCCCGACTCGGCATCGCGACGAAGAGGCTCTCCTTGCCTTGGATGATCTTGACGCTGTGGACGATGAAGACGTCGTCGAAGATGACCGAGCAGAACGCCTTCAGGTTTCCTTCGTTCCGCATGGGACGAATCTCAACTTTGGTGATCTTCACCCTCGGAACCTCTCTCGAACCGTCGAGTCTCGGACTCCATCTTAGCGAAACGGGAAGGCCGTTTCAATTGCCCCTTTCCTCTGCAGCAAGCTCGAATTCGGTCACCCCGTCGCCGCCGAGATTCGGCGGCGCGAATCCGTGGCTCGAGACGAAGCTGCACGAACGCAGGTACGCGTCGATCGCGTCGCGAAGGGCGCCGGTTCCCTTTCCGTGCAAGATGCTCGCGCGTCGAACGTCGGTGCGGAGGAGCCGATCCATATACCCGTCGATCTCCCGCAACGCCTCGCTGACGGTCATCCCGCGAACGTTCAACTGCAGCGGAACCCGCTCCGGCCGTGGACGCCGGACACGGGACCTCGTCTTCGTCGGCGGCTCGTCTCCCGGGCCGCGACCCCGCGGCGGCGCGAGGTCTTCCGGACCGGTCGTCACGCGGACGCCGTCGAGATCGACGGTGACGCGCCCCTGCCCGCCGACCTGGACGATCCGGCCGTCGGCCGCGACGCTTCGCACGTAGACGAGCGCGCCGGGTTCGATCGCATCGGGCGGTAGCGTCTCCCCGCGGTCGAGCCGCCGCGCGTCCTCTTGCCGTTCCTTCGATTCCCCGCGGAGCGCGATGACGTCGCGGAGCCCTTCGCGCGCCTCGTCGTCCGTCGCACCGGCGTTCGCCGCCGCGAGGATCTCCTCCAGCCGGCGCTGCCCGTCGCGGAGGAACCGATCGAACCCCTTGAATCGCTCGGACAGGGCGACCTGCTTCTCCCGCTCGAACTCGGCGAGCTCCCGGTCGTACGTCTCCCGCAGCCGTTTCGCCTCGTCGCGGTCGCGCTCCGCCGCCTCGCGGTGGCGTCGCATCGCCTGCCGCTCCCGCTCCAACTCGTCGAGGACGTCGTCGGCGCGGATCTCGCCCTGCGACAGGAACGAGCGGGCCCGGTCGATCCGATCGTTCGGGAGGCCGAGCTGCTGCGCGATGACGAACGCGTTGCTCCGTCCGGGTATTCCCTCGATGACACGGAACGTCGGGGAGAGGGATTCGACGTCGAACTCCATCGACGCGGTCTTCACCTCGGGATGCCGAATGGCGAAGTACTTCAGCGGCGTCAGGTGCGTCGAGATCGCGACGACCGCCTCGCTCTCGAGCAGCGCCTCGATCACGGCGAGGCCGAGGGCGGCCCCCTCCTGCGGGTCGGTCCCCGCCCCGAGCTCGTCGAGGAGGACGATCGTCTCGGCGTCGGCCTCCTCGAGGAGGGAGACGATGTTTTGCATGTGGGCGGAGAACGTCGACAGGTTCTGCGAGATTGACTGCTCGTCGCCGATGTCGCTTCGGACCCTGGAGACGATCATGAGCTCGCTGTCCGGGGAGGCGGGGATCGGGATCGCCGACTGGGCCATCAACGTGAGGAGGCCGATCGTCTTCAGCGTCACCGTCTTTCCCCCGGTGTTCGGGCCGGTGATCACGACCATCCGGAAGTCCCGCCCGAGCGACAGCGAGATCGGAACGACCCGATCGATCGGGAGGAGCGGGTGGCGGGCGTTCCGAAGGACGACCCGCTTCCCGAACTGCGGGAACGCGCAGCGGTGGGCGATGGCGTACGACCCCCGGGCGAACAGGGAATCGACGTGCGAGAGGATCGCCCGATCCCTGAGGAACGAGGCCTCCGTCGCGACGAACGCATCGGTCAGCTCCCGCAGAATCCTCCGAACCTCGGCGCGGATCTCCTCGGCGAGCTCCGAGACCGCGTTGTTCTCCGAGACGAGGCTCGTCGGCTCGGCGTAGAGCGTCTGGCCGGTTCCCGAACGGTCGTGGACGACGAACTCCATCGCCCCGACCGCGCCGCTGCGGATCGGCACGACGAGCCGCCCGCCCCTCCGGGTGATCACCGGTTCGCTGATCACCTCCGGATGCCGATCGATCAGCGCCTGAAGCCGCTCCTCGATCCGCCGCTCGATCCCCTTGCGCCGGTTCGTCAGCTCCGACAGCTTCCGCGAGGCGTCCTCGCGGACCGAACCGCGCTCGTCGATCGTTCGCCGGATGCTCCGCCGGAGTTCCAGGCCGCCCGCGGTGAGCCGCTCGGCGATCGCGGCCAACAGCGGCCACTCCTCCTGATCGGCGAGCGACGCCCGGACGGCGAGCGTCCCGTCGATCGTCCGGAGGACGTCGAGGAACTCCTCCCCGTCGAGATAGGCGCTCTCCTTCGCCCGCTGCAGCACGGGGACCAGATCCCGCACACCGCCGAGCGAGAACCGCCCGTGATCGTCGAGGAAGGCGATCGCTTCGCTCACCTCGGCGACGCCCCGGTTGATCGCCTCGCGATCGGTCGTCGGGGACAGCCGATCGACGGCCTCCGCGCCCAGGGACGACGAGGCGTGCTCCTCAACGAGGCTCTTGAGACGATCGAACTCCAGATCGCGGAGCGTCTTCTCGTTGACGATCTCCGGGCTCATCCGACGCTGCTCCCTCCGTGCGTACGCGTTCTCATCCCGACGGATGATACCTCACGTTCGTCCCCGCAGCGGAGTTGCCAGTCCCCCGTCGCCGCCGCACAATCGCCGAACAACCCCCGACTCGAAGGAGCGACGTTGAAGCCAGCCATCGCGTTCCGCGTCTACGGCGCGCTCCTCTCCGCGATGACGATCTGGGGCTTCTCGTTCCTCGCGATCAAGAACGCCCTGAACACGGTCCCGGTCTTCTCCCTTCTGTTCGCGCGGTTCCTGTTCGCTACGGTCCTTCTCGGTCTGCTCGCGGCGTCGCGGCGCGCCCTCCGCGTGCCTCGCAGAGAGCTTCTGGCGCTCGCCGGCCTATCCGCCCTCAGCCCGGTCGGCTACTTCCTGTTCGAGACGTTCGGCGTCGCCCGGACGCAGCCGAGCCACGTCGCCGTGATCATCGCGACCATCCCGATCGCCGTCTACCTCATCGCGTTCTTGCGCCGGCAGGAGCCGACAAGCTGGCGGAAGACCGTCGGGATCCTGACCGCCTACGCGGGGATCGTTCTCATCATCGCGTTCGGACAACGCGAGGCCGGGGCGAGCCTCAGCGGGGATCTCCTGGTGCTCGGCGCCGTCCTCTGCGCCGCGATGCGAACGAGTCTGATCAAGGACGCCCTCCGCCGGGTAACGCCGCTGCAGCTGACGTTCTATCAGTTCCTCTTCTCGCTGTTCGTCTTCGGCCCGTTGGCCGCGACCGACGGGATCGAATGGCTCGGCCACCTGTCGACGATGACCCTGCTCGAGATCCTCTTCCTCGGCGTCTTCTGCTCCGCCGGGGCGTTCCTCGCGATGCACTACGCGCTGTCTCACCTGTCGGCGACGCGCGTCGCCGTCTCGGCGAACCTCGTTCCGGTGATCACCCTGATCGCCGAGGTGACGCTCCTGGGTTCGGCGCTCACGCCGATCAAGGGCATCGGAACCGCGGTCACCCTCGCCGGCGTCGTGCTGACCCAATGGGGACGCGCGCCCGACGAGCCCTCGACGTTCGATGTCGAAGGATCCATCGTCGAGCCGTAGCGGCGACCGTTGCATCCCGTCGATCCCACCCGGAGAATCAGGCCTCGCAGACAAGAACGAACCGGAGGGGCAATGGTCGGGAGATCGAGCGCCGTCGCGCGGTTGTTCCCGCGAGCCGAGCTGTCGCGGGAGGTCCTTCGTCTCGCGACGCCCGTGACGCTGGGGATGCTCACCTTCACGCTGCTGTCCGTCGTCGACACCGCAATGCTCGGGCGTTTGGGCGCGGTGCCGCTGGCGGCGTCGGGGGTGGCGGGCGTCCTGTTCTTTTCGGTCGTCTTCCCCGTCTCGGGGTTCAGCGTGGGGGTCCAGGCGTTGACCGCGAGGCGGTTCGGCGAGGAGAACGAGACCGAATGCGGTCAGGTCCTGAACACGGGTGTCGCCCTCTGTCTCACGCTCGGCGTTCCGCTCGTGATCGCGGCTCCGTGGCTCGCGCGGATCATCGCGCCGCTGACGTCGAACGACCCCGAAGTCCTCGACGCCGGCACCGTCTACCTGCACTATCGATTCCTCGGGGCCGCGTTCATGCTCCTAAACTTCACGGCCCGCGGCTTCTTCGCCGGGATCGGGAAGACGAGGCATCAGCTGAACGGCTCCGTCTTGATCACGGCGGTCAACGTCCTGTTGGACTACCTCCTCATCTTCGGCCACGCTGGCTTCCCGAGGTTGGGAATCCAAGGCGCCGCGATCGCCTCGACGATCGCCCTCGGCACCGGGACGGTCTACTACGTCGGCGTGATCGCGCTCGCTCCGAGCTATCGTCGCCGCTTCGCCGCGTTTCACCCTCCGTGGTTCGTCGCGCGCTGGCTCCGCCCGATCGTTCGCCTTTCGATCCCGGTCTTCGCCCAACGGCTTCTCTCCAACGGCGCTTGGTCGATCTTCTTCCTGATCATCGCACGCATCGGAACGATCGAACTGGCGGCGACGAACGTCATCCGCTCGATCTACCACTTGACGATCATGATCGCCGTCGGACTCGGGACGGCGGCGGCGGCGCTGGTCGGACAGAACCTCGGCGCGGAGCGACCGGAACACGCCGAGCAGCTCGCCTGGGAGGCCGTCAGGCTCGCCTCCTGGTCGATGGCGATCGTCGGGATCCTGTTCCTCGCCGTCCCGGGCTGGGTCTTTCGCGTCTACACCCACGACGCCGCAGTGACCGACGTCGGACGGCTCCCTCTGATGGCCCTCGGCTTCGTCCAAGCGTTTGCGGGAATCGCCCTGGTCCTGTCCCAGGCCCTCCAGGGAGCCGGCAACACCCGCTACGTCATGGTCGTCGAGTTCGTCTGTGTCGCCTGCTACCTGCCGACGGTGTACTTCCTCGGTCTGCGAACCCCGTTGGGCTTGCTCGGGGCGTGGACCGGAGAGTACGTCTACTGGCTGCTCCTCGCGGGCGCGATGGCGCTGAAGTTCCGAACCGGGACCTGGAAGGCGATCGCCGTCTAGTCGGACCCGATCAGCGCGACGCAGACGTCGGCGACGTTCGTCCGCGTCGGGCCGGTGAAGAGGAGATCGCCGGACGCGAGCAGGGCGGCGTACGAATCGTTGTTCTCCAGGGCGGCAGCCGGATCGATCCCGGCGTCCCTCACGCGACCGACGGTGTCGCCGTCGACGAGTCCGCCCGCCGCCTCGGTCACGCCGTCCGAACCGTCGGACGACAGCGCGGCAACGCAGACCCTCTCGACGCCGTCGACCTCCAGCGCGGCGGCGAGCGCGACCTCCTGGTTCCTTCCGCCCCGCCCGCCTCCGCAAAGCGTCACCGTCGTCTCGCCTCCAGCGACGAGGAGCGTGCGGCCCGATGCCGCCCTCGACAGCTCGACCATCCGTCGGCCGAGCTCCCGGCCGACGTCGCGCGCCTCCCCGACGAGCGGTTCATCCGACCGGATCACCCGGCAGCCGGCCGCCGCCCCGGCGCGCGCGACGGCATCGAGGAACGTCCCGTTGTTCCCGACGATCTCAAAGACGCTCCCCGAGAAGAGCAGATCGCCGGGCTTCAGGGACTCGTCCGCCTCTCCGCGCGATCCGCGCGTCAGGTAATCGCGCACGGACGCGGGAACCCGTTTCCAAAGACCGCGGCGACGAACCACGAGGATCGCGTCGCCGAACGTCGTCGGATCGGGGGCCGTCGGCCCGGAGGCGATCGACTCCGGGGAGTCGTCGATCACGTCGGACAGGGCAAGGGTGACCACGGTCGCCGGGCGGAGCCGTCTCGCGAGCCGCCCGCCCTGGAGCGCCGACAGGTGGCGGCGGACCGTGTTGACCTCGTCGATCGGCGCTCCGCTCCGAAGCAGGAGCCGGGTCGTTTCCGCGACCTCTTCAAGCGAGACGCCCTCGGCCGGCGCAGTGAGCAGCGCCGAGCCGCCGCCGGAGAGGAGGCAGAGGACGAGGTCGTTTCTTCCGATCCCATCGGCGAGTTCGCCGATCGCCGCGGCCGCACGCAGGCCGTTCTCGTCCGGGATCGGATGGCCCGCCTCGAGCACGCGGTGGCCTCTCACGAATCCGCCGTGACCGTAACGGGTGACAGCGATCCCCCCCGCCGACGCCGGACCGAGCCGCTCGGAGGCGGCCTCGGCCATCGGAACCGCCGCCTTCCCGATCGCGATCGTCCAAACGCGCCGCGTCGATAGGTCGAAGTCGGTCCCGCCGACGCGGAGCTTGTCTCCGTTCCGGACGAGCGCCTCGGTCAGAGCCCGCTTCGGATCGATCGCGGTGAATCCGCGCTCGAGCAGGTCGAGGACGAGGTCCCGGCCGAATCCGGTCCGCATCCCCGATCGATCGAACCGGATCATCCGCCCGTCTCCGATGCTTCCGCCGCGCTCGCCGCGGCGCAGATCGATCGGACCGGACATCCGCCGCAGGCAGGGTCCGCACGGCAATGCGCCTTTCCGTGCCGGACGATCAGGGCGTGAAACTCGCCGAGGACCTCGACGTCCCCGGGCAGGGCGTCGAGGAACAGCTTCCGCAGCTCTCCGTACGACTCGTGCCCGGCGATCCAACCGAGGCGGGTCAGCAGCCGTCGGGTGTACGCGTCGATCACGAAGGACGGCCTCTCCGCCGCGTAGACGAGGATCGCGTCGGCCGTCTCCTCCCCGACGCCGTGCAAGCCGAGAAGCTCCTCGCGAAGCGCGTCGTCCGCGCGGGCGAACAGCCGCTCGAGATCGCCGCCGTGCTCCCGCATCAGGTGCGCCGCGAACGCCTTCAGCTTTCCCGCCTTGGCGTTGTAGAAACCGGCGGGGCGGATCGCCTCCTGAATCCGTTTCGTCGGCGCTTCGTCGATCGCCGCGACGGTCGTGAGGCCGCGTTCCCTCAACCTCCGCATCGCCGTCTCGACGTTCCGCCACGCCGTCCGCTGGGTCAGGATCGCACCGACGATCACCTCGAACGGACCCTCGCCCGGCCACCATCCCTGCGGGCCGTACGAAGCGAGGAGCCGGTCATACAGGTCGCGATACGGGTTTGAAGACATCGGCGCCCTTCGAGGATACATCGCCCCACCGCTCGGACCAAGGGCCTTGAAATGAGAATGAGAATCGTTATCATTTTGCATCATGACGCTCGACCAACTCTCGCCGGGGGACGAGGCAAGGGTTCTCGACATCCGCGGGGGGCACGGCCTTCGGCGGAGATTGAGCCACCTCGGGATCCACTTAGGCGACACCGTTCGCATGTCGGGGCGGAGCGCGTTTCGCGGCCCCCTTCTCGTCCAGATCCACGGGATGCGGGTTGCCCTCGGTCGCGGCGTCGCGCGGCATATCCTCGTCGAGCCGCTCGGCCGCTCGAGCACGCCGTGGGGCCACGGTCGACGGTTCCGGGGGCCGAGACGATGACCGCGAGATCGCGAGCGATCGAACAGCTGCGCGCGGCCGGCAAGCGGGTCACCCCGGAGCGCGAGCTCCTCTTCGGGATCCTTGCGTCCAACCCGCACCTCGACGCGATGGAGATCCATCGGATCGCGAGGGAGGAGCAACCTCGGATCAGCTTGGCCACCGTCTACCGAACGCTCGGCCTGTTCGAGGAGCTGGGCGTCGTCCGAGCCTGCGGGCTCGGGGAGGCGCACGCGCACTACGAGGTTCGACACGACGATCACCTGCATCTGGTCTGTTCGGAGTGCGGTCGGATCGTCGATCTCCCGTCCCCCGTCCCGCTTCATAAGCTCGCCGAATCCGAAGGGTTCCAGATCGAGCGGATCCGGATCGAGTTGATCGGGCTCTGCAACGCGTGCGCGAAGAAGCGCGGCGCGAAAAGCGGAAAGGAAGGCTGAGCGTGCGCCCCTCGCCCTCCAAGCGGATCCGGATCGCGCTACTCGGCCAGCCGAACTCCGGCAAGAGCACGATCTTCAACCACCTCGTCGGCTACAAGGCGAACACCTCCAATCTCCCGGGGACGACGGTCGAGTACCTCAAGAGCGACGCGTGGGTCGGAGGGCATCAGGCCGAGGTCATCGACCTGCCCGGCACGTACTCCCTGACGTCGTTGGACGAGGCCGAGGCCGAGACCCGCAACTTTCTGCTCAACGAACCGATCGACGCCGTCCTCAACGTCGTCGACGCGTCGCTGCTGTCGCGAAGCCTCGAACTGACCCTCGAGCTCCTCGAGCTCGGGATTCCGATGGTCGTCTGCCTGAACATGGTCGACGAGGCGCGGCGAAAGGGGGTCCTCATCGACGCGAAGGCCCTGAGCGAGCGTCTCGGGGTCCCGGTGATCCCCACGGTGGCCGTGCGCGGAACCGGGGTCATGGAAGCGACCGTCGCGACCGTTCGCGTGGCCCGGGAGCGCGCCGTCGCGCCGTTCCCGTCGTACAGCCAGGACATCGAAACGGCGATCGACGCCCTCGAGCAGGAGGTCCGCAAGCGGCCGCGGTCGGCCCCGCTCACGAACGCTCGGCTGACGGCGGTCAAGCTCCTCGAGGACGATCCGTTCTTCGTTCGGCGCGTCGAGCAGGATCACCCGGATCTGCTGGAAGCCGCGTCGTCCCTGCGCGAAACGATCTCTGCGCAGCGCGGCCGCTCGGGGGAGGACGCCCTGTCCGCCGAGCGTCACGCCGCCGGGATGGAGCTGTTCGAGCGCGTCGCCACGGTCGGTCCCCCGATCGTCACCCTCCGCGATCGGATCGATCGCGTCCTGATGCACCCGGTCCTCGGCGTGGTCGCCCTCGGCACGATCCTCTACGCCCTCTTCCTGGTGGTGTTCAAGGTCGGGACGCTCGTCGAAGGCCCGTTGGTCGGTCTGTTCGACTGGTCGGTCGACTGGCTCGCCGGGGCGATCCCGCCCGACCACGTCGCGTTCTTCGTTCTCCAGGGGATGATCCAGGGGGTCGGCGGGGCGATCGGGATCGTCCTCCCGTACCTCGTTCCGTTCCTGATCGGGCTCGCCGTGCTCGAGGACATCGGATACCTGCCGCGAGTCGGCTACCTGATCGACGGGTTGATGCACCGCATCGGGCTGCACGGCAAGTCGGTGATCCCCCTGATGCTCGGCTACGGATGCAGCGTGCCGGCGGTGATGGCCACCCGGATCCTCGACTCGAGGCGGGACCGTTTCGTCACTTCGCTCCTCTCCGTGATGGTCCCTTGCGTCGCCCGGACCACGATCATCTACGGCCTCGTCGGCTACTTCCTCGGCCCGCACCTCGCGTTCCTTCTGTACATCATCAACGTCGTCGTGATCGCCGCCGTCGGAAGGCTGCTGACCGTGGTCCTTCCCCGCGTGACGCCGGGGCTGATCCTCGAGATCCCGTCGTACAAGATCCCTTCGCCCCGCGTGATCGGAGCGAAGGTCTGGCTGCGCGTGCACGAGTTCCTCCGCTACGCGGTGCCGTTTCTCGTTCTCGGGAGCGTGGTGATGAGCCTGTTGGAGTACGCCGACGTCACCCGCTACCTGAATCTCGCCGTCTCGCCGATCACGTGGAGCCTGGGGCTTCCCCTGGCCGTCGGGGTTCCGCTGATCTTCGGGATCTTCCGCAAGGAGCTCTCGCTGGTCATGCTGTTCCAGGCGTTGGGGACCACGCAGGCGGCCAGCGTTCTCTCCGCCGGCCAGATGATGACCTTCACCCTGTTCGTCCTGTTCTACGTGCCGTGCATCGCCACGATCGTCGTCCTCAAGCGGGAGCTCCGTTGGCCGCAGACGGGCCTCATCGTCGCCGCGACGACCGCAATCGCGATGGTGATCGCCCTCCTCGCCCGCGGCGGGTTCGCCCTGTTCGGCTGATCGCTGGCGGAGCCGGGCACGACGGACGGGAGTCTCCCGTTCTCAGTCCCCCGCTTCCTTCCGCTCGATCGCGCGCCGTCTCAGCCGATCGGCGTGCTCCAGGCGGCGCCGATCCTCCGCCTCGCGAAGCCCCCGCGTATGCCGACGGAGGAGCTCTTCCCGCCGCTCTTCGGTGCACGGCGACTCGTAGCAGGCACGGATGACGCCGCGGACCGTCTCCGGAATCGTGACGGAGCGATGATGCACGTGGAACGACGCCGCGCGGTAAATCACGGCCCCGTGGTCCGGGTAGCGAACGCGGACCCGAACGTAGGGTACAACGCCATGGCCGGACGTCGCCCATCGTACGGCCTCGACGCGCCCGATCCCCCAGCGTCGATCGACGTGCTCGACGGACCCTCCTATGAGCACGCGCCACCGGTCGAGGTCCTCCTCGGCGTAGCGCGAGAAGAGGCCGCTCTCGATCCACGTTCCTGGCTTTCCGCCCATGTCGCCGCCTCCGCCAGACGTGGACGCGGCGGGGTCAGTCCGCCGTTCGCTTCCCGACCGACGCGAGGTAGACGACGAACCGTTCGATCCCGTCCAGTCCGAGCAGCTCGTTGACCCGTTGGTCGTCGAACGCGCCGATCGCGCAGGCGCCGGCCCCGATCGACTCGGCGGCGAGATAGAGGTTCTGGCAGACGTGCCCGGCGTCGAGGAAGAGGTATCGAACCCCGCGCTCGCCGTACCGCCAGCTCATCCGACCCCGATCGGCCACCCAGACGAACGTCGCCGCGCTCCGGCGCACCATCTCCTGACCGAGACAGGCGTCCGCCATCCGGACGGCGAGATCGGGCGACGGATCGAGCCGCACCAATCGATGATCGAGCGCCAGATACTGGTAGGCTCCGGGCTCCAAGCTCTCGACGCGATTCGCCAGCACGACCGTCTCGAACGCGTGCCGCGCCCCGGCGGAGGGGACCGTACGGAACGTCGCGCGGTCCGGGATCACCCGCGACACCCCCTGCGTGCTCCACAAGAGGTACGACAGCTCCGCCAATGACAGAGGGTCGTCGCCGTACTCGCGGAGGCTCCGTCTCGTCTCGAACGCCTCCCGAAGGCGGAGCCCGCTGTCCCGAGCCACTCCAGGGTCGGGCAATGCAACGGCCTCTCCGTCTCCGAGGCGAACCTGCAGCGGCGGCTGCGCCACGCCTCGCTCCTGATCCGAAGGCGAGAGATGCCGATACTCCGTCTTCTCCAGGAACTCCCGACCGATTCCCTCCATCCGCATCGACCTCCGTGTCGCTCTCTCCGCCGGTCGCCGCTGAACCGAAGCGGTTCGCACCGTGTAAGGAAACCGATCGTACACCGCGCCATGGAGAAAGGCACAGGCGGCATCGAAGCTACGCGACGTTTCTCCGCACGACCTCTCCTGCCTATACTGGAGGCGGGAGGCGGAGGAATCGCGGACTCACCACGCGCTCGTTGACGTCGCTCTGGATGCAAGCCCACGCCTTTTCCCAAAAGGAGGGATTGCGATGAGACGGTTCGTTCTCGCTCTACTCGGAGTCATCCTGTTCGCCAATCTGCTCGGATGGGTCGTCGCGGCCCAACCGGAGGTCATCGAGGGCATCGTCCTGTACGACATGCACCTGATCAGCCAGGAGAGTCTCCCGCATTGGACGCCTCGGTGGACGGGGCCGATCCAAGCGGCCACGATCCTCGCGATGCTCGCCGAACTCGGTCACTCGAGCCTGATGCCCGACCTCAACGGGGACGGCCTCATCGACGAGCTCGACACGATCGAGCTGGCCGACAACTTCGGCCTCGGTTCGATGAGGACGGAGACCGACGTCGGCACGAACGACGCCCGGTTGGTCGTCGGGCTCGCCCGGTACGTCGCGGAACAGTATCCCGGGGAGTTCGTGCTCAAGATCTACGACGACGGCTTCCCCGCTGAGTTCCAGGCCGAGACCGGCGATTCGTTCGAGCCGGACGCAATTCCCGGCATCGTCCTTCAGCTGATGGGCGAGCCGACGCTCAACGCGTACAAGGTCGAGCTGGAGAGCCTCGAGGGGGTGATCGTCGGCCTCGAGGAGGATCCCGACCGGAACAACACGTACCTCAGCGGTCGATCGCTGCTGTTCGATGCGACACCGGAAGGTTACACGCCGGTCGACTTCGCCTGGGCGGTCGAGGACCGATGGGAGCCGGGCCATCAGGGCCAGGTCCTCGAGACCGTCGGGTGGATGGCCGAGCGGATGGTCGTCGAGTATCGTGGCGACTGGACGCCGGTCGAGTTCATGCTGGCGCTGTCGCCGTGGGATCGACCGGAGATCAGCGACTCGCCGTATTCTTGCCCGCCGGACGCGATCGCCTACGACGTGACGGAAACGCCGACACCGTACGGCAGGGTCGAGGTCGAGGAGTGCGTCGAGCGCGAAGGGGACGTCGATAAGTACACCTGGACGGTGACCAACATCGACTTCCTGATCGACGGCTGCGGGATCTGCATGTTCGCCGTCCCCAACCCGGGACTGCCGATCCTCGATCACGACGAGCCGTCCGGCGTGGCGTTCAGCCCCGCGGCGTTCGCCTATCGGTGGTACGCGTCCATCGGAAGCTGCGGGATCATGCCCGGGAACTCCGGCGTCTTCTCCGTCTCCGTCCCCGGCCCGACGGTCGACGTGCCGGTGCCCGGCGCGGTCGGTGGATGCATTCCGGCCGGTCCGTGTGCCTTATCGACGATCGAGATCGCCGGGATCCGGACCACCGGCCCGCGGATCGTCGCGGACTGTCCCGACCTGGTCGCGGCGATCGACGACGTCAGCTGTGTCCTCAAGCCGACCGTCGGGGCCCCTTCGAACATCTATCAGCTCACCGTCTGGGCCCACGTCACCAACATCGGCGGTGCCCCTGCCACCGTCCCGACCGACGTGCTGCTCAGGGGACTCGGGCCGTACACCGGGAGCATGACGGAGGCCCCCGTTCCGCCGCTCGGCTCCGGCGACGTACACGCCGTCATCATGACGTTCACGGTCACGGCCGACGCACCGCCGTGTCCGCTCGAATTCGTCGTGGTGGCCGACATCCACGACGACGTCGAGGAGTGCGACGAGGAGAACAGCGTCTACGGCAGCACCTGCTGCACCGGCGAGCCGGACGGAGCCATCGGTGCCTGCTGTCTTCCGAACGGGATCTGCGTTGACGTGACGGTCGCCGACTGCGACGCAGCCGGAGGCAGCTTCCAAGGACCCGGGACGGACTGCGCGACGACCGACTGCGGTGAGCCGGGCGACTGTCCCGATCTGGTCGTCGAGATCCTCCGGGCCGAGTGCAGCTGCACCTACAGCGACAAGCAGTTCGCCGAGTACTCGTTCACCGTGTCGGCCTTGGTGCGAAACGCCGGATCGGCTCCGAGCCCGGCGACCACGGCCAGCGTGTCGCCGGGGGGCGATACCGAGAGCGTGGCGGCGCTGGGGGTCGGCTTGACCGATCTGATCACGTTCAGCTTCGAAGTCAGCGGAGGACGGATGTGCGCGGAGGTCGAGGAAACGATCGTCGTGGAGGTCGATCCCGTCCCCGGCGAGTGCGACGAGGACAACAACTCGGACGAGTACGACGTCGAGTGCCACTAGGGTCGGAGCGCAGAACGCGCTGAGCGGCCGGCCCCGCCTCCGTGGCGGGGCCGGCGTTCAGCGTATACTTGGGTCATGAAGGCGTACAAGAAGGTGGCCGCCGCGGTCGGGTGTCTTACGTTCGCGATCCTCTTGTCCGCGGGCGTCGCGGCCGGAGACGTTCTCCGGCTCTCGCTCGACGGCTCGATCAACCCGGCGAGCCGGGACCTCGTCATCCGCGCGATCGGCGAGGCCGAGGAACGGGCGGCCGAGCTCCTCCTGATCGAATTGAACACTCCCGGAGGGCTCGAGCAATCGATGCGCGACATCGTCGCCGCCGAGCTGTCCTCCGCGGTCCCGGTCGTCGTCTTCGTCTCCCCGTCCGGGGCACGCGCGGCGTCCGCAGGTGTCTTCCTGACGATGGCGGCGGACGTCGCCGCGATGGCCCCCGGAACGAACATCGGCGCCGCCCACCCGGTGAGCCTGATCGGAGGCGAAGCGGCGGACGGTGAACAGGACACGTCGATCGACAAGGCGGCCCAAGACGCCGCGGCCTTCGCCCGAGCGATCGCCGAGCAGCGGGGACGAAACGTCGAGTGGGCCGAGTCGGCCGTCCTCCAGTCGAGCGCCCTGAGCGCCGCCGAGGCGCTGGAGCAGGGCGTGATCGACCTGATCGCGCGCGACGTCGGCGACCTCCTGGAGGCGCTCGACGGCTACGCGCTTGCCGACGGACGGGTCTTGAGCACCCGGGGAGCCGCAATCGACGAGATCCGCCCGACGCTCCGCGAACGGCTGTTGAGCCTCCTCGCCGACCCGAACCTCGTCTACGTGCTGTTCATCCTCGGCCTGTACGGGCTGATCTACGAGTTCTTCCATCCGGGCATCGGCTTCGGGCTGGCCGCCGGCGGGGTCTGCCTGCTCCTCGCCCTGTTCGGCCTCCAGGTCCTGCCGGTGAACATCGTCGGGGTCGCCCTGATCCTGTTCGGGATGGCGCTGATCGTCCTCGACGCGTTCACGCCGACCAACGGCATCCTCACCGCCGGCGGGGTCGTGGGGCTCCTCGCCGGGTCGCTGACGCTGTTCGACATCCCGGATCGATCGGTCGGCCTGTCGTGGGGGACGATCCTCGCGGTGGTCGGCGTCACCGCGGCGCTGTCGATCTTCGTCCTCTCCAAGGGGCTGGCGATCCAACGGAGGCGGCCGGTGACCGGGACCGTCGGCCTTGCCGGCGCGACGGGGACCGCCCGCAGCCTGCTCGATCCGGACGGGACGGTCTTCGTACACGGCGAGTACTGGACCGCGCGGTCGCTCGACGGTCGCATCGGCGTCGGAGAGGCGATCCGCGTCGATCGGCTCGAGGGGAGGACGCTGCTCGTCCGGCGAGGCGAGTGAGGCCGAACGAACACAATTCGCGAGCACGAGGCGTCCTGCGTGACGCGCGCTCGAAGGGGGACCGATGAATCGGATCATCCAGATGATCGCCCTGGTGGCATGCGCCGGCCTGCTGCTCGGCATCCTTCTCGTGCTGGCGGGGATCGGCCGGAACGGCGTTCGGATCGAACTCACCGGAGACGTCAACGTCGCCGGTATGAGCGACACCGTCACGTTGTCCTTCACCGAACCGGTCCCCTTGGTGATGGAGGAGCCCGGGCATCTGATCACCACCGGGCCGGACGGGAAGCCCGTTCCGGCATCGGTCTCCCTCCAGCCCTGTCCGGAATGCGGGGCGTCGATGCTTCCGGTCCGTTGGAGCCCGTGGTCGGGCGAGATCGAATGGGCCTGCCCGGTGTGCGGCGAGCGAGTAACCCGGCCGGCCGAGGCCGAGTAGCGGTACAGCTTCCTTCGAACACTGACTCCGTCGTGGGAAGAAGAACCGCGGGTTCTCCCCGGCAGGAGAGCGAACAAGGGTGAGGAGACTCGATGCCGTCACCCCCACCCGACCTCCCCCATCACGGAGGGGGAGGGGAATAGCGACCTTGCGCTTCTTACCCTCTCCCCTGGCGGGAGAGGGGGGCGCCTTCCTTGTCTCCTTTATCGACAAAGGCGAGGGGAGGGGGACTGAGTTCTCCATTGCGTCCGTCACCCCACACACAGCCTCCCCCATCACGGAGGGGGAGGGGAATAGCGACCTTGCGCTTCTTACCCTCTCCCCTGGCGGGAGAGGGGGGGCGCCTTCCTTAGTCTTCTTTATCGACGAAGGCGAGGGGAGGGGAAAGAAAGGCGCAAACGTCCTCGTCAGAGGACGATTCGCGAGCCGAGATGATCGGAAACGAGAGGAGTTTCGCCTGTTTCTCCCTCTCCCCACCGCGGGAGAGGGGAGCGCCTTCCTTGTCGGCTTCATTGAGGAAGGCGAGGGGGAGGGGGAGGGGGAGGGAAAAGGAGATGTCGCCACAGGCTACGGCGTGATCGGCCGGCCGTTCTCCCAGAGGGCCTCGAAGTAGGCTTCGAACGCCTCCGCGATCTCGGGGATCCGCAGGAGCCCGACGTCCACCTCCACGTTCTCCTCGAGCGAGTAGTAGTTCCAGTTGGTCGATCCGAGGACGACCGATTCCCCGTCGATCACGACGAGCTTGGCGTGCGTCGTCACCTCCGGCGCGTCGAACCGGACCTCGACTCCGCGCTGGTACAGCGTGATCGCCGAAGCCAGGTTGGCGTCGGCCGACTCGGCGTAGAATCGGCAGTCGTCGATCAGGACTCGCACGTCGAGCCCGCGGCTGGCCGCGGAGACCAGCGCGCCGACCAACTCGTTCGCCAGGCTCCCCGGGTAGTTCGGGTAGACCGACACGCGGTACATCGCCACGTGGATCGACCGCCGGGCGCGCGGCAGGAGATCGAGCAGCAGCGACGCGTACAGCGCCGTCCCCGGCCCGTCGGGGATCGGGACGATCGCCGGCCCGTCCGGGCCGATCCCGCCGAAATCGATCTCGACGCCGTCGACCGGAAGCCGCCCCTCCCACAGCCGGTCGAAGTACTCGGCGAACGCCTCTCCGACCTGCGAGCTCTCGATCATCACGTTCGCCTGCTCGTGCTCCTCGAACGCGTACTCGTTCCAGTTCGACGACCCGAGCACGACCACCGCCCGATCGACGATCACCATCTTCGCGTGGGTCGTCACGGCCGGGTCGTCGAACCGACAGTCGATCCCCCGCTCGGTCAGGTACGCGACGACGCGCCGGTTGTCCGCGGTGATGTCGGGCGCCCAGTCGCTCGCGTCGAGCAACACGCGAACCGCGACGCCCCGCTCCGACGCGTCGATCAGCGGACCCCAGAGGGGGACCCCGGTCACGTCGGCGCCGGAGAGGAGCAGGTCGATCGAAGAGGCGGCCGCCTCGAACGCCGCCGCCACTCCGTCGCAGTAGGCGCTCCTCCCCGGGCGATCGATCAACGGAGTGAGGACCACCGGCGACGTCCCGAGAGCGGCCGCGCAAACGAAGGAGGAAAGCAGCAATCCGATCGCAATCCCTCGTTGAACCGATCTGAACATCTGGGATAGAATCCTAGATCAAGGAGGACAGCATGGTCAAAGAGCTCGAAGCGACGCAGCTACGATACACATGTGACGCCTCTGCTTTCGGATTCAAGTCGACCGCCGAGCTCGAGCCGCTCGATCAGATCATCGGACAGGAACGGGCGATCGACGCGCTCAAGCTCGGGCTCGGCATCAAGGACGTCAAGAACCGCTACAACATCTACGTCGCCGGGGACCCGGGAACCGGGAAGATGTCCGCGGTCGAGCGGTTCCTCACGCGGGCGAGCACCGACGAGCCGCAGCCCCCCGACCTCTGCTACGTCCACAACTTCGACAACCCCTACAGCCCTCGGTACCTGGAGCTCCCGGCCGGGAAGGGCTGCCAGCTCCGCACCGACCTCGAGAACCACATCGACCGCTTGAAGCGCGAGATCCCCAAGGTCTTCGAGTCGGACGAGTTCAAGGCCCGAAGCAAGAAGATCAACGACCGCTACGGCGAGCGCCGAACGACGCTCCTCGAGGAGATGGAGACGAAGGCCCGCGAGCTCGGCTTCGCCGTTCAGCGAACGCCGATCGGGATCAACACCCTCCCGCTGCACGAGAACGGCGAGCCGCTCAGCCAAGAGGAGTACGACGCCCTCCCGGAGGAGAAGCGCGACGAGATCCGCGAGCACCAAGGGCAGGTGCAGACGCTGATTAAGGAGCAGCTCCAGGGGGTCGCCCGCCTCGACGAAGAGAGGGAGTCCGAGATCAAGAAGCTGGCGAAGGAGGCGGTCCTGTTCATGATCGAGCCGTACTTCGCGCAGCTGAAGGACCGGTACGAGGGACTCGACAAGGTGATCGCGTTCCTCGAGTCGGTGAAGAAGGACATCGTCGAGAACCTCGACAGCTTCCAGAACAGCGGCGCGGCGAAGAAGACGCCGTTCCCGTTCCCTCTGCCGCAGGCCGATCCGTTCAAGAAGTACGCGGTCAACGTGCTCGTCGACAACGCGAAGACCGTGGGCGCGCCGGTCGTCGTCGAGCAGAACGCCACCTATCCGAACCTGTTCGGCTCGATCGAGCGCCGCGTCCAGATGGGCATCGCCATCACTGACTTCACGATGATCAAGCCCGGCTCGCTCCATCGGGCCAACGGCGGCTATCTGGTCGTCAACGCCAACAACCTGTTCCGGCTCGGCCTCAGCTGGGAGGCGCTGAAGATCGCCCTCAAGCGGCGCGAGATCCACATCGAGGACCCGTGGCAGATGTTGGGGTACTCGACGACCGAGGGGCTCCGTCCCGAGCCGGTCCCGTTCCGGATCAAGCTGGTGATCATCGGAAGCCCGTACATCTACGAGATCCTGTACCACTACGACGAGGACTTCGGCAAGCTGTTCAACGTCAAGGCCGACTTCGGCACCGAGATGGATCGGACGCCCGAGCGGGAGCAGGAAATGGCGCGATTCCTGAGCGCCTGCTGCGCGCAAGAGCCGACCGCCCTCCCGTTCGCTCCGACCGGTGTCGCGAAGATGATCGAGTACGCGACCGAGCTGACCGGCGACCAGACGAAGCTGTCGTGCCAGTTCGGCAACCTCGTTTCGATCGTCAAGGAGGCCTCGTACTGGGCGCGGACCGACGGCGCTTCGACCGTGTCGGGCGACCACGTGCGGCGTGCGCTCGAGAAGCGCGACTTCCGCCACGACCGGATCGACGCCAAGATCCGCGAGATGATCGAGCGGGGAACGATCTTCGTCGACACGGAAGGGGAGCGCGCCGGGCAGCTGAACGGATTGGCCGTTCTCCAAATGGGCGACTACGCGTTCGGCAAGCCGTCCCGGATCACGGCGACCGTCCACGCCGGGAAGGCCGGCCTGGTCGACATCGAGCGCGAAGCGAAGCTCGGAGGGAAGACGCACACCAAGGGGATCATGATCCTCAAGGGCTTCCTCGGCGAGCGGTTCGCCCAGGAGCGGCCGCTGTCGTTCTCGGCCAGCCTCGCGTTCGAGCAGAGCTACTCGATGATCGACGGCGACAGCGCGTCGAGCACCGAGCTGTACGCCATCCTGTCGTCCCTTGCCGACGCGCCGATCCACCAGGGGCTGGCGGTCACCGGCTCGGTCAACCAGAAGGGGGAGGTCCAGCCGATCGGCGGGGTGAACGAAAAGATCGAGGGCTTCTACCGCGTCTGCAAGGCGAAGGGGCTGACCGGCGACCAGGGCGTGCTGATCCCGCGGGCGAACGTGGAGAACCTCATGCTGCGCGAGGAGGTCGTCGAGGCGGTCGAGGCCGGCCGGTTCCACGTCTACCCCGTCTCCACGGTCGAGGAGGGAATCGAGGTCCTGACCGGCGTCCCCGCCGGTGCGCTCCGCGACGACGGGACGTATCCCGAGGAGTCCGTGTTCGGCCGCTCCGCCGCCCGTCTCGAAGCGATCCACGAGGCGCTGAAGGCCGCCAAGGAAGAAGAGGAAGAGGAGAAGGAGAGGGGATCGAAGCGCGATGAGACGAGCAACGACACCGAGGGAAACGATGCACCGAAAGACAAGTAGCCGGCCGGTGAGCGTCGCGGCGCTGCTCGCCGCGCTGATCGGCATGACGCTCCTCCTTTCCGCCTGCGATCGCGTCGTCGGGCCGCGGGCCGAGTTCACGACGACGCCCGCGTTCGACTACCCGCCGCTCGAGGTCACCCTCGACGCGAGCGCTTCGTCGAGCCCGAACGGTGCGATCGTCTCTTACGATTGGGACCTCGGCGACGGCGGCACCGATTCCGGCGTCCGGGTCACCCACACCTACACCGAGAAGGGGGTCTACGACATCACCCTCGTGGTGACCGACTCCACCGGGAAGATCGGCGCCCGGACGCGCTCCGTCGAGGCGCTCAATCGCGTTCCTGTCGCCGTCTTCACCTCCTCGCCGCCGTATTGGGTCGGCCTGCGGGACCCGGTCAAGTTCGACGCCTCCGACTCGTACGATCCGGACGGGGAGATCGTCCAGTACATCTGGTCGTTCGGCGACGGGTCGTCCGGCGAGGGGATGGTCGTCTACCACGAGTACATGACGTCCAACTGGGAACCGCTGGTGACGCTCACCGTCGTCGACGAAGACGGCGGCTCGAAGTCGATCTCGAAGAAGCTGCTCGTCGTCAGCTGCGACAGCTGCAACTAGGCCCGCTCCCGACCACGGAAGAGAGCGAGGGATCGCCATTCCTCTTCCCCTGCCGCCTCGTAGGGAAGAATCCGGCGTCTTCCCCTCCCCGTTGATGGGGAGACTGGGTGGGGGTGACGTAAACGGTGGAGAACCCAAGCCCCCTCACCCTCGCCTTCCTCGATGAAGGTGACAAGGAAGGCGCTCCCCTCATCCCACCAGGGGAGAGGGAGGCAAGCGTGGGATCGCACTTCTTGTTCCCCTCCCCCTTGA
>CAYXLR010000024.1:22629-25864 GCA_964466035.1 uncultured Thermotogae bacterium
CTTCCTCACTGAAGGTGACAAGGAAGGCGCTTCCCTCTCCCGCCAGGGGAGAGGGAGGCAAGCGTGGGATCGCACTTCTTGTTCCCCTCCCCCTTGACGGGGGAGGCCGGGTGGGGGTGACGTGAACGGTGGAGAACCCAAGCCCCCCTCACCCTCGCCTTCCTCACTGAAGGTGACAAGGAAGGCGCTTCCCTCTCCCGCCAGGGGAGAGGGTGAGAGAAGCGCAGTCTGAGTCGCGGCCCGGCTAGTCGTTGACCACGGTGACGTTGCCGACGACCGAGTCCTGCAGCCCCTGATCGCCGATCGGCAGGCGGTCGATGGATCGAATCAGGCCCAGGCTTGCGCCTAGTCGTCGGTCAGCGTTACGTTGACCGACGCCGAGTCCTCTTCCCCTTGGTCGTCGTAGACCGCGAGCCTGGCGACGTACGTGTGGGTGGCAGTTCGGAGTTCGTAGATGTGGGTCACCTCGAGATCGCTCGTCTCGACCTGGAACTCACCGTCGCCGAAGTCCCACGCGAAGTACTCGATCGTGTGCCCGGCGGAGGAGGAGGACCCCCGCGGGTCGAACGAGGCCTCGAACAACGAAGGAACGTCGGGACGGTCTTCGGATTCGTAGATCACGTCCGGACCGGTCAGCGCGACCTCGGCTTCCGGACCCTCGTCGCCGGTGTCGTTCTCCGGCACGATGGCGATGATCACCTTCTGTTCCGTGTCGACCTGGCCCGCGCTGTTCCAAACGAACAGGGTGACCGTGTACTCCTCGGTCTCCTCATCCTCAGGGTTGAACGTGTGCGTGACTTCGACGCCGCTCGCGTCCTGTTCGTCTCCGAAGTCCCAGTCGTACGCGACGATCGTCCCCGTTCCCGCGGTGGAATCCGCGGCGTCGAACGTCACCGCGACCGGGGCCACCCCGATGAACGCGTCCACCGCAAACCGGGCCACGGGGAGGCCGGTCCCGTCACCGGTCCCGTCCCCCTCACCACCGACGCGGACCTCGATGCTCTGTTCCGCCACCGCTTGCGCGCCGCGGTCGTCCGTCACGGTCAGCGTCACCGTGAAGATCTCCGTCTCGGTCGTGGCGACGAACGTGTGCTGCACCGTCTCTCCGGTGTCGGTGTCGCCGTCCCCGAAATCCCACGCGTACGAGACGATGGTTCCGTCCGGGTCGGTGGAATCGACGGCGTTGAACGTCACGACCAGCGGCGAGTCGCCGGTGAGCACGTCGGCGGCGATCCGCGCGACGGGGCTCTGGTTGAAGAGAGAGCAGGCCAAGACGAGTCCGAGAAGAAGCGCACCCAACGTGACGATTCCCAGTTTCCGCAGTCTGTCACCGTTCTCGATCCTCATCTCAGCCTCCTCGGCCAAGCCGCGGCAGCGTCCTACAAGTCGCCGCCGCCTTCCGTTCCCTGTTTTAGCGTCACGTAGCGCGAGTACGCGGCCGACTGGTATCCAAGCCAATCCTCGGCCGTGACCGTGATCGTGTAGACGGTTCCGTCGACGTCGAAGTCGTACACGTGCCAGGCGACAATGTCATCGTTCTGATCTGCCGGGTTGAAGTCGATCCGCTCCGTGCCCGTGTTGTCGCCCCAGTTGACGTACAGGTAGCGGATCCCCCACGACTGGTTGGTGAACCAGTCCGGGTAGTCGCCGTCCCACGCCTGTCCCTCGGCGTCGTACGAGTAGTTGTGGTCGGCGTAGCCGTCCTCCGGTTCGTCGGGCGCGCTCGTCGACGTGGCGTCCGTCCCGTCCGCCAACTCGAGCGTCCCCTGATCATCGGTATCGGTCAGATCGAACCAACGGGCATCGCCGATTCCCATCGAGCGGATCACGACCGAGACGGTCTGAAGCGCCCCGAGGTTCCCGTAGACGACGTCGTCGGGCACCCATTCGTCTTGGTGGTCCTCATCTTCGTCGTCGTAGTCGGAAGCCGGTACATCCGGTTCGATGTATTGGACGTCGTTGCCTCCGCCGTCTCCGTCCGGTGGGTTTCCGATCTCGAACCCGGCCACCGGCCGGTGGTTGTACGCCTTGACCGTCTTGGTGATCGAGTCGCTCGTGCCCTCGTTGTCGGTCACTATCAGCGTGACCGAGAAGATCTCGCTCGACGTATCGGTCGTGAACACGTGCGTTTTCTCCGACGCGTCGATGTCCGAGGTCGCCGATCCGTCGCCGAACGACCACGTGTACAGGATGATCGTTCGCCCTTCGTCCGCCTCGGAATCCGAGGGATCGAAGGTGACCTGGAGCGGCGCCACGCCGGTCGAGTAGTCGATGGTGAATTGCGCGCTCGGAGCGCCGGCCGCGGGGGTACCGTCCCCGGCGGTGGTGACCGTGACGCTCCTTGTCGCCGTCCCCGTCTTCCCGTCGGTGCCGTACACGGTGAGGGTCGCGGTGAACACATGGGCCCCGCTGCTGAAGTACGTGTGCGCCGTGGTGCGGCCGTACCCGACCGCGCCGTCGCCGAAGTCCCACTCGTACCAGGAGATCGCTCCGTCCTCGTACGTCGACGCGGACGCGTTGAACGACACCGTCAGCGGCGACGTCCCGGAGCCGGGGCTGGCGGTGAAGCTCGCCGCCGGGCCCGGCGGTTCGGCCGGGAGGACGTAGATCGTCTTTTGCGCCGTCGCGGCGTCTCCCCCGTCATCCGTCACGCGCAGGACGACAACGAACGTACCTGCGGCGCCGTAGGTGTGCGAGACGTTCTCGCCGGTGCCGCTCGTCCCGTCCCCGAAGTCCCACTCGAACTTGACAATGGCGCCGTCCTCATCGATGGAAGGCACGGCGCTGAAGTTGATCGTCAGCGGTGCTTGCCCGGTCTGCGCGCTGATCGTGAAGCCTGCTACCGGCGGCACGTTGAACAGCCAACAACCGCTCAGCCAGAGGAGAAGCGGCACGAGGAGGGCCGTGATGATCGCCCCTCGCGCCAGCCAGACTCTCGTTTCCCGCCTTTTCACCTTGGGCCTCCTTCAAACCACGCCAGAATAGCATTCCGCCGGCTCTAAAGGTAGTCCTGATGTGAAGAAGCGTCAATCCGGTTCGGATACTCCGTGGAACGACCCCTGTCCCCCGGCGAAGTGACGCGCGCCCGAAAGAAAAGGGAGGGGCGTGTAGCCCCTCCCTCGATCGGCTACGGCGTTCGGCCGTACCGTTACTCTTCGGTCCCGATTTCCGTCGCCGGAGCTTCCTCCTCGCCGAGCAGGCCGCCCAGCGAGAACTCCGCCGACAGCACCAGCGT
>CAYXLR010000025.1:0-24413 GCA_964466035.1 uncultured Thermotogae bacterium
CAGAGCGCGACCCCGCCGCAGAAGACGACCGCGAACTTCCACCCAACGTGCAGGCTCGTCCGCAGCACCGCGTACTGAAGCCAGAGGATCACGAGGTAGTGGAGGAGATACATCCCGTAGCTGCTGCGGCTCAAGCTGTCGAGGATCCGGATCGGCTTGCGGAAGACCCGCAGGAAGAGGGCCGTCAGCCCGAGCACGACCAGCGCGGCTTCGACCAGGAAGACGTACTTGGCCCAAGGGGTTGCCGGGTTCGACGAGTAGATCCACGTCAGTACGCCGTACGACCCCGCCCCGGCGAGCAGCCACGCCCACCAATACCTGGCGAACGGACCGTCGGCACGAAAGGCGCTCTTTGCCAGCCCGCGCGCGCCGACCGCCACGCCCATTCCGAAGTAGAGGAGGTAGACGAACGCGCGGACCACCTCGAGACGGAAGGGGCCCGGTCCGCCCCACTGCCCGGGACCGAACGTGACCCGCATCGGGAGGTACGCGGCGAACGACAGCCCGATCAGGACACCGGCAAACAGGAGCGGGTTGTCGAGGATCGGGTTGCTCGTCCGGGTCGACTTCAGGCCGGTCGTTCGTAGGACCCCGTACCAGAAGGCGGCCAACAGGTCGAAGGCCAACAGGAGCCAGACGAACCAGAGGGGGCCGGGCGGGTTGAATCCGCCCTGCACGTAGTCGAGCCAGAACGCGCCGAACCCCTGGCTGACGCCGTAGACGAGGCCGTTCTCCAGGACCGTCGGGTAGAAGGCGACCGGGATGATCACGAGCAATCCGAACACGAACGGAAGCCCGAGTCGCAAGAATCGCGCAGCCAAGAATCGAAGCACGCCTTTGTTCTTCAGGCTCTGCCAGACGAAGAGCCCCGACACGAAGAAGAGGAGCGGCATGAAGAACGTGTCGTTTAGGAGCGCGATCCGATCGAACCCGATCCACTTCGCGCCGTCGACGACCGGGCTGAACGTCTGCATGAAGTCGTACGGATTCAGGAAACCGAACGTCACGTAGGCGAGCACGGCGTGGTGAAGCAGGACCAGCAGAACACCGAACGACCGCAGGTAGTCGAACGCCGCGTTCCGCGCGGGCGCGAAACCGGCAACCCGATCAACACGTTCCTCCGAAGCTAAGTCAGCCATTCCCCCCCCCAATAAATCGAGCTGCCTTCCCAATGGCAGTCCGTCCACAGTCGGTCCCCTCAACGACAACAAGCCTACTTGAACTGGCAAGCGGGGCCAAGCGGAGGCGGGCCCGCCCACGTCGGAGAAGGCCGTCGAGCCCGCCTGTCCTCGGGCGACTCCGGCACCACGAACGGTCCCCAGCGTCGCCGCTTCGGCAATCCGTTCGGTCGGCGCCGTCGAAGACACGCGGAGGAATCCCTCGCCCTCTGATCCGAAGAACGTGCCGGGGGCGGCCGAGACTCCCGTCGTCCTGAGCAGATGCAGCGCAGCCGCCTCGGCGAGGAAATCCAGATCCGCCGTCGCGGGCTTACGGGCTCGTCGCCGCTTCCGGTTCGGGTTCGCTGCGCAACCTCTCCAGCATCGCGGCGTCGTATCGGTATCCGAATCCCTTGACGTTGGCGATGCACGCTCCCGCGCCCGCGACGACCGCGTCGATGCGCTTGCGCAGCATGTAGACACACTGCCTGACATCGCGGGAGTCCGCGAGATCGGCTTCGGGCCAGACCCTTCCGACGATCTCCTTTTCGCCCAGGACTCCCCCCTTCTCTCTCACGAGCAAGCAGAGAAGCTGAAAGGGTTTCGGAGGGAGAAACACGGCCTTGCCGTGGACCGTGACGCGCTTCGCCCGTTCGTCGAGCACAAGGGGGCCCTGGCTCCGCATACCCGAAAGAGAGCGGACGACGCCGTGAAGGGGAGTGACGAAAACCGACCGGTGATCGAGCCAGGCCAGGATCATCGCGGCAACGACAAAGGCACTGAAGAACACGGCAACGGCGACCTCCGCTCCGAACAGGCGAATCGTGTCGATCCGGCCCCTCAGACCGCTCAGCTCGAATCCGACGCGGGCATAGCTGGTCGGGCCGTTCCGCGCCCCCGCATTCAGCGATTCCAGGGGAACCGAGACATCGGACAGAAACCGCCCCCCCGCAGAGTAGACGAACACCGTCTCCGCTTTCGACACTTCCTCCGAGACATGAAGCGGGACGACAGACGACCACCCTTCGTCGACCACGTTCACAACGACAGCGGCTTCATGCACGACCTGAACGTACGTCGCCGAGCCAAGCAGCATCAGCTCGACGGCCCCCTGGAACGCTTGGCGGGCGTCGACATCGATCCACGCCTCCGCGGCCTGCGAGCCGATCCACGCTTCCGCCGCTTCCGCGAATCGCACGGCCGCCGTCAGACTCTCATCGCGAGCGTCGGCGATCTTCCCCCTGATCTCGGCGTGGACCACCGCCCCCGCAGCCCCTCCGACGGCAATCGCCAGGCCGATGAAGCCGATGATGCATTGCCTCCACGTCACCTGCTTCCGTCTCGTCATGGTGCCTACATAAGGTACCGGGCGGATGGACGCCCGGCAACACGGGCGTCCGGCGTGGCCAGCTGCCCGGATCGATCGTCATTTCTCTTGTCTCGGCCTGGTTCGCAGCGTGTACGCAGTGAGCCGCTTCGCCCGTTGACGCTGCGATGACGCACGCTTTACAGACCGCCGACGCCTCCGTCGGTCAGGATCATCCGTGCATGGGACTTCCGCTCTGCCGAGCCCCTTCTCCCGGATCGGCGGCTCCGGCCGATCCATGCGGGAGCTAGATGCTCGAATCCCGGCGACCAGGAGGCGACGACCCGTTCCGACTCGAACCTACCGCGGGTGAATTGGCACACATGCCGCGCGTCTCCGAGCAGAACCATCCGACCCCTGGTCGCCGGATCAACCCCGGTTCGCCCGACACGCGAACCGCCGACAAGGCACGTCCGGTCAACCTTCGGGGGCAAGGGTCCAGCCCTCAGGGAAAAAGAGTGCCGAACCTGCCTCGGTAGCTTTGCGGCCGATCACGTCGCTCTTCGGTAGACCGCGGCCATGCGCTCGGAGGACGGCCGCCTACTGTGGATCCGCGTGCGATCACCCTCGAGGACCTCTCCTCGTCTTCTGTAGGCTTCTCGGAGGTCCGGTCGAGCACGCCGTGTTGTAGGAAAACCAACAGACTTGGTTTGACGGCAAGGTTGGCGACATGCTACGATGATCGTTGAGTATGTGGATTCAAGCCTGGAACTACACTTTGAAGTACCCGGACAAGATCGTCAATTGGGTCTTGCAGCACCTGTACATCGTCCTGGTCGCGAACGCGATCGCGGCCGTGCTCGGTGTGCTGATCGGGATTTACATCACCGGCCGAGGGCGCGAGCGGATCGCCGAGACGGTCATCTACTTCGCGAGCATCATGATGACGGTCCCCTCGTTGGCCCTTTTCGGGATCTTGATGGGCATCCTCTACGCGATGTCGCTTCCGTCGATCGGCTTCCTGCCGGTCGTCATCGCGCTCACGCTGTACGGACTCCTTCCGATCATCCGCAACACGTACACGGCGATCCGTGAGGTGGATCCCGCGATGATCGAAGCCGGACGAGGCATGGGGATGAGCGAGATGCAGATCCTCCTCCACGTGAAGCTTCCCCTCGCCGTCCCGGTCATCATGGCCGGATTGCGTCAGGCGATGGTGATGAACATCGGGATCGCCGCGATCGGCTCGTACATCGGGGCCGGCGGACTCGGCCAGCCCATCTTCCGAGGGCTTGCGAATCTTCGGAAGGACCTGATCGTCGTCGGAGCGGTCTTCGTCGCGTTGCTGGCGATCGTGACGGATTTCGTCATGGGAGGAGTCGAATGGATCACGACACCGAAGGGCGTGCGGATTAGGAGGCGACGTTGATCAGGCTGGAGAACGCCAGCAAGACGTACGCCGACGGGACCGAGGCGGTGAAGGATCTGTCGATGGAGATCCCCGAGGGCGAGTTCTGCGTTTTTCTCGGTCCGTCGGGCTGCGGCAAGACGACGAGCATGAAGATGATCAACCGACTGATTCCGATGACGTCCGGGAGGATCTCGATCGACGGGGTCGATACGATGGAGCTGAACGTTAACGAGCTCCGCCGCGGGATCGGCTACGCGATTCAGAACATCGGTCTCTTCCCGCATCTGACCGTCGAGGAGAACGTGTGCACGGTGCCTCGTCTGCTGAAGTGGCCGAAGGCGAAGCAGCACGCGCGGGCCGAGGAGCTGTTGGCCTTGGTGGGCATGGACCCGGGGACGTTCTTGTCGCGGTACCCGAGCGAGCTGTCCGGTGGACAGCAGCAACGCATCGGCGTCGCGCGCTGCCTCGGCGCCGATCCGCCGATCCTCCTGATGGACGAGCCGTTCGGCGCGATCGATCCGATCACCCGAAGCCGCTTGCAGGACGAGTTCCTGAAGATTCAGGAGAAGATCAAGAAGACGATCGCCTTCGTCACGCACGACATCAACGAGGCGATCAAGATGGGGGACACGATCGCGCTGATGCGCGAAGGCGTGCTCGTTCAGTACGCCGATCCGGCCGAGTTGCTCGGGGCGCCGAAGGACGAGTTCGTCCGGGACTTCATCGGCGCCGACCGGGTGTTAAAAGGGCTGCGCCTCCTTCGGGCGAAGAACGTGATGAAGATGCCTCCGTTCCTCGTCAACGTCGGCGAGGACCCGATGCAGGTGAAGCAGCGGATGGAGAAAGCGGGGCTCCGCTGGTCGATGCTCGTCGAGGACGGCGATCGGTTCCTCGGCTGGGTGACGTGCGATGACATCGAGCCGTCGAGGCCGATCCGCGAGATCATCGCGCCGCCGACGGTCACCGCGACGCCCGACACGCCGATCAACGAGGCGCTCTCGCTGATGCTGTCGAGCGCGATCGGGACCCTCGCGATCCTCGACGAGAACGAACGACTGGTCGGCGTGCTCTCCTTCGACATCATCCGCGACGTGCTCGGGGAGGACGTCGGCGTCGAGACCCCCTGTGAGGAGGACGCGACGTGAGGCGCTACATCATCCTCGGGACGCTGCTCGCTGCGCTGTGCGGGGTCACGATCTGGATGACGAGCCTCGGATCGGTCGGGATCTTCAAACTGGCTCCCGGAGGGAAGGTACTGGCGGAGACGCTGAGGCATCTGCAAATCGTCGGGGCCGCGGAGGCGCTGGCGATCCTGATCGGCGTTCCCATCGGGTTCATGGTGACGCGGCGGGGGCTTCGCTTCGTCTCGCCGCTCCTGATCGGAATCGCCAACATCGGGCAGACGGTCCCGACCCTGGCGTTCGTCGCGATGGCCGCCCTCGCCCTGGGGATGGGATTCGAAGCGGCCGTCGTCGCGCTGGTCGCGTACACGGTCCTTCCGATCCTCCGCAACACGTACGCCGGGATCCGCTCCGTCGACCCGGCGGTGAAGGAAGCCGCCCAGGGGATGGGCATGTCGAAGTGGCAGATCACCACGCGCGTCGAGATTCCCTTGGCGCGTCCGGTGATCATGGCCGGGATCCGAACGTCAACGGTCGTGAACGTGGGCACGGCCGCCGTCGCCGGGATGATCGGCGCCGGGGGTCTGGGAGCCATCATCATGACCGGAATGGCGGTGCGGGTCACCCAGATGGTCATCCAAGGGGCCGCACCGACGGCGGCGCTCGCGGTCGCGCTCGACGCGATCCTGGCGAAGGCCGAGGATTGGACCACGCCTCGGGGACTGAAGGTTCTCAAGCAGGCGCAATGGCAGGCGCAGTAGGGTGCTGGAATGGCGTGCGAGCACAGGAAGAACGTGGTCGCACATGCTGTCGCTGTACGCACCAACGTAGGAGGTGGTCGCTGGGAACTGACGCTCGGCGCGCGAGCGCAAACCAATCACAAGGAGGCTATTTCATGATGAAGAAGCTAGGGCTTTGTCTGCTGTTCGTGCTGCTGATCGCGACCGTCGCGACGGCGGACACGATCAAGATCGGGACGAAGAACTTCACCGAGCAGTTCGTGGTGGGGAACCTGATGTACCTGTATCTCCAAGATCAAGGGTTCGACGTGGAGCTGACCACCGGCATGTCCAGCACGGTCCTCCGCGAGGCGCTGGAAACCGGGGAGATCGACCTGTGCATGGACTACACGGGAACGCAGTGGCTGACCTACACCGGCCACGTGTTCCAAGGCGAGAGTCCGGAGGAGATCTACGAGCTCGCCAAGGACAGCGACGCCGAGATCGGCCTGATCTGGCTCGCTCCGATCTGGTGCAACAACACGTACGCCATCGCCGTCACGAGGGAGTTCGCCGAGGCGAACGATGTCTACACCCTCGAGGACTTCGCCGCGTACGTGACCGACAACAACGGGAGGGTCCATTTCGCGAGCGACTTCGAGTTCTACGCGCGACCGGACGGGATCCTCGGACTGCAGGTTCACTACGGCTTCGCCTTCCATCCGGACTACATCGTCACCGTTCTCCCCGGGCTCACGTTCGAGTACTTGATCCAGGGCGAGAGCGTGGCGGCGATGGTCTTCGGGACCGACCCGCAGGTCGTGAAGTACGACTGGGTCGTTCTTCAGGACACCCTGAACTTCTGGCCGCCGTACGACCTCGCTCCGATCGTGAACGAGGACGCGCTGGCGGCGAATCCCGGCCTGGAAGACGCGCTCAACGAACTCATCGCCGCGTTCCCGACCGAACCGGCCGAAGCGCGGGCGGCGATGACCGAGCTCAACGCGATGGTCGACATCGACCTGATGGAGCCGGAAGAGGCGTGTGAGCAGTGGCTGGAGGACCACGGGCTGATCTAGGCATATGGCCCTCGGCGTACGAAAACCACGCGGGCCGGCTCCGGCCGGCCCGCCTTTTCGCCCGATCCAAGGAAGACGGCGCAACGTAAGCGAACTGTCGGTGTTCGAAGCGAACGGGAGACGGTGAGAATGGCGGATTCCACGCTCTCCGAGAGAACGGAGCGACACACAGATCATCTCATCTCGTTCGAGCTCCCGGCGAAGGTGGAGTTCGGGCCCGGGCGCATCGGAATCCTCGAACGCGTCATCGAAGAGGCCGAATTCGAGCGTGTCGCGTTCATCATGACCCCGGGGCGACGTCGCAGCGGCATGCTCGACCCGATCCTGTCCCGTCTTGCGGCCGGAGGCACGGAGGTCCTCGTCTTCGACCGCGTCGCGCCCAATCCGACGCTGACGAGCGTCGCCCGATGCGCGCGGAGCCTTCGAAGGTTCGCCCCGCACGTCGTCGTCGGGATCGGCGGCGGGAGCGCGCTCGATACGGCCAAGGCCGCGGCCGGGTGCGCCGCCAATCGGACGGAGAACGCCGTCGATCTCCTCGACGAGGAGCTCACGAAACGAAGGTCCGTGCCGACCATTCTGATTCCCACCACGGCAGGGACCGGTACGGAAGTCAACTACTGGGCGGTGATCACCGATGAGAAGGCCCGCGAGAAGCTCTCCATCGGCACGCCGAAGATGGCGCCCTACATGGCGATCATCGACCCCAGTCTCGCGCTCTCGCTTCCTCCCGACCTGACGCTGTGGACTGGCATCGACGCGCTCACGCATGCCGTCGAGGCGTTCATCTCCTCGTCCGGGAACTGGCTGTCGGACATGTTCTGTCTGGGAGCCGTCTCCCTCATCACCGAGTGGCTCGGGCACGCGATTGCCCAAGGCGACGACCTCTCGGCGCGCGGAAGCCTGGCGCTCGCCAGCCTGCTGGCCGGGGCCGCGATGGAGAACGTGGGCCTCGGCCTCGTCCACGCGATGTCGCACCAGATCGGCGGGTTCTACGACGCACCGCACGGCCGGATCAACGCCGCCCTTCTCCCTCACGTCCTCGAGTTCAACGAGCCGGCCTGCGAGGCGAAGGTCTCCACGCTCGACGGGCTCGTGAAAGAGGCGGGAACGCTGAAGGCGTGGCTGGGGTGGTTCCTCCAAGAGCACAGTCCGACGCGACCGAAGCTTCGCATCCAGGCCGCCGACGTCCCGGAAATGGCGGCCCGCGCAGCGTCCAACGTGAACGCACGGACGAACCCACGCAAGGCGACGGAAGAGGAGATCACCGAGCTCTTCCGGAAAGCGTTCGACGTCGTCTGAGCGGCCCTCACATCTTCCTCGCGCTCTTGGGCTTCCGAGGCCTCTCGGGCGGTACGAGAAGGATGGGGCGATCCTGGGTGTCGTGGGGGGGTTGACGGCCGTGGAAACCGTTATACAATGTCCGCCAACTTGCGGTAGACCATGCCACAGAAGGGACTGCAGGGCCGGAAACTGAACCTCCTCAGTGGCAAGCGGGTCTCCCAGATCCACGAGGCCTCCCTGAGGATTCTGAACGAAGTCGGGGTTCTCGTCGCGGACGAGCGCTTCAGGAAGCGCCTTGCGCAAGCCGGCGCCGTCACCGACGAATCGGCTCGGATCGTGCGTCTTCCGCAGCGGGTCGTCGAGAACCTCCTGTCCTATGCGCCATCGGAGTTCGTCTTGGCAGGTCGCGACCCGGAACACGACCTGCGATTGGGAAACCGACGCGTTCACCTGGGCACGGGAGGCGCCGCCGTCCGCGTTCTCGATCTCGATAGCGAGACGCTTCGCCCGTCGCTCCTCTCGGACCAATACGCGCTCGCCCGGCTGATCGAGAACCTGGAGAACGTCCACTTCTTCCAGTGTCCCGTCGTCTGCAACGATGTCCCCAAGGAGATCGTGACGATCAACAGCTTCTACGCCGCCCTGGCCGGCACGACGAAGAACGTCCAGGAATCCGCGACCGATCCGGCCGCTGTCTCCGACGTGGTCGAAATGGCTTCCCTCATCGCAGGCGGACTGGAGGCGCTGCAAGCTCGCCCGTTCATCTCGTTCGTCGCCTCCGTGATGATCAGCCCGCTGAGGCTCGACTGCGGCATCGCGCGATGCATGGAGAGGATGCTCGAGGCGCGGATTCCCGTCGCGCTGTCCTGCGCACCGGTCACCGGCTTGTCGGCGCCCGCGACCCTCGCCGGGCTGCTGGCCCTCGCGCACGCCGAGCAGCTGTTCGCCATCGCCCTGGCCCAGGCGACCGCTCCCGGCTCCCGTGTCCTGTACGGGATCGTTCCCGGTGTCGCAAACATGTGGAACATGGGGTTTCTGGGCGGCGCGATCGAAGCCGGGATGATGAACGCCGCCGCCGTGCTGCTCGCGCGACACGTCGGCGTCCCGATCTACTCCGACGCCGGCGGGGCGGACGCGAAGACGCCGGACATCCAAGCCGGGTACGAGAAGGCGTTCAGCGTCCTGCAGGTGGCGCTCTCCGGCGGGGACTACATCCACCACTCCGCCGGGATGCTCGACTCGCTGATGACCGTCGCCTACGAGCAATTCGTGATCGACAACGACATCAACGGTATGGCGACGCGCGTGCTCGAAGGGATCAAGGTCAACGACGACACGCTGGCGTTCGACGTCATCCGTGAAGTCGGTCCGGGCGGGATGTTCCTCACCCAAGAGCACACGAGGAAGTACGCGCGCAGTTCCGAGTTCTACGTCCCGAACGGCCTCAACCGCCGCGCCCCGCAGGGCGATCACGACGTAGCGGATCTCCGTCAGCACGCCCGCCACGTCGCCCGCCAGTTTCTCGATCGGGAGGTTCCCCCCATCATTCCGCCCGACGTGGATCGAGAGATTCGAAAGCGATTCGACATCCGGCTTCCTCGCGTCGATTGACGGACGCCTGCCGTACCGGGGACGGTCAGATGTCGAGGTAGCGGGACCTCTCCCAGTCCGTGACGGCTTGGTTGAACTCGGTGATCTCCGCCCGCTTCGCCGCCACGAGATACGTCGCCGCATCGGATCCGATGGCCGTGCGGATGACGTCGTTCGCCTCCAGGGCGTCGACGGTCTCTCCGAGCGAGCCGGGCACATGACGGATCCCCCGCGCCTCCTTCTCCGCCTCCGACATGCCGTAGATGTCCTCCTCCACCGGAGGCGGGGGCTCGATCCCGGCGGTCATCCCGTGCAAGCCGGCAGCGAGGATGCCCGTGAACGCCAAGTACGGATTCGCCGAGGGATCGGGCGACCGCAGCTCGAGGCGGGTCGAGGTATCCGGAGTGCTCGTCGCCGGGATCCGGACCAGCGTCGACCGGTTCCGGAAGCCCCAAGCGATGTTCACCGGCGCTTCGAAGCCCGGGATGAGCCGCTTGTAGGAGTTGACCGTGGGATTCGTCAGAAGCGTCATCGCGCCGAAGTTCTCGAACAGCCCCCCGATGAAGTGCCGGCATTCCGAAGACAGCCCGGACGCCCCGTCGGGATCGTAGAACAGGTTGCGGCCGTTCCGGAAGACCGAGACGTGCACGTGCATTCCGCATGCCGCGAAGTCGGAGATCGGCTTGGGCATGAAGACAGCCTTCAGGCCGTGCGCGTCCGCCACGGCCTTGGCGACGAACTTGATCAGCATCAGCCGGTCGGCGGTGGTGATCGGGTCGGAATACTCGAAGTCGATCTCGTGGATGTGCGGAACGATCTCGTGGTGAGACGCTTCGACGGCGATTTCCATCCTCAGCAAAGAGAGCACGATCTCCTCGCGCACGGCCGCCTCCTCGTCGACGGGGGACCGCGAGAAGTACCCCTCTTTCTTCTGAATCTGGGCCCCGTCCCGAGGGATCTCGCCCTTGGGGAACAGGAAGAACTCAAGCTCCGCTCCGGCAAACAGCCGATCGCCGTCCTTCTCCGCACCGCTGACGAAGCGGCGGAGGATGCAGCGGGGATCGCCCGGGAACGGATCCCCCGCCGAGGTGAACACGTCGCCGATCACCGCCGCCACGGCGTACGCCTCCCTCGTCCCCCGCCCGTGGGTCAAACCGGGATGAAGCGTTACCGTCGCAAGATCCGGGATCAGGACCATGTCCGCGTCCGCGATGTGCGCGTACCCGCCGATCGAGGATCCGTCGAACGCGATCCCGTGGTCCGCCGCATCGGCGAGCCTTCGGCGCGGGATTTCGATGCTCTTGAGCTCCCCAAGAAGGTCGGTGAACAGAACACGGACGAACTGAACGTCCGCTTTTTCCAGTCGCTCGCCGATCTCGCCCGCTTCCGCGCGGCGCACGGGGGACCTCCCTCCATCCCGCCCGCATCGGCCTCGTCAGTGGAACAGCTCGTTCTCCTCCCAGAGCCGTTCCACTTTGGCCAATCGTTCGATCAACCGGTCTTCCGTCATCACGCTCACCTGCGTGGCGATCGCACCGAGCAGCCCGATCGCCGCTCCGAACGCATCGACGTACGAAACGGCGCGGCACGGTGCCAGGAGGTAGTGGTCGGCGGACTCCACGAGGGGCGACAGTTCCGAATCCGTAATGGCCACCGTCTGGACTCCCACCTCCCGGGCCTGCCGGAAGTCCCGCACCGCCGCCATCGTGTATCGCGGAAACGAGATGGCCACCACGACCGACTTCGGACCCGCGAAGACGAGTTCCTCCTGGAACCGACCGGTCGCTTCGGTGACGGAGACGGTGTTGTCGATCGATTTCTTCAGCGCCATGCTCAGGTAGTCCGCGAGAACGGACGACATCTTGTAGCCGATCACGATGACCTTGTCCGCGTCGATCAGTCGCTTCGCCACACGCTTGAGCTCCCGCACGTCGACCGAATGAAGCAGCGCGTCGAGGTTCTCCACCTCGGCCATCAGGGATCGGACCACCAGCGCTTTGCTGCTCTTCCGTCGCGCCCTTCGAAGCCGCTGGACGGTCGTCAGCTGCGCTTGCACTTCCTCTTGGAGCGCGTCCTTCAGCTCGGGAAAGCCGCGGAATCCCAGATCGCAGGCGAGCCGGATGACGGTCGGTTCGCTCACCTGCACCCGCTCCGCCAACTGAGCCGCGGTCAAGAAGGACGCCTCGACGTAGTTGTCGAGGATGTACTTCGCGACTTGCCGCTTCTTGCCGGTGAGAGGCTGGGTCCGAATCTGCTCGAAGACGTCGCCCTTCGCACTCATCGCGCCGTATCTTAGCTCACGATCGGCAAGGATTACAACGGGAACCCGTTCGCACACCGAGGTTCCCGGAACCGACCGTCCGATGGCTGCTCCGGCGTGATTGACAGGCGATGTGTCCTCGCGTAGTCTGAAGGAAAACATGCACCATACGACGGCTTGCAGCGTATCCTGCAGATCCGAGCGAGCCGGAGAGTCGGCAGGGAATGAGCGGCGGTCTCGGATATCATCCGCGACAGGACACCCGGCTACGGCGGGCAACGTCTGAGGAGGCCAGATGATGACGGTGGAATCCTTGTGCGAGCGGATTGCGGCTGAACGGATCGAGTTCGTCGATCTGCGCGTGGTCGATCTCGCGGGGAGATGGAGACACGTGACGATCCCCGCGGAGCAGTTCGGGGAACCGCTGATGGAGGAAGGCGTTGCGTTCGATGCCTCCAACCTCGGTTACACCGGCGTGGAGGGAAGCGATCTCGTCCTTCGCCCCGATCTCGCAACGGGGACCGTCGTCGAGCAGGCCGGGGATCGGCTCATGTCGTTCATCTGCAACATCTTCCTGCCCCAAACCGGGGAGCCGTTCGCCGGGGATCCGCGCGCCGTCGCATCGCGTGCCGAGGCGCATCTCCGCTCCGAGGGCATCGCGGACACGGTTCAGATGAGTCCGGAGTTCGAGTTTTACGTCTTCCGCGAGGCGACCTTCTGCTCGGATCGGAGACGCGCGAGCTTCGCCCTCGAGCCGGTCAACCTCAACGCGGAGCGGTCCTTCTACCACGCGTGCCCTCCCGAGGACCGGCTGTTCGAGCTGAGGAACCGGATCTGCCGGGATCTGCGCGATCGCGGGATCGAGGTGAAGTACCACCACCACGAGGCCGGCGCGTTCGGGCAACTCGAAATCGAGCTCGGGTTCCTGAGCCTTTGCGATGCCGGAGACGCCACGCTCGTCATCAAGAACACGACCCGAAGCCTGGCGGCCGAGTCCGGGTTGGTGGCGACGTTCCTCCCGAAGCCCATCTACAGCGAGAACGGAAGCGGCCTCCACGTCCACCAGTTCCTGGAGCGGGGCGGCGCCAGCCTGTTCGAGGAGGACGGCGGCCTCTCGGAGCTCGCCCTGTGCTACATCGGCGGGATCCTCTCTCACGGCCGCAGCCTCTGCGCCCTCACCAACCCGTCGACCAATTCCTACCGCCGCCTCGTCCCTGGATACGAGGCCCCGGTTTGGTTCGCCTACGGAGAAGCCAACCGATCGGCGGCGATACGGATCCCCCGCTACGCGTCGGCTCGCGAACGGAGAATGGAACTGCGAACGGTCGATGCGACCTGCAACCCGTACTTGGCCTACGCGGCCATGCTGATGGCCGGCCTCGACGGCATCCGGAGAGGTCTCGACGCTTCGCAGCACGGGTTCGGCCCCTACAATGACAACCTCTACGATTGCCCGCCCGAGGTGACGGCGAGTCTGGAGACGGCGCCCGTCGACCTCGAGGACGCGCTCGGCTGCCTGGAGACCGATCACGACTACCTCCTCGCGGGAGGCGTGTTCACGGAGGGGCAGATCGCAAACTGGGTCCACATCAAGCGCCAGGAGGCGCGGAATGTGAGGAATCGCCCTCATCCGTACGAGTTCGCGCTCTACTTCGATTTGTAGCGGGCGCGGCCCCTGCGCCTCAGCGCGCCCTCGTCGCCTTGAACCGAGCGCCGCAGAGGCTATAGAATTCGGGCAGGAAATGATACATAACGGCCGCATCCGCAAGGAATACTACACCGCTCGGCAAGACCGGATGCCCTCACGGAGGCCGGCGTGGATCTGACGCCGGCCGTCGGCGGGTCGATCCGCCTTCTCTCCGACCGAGACGTGCGGGACGTCGATGCAGCCGCCCGCTCGATTCTCGCAACGACGGGCGTCCGAGTGGAAGACGAGCGTCTCGTCGAGATCCTCGTCGGCGCCGGCGCGCGCGCGGTCACGGACGGACGGGTCATGTTTCCTCCGCACGTCGTCGTCGACGCGCTCGAGTCGGCGCCGAGCCGCGTTCTTCTCCACGGGCGCGGCGGCTACCCTCCGCTCGATCTCGGCGGGCGGCGCGTCTACCTGGGAACGGGCGGCGCGGCGATTCGGATCCTCGACCTGGACGACGGCCGGGCACGAGAGCCGAGGCTGTCGGATCTCGCGGACATCGCGTGGCTCGTCGAACGCCTCGAGCACGTCCACTTCTTCCTCCGTCCCGTCGTCGCGCGAGACGTTCCACCGGCCGCGCTGGATCTGTGCAAGTTCTACACGTGTCTCGTCAACACGCGGAAACACGTCATGGGCTCCGCCGGAACGCCGGAGGCGGCGGAGGCCGTCATCGATCTCGCCGCGCTCGTCGCCGGCGGCAAGGAGGCGCTGACGTCAAGGCCGATCGTCTCGTTCGTCGCGTCGTGGATGGTCAGCCCGCTGAAGCTCGACGTCGGAGCGTGCAGGGTCCTCGCCGCCATCGTCGAGCACGGCGTCCCGGTCGCGCTCTCCTCGGCGCCGGTCGCCGGCTCCACCGCTCCCGCGACGCTCGCCGGGCTGCTGGCGCAGGTGCACGCGGAGCAACTCTCCGGCATCGTGCTCGCTCAGGCGATTCGGAAAGGGGCCCCCGTCCTCTACGGACCCGTCCCGGCCGTCGCCGACTTCCACACGATGGGATACGCGGGGGGCGCCATCGAATCCTCCCTGCTCAACGCCGCCTGCGCGCAGCTCGCGCACTCGATCGAGGTCCCCGTCTACTCCGATGCGGGGCTGACCGATTCGAAGCTCCCCGACGTCCAGGCCGGATACGAGAAGGGGATGAACATCCTCCTGATCGCGCTGGCCGGCGGGAACTACATCCACCATTCGGCGGGCATGCTGGAATCGATGCTCACGGTGGCCTACGAGCAGTACGTGATCGATAACGACATCAACGGAATGGCACTGCGCGCCCTTCGCGGGATCGAGGTCTCGCCGGAGACCCTGGCGGAGGAGGTCGTGGCGTCGGTCGGCCCGGGGGGGCACTATCTGACCCACGCCCACACGTTGGCCCACGTCCGGTCGAACGAGTACTTCGTTCCGGCGACCGCCGACCGGCGGAGCCGTTCGGCGTGGGAGGCTGATGGATGTACCGATGCCCGAGAGCGAGCAAAGGAAATCGCTCGATCGATCCTGGCACAGCCGAGAGAGCGGTTCGTCTCACCGGAGGTCGACCGGCGGATCCGCAACCGCTTCGACCTGCCAAGCTGTGCCGTGTGATGACGGGAGGGACGGTCATCGGATTCCACCGAACGGAACAGGACGAGGAGAGGAGCCACGGATGATCGACGCAATCAAGCAGGCGGTTTTGGAGGGCGACAGGGAGAAGGCCGCTGAGCGGACCGCCGCCGCCCTCGAGGCGGGGACCGAACCGAAGGAGATCCTGGACCAGGCCCTCACGCCGGCCATGGACATCGTCGGCGAGGAGTACGAGCGAGGGGATCGCTACGTCCCCGAGATGCTGATCTCCGCGGAGGCGATGAAGGGGGCGATGGTGAAGCTCCGACCGTTGCTGGCGGACGCCGGCGTCGAACCGCGAGGAAGGATCGTCATCGGAACCGTCGAAGGGGATCTCCACGACATCGGGAAGGACCTCGTGGCGATGATGCTCGAGGGCGCCGGCTTCGAGGTCACCAACCTCGGCGCCGAGGTGACGGCCGAGACGTTCGTCGAGGCGGTTCGTGAGTGGAAGCCCGGCCTCGTCGCGATGTCCGCCCTTCTCACGACGACCATGACGTACATGCCGGTGGTGATCGACGCGCTGAAGGCCGCCGATCTGCGCGACCAGGTAAAAGTGATCATCGGCGGCGCGCCGGTCACCCAAGCGTACGCCGACGAAATCGGCGCCGACGGCTACGCGCCCGACGCGGCGGCGGCGGCCAAGCTCGCCGTGGCGTTGTCCTGACCGCCCGATCCAGAGACTTCGAAAGGAGGGATCCACGTGACGAGGCTTCCACCGATTCCGTTTCTCGGTGAAGAGGACGTCGAGAAGATTCACGCCGCGGCGCTTCATCTCCTGTCGCACACGGGTCTCCATCTCCCACACGCCGAAGCGAGGCGCATGCTCCTCGGGGCCGGCGCACGGGAAGACGACGAGGGCCGGGTCCTGCTTCCCGCCTCGATGGTCGAGGACGCGATCGCGAAGGCTCCCTCCGTTGTCCCGTGGTTCGATCAGACGGGGAAGCGAGAGGCTCCGCTCGAGATCGACCGGGTGTACTTCGGCCCCGGCTCGGACTCTCTCTACGTCGTCGATCGCGACACGAAGCGGATCCGGCGCTCGCGACTTCAGGACGTCATCGACAACGTCCGGCTGGTCGAGGCGCTCCCCGAGTTCGACTTCGTGATGTCGATGGGGCTGCCGGAGGACGTTTCCGCAGACCGAATCTACCCTTCCGTCTTCCGCGAGATGCTGCTGCACTCGACCAAGCCGATCATCGCGACGTCGACGCGCCTCGCCGACCTTCGGATCCCCTACCGGATGGCGGTGCTCGTCGCCGGGAGCGAGGACGCCTTTCGCGAAAGGCCGTTCTTCATCACGTACATCGAGCCGGAATCGCCGTTCCGATTCGAGGAGGACATCGTCGACCGCATCTGGTTCTGCGGCGAGAAGGGGATCCCCACCATGGGCGTGACGAGCTCGAACCTCGGCGGGGGCGGACCGGTGACGCTGGAAGGGGGGCTCGCGCAAGGGACCGCCGAATCTCTCGGTGCTTTGGTCCTGCTGCAGCTCAAGCACCCGGGCGCCGGGTTCGTGTTCGGGGCGAACACGTGGGCGACGGACATGAGGAGCTCGATCGTCTGCTACGGCTCGCCGGAGTGCGCGACCTCGACCGCCGCCTACGCGGATCTCGGTCGGTTCTACGGGCTGCCGTCGTGGGGAGGCGCCGGATGCACGGACGCCCACAGCCTGGACGCGCAGGCCGGCGAAGAGGCGTTCCAGTCGATCCTGATCGCGCAGCAGTCCGGCGCATCGCTCGCGCACGACGTCGGCTTCCTCGCGTACGGCTCCCTCTATGACGCGCGGTTCCTGATCCTGACCCACGAGATGATCGGACGCGTCCGCCGGATGTGGCGCCGGGTGGATCCGACCGAAGAGAACCTCGCGGTCCACGTGATCGACGAGGTCGCGCGCGCGAGCATCCGTGGCGAGGGGCCGACCATCTACCTGAAGCACCCGCACACGGCGCAGCACTTCCGGGATTCGTTGTACCTCCCTCCCCGAGCCATCGAGCGGCGGTCTCTCGATCTGTCGCGTCCCTCCGAGCCGCTCCTCGAACGGCTCGATGCCGAGGTGGAGGACATTCTGGGCCGAGAAGAGACGCCGACGCTTCCGGGATCCCTCGCGGCGCGCCTCCGAACCGACTTCGCGTAGCGGAGACCGCGTCGCTTCCTCGTCCGAAGCGACGGGCATCGAAGCCCCGTTCCGGTCAGATCGCGTCCGTGTCCCCCGGAATCTTGGCGAACAACCGGGCGTCCTCGACGCGATCGAGTCCGGCGACGAAGCGCGTCAGCCGTTCGACGCCGATCCCGAACCCCGCGCTTCTGGGGAGGCCGTTCCGCGCGTGGTCCAAATAGACGGCGTACCGGCTCTCCGGGATGCCGTCCCTCCTCAGCCTGTCGAGGATCCGCGCGTACAGGTGCTCGCGCTCGCCCCCGGACAGCGCCTCGCCGTACCCCTCCGGGTAGACGAGGTCCATGTCGAGCAACACCTCCGGCCTCTCCGGGTCCTCCCGGTCGTAGAACTCGCGCACGCGCCGCGGGAAGTCGATCACCCAGGTCGGCGAATCGATCGCCGCCGACAGGGCGTCGTCGAACGGCTCACCGTAGGTTTCGGCCGCTTCGGCGAACGGGATTCGTTCGAACGGCGTAGAGGGGATCCGCAGTTCCCGCCCCAGCCGCCGGAGATCGTCGGCGCAGTGCCCCGCCACCGCGGTGAGGACGCTGCGCATCAGGCCTTCCCCGACGGCCATGACCTCGTCACGCGTCGCGTCTCGAACCTCGAGATCCATCTGGACGAACTCGGCGAGGTACCGCCCGTACGACGCCCGCTCTTTCGGCTCCATCCGCACGTTGGGCGAGAAACAGAAGAGCCGGGGCACCGTGCGCAAGGCGATCTGCTTGTGCAGGATCATGCTCTTCGTCAGCTGGTAGGAAGTCCCGTAGTAGTCCACCGACCCTCCGTACGTCTCGTGGTGAAGCGGGTCGGTCATCTGAGAGAGGAGGACCGGAAGGATCTCCACGAACCCCTCTTGCCGGAGGTACGCGCCCGACGCACGGACGACCTCGCTCTTGATCCGCAATACCGCAGCACGTTCAGTCTCCGTAGTGACTCGCATCGTTGTTCTCCTCCAATCAGGAATGCCTGGCATTCCGAACCCTTCAACCGAGAAAGCGCTTCTCAGGAATGTGCCGGCCGATCGGCCGAGCCGGGATCAGTCATGCGCTCCGTGGGGAGCGTCCTGATTGGAGACGCGGAAGAGGGGGGTACGATCGCGGTCCGTGAAAACGACCGGGACGAACGTCTTCGTCGTTGGACATCCTGTCATCACGACCACCTCTCCGCGTTTGGATGCCCCACCCTAGTCGGTCGGAAGCCCGCCGTCAAGTCCTCGCTCGCCGCACCGCCTTCGACGTCCGTCGATCCGGTTCCGTTGGGCGGAATTCTTCACAGTCCTGCCACAGCTCTGCCTGGCTTCCACGACAAGTCGTGTGTACCGTCTGCGGCGACGGAAGCGGGTATTCCCTTCATCGGACTGGCAAAGGAGGGCGTGTTCATGAGATGGAGAGGTCTTGCGGTTCTGCTGGCCATCGGGATCGGCCTGTCGGTCCCGTGGGTCAGCGCGTCGGCCACGACGATCGCGGAGGCCGTCGACCGGGCACTCGGCCAGCATTCGGAGTTGCGGCAGGCGCACCTCTCGCTGCGGCTGGCCGAGCTCGAACTCGACGCCACCCTGACGTCGTACAGCCTGCCGACGCTCTCGTTCCAGGTTCAACTTCCGAGCCTGACGCTCGGCGGCTTGGCGGGCGAGCTCGCCGGTTCCCTCGGCGGGAGCGTGGCGCTCCCGCTGGGATCGTCGGCGCAGCTTTCCGGCGGCCTCGGGCTCGCCTGGAACGTCGACGAGGGGTCGTGGGCGCTGGACGGGTGGAGCCTGAAGTACAGCCAGAAGATCGACTTCTCCCAGTCGAGCGGCGCGCTGACGGAGATCGAGCGGAAGCGGGACGCCGTCGCCGATTCGGAGGCGAATCTCGCCGACACACGAAACGCGGTCATCCTCGAGACGATCGAGACGTACAGCCAACTGCTGTCCGACGAAGACGCGGTCTCGCAGGCGGAGCTGAAGCTGGAGCAGGCGAACGACGAACGCGCCTCGGTCGAGGCGCTCGTCGAGGAGGGGATCCGGGGCGCGTCGGCGCTGAATCAGGCCCGGCTCGACGTCCTCGAAGCGCAGATCAAGCTGGATCGGCTCCGCACGACCTACGAGCAGGACCTCGAGACGTTCGCCCGCGAGACCCTCGGCACGACGGAGCCGATCGAGCCGTCCCCGTTCGAGCTGCAGATCGACGACCTCCGCGAGGCCGCCGAAGCGCTCGCCGAGCGCGACGACCTGATCGACGTAGCGGTGGAGGCGTCGACGGCCGTCCGAGCGGCGCTGCAGTCCGTCGAGGACGCCCAAGACGATCTGGCGAGGGCGCTTCGCGAGATGCTCCCGAACCTGTCGATCGAGGCCGGATACACGAACGGTACGTGGGCGATCGGCGGTTCGATCGAGTTCGACTTCTTCTCCCCGGACCGTGGAGACCGGATCGAGATCGCCCGCACGAACCTGGCCCTCGCCGAGGAGAAGCTCGCCGGAGCGAGAACCCAGCAGCGAAACAACCTCCTCCATCAGCAGGCGAGCTTGGTCGAGTCGCTCCGGGATCTCGATCGGCTCGCCCTGGAGGAGGAGAAGTGGGCACTGGAAGAGCAGGTCATGACCGTGAAGTACGAGGTGGGGTCGATCGGGGACGCCGATTGGAAGGAATACGTTGAGTCGAGGGACGCCTTCGTCCTCGAAGCGAGCCAGCGGGAGGCGTCCCTCCTGCTCGCGTACCTCAACTATCGCGACGTGCTCGGACTCGAACTGGATTGGGAGGAGTGGCTCCAATGAAACGAAAGCAACGGATCTGGATCCTCGGCATCGGTGCGCTCGTGGTGATCGCGGCGGGCGTCACCGTCCCGCTGCTGTTGATCGGCCCGGACGCGTCCACGACGACGGCCGCGGCCGGACAGACGACGTACACCGTCGCCCGTGGGGACCTGAAGCAGACGCTCGTGGTCTACGGCGAGGTCGCCCCGAAACAGGAGTACACGTTCACGTTCGACGGCGACCGCGTCGACGAGATCCTCGTCGACGTCGGCCAGCGCGTCGAACAGGACCAGGTGCTGGTCGAGCTCGACCGGACGCAGCTCGAGCTGGCGCTGCTCCAGGCCGAGCGATCGTTGAAGGAGGCGGAGGCCGAGGGGATCCCGTCGACGATCCGCGAGAAGGAGCTGTTGTACGAAATCGCGCTGGCGAACTACGAAGACGCCACCCTGCGGGCGCCGTTCGCCGGCGTCGTGACGACGATCGAGCAGGCAACGACGTCGTCGGAGTCGTGGCGGATCGTGCTGATCGACACGAGCGAGCTGTACGTCGAGACGTCCGTCGACCAGCTCGACGCGCCCGACGTCGCCGTCGGCCAGACGGCGGAGGCGACGATCGAGCCGTTGCCGGATCGAACCTGGCCGGTCGAGATCGTCGAGGTCGGAGGGATAGCCGTCTCCAGTTTCAACAGCACGACGGTCTCCGTGACCGGCCGACTGCCCGCGGCCGATCCGTCGATCCTCGTCGGCTACACGGTGGAGATGGAGATCACGATCGCCTCGGCGTCCGACGTGCTGCGCGTTCCGATCTCCGGCCTCCGCGAGGCGCCTCGGGGGTGGATGGTGATGAAGCTCGTCGACGGCGAACCGACGCCGCAGGAGGTGACGATCGGCGTGACGACGGACGAGTACGCCGAGGTGACCGCCGGCCTCGAAGAGGGGGACGTCATCCTGCTTCAATCCGCCACCGCCCCGACCGACAGCGGCGCCGACGACGAGATGCGACAGCGGTTCCTCCAAGGCGGCGGGATGCCGTCGGGTGGAGGGTTCCCGGGGATGCCATGATCGAGCTGACGAACGTCACCAAGGACTACCCGATGGGCGAGGTCGTCTACCGCGCGCTGCGCGGGGTGGACGTCTGGATCGACGAACACGAGTACGTCGCGATCACCGGGGCGTCCGGATCGGGCAAGTCCACGTTGATGCACGTCATCGGCGCGCTGCACCGGCCGACGTCGGGGACGGCGCGGTTCGACGACGACGATCTCGGCCGGCTGTCCCGCGAGGGGTTGGCGAGGATCCGAAACGAGAAGATCGGGTTCATCTTCCAGCAGTTCTACCTCCTCGCGCGGTCGACGGCGCTGCAGAACGTCGAGCTGCCGATGGCGTACGCCGGCGTCCGTCCGAAGGAGCGGCGCGAGCGGGCCCTGGCCTGTCTGGAGCGGGTCGGGCTCGGCGACTTCAGCCACCACCGGCCGACGCAGCTGTCCGGCGGGCAGTCCCAGCGCGTCGCCATCGCGCGCGCGCTGGCCAACTCGCCTCGGCTCGTCCTCGGCGACGAACCGACCGGGAACCTCGACAGCCGCACGTCGGAGGAGATCATCGAGCTGTTCTCGTCGCTGCACGACGAGGGCCGGACCGTCGTCGTCGTGACCCACGAGCAGGAGATCGCGCGGCAGGCGGATCGGGAGATCGTCCTGCGGGATGGGCGGATCGAGGAGGATCGCCATGGGATTGCTTGAGATGCTGCGGACGTCGCTGACGGCGCTGCGGGCGCACAAGCTCCGCACCAGCCTGTCGGTGCTCGGCATCGTGATCGGCGTCGCCGCGGTGGTCGCGATCATCGCGATCGTCAATGGAGCGACGGCCGACATGAAGGAGCAGATCGCCGGGCTCGGCATGCGGACGATCACGATCAGCGTCTTCCCGCAGGCGATGCAGTCGGCGGCGTCGGTCCGGGCGCTGACCGAGGAGCTGACGACCGATCTCGAGGCGGCGCCCTCGGTCTCGCAGGCCGTTCCGACGGCCTCCGGCCAGGGCTCGGCCGTCATCGCCGGACAGACGTACCAGGTCAGCCTGATGGGGGTGACGACGGACTACGCGGAGCTGTTCGACGGGTTCTACGCGGCGAACGGCCGCTTCCTACACCCGCTCGACGAGGACCGGAAGGTCGCCGTGCTCGGCGCCGGGGTCGCGGAGGACTACTTCGGCGACACCGATCCGGTGGGACAGCAGCTGAAGCTCGAGGTCTCCAACCAGGAGACGGCGTTCCGGATCATCGGCGTGATGAGCGAGCGGGGCCGGGTCGGCTATCAGAACCTCGACGACAGCGTGTACGTTCCGCTGACGACGATGCAGACCCTGTCCGGCTCCCGTCAATTCACCTCGTACATCGCCCAGGCGGCGGACGAGGAGGTCGTCGAGCAGGCCGCGGCCGAGATCGAGGCGATCCTCGACGAGAAGCTCGCCACGACGACGGCCGGGATGTTCGACGGCCGAGGCTTTGGGATGACGGTGATCTCCTCGTCGGGCGGAAGGACATTCACCGGTCGAGCCTCACCGTACACGGTGCAGGTCCAGAAGGAAGCGATCGAGACGTACGAGGAGAGCGTGGACACGATGACGTTCATCCTTGGAGGCGTCGGAGCGATCTCCCTGCTGGTCGGCGGGATCGGGATCATGAACATCATGCTCGTCTCGGTGACCGAGCGGACGCGGGAGATCGGCATCCGCATGGCGATCGGCGGGCGACCGCGCGACATCCGTACCCAGTTCCTCGTGGAGGCGATCCTGATCTGCTTCCTGGGCGGGTTGCTCGGCCTCGGCATCGGGTGGCTGTGCGCGTGGCTCGGGGCGGGCATCGGGGACTGGCCGTTCGTCATCTCGGTGTATCCGGCCCTCCTCGCCTGTGGATTCTCGCTGCTGATCGGCGTGACGTTCGGGCTGTACCCGGCGTTGCGGGCGTCGAAGCTCGACCCGGTCGAGGCGCTGCGCTACGAGTAGGCGACGTACCCCGGCCTCCGATCGAGGTCTTCCTTCCGCGCGATGAACCCAGTTCGCGCCGCCCGGTCCGCGGGGACACCAAGGACCACTCGCCTGACCGAAGTGGGCGCTGTATCCTAGTCGCACCGCAAGCGTGAGGAGAAGCGCATGGAACGGGCGATCACCTGGTTGGGCGAGACGACGGGACTCGGGTCTCAGACGGTGGGCAAGCTTTTGCTCACGGCGGCCATCGTCGTGCTCCTGTGGTTGATCCGATGGGCGTGGATCGCGGTCACCCATCGAAGGACGGACGATCCCCGAGTTCGGTACCGGTGGAGGAAGACCGCCACCTACTCTCTCACGGTCGTTGGGCTGATACTCATTGGGCGTACCTGGCTCGAAGGGATCCAATCGCTGGTCACGTACTTGGGGCTCGTGTCGGCCGGTATCGCCATCGCGCTGCGAGATCCGATCGTCAACTGGTTCGGCTGGCTGTTCATCGGCTGGAGACGCCCGTTCACGGTCGGAGATCGAATCCAGATCGGATCACTGTGCGGAGACGTCATCGACATCGGGGTCTCGACGTTCTCCGTTCTCGAGGTCACCGCTCCGGAGATCGGCGAGCAGACGACGGGGCGCATCGTCCACGTACCGAACGGGAAGGTGTTCGTCGAGCCGCTGACAAACGTCACCCAAGGATTCAACTACGTGTGGAACGAGATCCCCGTCACGGTCACGTTTGAATCCGACTGGCGTCGCGCGAAGACGATCCTCGAGGAGATCTTGCAGGACCGGGTCGAGTCCGTGACCGAAGAAGCCGCGCGCTTCATCCGGGAGGCATCGCGCAAGTTCCTCATCCGTTCGGCGAACGTCCACCCCGTCGTCTACACCCGCATCGTACCCGACGGGGTCGAACTGGCTCTTCGTTACGTGTGTGAAGCGAGGTCGAGACGGAAGAGCACGGAATCCGTCTGCGAAGCCGTCCTCCAGGCCTTCGCGGCGGAACCGTCCATCGATTTCGCCTACAGGACCTCCCGGATCTTCCGGCAGACCGAGGAAGGCAAGGCGGCCCTCCGTACGGAGCCGCCTCAGTCTCATAAGGAGTGAGATACCATGCGAGTACGAAGCGTCGTGATCCTCGTGCTTCTTCTTCTGTTCCTGGTTGTCGTCGTGCAGAACACCGAGGTCGTCTCCGTCCGCCTGCTGTTCTGGGACCTGGCGATGTCACGCATCATCCTCCTGGCACTCAGTCTGGCGGTCGGCGCGATCGTTGGGTTCCTCCTCGGCCGGCCGTGGAGAAGGCGGGAGCAGTACGCGCGACCCAAGCGCCCGCCGG
>CAYXLR010000026.1:0-21086 GCA_964466035.1 uncultured Thermotogae bacterium
TGGCGATCGCGTCGGCCAACGCCTTCCCGCGGACCGGATCGGAGAAGTGAAACGACGGGCTCATGAGCGGCTCTTGGTGGCAGACTGGGATTCGTCACCGACGGGAGAATCCGGTCGGACCGGATTCTCCTCCGCCGCTTCGGCAAGCGAAGCGGCGAGCTCGTCGAACAGCTTCAATGTCTCTTGTCCGTCCTCCGGGGAGAGCCGCCGGATCGCGAATCCCGTGTGGATCAGCACGTAGTCGCCGACCGCGACCTCCTCGGCCAGCGTCTCGAGCCGGCACCGCGTCTCGACCCCGCCATAGTCTACCGTGGCCACGTTCCCAGAAACTGCAAGTACACGTGCGGGCGCCGCAAGACACATAGTGCGTGGATTATAGCCGGTTGGTAGGAGGGGCTCAGCGGGGAGGTTGCTGGACCGGTTCGATACGTGCTTCAAGTGGCTCACCGGAGTGGACACGTCTCGAAGTCAGCTGGAGACGAGTATGCAGTCTCTCAACATGGAAGCTGGATCCCGGAGCACTGAATGTAGAATGTGGTTAATCACTGCCCAGTAGGTCACGTCCTGTCAAGTGGTGTGACGGCATTGCACCCACCATCCTCGCGCGGATGCTGATCCAGGCGCACGGCCATACGTAGTGCTTGCTTGGAGACGCTGACAGCGCCGCGGTGGTGACTAGTCGCACCGTATCTGTCCGGTGTACCGGCTCGCTGACAGTCTGCAAGTTGGATTCCATTCCTCCAATGCTTGTTCGATGGTCTGACATGTATCCGCGCTCACACATGGCCCTAACAGTAGTGTCAAGCGGGCGAATGCCACGTCTCTGAGTGAGCAGAAGAGGTGAGTGTCTGGAACTCGTCTGGAGTTGAAGATCTCCCAGACCCTCTGGCCAACGGTATCTGCAAAGCGGGGGTTACTGAAGTCACCATCTAGGGGAATCGGATGGGGCATAACGAACAAGCGGAATCTCCACTCCTGCTCGAATGCCCAGTCAGATGCTTTGTGAACTCCAAGTTTCCCGAACTCGACAGTGTCTGGCCGTTCGGCAACTTTCGGAGTAAGGAGCTCCTCATCGTCTGTGTAGATCATCTGATGCGGAAACTCACGTGGCAGCGGAGCCACAAGGAAGTCGTCACAGATTCGATCGTCGAGAGGAAGCACGTGACGCAGACCAGGTTCGATATGGAGGCCTCGGAACCGGTGCGAGACCTGTTCATGAGTCTCAAGCATGTCACTCGGGAGCCCGATCCGCACACCTGACATCCCTGACGGATAGAATGCCCAAAGCCGGAGGCTTTCATCTGCGCGCTCAGTCCAGCAACTCACGAACTGGTACAAGTCAAGTGGTCCAAGGTCCGACGAGTGCCCTTCAGTTAGGTCCAGCACAAGGTCAAGGCGATTGAATAGGATCTGGCGTCCCTCCAGGATCTTCAAGAATGTCTCGACCGATGTGTAGTGATACAAGAACTCGGGAGTCTCAGCCTCACTGCCCGCGCTTCTCAAGTGTTCACCTCCAATGGGAGAGTAGGCCCATTGCATATGTTTGCCAACGCGAGGTACGCGGCCGAAAACGAAAATCGCGGATGTGCCTGTAGTGCTATTCGGAACGAGATTCCAGAGTTGTGCTTGAGCCTAGGGGATTCGAATTGCGTCCTCAGTTCGAAACCAGTCCACAAGGGGGCTACTTCGAAGACCGTGCTCTTCGTCGCGAGTGCGCTTGGTCGCTCACTTCCCTCCCCAACCCGAAATCCAGATACTGAAGCCACCTCGCTCGGTGAAGGAGGTCCCTCATGATCGACCGGGTGCATGAACACATCGTCTCGGAGCTGCAGCAGGGGGCGCGGACGGACACGGTCTTCGTGGTCATCGCGGTGCTGCTGAACCTGCTGATGCTCGGGATCAGCTCCGGGATCGCGCAGGACTCGGGGGAGAACGGAACGACGACGATCGTTCTCGGGCTGTTCATCGCGCTGACGGCGGTCGTCAACGTCGTCGTGGTGTTCGGGTTGCTGAAGGGGCGGGAGACCCGATCGCGACTGATCGGCGGCCTGCTGCGGCTGTACGCCGATCAACACGTCGACGGCTACTACGACCCAGCGCTGCTCAAGAACTACAACGCCCGCTACTCGCTGTTCATCCTCGCCGTCGTCTGCATGGGTGCCGTCGCGATCGCCGTTCCGCTCGTCCTGCGGTAGCGGCGCCGCGGCGGGCGTGTCTCTTCGGGGCGGCTCTTGTTCTCGTTCGAGCTGACGTTGTAGCCTGGTCCTGGCGCAAACGCATCGCCAAGAAGGAGGTGTACACGATGCGACACAGCCTGAGGCTGAAGCTGCGTGCGGGCAAGTCGCTCTACGACGAGGTCTGTGCCAAGGCCGGCGAGGCGTTCAAGGAGCGTCGGTTCCGTGACGCCCTCGCGATCTACGAGGACTTCGCGGAGGAACATCCTGACGTCTACCCCGAGCAGATCCAGCTTCGCATTCGCGCGCTCAGAAGCTACATCGAAGAGCACGTCGAAACGCTCCAGGGCGGCTCGACCCAATCCGGCTCCTAGCAGCGGATCCGTCGGGGTCAATAAACGGTGATCCGTCACCTTGTTCGGGATCGCGTCTTTCGTGGGCTACGGTTTGCCCTTTTTTTGCGCGATCGTCCCGGCGTGGCTTCGCTGTCGCAGTCTTCCTGCCTCTCCCGGCGCAATCCTTATCCCGGGAAGATGTGCTGTGCTCTTCCGGGGCGAACGGCTTGAGGTCTTCCAGGTGGAGCCCGAGAAGATGCACGTGCCGGAGTGAGCGCGGGCCATCCGGTGGGTTTCGAGCCGGTGTCGCTTCACATCCTCGACACACGCCCGCCCAACGTCGCTCATCCCCCGAGGGCATCATCCCCGAATCTTCACTGCGAAGGGAGACTCACATGAAGAAGATGAGGAACGGGATGATCGTCCTCGCGGCCGTTTCGCTGCTGGCCGTGGGGGTCGTCGCGATCGCGGGGAACGGGTTCGGTGAGAACGCGGAGTGGAGCGCGCCGGCAAGCGACGCAGGGGACTGCGGTCTCCGTGAGGCCGGCGACTGCGCGCTGAACGAGCGCGACGCCGACGGAGACGGGATCTGCAACGCGCAGGATCCGGACTGGGTCCGCCCGGCGGACGGGACCGGCTACGGCCAGCGTGAAGGCCGCGGCCTGAATCGGGCAGGCGATCGCCTGCTCGATGGGACCGAATTCGGACCTGGGCGTGCACGCGGGGCGGGGCATCGGTCCGTCGGCTGCTGCTCATAAGAGAAGTACCTGAAACAGCGGGAGACGGCGGAAGCCGTCTCCCGCAATCGTCTTCGACTCTGCGGACGACATGAAGTAGGTGAATGGGTATGACGAGAACACGAAGGGTCTTGAGCTTGTTGGCGGCCGCGACCGCCGTCACGATGGCCGCGGTCGGGGCGTCGGCGTGCGACTTCTTCTTCAGCTACACCGAGGTGACGGCGCCGATCGGGACGTACGGCGAGATCGGGGTGCGCGTGCAGAAGACGCACAACAACTGCACGCTGTCGAGCATGGACGACTACGAGCTCGCGTGGGAGAACGTCCAGATCCTCGGCTCGACCGAGTGGGAGGAAGTCGGCCCGAACCTGTACGAGCGATGGTTCCAGGTGTCTCTCTCGGAGATCGGCGAGGGGTACCTGATGGTGTCGAAGGACTGCACCAAGGAGGGGTACCAGGAGGCGATTCTGCCGATCACGGTCCTCGATCCGGACGAAGGCGGGATCTGGGAACAGGCGAGCGGTGGGACGTATCCGCTCGACGCGCCGTCGGACGGGACGATCGAGAGCGTGGCTGGCCCCGCATCGTATGAGGCAGGGGCGCTGTCGATCGGCGGCGTGACGGTCGAGCTGCCGAACCCGACGGCCGAGCTTCCGGGCGACATCACCAAGGCGCGCCTCTTCTTCACGACGACGGACGCCGGCGACGTGCTCCCGCTTCTCATCGTGGCGGACGGCGCGTTCGTGCGGTTCGATCATCTGATCGGAGATTCATCGTAGATGCACCGTCCGAAACGGCTTTCGACTCGACTCGGGCCGCGCGTCCTCCTGGCGGTGCTGGTCCTCGTTCTGGGACTCTCCGCGGCCACGAGTTCGCAGGGATTCGACGCGCCGACCCCGTTCGGCGGCGACGAGCGGCCCAAGGAGTTCGCGGCCGCGGGAGGCGGATCGGCGGACGGCCGGTACTTCGTTCATGACCAGGCGATCAAGATCGCGATCGTCGGCGGGCTGTCCGTCCTCGCGGTATTCGTGCTCACGAAGCGCGGATTCCGCTATCGAAAGTGGCTTCTTCTGCTGTCGGTCGGGCTCGTCGGGTTCTATCTGGGAGGCGTCCTCTGCCCGGTCGCGAGCGTCCAGAACGTTGTCCTGAAGTGGAACACAGGGTACCTGTTGCTGTTCCTGATCCCGGTGATCGTTGCCCTGCTCGCGGGGCGCGTCTTCTGCGGGACGGTCTGCCCGTTCGGCGCGGCGCAGGAGCTTCTCCACGTGCGGCGATGGTCGCTCGCGATCCCGACGCGCTGGCGACGATGGCTCGGCGCGCTGAAGTACGCCGCCCTCGTCTATCTCGCAGTGCGCGTTCTGATGACGGGGACGTCCGTTCTGCAGGGATACACGCCGTTCAAGCCGCTGTTCGCGTGGGGCGGAACCCCGGCGACCATCGCGTTCACCGCCGCCGTGGCGGCGTTGTCGGTCGTCCTGTGGCGCCCGTTCTGCCGCTTCCTTTGTCCGCTCGGCGCGTTGCTGTCGCTCTTGTCGCGGTTCAGCCTGTTTCGGCTCGAGGCCGGGTCGGGCTGCGTGGCGTGCGGGCGATGCACGGCGAAGTGCTCCGTCGGCGCGTGCGACGGGGGCATGATCCGGTCGGCCGATTGCTTCCTCTGCGGAGAGTGCGTGAAGGCGTGTCCGGTGTCGAGCCTGCGCCTTGCGCCTCGCTGGCCGATCGCGGCCCGGCGATCTCGGGCGGTGTCCGAGGTCGACGGACCCGGCGTCCGCTAGACTCCGTCGTCCGCGGTGCGGACGCAGTCGCGTTGCGGCGACGGTCAGTCGATCTCGAGTTCCCTGCTCGGATGGGGGCCGGCGTCCTCGAACTGGAATCCGGCTTCGAAGACGCGCACGCAGGCCTCGACGACCTCGGGATCGAAAAGGATCGAGCGGTTCTCCACGATGTGCTCCAGTACGTCGTCGATCGCGAGGGCCGCTCGATACGGACGGTGAGACGAGAGGGCCTCGACAGCGTCCGCCACGGCGAGGATCTTGGCTTCCAGGAGGATGGCGTTGCCCCTCAGCCCGGCCGGATACCCCGAGCCGTCCACCCGCTCGTGATGCTGAAGGACGATGTCGGCGACGGGCCACGGGAAGTGGATCTCCTTCAGAATGTCGTGGGCGACGGCCGGGTGGGCCTTGATGAGCGAGTACTCGATGTCGGAGACGCCGTACGACTTCGTTAGGATCTCCGCCGGGATCGCGATCTTGCCGATGTCGTGAAGGATGCTGGCCACCCGCAGGCCCATCTTTCGCGCCTCCGGAAGTCCCATCTCGTCCGCGATGGCGCACGTCAGCTGCGTGACGCGGCGCTGGTGCCCGGCCGTGTACGAATCGCGAGACTCGAGCGCGACGGTCAGGGCGTCGATCGCGCCTTCGTACGCTTGCCGCAGCTCCTCCCTCGTGCGCACGTGCTCCGAGATGTCCTGAACCGAGGCGACCCCGAATCGAAAGCCGCCCCCCTCGTCGAAGAAGAACGTGGTGGTCAGCAGGCCCGGGACGACGCGGCCGTCCTTCCGGAGGAACCGCTTCTCGATCGTGTAGGAGGGGCTGCGCCGGTCCATGAGATCGTGCAGCAGCACGAGCTCCTTCTTGTAGTCCTCCGGGTGGCTGACTCGCTTGAGCGCTTCCGCGGCGGGGATCCGATCGAGCTCGCCGTCCTCGTAACCGAGGAAGTCGGTGAACGCCTTGTTCGCGATGAGAGGGGCGTCGTGGCTTCGGATGAACGCCATGCCGACGGAGACGCCTTCGAAACAATCCCGGAAGACCTCCTCTTCGTCCAGCAGGCTTCCGGTCGCTTCGTCCTGTCGCCGCGCTTCCACGTCGTGAAGCGCGCGGCCGATGTCGGCGGCGATGAGCGACAGGAGCACACGCTCGTTCAGATCCGGATCGGCGCTCGTCCCGGTCGTCACGGCCAGGTGGCCGTACGCTCTCCCGGCGTGCTCGATCGGGATCACGAGCTCCTCGGAACGGGCCGCGTCGGACCGCGCCGGGGCGGACCCATCGACGAGGAGCGACGTTCCGTCCCCATCTCCGAGCGTGATTCGGGCCGACGCGTAGCCGCCGGTTGCGGTGAGGCGATCGCAGATGGATTGGGAGAGGATCCGGCATCGTTGATCGACGACGCATCGGCTCGCGCCTCGGACGTGCTCGAACGCGTCGATGAGGCGGTTCGTCCGCAGGGCCGCATCCTGCAGCTCTCGGGTCCTGGGTCGCGGTCGCGTCATGTCGCCTCCAAGTTCACTCGTCTCCTCTTCTCCAGGGCGGTCCGAGCCGGCGCGGCGAATCCGCACGAGAACCCCGCGCCCTCGCACCGCCCGCCGCTCACAGGGATTATTGCTTGTAGGAGGGAAACGTAGACATGCGGGAAAGCGATCCGGAAAGCGCCGTTTGACGGCGAATCCGGTCGGACGTGGGCCCCGGGCGACCGGCTGCCGGCGAGGGACCGATCGCGTAGTATCTGCCGGAGGTGATGGCGTCGTGAGAAACCGGATCGCTGCGGGGCTCGTCGCGGCCGTCGTCGTCCCGGGTTCGGGGGCGTCGCGGCGCGCCGACGCCCGAGTTCAGCTACCGGATCCTGAAAGGCTACGCCAAGGACGTCGCGCACAGCGACTGGTGGGAGTTCTGCGACCTGTTCTGGGAGGTCTTCACCACGCCGTCCGAGAGCGAATCGCGGTGATCCGGCCGCCGAGCGTCGCTAGAATCGTCAAGAGGCCATCCCCGTTGGAGGAAAGAAGACATGGAGATCGTTCCGCTCGGACTCGAGCACGAGGCGGCGCTGCGCGACTTCCTCGCCGACTTCGCCGCATCGAGCGAGGCGAGGATTCCGGCGTTCTTCGGCGATCCGGGCCAGTCGCACGCCGAGATCGTCGAGACGTTCGCCAGGCAGTCGCGCGGGGAAGGCCTCGAGGAGGGGTGGGTCCCGGGGACGACGCTGTTCCTCGTCGAAGAGGGGCGGTTCCTCGGCGTCGCCAATCTGCGCCACCGGCTGACGGAGAACCTCCCCGGTTCGGCGGTCACGTGGGCTACAGCGTCCGCCCGTCCGAGCGGAACAAGGGGCACGCCACCCGGCTGCTCGAGGGGGTCAAGGCGTACGCGCGGGCGAACCTGAAGATCGACCGCCTGCTCGTGACGTGCGACCCGGCAAACGCCGCGTCGGCGCGCGTTATCGAGAAGTGCGGCGGTGTCCTTGAGGACGAGTCGTTCTACGAGCCGGCCGGACATCTCGTCCGTCGGTACTGGATCGCTCTCTGAGATCGATCGCTGCGCTCGGCGACGGAAAGAGCAAGGGCGCCCCGGATCGTCGGCTGAGTTTCCCCCCTCAAGCCTTAGGCACCACCCGGTGGTCGCACGTTGTGTTACAGGTCCCTACCCGAGCCGGGGCGCCGATGGAAACCGCGCCAGTCTAGCACGTTGTTAACGGTTTGTCAAGTTTTAGGTGATCTACGTCTGCGTATCGTTGTCTATATGTCCCTTGAGAACTAGTTGTAGGGCAATGAAGGCTGTAGATCAACCACAGTATACTCGCAGTCACATCATGCCGCGCAAGTACTACCGGATCGTCTCGTTGCAGGACGCCGTGCGGAGGGCCCGGATCGTCGCGGGGTTCACCTCGGCGGAGCTCGCCGAGGCGATCGGCATCTCCCGCCCGATGCTCTCGTCGATCGAGAACGGGGCGGGGACGAGCGTGAAGACGGCGCACAAGATCGCCGACGCCGTCGGACGACCGTTCGAGGAGCTGTTCGAGGTCCAGGACGCCCGGTAGGCGCGGGATTCGGTCGAAACGAACGCGGGGCAGACGCAGGATCCTCCGGGAATCTCACGTCGTGCCCCGATCGCATTCTCGGCGAAGGGACTCCTATGCGTCGTCCTCCGGCGGGGCCTCGACCCCGTGGCCGAGGAGGTCGGCGATGTTCGCCTTCGGGTCGATCACCGGTTCGATCCGCGGGGTGGCGCAGGTCATCAGCGTCGTGACCCCCGGGCCGTGGCCGGCGAGGAGGCAGTCGGAGTGGACGACGATCCCGATCGTCACGGCGCCCTTTCGATACGTTCGGCCGTACCGATTGTCGTGATCCATCAGGGCGACGAAGTCGCCGAAGCGAATCGCATCCAGCTTGTACTCCTTCACGGTGTCGGGGTCGCTGGTCATGATGTCGTAATCGCCGGTCCCCGGCTGCGTCGCGCCGACGCCGGATCCCATGCACGCGGCGGGAACGCGCGTCGTCACCGGGACGCGGAGCGTCCCGTCGGACTCCTCGATCTTCATCTTCTTCAGAAGATCCGGATCGAGGTTGAACAGCGAGACGTCCGGATAGTCGAGGAGCTTCAGCCCCTGCCCGCGGCCGCGGAGGATGATCTTGTCGTCGTAGGTCAGCTTCTCTTTCACCGCGCGGGGGAACTCGACGATGACGTGCTCGGACCCTCCGTGGTGGCCGATCGCGTAGCCGGTGGAGTTCTTCGCGTCGCCGGAGACGATCTTCGCTTCGTTCCCGGCGCAGGCGTACAGCTGGAGTCCGACGTTGGGATGTTCGAACGGCTTCTTCGTGTCGGCCGTGCAGCTAACGCTCGGCTCGACGTGGTCCCCGGCCCAGCCGAACGCCGGATCGCCGACCGCGACGTTGACGCTGATTCCGCCGATCGAAGGCAGGATAAACGGGACGCCCCGATGGTCGACGCCCCAGCGGGCACGCGTTTTCGGCGGGCCCGGCTGACACTGAAGCAGGAATTCGACGACGCGATCCTCGTTGGTCTTGAGCATGACTCCTCCTACGCGTTATGGCGCGACCTCCTCATCGAGGCACCGCACCGTGGGCGGATTGTACCCGGCCGGTGCGCGCGCCGGTACCCGGGGCCGCGGTTTGCTCGATCCGGCTCCCTCCGCTACGCTTCGTGAGACGGTCGACGCGAGGAGGGGAGATGCCGAACAGTCTCTACGAGCGGATCTACGAGGTGGTCGAGCGCATCCCCGAGGGGCGGGTGGCGACGTACGGCCAGATCGCGCACCTCGCCGGGATTCCGAAGGGCGCGAGACAGGTCGGCTACGCGATGGCGGCGCTCGGGCGGGGGACGCCGCGTCCCGGCGTGCCGTGGCACCGCGTCGTCAACGCGAAGGGGGAATCGAGCGTCGGAGGAGAGCAGATCCCCCGCCTCGAGGCCGAGGGGGTCGTCTTCGACGGGAAGGGGCGGATCGACCTGAAGGTGTACGGATGGTCGGAGTACGAGCAGGAGACGCTCTTCGGATGAGACGGGCAAGGGTTCGTCTGATCGAAAGCGTCGCCGTTCTCGCGTCCGCCGCGTTGCTGGTCGGTTGCTTCGGTCCCGTCATGCGGCCTGTCGCCGACTTCGTCTGGTGTCCCGACGGCTCGTCGGGGGACCTCGATTACTGGTTCACGTCGACCTCGACGACCGTTCCGAACCACTGGATCGAGACGCTCCGGTGGGAGTTCGACGACGGGAGCCCCCCGCTCGAGACGGCCTGGGACGCCCACCACCGATTCGACGAGGAGAGGGTCTACCGGGTGACGCTGACGGTGCGGGACGATCGCGGCGTCTCCGGCACGGTGACGAAAGAGGTCCCCGTCGCGATGGCGGCGTTCGTCCATCCCGGGTGGCTGCTGACGCTCGGCTATCCGGCCCGCGTGATCGGCGTCGTGCAGAACCGTTCCGACGAGCGGCTCGGCTCCGTCGTCGTCAAGGCCAAGTACTACGACGCCGACGGGGTCAGGCTGTCCGACGGGACGGTCGAGATCACCGACCTCGATCCGGGGGAGAAGGCCGAGTTCTCGATCGCCGCGGTGGAGTACTCGACCCGGATCTTCCACGCGACCGTCGAGGTCGACTCGTTCTCGAGCGACTGCCCGAGCGGCTGGCCGGTGTACGGCGGCGATGAGACGGATCGCTGACCTTCACCTGCATTCGTCGTTCAGTCGGGCGACGAGCCCGCGGATGGGCCTGCCGGAGATCGCGCGCTGGGCCGGCGTCAAGGGGGTCGATCTGCTCGGCAGCGGCGACTTCACCCATCCGGAGTGGTTCGGGACGCTCCGCAGGGAGCTTCGCGAGGAGCGCGAGGGAGTCTATCGATACGGCGACGCCCGATTCCTGATCAGCGGCGAGCTGAGCGCGATCTGGAGCCAGGACGGGAGACAGCGGCGGATCCACTTGGTGGTTCTCGTCCCGTCGCTCGACGCGGCGGAAAGGATCAACCGGCAGCTTTCGCCGAGGGGGAACCTCGCCGCCGACGGCCGGCCGATGTTCGGTCTTTCGGCCAAGACGCTGGTCGAGCTGATCTGGGAGGTCGCCCCGGACGCGTTCGTGATCCCGGCTCACGTCTGGACGCCGTGGTACTCGGTCTTCGGGGCGAAGAGCGGGTTCGACTCGCTGGAGGAATGCTTCGGGAGCCATACCGATCGGATCGCGGCGATCGAGACCGGCCTGTCGAGCGACCCGCCGATGAACCGGCGCGTCTCCCGACTCGATCGTCTGGCGCTGGTCTCGTTCTCCGACGCCCACTCCCCGGCCAAGCTGGGGCGGGAGGCGACGGTCCTCGATCTCCCCGACCTGACGTTCCCGGCGGTCGTCGGGGCGCTCGGCGGCGGGCCGGGGCTCACGGGGACGATCGAGTTCTATCCGCAGGAGGGGAAGTACCACTACGACGGGCATCGACAGTGCGGCGTGTCCTGGCACCCGGCCGAGGCGCGAGCGAACGGCGACCGCTGCCCGGTGTGCGGAAAGGAGCTGACGATCGGCGTTCTGCATCGGGTCGACGAGCTCGCCGATCGACCGGAGGACGACGAAGCGACGAACCGGGATCGTTACTGGAGCCTCATCCCGCTCGTCGAGATCATCGCCCAGGCGCTGGGCGTCGGCGTGAACACCCAGAAGGCGCAGCGCGCCTTCGACGCGATGATCGACCGCTTCGGCAGCGAGCTGGACATTCTCCTCGATCGGCCGCTCGCCGAGATCGAGCGCGGCGCCGACGGGCGCGTGGCCGAAGGGATCGCCAAGATGAGGTCCGGCGAGGTGCGCATCGAGCCGGGATACGACGGCGTGTACGGGAAGATCGAGATCCCGTTCGAAGAGCCGGAGCAGATGACGCTGTTCTAGTCAGCGCTCGGCGAATCCCGCCTCGACCCGCTCTCGGAGCGTCTCCTTAATCGACTCGGGCGCGAACGCCGCGTCGACCCCGGCGAGGACGATTCGCTCGACGTCTTCGCGGCGGAAGGAGAAGGCGCGGACGACGGCCGCGTACTCGTGCGTCAGATCGACCTGCGACATCAACCGGTTGTCGGTGTTGAGCGTGATCGGGATGCCCAGGTCGTAGTACCGCTTGAGCGGATGGTCGGCGTACCGCTTCATGAACCCGTTGATCTGGAGGTTGCTCGTCGGACAGACCTCGAGGGGGATCCGAAGTTCAGCGACCCGCTGCTCCACGGCGGGGAGCTTGAACAGGTGGACCCCGTGGCCGATCCGAGCGGCGCCGAGGTCGATCGCCTCCTTGATGTGCTCGGGGCAGCAATCCTCCCCGGCGTGAAGCGTGACCGGGACGTCGGCGTCGTGGGCGAGCTCGACCGCCGCCCGATGAATCGTCGGGGGGAAGCCGCGCTCCGGACCGGCGAGATCGAAGCCGACGACCCCCTTCCCACGGAATTGCGCCGCGAGCTGCGCGACCTCCATCGAGCGCTCGGTCGTCTCGTTTCGGAGCGCGGTGAGCAGGAGCCGGGCCTCGACGCCGAGCGTTTCCCTCGCGCGCTCGCATCCCGCGAGGGCCGCCTGCACCACGTCGCGCGGTGAAAGGCCGCACTCGGTGTGGAGGAGCGGCCCGAACCGGATCTCGAGGTAGACGACGTTCTCCTTGGCGGCGTCCTCGCACAGCTCGTACGCGGCCCGATCCAGCGCCTCGGCGGTCTGGAGGACCGCGATCGTGTACTGGAAGGATCGCAGGTACGCCTCGAGCGAGCCGCCCGATCCGGGGATGACGGCCTTGCGGAGGTCGACCGAGTCCGGGAACCGGCGATCGGCCGGGAGGCGCTTGGCCAGATCGAGGAACGTCTTCAGGCGGAGCGCGCCGTCGAGGTGAACGTGCAGCTCGACCTTCGGAATGTGCCGGAGCCAACGGGTCGTCATGCGCTCACTCTACGCGGTTTCGGCGAGGCGATCAAAGCGGCTACGCCATGCGCTGCTTCGCCGATGCGACCTTGCGCCGGAGGCCGTCGGTCACGCCGACGCGGTCGTCGATCTTGATCGAAAGCGAGACGCGGTTACAGCTCTGGAGGAGCCGGTCGCGGCACGCCCTGATGACGCCCATCACCTCGTCCCAGTCGCCCTCGAGGTTCGTCCCCATCGCGTGGCGCTCGTACGCGACGCCGCTCGACTCGATCACTTCGAACGCCCGCGCGACGTGCGCGCTCAGGCTCTCGCCGACGCCGATCGGGACGATCGAGAACTCGGCGATCATGTTCCCTCCTTCTCACTCCGCTTCCGTCCCGTAGCCGAGGACGTAGTTCGCTTGGTCTCCCTCGCCGACGATGACGATCGTCCTCGCGGACGGGTCGAGCGCGATCCGCGCCCACGACGGCGGGCCCCCCTGGTCGACGAGCGCCTCGAACGTGACGTAGTGGATCCCGGCGATCTCGTTGTGCGCGTTGTCGTGGTCGTGCCCCTGGAAGACGGCGATGACGTCGCCGTCCTCGGCGATGACGGCCTGGATCTCCGGCTGGTTGGCGACGAGGGCGCGCCCCCAGTCTTCGATGTACGTATCGAGCATCTGGTGGACGAAGACGACCGTCGGTCGGTCGGAGGCGGCGAGGTCGTCGCGGAGCCAGTCGATCTCCGCCTCCGGGAGGAACCCGGCGACGCCGGTGTAGGTGTGGGCCAGATCCGACCCGTCCTCGGCGTACTGCACGTCGAGGACGACGAAGTGGAACGCGCCGACGTCGAAGCTGTAGTACGTCGACTCGATCCCGAGGATCGATCGGTACTGCTCCTTGTCCAGGTTGTAGACGTCGTGATTCCCGATCACGTGGTAACGGGGGCCGTCGAACGCGGCGTACAGCCCGTCGGCCCACGCGAGGATTTCGGGGATCCTCGCCGGGTCCCCCGGGTCGGCGCCGAGCACGACCCAGCCGTTGACGAAGTCGCCGAGCTCGATGACGAAGTCCGGATCCCACGCGGCCATCGCGGCGGTGAACGCCGCGAGCCGCTCCTCGGTGTTCGTCATCCACTTCCCTTCGAGCGGCGAGTCGGTGTCGTGGGCGTGCAGGTCGGCGAACAGGCCGAACCGGACCGTGCCTTCGACATCGGCGGCGGCGACCGCGACGGCGAGAACCGTGCAGAGGATCGGTATCCAGACGAAGACGCAACGACGCGGCACGGCGAGCCTCCTTGTGCTGTTGGCTAGTACGGCAGCTCGTAGCTTTCCTGCAGCCCGAACCCCTCGATCCGGATCACCCGCGCGTCCGGATCGAGCGTCACCCGAGCGTACGTCGGCGGCGTCGGCTCGGTGTGGTCGACCATCGCGGCAAAGGTGACGTAATGGATCCCGTCGATCTCCGCGTACCGGTTCTCGTGATCGTGCCCCTGGAAGACGGCGATCACGACGCCCGACTCGCTCAGGAGCTGGCGGACCTCCTCCTGGTTGACGACCGCCGGTCCGCCGGCGTTCGGATCGAAGCTCGGGTCGAGCGGCTGGTGGACGCAGACGATCGTCGGCAGGTCGGTGCCCGCGAGGTCGTCCCTTAACCATTCGAGCTCGTGCTGGGGAATCCTGCACTTCACCCGCATGAAGACGTGATCGTAGTCGTCCTCCCCGGGGTCGTTGTACTCGGCGTCGACGTTGGCGAAGTGGAAGCCTCCCACATCGAAGCTGTAGTAGGTCTCCTCCCGTCCGACCGCGGCGAGGAACTCCTCCTTCGACAGGTCGTAGAGGTCGTGGTTTCCGAGCACGTAGTGCGTCGGACAATCGAGGCCCGAGAGGAGCGCGACCGCGTCGTCGAGGATCGCGCCGATTCGGGTCGGATCGCCGTAGTCGGCGCCCAACACGAACGCGCCGTTGACGAGGTCACCGAGTTCGACGACCAGATCGGCCGGCCAGGCGTTCATCGCGTCGACGAAGGCCGTCAGCCGCTCGGCGTAGTTCGTCATCACCTTGTGCTCGACCGGCGACTCGGTGTCGTGCGCGTGGACGTCGGCGACGATGCCGAGTCGAACCGGTTCGGCCGCCAAGCCGGTCCAGCAAAGGACCGCGCCGATCGACAGCACGAGAAGGACGGTCTTCCAGTGACGCCTGTTGTCCATATCGACCTCCCGGAGATTCGTTGGGTCCCGCGAAAGCCTAGCGGCCGAGCCGGCGGAGGGCAAGAGTTGAGTTCGCCGCGCCGGCGCGCTACGCTGCCCGGCGATGAGCGAACCGATGTCCGTGGAGGAGCTGCAGCGGGAGATCCACCGCACGGCGGTCGAGCACGGCTGGTGGGATCAACCGCGGCCGATCGGCGAGGTGCTGATGCTCGCCGTGACCGAACTCGCCGAGGCGATGGAGGCGCACCGGGACGGAGATCCCCCGAGCGGGGCGATCGACGGATTCTCCAAGGTGGAGGAGGAGCTCGCCGACACGATCATCCGGATCCTCGACCTCGCCGGCGGGATGGGTTACGACATCGACGGTGCGCTCCGGGCGAAGATGGCGTACAACGAGACGCGCCCGTACCGCCACGGAGGGAAGCGGGCTTGACCTCGGCTAGCCGGCCCGAACGGCGGCGAGCCCGAGCCGAAACGCGCGGACGTTCGTCTCGACGACCGTGTCTCCCTTGCCGGCGAAGAAGCTCTGGACGGCCCCGATCAGCGCCTCCTCCGGGAGGTCGAGGAACGGCGATCCGGCGCCGAGCATCGCCATGTTCGCCGCCTGCAGCGCGCCGGCCTGTTTGGCCAGTCCTTCCGCATCGACCAGCCGGCACGTGGGCAGCTTCTCGAGTTCGGCGAGGACGTCGGCCTTCTCCGGGTAGTCGGGGACGTTCACCAGCGGCGTCGTGCTGCTGACGACGGCGCCGGTCGGCGAGAGGTAGGGGAGGTAGCGCAGCGCCTCCATCGGCTCGAGCGCGAGGATTAGGTCGGCCGTCCCGTCTCGGACGAGGTTCGAATGCAGCGACCGATCGGCGTACCGAAGATGGCTCTGCACGACGCCGCCCCGCTGTGCCATCCCGTGGACCTCGGCCTGCTTCACGTCCAGGTCGAGCGCGCGGGCGGCCTCTCCGATCACCGCGGCGAGGGCGAGGAGCCCCTGACCGCCGACCCCGGCGAGGATGACGTTCCGGTTCATCGGGTTCCTCCTCCCTCCCGGGGCTTCGACCTTCTCGCCCGCCGTCGAGCGGTTTGGATGCACTCCCGCTGCGCGATGATCACCGACGGACCGGCGTGCGCGATCTCCTGCTCGAGGATCGCGACGTTCTCCTCGTGGTTCTTCGGATGCGGCTCGATGACGCGGACGTGATCGCGGTCGACCCCGAGGCCGGCGCAGATCTCCGCGAGCCGGCTCTCCGCCGACGAGGGCTGGCCGCCGGTCATCGCGATCGTCAGGTTGTCGGCGATGATGACGGTGACGTTCGCGTTTTCGACGACGCAGTCGAGGAGGCCGGTCAGGCCGGAGTGGGTGAACGTCGAGTCGCCGATCAGGGCGATCGCCGGATGGAGCCCGGCGGCGGCCGCTCCCTTGGCCATCGTGATCGAGGCCCCCATCTCGACGCAGGTGTCGATCGCCTCGTACGGCGGGAGGGCGCCGAGCGTGTAGCAGCCGATGTCGGAGAAGACGACGCCCCCTTCGGGACGTTTCTTGAGGACCGCGTTGAGCGCGTTGCACGTGTCTCCGTGCGGGCAGCCGGGGCAGAGGGCCGGCGGGCGCGGCACCGGGATCGACGATGCATCGCGCGTCGGAAGACGACCGAGGTCGAGCGCGTCGGCGACCGCCCGCGGGGTTAGCTCGCCGACCCGCGGGAGGTGCCCGGTCAGCCGCCCGTGGACGACGGGAGACGACCGGACCGGCGTCCCGCGGAGCTTCGCCTCGACGTACGGGAACCCCTCCTCCAGGACGAGGACGCGCTCGCAGCTTTCCATGATCTTCTCCAGGAGCGCGTCGGGGATCGGGTACTGGCCGACCTTGAGGATCGGATGGGGGAACCTCTCGTCGACGACGTCGAGCAGGTAGCCGTACGCGATCCCGCACGCGACGATCCCGAGCGACCTGTCGGGGCCGTCGGTGTAGGCGTTGAACGGGCTCTCCTCGCTCTCGCGGACGAAGTCGGGCCGCCGCTCGACGAGTCGGGCGTAGCTCCGGCGGGCGAGGACCGGGAGGAGGACGTACCGCTTCGGGTCGGCCGGCAGAGAGAGCCGGTTCCGCGGCCGCTTCACCCCGGTCGAGATCACGCCGCGGGAATGCGACAGCCGCGTCGTCAGGCGGATCAACACCGGGATCCGATGGCGCTCGGACAGGTCGAACGCGTAGGCGGGGGCCCGGTAGGCCTCCTGCTGATCGGCCGGCTCGACGCACGGGATCAGCGCGAGGTCGAGGTAGAGCCGGGAGTCCTGCTCGTTCTGCGAGGAGTGCATCGACGGATCGTCGGCGACGTTGATGAGCAGGCCGCCGTTCGCGCCGGCGATCGCCGCGTTGACGAACGGATCGGCGGCCACGTTCAGCCCGACGTGCTTCATGCTCGCCATCGCGCGCACCCCGGCGTAGCTCGCGCCGAGCGCCGCCTCCAACGCGGTCTTCTCGTTCGCGGTCCAGTGGGAGACGACGTCGCGGTGCGCGACCTCGGGGCTTCGCAGGACGTACTCGGTGATCTCCGTCGACGGGGTCCCCGGATACGCGTACGCCGCGGAGAGCCCCGCGTCGAGCGCCCCCCGTGCCAGCGCCTCGTTGCCCAACAACAGTCGGGTCGGCATTCACACCTCCTGTCGGCATGGGAACGATGAGATGTCGGTCATCGGCGACAGGGTAAGGGGCCGGCGGAGGGGCCGCAAGGCGGCCCGGGGGAGTGCCGGAGATCCGGTTGGCGTGCGCCTTCGAGCGGTGCGATCGGTTGCCCGGTCGAAAGCGGGTCGATATACTGCGCACGATTTCTTCAAGATCCGCCCAAGGGGGACACCGATATGGGGCAAGCAAGAAACATCTGCTTGGTGGGCCATTCCGGATGCGGCAAGACGGCGCTCGCGATCGCGTTGATGAAGAAGGCCGGAATCAAGGAGCAGCTCGCGCTGGACGCCTCGCAGGAGGAGAAGGAGCGCGGCCACACGATCGACCTGGGAGTGGGGACGTACACGGCGAAGGATCTGACCGTGGCCCTCCTCGACACGCCGGGCGGCGACGAGTTCGTCGAGGAGATGTACAAGGGCATCGCGGTCGCCGATCTCTCGCTTCTCGTCGTCGGGGCGGACCGGGGCGTCGAGGTCGTCACCGAACGGGCGTGGGAGATTACCGGAGCCGCCAAGCGCCCGACGGCCGTCCTGATCAACCAGATGGACAAGGAGAACGCGAAGTTCGACGACGTCCTCGCCTCGCTTCGCGACCACTTCGACGGGAAGTTCATCCCCCTTCAGCTGCCGATTCGAGAGGGCAGCGACTTCGTCGGACTCGTCGATCTAGTCACGAACCGGGCCGTCTACTTCGCGGACAAGGGGAAGACGGACGTCCCGGCCGATCTCGCGCCGGCGTGCGAAGAGGCGCGTGGCGTCCTCCTCGAGGAAGTGTCGACCTACGACGACGAGCTGATGATGAAGTTCCTCGAGGACGAGGAGATCACCACCGAGGAGGCGGCCGCCGCGTTGACCGGCGCCGTCGCCGGCGGCAATCTGGTCCCCGTCCTCTGCGCGTCGGCGACCGAGGGGAAGGGTCTCGATCAGCTGATGGCCGCGTTCGGTTCCCTCGCGGCGACGAGCGGCGATCCGTCCGGCGCGTGCCGGGCGGTGGTGTTCAACCTGTCGAACGACCCGTACCTCGGGCGTCTCTCGTTCGTCCGCGTCCTCGACGGGACCCTGCAGGAGGGGAAGGCGCTGGTCGAAGTCGGGACGGGACGCAAGGTCGACGTCCGCGACCTGTACGCGATCGAAGGGACGGCGCAGAAGCGCGTTCCGAAAGCTGCTTGCGGCCGAATCGTTACCATCGGCAAGGCCGAGGATCTGACGCTCGGCGCGACGATCGCGACGGACCAAGGCGCCGACCCGTATCCGATGCCCGACTTCCCGAGGCCGGTCTACTCACAGGCGATCGTGCCGAAGAGCCAGTCCGACGTCGAGAAGATGAGCGAGGCCCTCAGGGAGATCTCGACGACGAAGGCGACGCTTCAGGTCGACCGGGATCCGGTGACCAAGGAGATGCTGATCCACGGGATGGGCGACGTCCACTTGAGCGTCTTCCTCGAGCGGCTGAAGAACCGCTACAACGTCTCGTTGGAGACGCACCGGCCGAGCATTCCGTACAAGGAGTCGGTCCGCAAGAAGGCCGAGGCGAAGTACCGCCACAAGAAGCAGACCGGCGGTCGCGGGCAGTTCGGCGAGGTCGTCCTGCGGCTCGAGCCGTTCTCCGGCGAGGGAGGATACCGGTTCCTCGACGAGATCAAGGGCGCGGCGATCCCGGGCCAGTACATCCCCGGCGTGGAGAAGGGCGTTCTCGAGGCGATGGAGGAGGGGAACCTCGCCAAGTATCCGGTGACCAACGTCTCGGTCGCCGTCTTCGACGGCAGCTTTCACCCGGTCGACTCGTCCGAGCTGGCGTTCAAGCTCGCCGCGAGGCACGCGTTCCGCGACGCGTTCGACCGGGCGCAGCCCGTCCTGCTTGAGCCGGTGATGCGCGTCGAGGTGAGGACCCCGGAGGAGTTCACCGGCGACATCATCAGCGACCTCAACGGACGACGCGGTCGGATCCTCGGAATGGAACCGACGGGGAAGACGACGACGATCCACGCCGAGGTTCCGCTCGCCGAGATGCAGAGCTACGCGCTCGACCTGAAGTCGCGCACCCAGGGGCGGGCGACGTTCCAGATGGAGCCCGCCCAGTACCAGCCGGTCCCCGGAAACCTCCAGGACCGAATCATCGCCCAGGCCCAGCAAGAAGAGGAATGAACGTCCGTCAGTACATGCAGTCGAGGGCCGTGACGGTCGCCCCGGACGCCCCGATCTCCCAGGCGCGTGACCTGATGGAGGAGCACGGCTTCGGGCTCCTCCTCGTCGTCTCCGAAGACGGAACGCTCGAGGGGTTCATCACGCGGGCGGGGCTGAAGGAGATCGCCGACTGGGAAGCGCCGGTCCGTCGATTCTCCCATCCGGCGAAGTTCGCCGTCTCGCCCGACGACACGCTCGAGAAGGCGTCGCTCATCCTGCTCGCGAACCGGCTGGTCGTCCTCCCGGTCGTCCAGGAGGGCAAGCTCGTCGGCGTCATCACCCAGGGTGAGCTTCTCAAGGGGCTGACGCGGGGGCTCGGGATCGGTCTCGAGGCGACGCGGCTGACGGTGAAGGTGCGAGCCGACAGCGAGGACCTCTACGACGTCTTCGCGATCCTCCGGGCGCACGGTGCGAAGATCGTTAGCCTCGCCCGGGCCGGAACCGACGGCGGGACCTGCGAGGTCGTCCTTCGCGTTCAGGGGGTCGCGGAGAAGGAGAGGCTGCGGGCCGAGCTCGAGGAAGCGCTGAAGAGCGTCCGATGAAGCGGCTCGACGTCCGGTCGACGGTGCGCGAGGAGTTCATCGACATCACGCCGCGCGTCCGCGAAGAGGTCCGACGCTCGGGGGTGCACGAGGGGCTCTGCGTCGTCTTCTGCCCGCACACGACCGCCGGCCTGACGGTCAACGAGCACGCCGATCCGGCGGTCGCGGCCGACGTCCTCTCGGCGCTCGCGAGGATCGTCCCGGACGATGTGGCCTGGACGCATCTCGAAGGGAACGCGCCGGCGCACGTCAAGGCGTCGCTGATGGGGTCGTCCGTTCAGCTTCCGATCGTCGACGGCGACCTCGCGCTCGGCACGTGGCAGGGTCTCTTCCTCTGCGAGTTCGACGGCCCGCGGAGCCGGCGGGTTTGGCTGCGCTTCGTGGCTTGAACCGGCCGTTTGCGGCCTGTACAATGCGTCCGAATCGGGCGAGCGTGCCAGCGTAGCTCAATCGGCAGAGCAACGGTTTTGTAAACCGTAGGTTGCCAGTTCGACCCTGGCCGCTGGCTCTGGATGGTTTTTTTGTTTGGAGGGGTACCGAAGCGGCCAAACGGGGCGGACTGTAAATCCGTTGGCGGACGCCTACGGGGGTTCGAATCCCTCCCCCTCCAGTTGTTGTGGAAACCGGGTTTCGGTTACACTTTGCGCTTGGTGATCGGAACGCCCGTGTAGCTCAGGAGGTAGAGCACCCCCTTGGTAAGGGGGAGGTCGTCGGTTCGACTCCGATCGCGGGCTGAAGGCTCGCGTGGGAAGTCATTCCATGGGGTGAGTACGCTAGAAAGATCGGGACTGAATAGACCGTCTCAAGGAGGTTTAGGCGATGGCGAAGGAAGCGTTTGTGAGGGACAAGCCTCACCTGAACATCGGCACGATCGGACACATCGACCACGGGAAGACGACGCTGACGTCGGCGATTACGAAGATCCTCGCGACCCAGGGCAAGGCGCGGGCCATGGCGTTCGAGGACATCGACAACGCGCCGGAGGAGAAGGCGCGCGGGATCACGATCAACGTCCGGCACGTCGAGTACCAGACCGAGACGCGCCACTACGCGCACATCGATTGTCCGGGTCACGCCGACTACATCAAGAACATGATCACCGGCGCCGCCCAGATGG
>CAYXLR010000027.1:0-19552 GCA_964466035.1 uncultured Thermotogae bacterium
GAGCTCGGGGAGCTCGTGCTCGGCCGGAAGCCGAGCCGCGAGTCCGGCGAGGAGATCACGCTGTTCAAGTCGGTCGGCCTGGCGATCCAGGACGTGGCGACGGCGAAGCTCGTCTATGACAAGGCGGTCGAGGCGGGGATCGGCACGACGGTCGAGCTGTAGACGACGCGAGGGGGTGCAGAGGGATGAGCGCAGGGAAGGTCGTTTCACTGATTCTCGGGAGTTTGATCCTGATCGTCGGCATCGCGCTGCTGTTCGGCGGCGGGGCGCTGATCGGGGTCGATCAAGGGTTCACCGACGAGGAGGGGTTCCTGACGTCGCCGTCGGCGGAGCTCGAACGGGACACGTACGCCGTGGTCGGAGAGGTCGTCCTCGAGGGCGACTGGATCTGGTGGTACCGCCATCCGACGACGGCTCGGATCCGGATGACGGGCGACGTGCCGGTCTTCGTCGGCATCGCGCCGCGCGCCGATCTCGAAGCGTACTTGCTGGACGTCTCCTACTCGGAGATCGAGGAGATCGACTTCGAGGAGCACCGGAGGGAACGCGTCTGGACGACCGAGTACGACGATCACATCGGACCGAACGCTCCGGCGCCTCCGGGCGATCAGACGTTCTGGGCCGCCAGCGTTCAAGGCGAAGGGACGCAGGACCTCGTCTGGGAGATCGAGCCGGGCGACTGGGCGCTCGTCGTGATGAACGCCGACGGGTCGCGCGGGATCGACGTCACCGGCTCCGTCGGTGCCGAGGCCCCGTGGCTGCTCGCGGTCGGGATCGGCGTCCTCGCCGCCGGTGTGGTGCTGGTCGCGATCGGCCTGGCCCTCGTCCTGCTCGTCGCGCGGCGGTCGCGGATCGCGGAGCCGCACGAACCGGCTGAGGTGCAGTCGGCGGCGCCGAGCGGCTTCCCGCTGACGTTCAAGGCGGAGCTGACCGAGCCGCTCTCGCCGGCGCTCTGGCTGGTGAAGTGGTTCCTGCTGATCCCCCACTTCGTCGTCCTTCCCTTCCTCTGGTGCGGGTTCGCCGTCTCGTGGGTCCTGTCGCTGTTCGCGATCCTGTTCAGCGGGCGGTACCCGCGGGGGCTGTTCGACTACAACGTCGGCGTGATGCGGTGGTCGTGGCGGGTCGCGTTCTACAGCTACGAGGCGCTCGGCACGGACGAGTACCCTCCGTTCACGCTGAAGGCCGGCGGCTATCCGGCCGACCTCGACGTCCGGTATCCGGAGCGGCTCTCGCCGGGGCTCGCGCTGGTGAAGTGGTGGCTGCTGGCGATCCCGCACTACATCGTCGTCGGCGTCTTCCAGGGCGGCGCCGGCTTCGAGAAGTTCGGGCTGCTCTTCATCCTGACGCTCTTCGCCGCGGTGACGCTGTTGTTCACCGGCAGGTATCCGAGGGACATCTTCCGGCTCGTGGTCGGGATGAACCGGTGGACGTTCCGCGTCTTCGCCTACGTGGCGCTGATGACCGACGTCTACCCGCCGTTCCGACTGGAGGAGTAGGTGTTTCCGCGTCAGAGGTAGATCGCGTGGTGACGATCCTCCTCCGGGCGCAGATACAGGATCTCGCCCGGGAGGACGCGGATGAGCGCGTACCGCGGGTCGTCCGTCCCTTCCCAGAACGTCCCGAAGAACGGGAACTCCGCGCCGATCCTCGCTCGGGGTTCCGAGTCGGTGACGATCTCGGCCTCGCCGGACAGGCGCACGTAGCCGTGGCGATCGTTTCGCTCGATCGGAACGCAGAGCTCGACGCGGGGGTGCCTCCGTACCTGCTGCGTCTTCCCGTTGGAGGTTCCGGACGTCAGCCAGACGGCGTCCTCGCGCCAGAGGATCGAGACCGGCCGCGTGCGCGGCTGATCGTCCTCGACCGTCGCCATGTAGGCGTTGATCGTCGTGTCCTCGAGCCAGGACAGGGATTCCTTCGTCAAACCGGGGATCGTCTCGGGCATGCTCGCCTCCTTCGTCCTCTTGGTGAGAGTGGAGCACGAACCGCGGCGCGCCGTCAACCTTCGGGGTTTAAGGGAGGGCGAGCGATTCGCCCTTCGCAGCATGTTCACACGCGCGCGGTACGCTTCTCGCGGAGGTGACCGGACCGTGGACGTTCACTACAGGCCGCTCACTGCGGAGGGGCTCTCGGACGTCGCTTGCTGTCCCGGCGGAGCCGAGGTGGAAGGGAAAAAGTTCCGAGGCGACCTCACGGAGACGGCCGCGTGGCGCCGCCGGATGATCGGGCTCGGGATGCGCGGCGTCGTCGCGTACGACGAGGACGGACCGCGGGGGTTCGCCGAGTACATGCCGGCGGAGGTCGCACCGGTTCCGATCGACGCGCCGGGCGCGGCGGTCCTGATGTGCTATCACTGGTCGGGGACGAAGGCGGAGGCCCCCGAGCATCTCGCCATGGAGCGGAGGCTGATCGAGCGGGTCGTCGAGGAGACGCGCCCACGGTTCACGGGGCTCGTGACCCAGGGATGGGATCTTCCGACGCACTTTCCGATTCCGTTCCTCGAGGAGCTGGGCTTTCACGAGGTCGCCCGGAGCGAGTCGATCGCGTTGATGTGGAACCCGTATCGGATCGACGCTCGAGAGCCGACGCTCGCTCCCGCCGCCTACGCGCCGCGAGACCTGTCGGACGAGGGGCTCCTGGCGATCGATGGCGCGTTCAGCGCGCGCTGCCCGTACAGCATCGACGGGGAGGCGTACCTGAAGGAGACGGTCTCGGCCCACCCGCTCAAGGAGCGGATTCGCATGGATCTCCGCCGAATCGACACGCGCGAGGACGCCTTCGCCTGCGCGGTGGCGCCGTTCGACTGGGCCTGGGTTTTCTTCAACGGCGAGTCGATCGGCCTGTTCGAATTTACGGGTGACAAGCTCGCCGACGGGATCACGAGGCGGATCGAGGCGATGAATTAGGGGCGGCAAGCCGCCAAGGCGGCTCGCACGGAGCCCCTTCGGCGAGGAGGTGAAACGTGGCTCAGTTGATTACGCCGAAGCAGACGATCGCCGCCGCGAAGGCGGCGGGAGCGAACGACGAGGACCTGGAGTTGTCCGGCGTCGCGATCCTGACGTTCAACCGCGGTATCGTCGATCGACTGGGGGAGCTGTGCGATCTGGAGGACGCAAGCTGGCTCGGCCCGCACGTCCACCCGTACGCCGGGCCGCGCGTCGTGAAGCGGGGCGAGCGCGAAGGGCTCGAGGTGATGGTCCTGGTTCCGTCGATGGGGGCCTCGCCGCTCGCCTGCACGGTCGAGGACCTGATTGCGGGCGGGATCGGTGCTCTCTTCCTCGCGTGCGCCGCTTGGTCTCTCGGTTCGCCCGTGGCGTTCGGCGACGTCCTCGTCCCGTCGTTCGCGGTCGGGCCGGACGGCACCTCGATCCACTACGGCAACTCCGCGGGGCGGGTCGACGCGGATCCGGCGGTCGTCGCCGCGCTTGCGGAGTCGGCGCAGGAGCGCGGGGCGACGGTCCACGTCGGCGGCAACGCGTCCTGCGAGGCGCTCTACCGGATCACCGAGGAGATGGTCGAGTCCTTCCGCGACCGGGGCTGCGTCTCGATGGAGAACGGGGAGGCGGCCGTCCTCTTCGCCGCCTGTCGCCTCTTCGGGATCCCGGGCGGCGCGATCTTCCAGCCGTACATCGACCTGACCGAGGGGTGGAACCCGGACCGGTTCGACGACGCCTACGAGGCGACCTGTCGGCTGCAGGCGGACGTCGTCCTCGACGCGGCGTTGCGGCTCCGCGACGAGAAGGTGATCTAGGCGGTTGTCCTTCGGGCGATCGTTTCGCGCGTCGCGTGAACGGAGGTCTCGAGGTCGCTCTCCGGATCGAACGCCTCGACGTGAAGCCCGTCCGGCCACTCGGGAGGCGGAGGCGGTTCGCGAAGATCGATCGACATCTGCCAGTAGCGGCGCGTCTCGGCGTAGCCCGCGGGATCTTACCCGATGATCCGGCCCGCCGGAGCGCAAACCGGTCCGACTTTCGTGGGAAGTCCGCCCTCTTGCATTCCGCGCGGTCTCGCGGTAGAGTGGCCTTTCCGGAACGGCCAGAGCTGTTCCGGTGGCTATCCGCAGGCGGGGTTCTGAGCTGACTCCTTTTGGTCTTCTCGGGCAGAGCGCCCCGCCTGCGTCTCCTTCGATCGGAGGACGAGCTCTGCGGTGCCGACGGGCGAGCGCCCCGGTGGATCGTCTCTCCCTTCCCTGAATCACAACGGCGTTGCGCCGGACACGTCGCTTCGATACACTGTTTGCAATGTTGGTAGTTGTGCAGTCGCTTTCTCGGAGTCCGGATCATTCCTGAAATCCCAGAGATCGTTCTGTTTCGCTAAGGCTCCCAGCATGGAGGAGGGTTTCTACATGTCCGAACGACTCACCGGAACTGTCAAGTGGTTCAACGACGACAAGGGCTTCGGCTTCATCGAGCGCGAGGGCGGCGACGACGTCTTCGTGCACTTCAGCTCGATTCGCGGCGAAGGCTACAAGTCGCTGCAGGACGGCCAGGAAGTCGAGTTCACCCTGGGGGAGGGTCAGAAGGGCCCCCAGGCGCTCGACGTCGTGGCTCTGTAGCGGCGATCGATCGAATCGTGGGTTGGTGCGCGGCGTGCGGGATCGTGCGCCGCGCCTCTTCTTTCCGAGCGCCGGCTGGCCGACCGCACCGGGGCCGGATAAGGTCTCCGCGGAAGGAGCGTTTGCTCGTGGCACGAAACCGGAGCAACCTCGTCTGGATCGACCTCGAAACGACCGGGCTGAGCGTCGGGAATCGGGCGATCCTCGAAATCGCGAGCGTCGTCACCGACAAGGACCTCGACATCGTTGACGAGGGACCGGTGCTGGTGATCCATCAGCCGGACGAGCGGCTGGAACGGATCGATCCGTGGTGCGAGCAGCAGCACGGCTTCTCCGGGCTTATCGAGGCGTCGCGGGCCTCTGACGTCTCGCTTCACGACGCGGAGCGGCAGACGCTGTCGTTCCTCCGGAAGCATACCCACCGGGGCGTGGCGCCGCTCTGCGGCAACTCGATCCTGCTCGATCGCCGGTTCCTGATGCGCTACATGCCGGAGCTGAACGCGCACCTGAGCCACCGGAACATCGACGTCAGTGCGATCAACGAGCTCGCCGCCCGGTGGTATCCCGGCGCGATCGCCAAGCTGGACAAGAGCGTTCGGCATCGCGCGGCGGACGACATCCGGGAGTCGATCGAGGAACTGCGGCTGTATCGTCGGCTGATCTTCAGAGAATGACGGCCGACTTCGAGTTCTTCGCCGGTTTCGAGTCGGACGTATCGCCGGCTGACTTCCCTTCGGGGTTGGCGTTCCCTTCGTTATTCGGTCGGAGGCGTCGGTGAGGACTTCTCGTCCGGCCACTCCGGCGGCTGCTGAAGGCAGAACGCGCGCGCCACGGCGATCGCCTTCGAGATCTCGTCCGGGTTGATCACGACGCGTCCGGTCGATCGCTGCAGCCAAGGGCAGTTGTCGACGGCGCGGCTGGCGTGCTCGTCGCGGGCCGAGATCGCCCGGAGGACGGCCATCCCATCTCGCTGGGAGACGCGATCGAGGTTGATCTTCTCCGCCCAAAGGAGGAGGAGGGTCACCGCGAGGACCGCATTGCTCACCGCGTTCCTCCCCCGCTCGGGCGTTTGGCGCTTGAACGCCTCCCAATGACGCCGGTTGAGGAACAGGTACGGCGGCATCGTCCTCGGATGGCAGGCGGCGAGGACGTCCTTGACGTCGACCCCCAGCTCCACGGCGAACGAACGGATCGCCGCGCGCTCCTCTTCGGGGACCCACTCCGATAACTCCTCGTCGACCTTTCTCAGAGCGCCGCCGCCCAGCCCGGTTTGAATCGCTTCGAACGCGGCCTTCCAGATCTCGGGGTCCTCGGATTCCGCGACGGTGACGTCGTCCGCCTTGAGGATCAGTGTAAGTCGAGCCGTGATCGCCATAGTTTCTCCTTCTAGGCCATCTGATTCCCCTTGTATTGTATCAGGAAGATCTGAGTTTTCAAGCAAATCCCAAACGAGATCCCGCGTAAATCTGCAGTATAAGGTTGACTAAGTGCGCCATATATGTATACTAAGGCAAACCTTAGCTCCTCTTGTGGGGCTGGGTGCCTGAGGAGGTCGGTTATGTTGGCCATCAGACTCGGAAGTCTCGCGGTGCAGGATCCGCCGTGGGGAAGCGTGGGCGCGCTGCCTATTCCCGCGGGGCCGAAGCCGACGATGCGGCTCGCGCAGGGCCGAGGAGTGCCTGAAACGGCGCTCGGGGTTTCGTCCCACGGCGGCCCCGTCCTGTCGCTCACGCTGTTCGGACTGGTGAAGATCGACTGGTGGAAGGAGGCGCCGTGAGCGCTCGGCCTCCCTCGCGCCTCGCGGCCTGCAAAAGCGGCTTCGCCTGCCCGCCGACTTGAGACTTGACCGCGGCCTTTCGATGACTACGATGGTTCGTGGGGCCGCGGAGCACGAAAAGTCTGGGTCCCCGAAACCGGCCGAGTCGGTGATGTCGAACGCCGACGGCCGTAGGAGGTGGGATGAAGCGCGGAACGTGGAAATGTCTCGTCATCCTCCTGATGGGTGCCGTTGCGATGGGTCTGGCTCTGGGGATGGCGGGATGCGGAGGAGGCCGGCCTGCGTCGAGCGATGCGGGCGAGAGCTCAGTGGAGGCCGCTCCGGAAGAGGCGGCGGCCCCGGAGGCCGTTTCGGAGCCCACACCGGAGCCGGAGGAAGAGACTCCGGTGGTGGAGCCCGAACCAACGGAAGCCGGGAACGCCGAGCCGGATGCAGCGGCCCCCTCGCCGGAACCTTCGGAGGCGGAGGGCGAAACGGCGGAGGCCGATCGTCCTGCGGCCTTGCTGGAGTGGGAGCGGCAGGGCGGATCGGCGAGCCACTGCGATCGAATGACGATCTACCCGGATGGGCGCGTCGTCGCCGTGCGTTGCCTGAACAGGATCGACCGCGAAACCGTGGAGACGACGTTGACCGCCGACCAGGCGGACGAGCTGAACGCGTGGGCCGACCAGTTCGCACCGTTCTCTCGCCGCGAATCGGACATCACGCGGGCCGCGATGAGGACCGTGCTGGAAGGCCGCGGCGAGGCCGTTCCTACGACGGAGGAGAAGACGGCCGTCGCGAAGTTCGCCAAGGACCTGTTTCTGGCCTTGACAACGCCGCCCGAGTGAAACGGTCCGGCCCGCGAGTGCACACGGTGCCTTGAGAAGGGCTCGTTTGTCGCCGGATTCCAAGGTGCCGTCGCGCGGATCGCTCCGTATCGGTTTCCGCCCGAACCGGGGAAGCACGACGGATCTCACCTCACCGTTCTGCTCGACGAGGGCGAACGTCGGGCGATCGCGTTGACCGATCCGGTGACCGGCGAGACGCGGCGGACCCGAAGGGATTCGCCGGCCGCCTAGAAGAGCCGCTCGTCGACGAGCGGCAACGCCAGCCGAATTCGGCCCCCCTCCCGGGAGCGGTGCGGGCACCGTGTCCCTCGATCGAACCTCTGTTTTGGCCGCCTCTTGATTTCAGAACAATGAAAAGATACTCTCAGATGTGTCATGATCCTGCTCGGGCGGCCGGACTCCGAAAGAGGAACGACGTTCTCCTTACGGACCCTCGTGCTTCTCTTCACCGTCCTCGTCTCCTCGGTCGGCGGGGCGATCGGCGCGGAGCTCACGGGCTCCTGGGAGTCGGTCTCTCGCTTCGATTGGCAGGAGTTCGCCGCGGAGACGGAAGGGGAACTGACGGTGGGCGTTCTCGGAGCGGTTCTCGAAGCCGAGGCTACGATCGAGTTCGATCACGAGGAGTGGACGGAGCTCGAGCTCGGGGCCACGGTCGAGGCCTCCGCAAGCGAGCTCAGCGCGACGGCGACCTTCGAGCCGGACGAGCACCGGTTCAAGAAGCTGGCGGCCGACCTCTCGTTCGAGTTCCGGGGATCGGCGTTCGACGCCGGGTTCGACCTGTATCGCGACCGCTTCCGGGCCGACTTTCGCGTCCAGCACGAGCTGGACGGAGTCGAGGTCGACATCAAAGCGCGCCTCGGCGCGTCGAAGGCGTTCTGCCTCGACTTCTACCGGGCCGACATCGAGGTCTCGTTCGAGACCCGCGGGATTCCGATCGACATCGCGGGCCGGTTCTCCGCCAAGAAGGACTTCGAGTGGATCGACGTCGAGACGATCTTGCCGCTTCCGCCGGACCTCGCCTGGCTGTCCGTCGAGGTCGAGGCACGGTGGACCCGAGGCGGGATGCAGCTGTCGTTCGAGCCCGCGCTCGACACCGTGGCGGCTTGGAAAGGCCTGACGGCTTCGGTCGAGTTCCTGGGGGAGGTGGTTTCATCCGGAGCGCTCGGCCTGGAGGGGCTGAGGGTCGCCGGCGTCGCGTTCGACGCGGCGTGCGGCAACGCGTGGGTCGAGAGCCGCACGAGCTTCGCCGCGGGGTGGAACAAGAAGCTCACCGGGCACAAGGAGTACGCGTGGGCCGGTGGATTGGGCGTCGAGATGGACGGTCCCTGCGACCGCGAGGTGTCGGTCGAGGCGCGGTTCTACGCCGCCGAGGCCGCGGGAGCGTTCGCGTGGGACCGGGCGGCCTTTGCGTTGGTCGTTCGACCTGCCGGATCGTGGGAGCTCGCCTTCACGACGGTTTTCGCTCCCGGGGCGATCGTCGGCGTCGCACTGGAGGTCTCCGTTGACTGGTAGCCGGGAGGGGTTCGATCTCGACGCGCGGTGCTTCCCCGCGACCTTGCAAGACGGGGTGAGACGGCCCTTGCACCGGCCCGTGCTCCACGGGTACACTACGTATGTTGTTGGTAGTTTTGCAGTCGCTTTCTTGGAGTCCAGATGTCTGTGGTCCAGTGAGAACGCTCTGCTTCGCTAAAGCTCCCAACATGGAGGAGGATTGGTAGGAATGTCCGACCGTGAGACCGGTACCGTGAAGTGGTTCAACGACAGCAAGGGCTTCGGCTTCATCGAGCGCGAAGGTGGAGAGGACGTATTCGTGCACTTCAGCTCCATTCGTGGCGAGGGATTCAAGACCCTCAGCGATGGGCAGAAGGTCGAGTTCACCCTGGGCCAGGGCCAGAAGGGTCCCCAGGCGCTCGACGTCGAGGTCATCTACTAGCGCACGAAGTTCGATCTTCAAGCGGCGCACGGGATCCCGTGCGCCGCTTTTCCGTTGGCGTGGCCGCGACGAGGAGGCCGAACCGGCCGCCGGGCTGCCTTCGTACGCCGCGATTGGCGTCCGCCCCGTCTGGGGTTATGCTGGCGGACTTCCCCCGCCCGACGGCGGAGCGAGGTCCGCGAACGACGGGAGGTGGCGATCGCGATGATCGAGGCCGCGATTCTCGATTTCGACGGATTGATTCTCGATACCGAGACCCCGTTTCGCCGCTCGTGGGAGGAGATCTACGCGGAGCACGGTCTGACCGTTCCGCCGACCGTGTGGGCGGAGCTGATCGGCTCCTCGGCCGATCCGGCGGAGGCGTACGATCTCCTCGAAAGGCACCTCGGCCTTGCGATCGACCGCGCCGCGATCCGAGATCGACGGATGGCGCGCGAGCTCGAGCTCCTGAAGGACGAAGCGGTCATGCCCGGCGTCCGAGAGCTGATCGAGGACGCGACGGCTCGCGGCGTCCGCCTGGCGATCGCGTCGAGTTCGGAGCGCGAGTGGGTCGTCGGCCACCTGGAGGCGATCGGCCTGTCCGAACGCTTCGAAGCGTTCGCGTGCGCCGAGGACGTGGTGGCGACGAAGCCCGCGCCGGACCTGTACGAGGCGGTCCTCGCCTCCTTGGGCGTGTCTCCCGATGGGGCGATCGCGTTCGAGGACTCGGCGCACGGCGTCGCCGCCGCCAAAGCGGCGGGGCTTTTCTGCGTCGCTGTTCCGAACCGCGTCACGCGGCATCTCGCGTTTCCGGCGGCCGATCTGGTCGTCGAGACGCTCGCCGGCCACGCGCTCACCGAGTTCATTCTGGCCGCGGAGGCGAAGTATCGGGCGCTCGGCGGGACGTGAAGACCGAGGCCTGGACGCAGTCCCCGGCCCGATCGGCAGTTGACAGCCGTAAACCTTCGTCCTAGGATGGCGGTCATCTTCAAGGGTGAGGGGGATGGTCATGGTTCGACGTAGGGTGGTGTTGCTGTTGTCGCTCGCCGTGGCGGTGGCTGGGCTCGGCGGGTGGGCGGCGGAGGACGGCGGTCTCTCGGGGACGGTCGGAGTCGAAGCGGCCTTTCTTCCTGGATTCTCGACCGACGTCTGGCTCGATCTCGAGTGGCAAGTCGACGGGTGGAGCGTCGGGAGCCTGGCGGAGATCTCCGTCTTTCCGGCGTTCGGCGCGAGCTGGACGGGGAGCGTCGACTATTCGTTCGGCCGGTTCGGCATCGGGGGGGCGGTGGCGGTCGACGTCTATCCGTTCGCCTTCGGGGGGTTCGACCTTCACGCAGACGTCTCGCTCCTCGACGTCGCGCAGGACGGGTTCGAGCTGTCGGCCGACGCGAGTCTCCTCTCCGAGATCTATCCGGTGTTCGGAAACGTGCTCTCGCTCGATGTCGACGCCTCCTACGGGAACTTCTCCCTGTGGAGCAGCTTCGATCTCACCGTCCCGGCCTTCGGGGCGAGCGTGCTGATCGGCGGCGAAGTCCGCGTCTTCGACCTGGATCTGGACGGCGGGTCGCTGACGGCGGACCTCGGCGCCTCCACGGTCGTCGTGCCGGCGCTCGACGCGCAGCTGTGGTTTGACGCGGAGCTCGATCTCGGGGGCGTCGTCGTTACGTCGGCGACCGACTTCGCGTTGACCCCGTTCGGGCTGACCGAACAGCGGTTTGAGGTCGAGATCGGATTCGACGGATTCTCGATCTACGCGTGGGGGAGCTTCACCGGAGCCGGGGACCTGTCCGCCGGAGTCGGCGCCACCTACGACTTCCCGTAGCCTCGAGGCGGGGCCCGGCGCGTCTCAGGCCGCGCCGTCGCGCCGTTGGACGCGAGGCACGACGGCGCGGGTTCCGTTGGCGCCACGAACGATCTCGAACTCCATCGCGTAGGCGGCGCGGAGGCTCTCCTCGGTGATCGCGTCCTCGGGGGCACCGCGGACGATCGAGACCCCGTCGGCGAGGAAGACGACCTCGTCGGCGTACAGCAGGGCGTTGTTCGGGCGGTGCGAGGTGACGACGAACGAGAACCCTTCGTCGGTGAGCTGCCGAACGACGGTGAGGACGCCGTGCTGATGCTGGGGGTCGAGGTGAGCCGCCGGTTCGTCCATCAACAGGCAGCTGGCCCCCTGAGCGAGGCCGCGGGCGATCAGGACGAGCTGTCGCTCTCCGCCGCTGATCCCGGTGTACGGCCGATCCCGAAGGGAGGCGGCGCCGACCGTGTCGAGCGCCCGGTCGACGGCCTTTAGATCTTCCTTCCCGGGCCGGGCGAACAGGCCGAGATGCGGGGCGCGCCCCATCAGAACGGCCTGCCCGACGGTGTAGGAGAAGACCGGCTCGTGGAGCTGGGGGACGACGCCGATCCAGCGGGCCCGATCGCGGACGCTCAGATCCGCCAGCCGGATGCCGTCGATGGTGACCCGGCCCGATCTCGGGGTACGGATTCCGCTGAGGCAATCGAGGAGCGTCGTCTTCCCCGACCCGTTCGCCCCGAGGACGAACAGGGACCGTCCCGCATCGATCGAGAGCGAGACGTCGTGGAGGACGTCGTCCCCCGGGCGGTAGGCGTAGCGGATCTTCTCGGCGACGAGCCTCATCGCGCTTCCCCCCTCGCCCGAAGGAACCGAAGGAACAGGAGGAAGAAGGCCGGGACGCCGATCAGCCCGGTGAGGATCCCGAGCGGGATCTCGCTCGGGAGGGCCGTCCGCGCGATCGTGTCGAGGACGAGGAGCGTCGCCGCGCCGATCGCGGCCGAGGCGGGGATCAGCCCCTTCTGGTCCGGCCCGACCCACGCGCGGGCGACGTGCGGAACGACGAGCCCGACCCACCCGATCATCCCGCCGACCGCGACGGACGCGGCGACCATCACCGTCCCGACGACGATCACGGTAAACCGGAGCGGTCGGACCCGCACGCCGAGCGCCGTCGCCTCGGCGTCGGAGAGGGATAGGAGGTTCAGACGCCATCGGATCAGGAAGAAGAAGGCGATCCCGAGGCCGGTGACGACGAACAGCGGCGGGAGGATCGCCCACCGGCTTCCGCTCAGTCCGCCGAGGAGCCAGTACGTGATCGCCGGGAGGTTGCCGAGCGGATCGGCGACGTACTTGATCAGCCCGAGAAGGGCGTTGAACAGCGCGCTGATCAGGATCCCCCCGATGACGATCACCAGGGTCGACGATCCGAACCGCCAGCCGACCAGGACCACGAGGCCGACCGCGATCAGCGCGAACGCGAACGCCGAGCCCTGAACCGCCGCGGCCCCGGCGGAGAGGAGGAGCGCGAGCGCTGCGCCGAACGCGGCCCCGGAACTGACCCCGAGGATCCGCGAGTCGACGAGCGGGTTGCGGAACAGCCCCTGGAACGCCGCGCCGCAGACGGCGAGGTTCGCGCCGACGCACGCGGCGGCGAGCGCGCGCGGCAGACGGACCCGGAGGATCAACGAGCGGAGCACGTCCGACGCCCCGCCGAGCCCGAAAAGGGCGTTGAACACTTCGCCCGGCCGCACGCCGTACCGTCCGACCAAGAGCGCAACGAGAAAGAAAGCCGGCGGAACGAGGAGCAGGATCCAGGCCGTCCGCCGACGCGTCGTCATGGGACCGTCAGGTGATCGAGCTCCGCCTCGGTCAGCTCGTAGCCGTAGTAGAAGGCGTAGAACCGGTCGACCTCGGTCCTGAGATCGAGCCGGATGCGGTCCGGATAGAAGAGGCTTGCCATCCACGCGACGCCGAGGAGGGATTCCGGGACGGGCGTGTCCATCGGAGCGATCCCCCGCGGCATCCGGTGAACCCGGCCGTCTCGCACGGCGCGGATCGCCGCCCAGTCAGGATCTTCGAGGACGTCCGCCGGCTGCACCGGTCCGTAGGGGGGAATCAGGATGACGTCGGGGTCCCAGAGAAGGACCTGCTCGAGGTTGACCTCGTTCCAGTACCCGGCCAGCTCGCGTGTCACGGAGATCCCACCGGCCGCTTCGATCAGACACGTCTGGTACATGTCCCCGCTGGCGACCTGCAGCCGATCGGTCCCGAGGAAGAGGACGCGGACGCGCTCCTCCGGAGCGAGGCTCTCGACGTCCTCGGTGACGGCCGAAAGGACGCGGTCGTAGTCGTTGAGGAAGACGTTCGCCCGTTCGAGCGCCTCGGGTCCGAGGGCCCGACCGGTCAGCTCGACGGCCTCCGCGAGCGCCTCGGGGGTCTCGACGAGGTACTGGATCACCGGAACGCCGAGATCGGCCATCTGTTCGGCGAACGCGGCGTGCCGCGAGCCGTCGACGAGAATCAGCTGCGCGTCCCTGGCGACCATCTCCTCGACGTTCGGATCGCCGAACGAGAGGATCTCCTCCAGCCGCGGTTCGAGCCGGAACATCGCCTCCGTGGCGTTCGCGATCCCCTTCACGCCGATGTACCACGCCATGACCAGTCGGTCGGCCGCTCCGAGCGTGTAGACGTAGAACGTTCCCGCTCCGTAGACGGAGGCCAGACGCTCGACTGGCTGGGAAATCCGCACCGTCGCCCCGGTCTGATCGACGACCTCGATCGCGTCCTCGGCGAAGCCGGCCCACGCCGCGGCGACGACGGCAACAACACAGATCGACCAGTGGATCGCCCTTCTCATTCCCTCTCCTTTCCTTCGAGAAGCTTCAGCTTATTCTCCACCAACCAGCGGATCGTCCCCTCGACCCGGCTTCTCCGGTACGAGGCGGCGAGCTCGCCGAGCCCGACGTCGTCGGTCTCGAGACACGGCCGCGCGCTCATGTGCTCCCCCAACTCCCGCAGAACCTCGATCTGTCCCGCGACGAACTCGTCGAGCCGATCCGGCGCGAGCCGTCGGAGGAAGTAGACCTTCGCCAGGAACTCAACGCGGATCTGCCGGACGTGCCGGACCGGCGAAGCCGCCCAGTTCCAGAAGGCGCTTTCCCCCGTTCGCGTGATCCGGTAGACGTTGCGCGCCGGGCCGGCGGAGCCGGACTCGACGGCGCGCTCGACCCAACCCTCCTCCTCCAGGCGATGCAGGACCTGGTACAGCTGGCTGGACGCGATCCGCCAGAAGGAACCGAGTCCTCGGACCAGGCGATCGCGAAGCTCGTAGCCGTGTGCCGGCGCCTCGACGAGGAAGCCGAGGACGGCGTGCTCGACGGCCAGACCGCGGGAGCGCCGCGTGTATTCCATGATGGAATAGTCTACCGCGAACCGCCGCGCGCGACCACCGCAGCGTGCTGGCAGCCGCAGGGACGAAAGCGGACGGCGGACAACGAAACGCTCCTGCGGTACGCGGCCGACGGGTGCCCGGCGGAGGCGATCGTCATCGAGGAGCAGGTGGGCTCAGCTCGACGATCCGGGCCTCGATGCCGGTTCCGAGTTCCAAGAGGGCGAACGTCGACCGCCCGTGGGTCGGAGCGACAGCCCCCGGGTTGACGAACAGCCGGTCGTTCCATCGCGTGACGACCGGCGCGTGGAAGTGCCCGAAGACGATGACCTCGGCGTCGGGTAGCTGCTTCGCCATCGCGCGATAGAACAGCTCCATCTCCGGCGCGTCGTAGCCGAGGCCGATGTACCGATCCTGCAGCGCGTGGGGCTGATGGCCGTGCTTCAGGCCGATCGACCGCCCGGTGAGGTCGAGCGTGACCCGATCGGGAAGCCGGCGCGCGACCTCCGGAGGGTCCATGTTCCCGGCGACGGCGGTCGTCGGGGCGATCTCGCGCAGCGTCTCGAGGACGGCCTGCCGCACCAGATCGCCGGCGTGGAGGATCGCGTCGACCCCTTCGAGCCGCGCGAGGAGCGTCTCGGGCAGACGCGGGATCGACGTCGGGACGTGCGTGTCGGCGACCAGCCCGATCTTCAAGACGTCGTCTCCTCTCCGGTTCGTCTTCCGCTGCGAACGGTCGCCTCGTGATCCACGCCTAGAGGAACAACAGGATCGCGACGGTCAGGACGACGACGAGCAGGATCGCGACCGTCGTGATCGGAAACGGGTCCCTCTCCAGCCGCGACAGCGGGGACGGGCAGCCGTCGAAGACGCACGACCGGACGGCGGCGCGCAGCTGTAGCTCCTTGTCGCGGCCGACGCCGACGATGGCCCGGTCTCCGACGAAGATGACCGGGAACTTCGACGGGAAGATCCCGTACTCCGCCGACAGGGACCACATCAGATCGGCCGCCCCGGGCTCCGCCTCTTCGACGCAGGCGACGTAGATCTCCGGGTAGAGCGACAGGAGCTCGTCGAGCACTTCTTCCATGTGGCGGCAGTCGTTGCATTCCTCGCTGTAGAAGACGAGGACGTCGGGCTGCTCCTCGGCGGCGGCGAGGCCGAACGAAGCGGCGAGCCCGATCGCAACGCTTACCCAGACGGCCGCCCTCCGCCTTCGATCGCTCATCGGCTCACCTTGGGCAATCATGCCGCACGGGCCCCGGCGCGACAACCGTTACGCCCGAGGTGCGCGGTCGATCGGTCGCCGGCGGTGCTGCGCGAGGAGCCGCCGTAGCTCCGGGAGCGCCTCTTCGGCCGCCCGCTCGCCGGCCTCGATCCCCTCTCTCGCCTGCAGGTAGCTCATGATCGAGAGAGAGAGGTCGGGTCGGATGAGGAGATCGGGCGGATGGGCCGTCAGCTTCTGCCGGAGGATCTCCTGGACGAGGATCGAGATCGACTGGTTGAGAATGGAGTACAGACCGGGGAGCGGCCGCTCCGACCGCTCGGGGAAGAGCGACTCGAGAAGCTCGGTCAGGCTGTTCGGGATCCACGTCTGGTGGGTGAGCCCGTCGCGGAGCTGGTCGCCGATCCGATCCCAGACGTTCCGCCCCCGCTGCGTCGTCGGCACCGGCCGCGGCGTGATGTCGACGGCGATTACGAAGTCGGCTCCGAGCTCGCGGCACGTTCGAACCGGGACGGGGTCGACGAGTCCGCCGTCGATCAACAGCCGGTCGTCGCTTCGAACCGGCTGGAAGATGCCGGGGATCGCGGTCGAGGCGCGGACGGCGTCGACGAGCGGCCCTTCCTTCAGGACGACCGTCTCGCCGGTGTCGATGTCGCACGCGACGGCGGCGTACGGAATCGGAAGGTCCTCGATCGACACCTCTCCGAGGACGTCGGTGAGGATCTTCTTCAGCTCGCTTCCCGAGCTGAGACCGGCGCGGGGGAACGTGGGCAGGAAGCTTCGGAACAGCCGATGGGCGTCGGTGACGAGCCACTCTCGCTCGACCTGCTCGACCGGGAGCCCGACGGCGTGCGCCGCCCCGACCAGCGCCCCGATGCTCGAACCGGAGACGACGGAGATGGGGATCCCCTCGCGATCGAGGATGTTCAGCACGCCGGTGTGCGCCGAGCCTCGCGCTCCTCCGGAGCCGAGGGCGATGCCGATCTTCAGGTCGCTGCCGGAGGCATCATGTCGCATGCGACGATCGTATCGAATTGACCGTTGCAGAAGAAACCCTCCGATTCGGCGTGACCCTCTGGCGTCGGACGGTCAGTCGTCGACCCGCTGGATCCGGAAGGTGACCGGTCTCAGACCGTCGCTGCAGGTGGATCGAAAGGGACGGCTGTTGATGATGGATTGCGAAATCGCAGCGGATCTTGGACGCTCTGGGCGTCCATCCCGGGCGGCGATGGGCGGGAGGAGCGGAGACGACATGACGAAGGCGACCGAGCCGGGTTCCGACGCACGTGTAACCCTGCGTGAACTCACGGGCGAGACCGTGACCGCGATCTGCAAGCTGAGCGACACGCTGCCCGAGGAGCAGACGAGGATGGTCGCGCCGAACGCGGTGTCGATCGCCCAGGCGCACTTCGCCGAGCACGCGTGGTTTCGAGCGATCTACGCCGATGAGACGCCGGTCGGCTTCGTCATGCTGTGGGACGATCCGGAGAAGGCCGACTACTTCCTGTGGCGCCTGATGATCGCCGCGCCGTACCAGCGGAGCGGGTACGGACGTCGGGCGATCGAGCGGCTCGTCGAGTACGTCAAGACACGACCGAACGCGACCGAGCTGAAAGCGAGCTACGTCCCGATCGACGGCGGTCCCGCGGACTTCTACCACCGGCTCGGCTTCGAGGAGACCGGTGAGGTCGTGCACGGCGAGCGCGTCGTTCGTCTGCCGCTGACGTAGCGTCCGCGGCGCCTACCCGCGGAGGATGAAGGCGAGGGCCCGGAGCGCTTCGAAGAAGCCGTCGGTCTCGTATCGAACGGTCGTCGGTCCGGCGAGAACGGCGCCGGGGTAGAACGAGCCGGCGTACGCGTCCGCGTGGCGGCGGAAGGCGATCTCGAGTGAGAACTGGTCCGGCAGATCGAGCCGAAGCGCCGACCGGTCCCCGGCGACTGCCGTCTCGGCCGCCTCGCGGATCCGCTCGCAGGCGAGCTCGGGGTGGATCGAGATGGTCGACGCGCCGACGCCGCGTTTCACCGGAACGGTCGTGATCCCAGGGACGAGCTCCTCGGCCTCGGCGCAGATCCCCTCGTCACCGGAGACCAGGACGACAGGGACGTCGTAGGTTGCGGCGGCGTACGCGGCGAACGCGAATTCCGAAACGGGCCGCCCGTTCATCCGGATCTCGATGCACCGACCGGTGAACGTATGCTCGAGCGGACTCGCTCCCGCGCCCGCCCGGGCGTGGTAGCCGATCAGCATCGCGGCGTCGAAGCTGGCGTCGATCTCCTGCATCATCGACAGCGGGTGCCCGCTCCAGCCGCGAATCAGTCGGACGCCCTTCGGAAGCGAGCTCGCGATGAGATTCACCGCCCGATCGTGAGCGTCCTTGACCCAGACCTCCTCGGCGCTGGCCGCGAGCGCGCCTTCGCACGCCGCGGCGACCTCGGCGGTCATCTGCCGCCGCGCCGGCTCGAATCCGGCCTTCTGGAGATCCGTCTCGTCCCACGTCGTGACCCCGGTGATCCCTTCGATGTCCGCGCTGACATACACCTTCATCGTTCGTCTCCTTCCGCGATGGTTCGGACGTCCCCGACGGCGATTCCGGAAGCGCCTCGAGAGTACGGACTGCGCAGGGCGACGTCCAGATCCAGCGTTTATACAGCGTAGTATGTCCGATTGCCCGTCTGGCGAAGGCGTCTAGGGGGGGGCGAGGCCGCCTCCTCCGGTGCGATCAGGAACAGACCACCGCAGAAGGAGACGGCCTCGGATCGAACGGACAGGCCCCGAGTCTCGATTCTGGGGAGCAACCGCTCGGCGACCCAGTAGGTCTCCTCGTCGTCCCATGTCGGGCGTCCGTCACCGATTCATCGTACGAGGCCGCCCATCGGTCGAACAGGCCGACGCGATTCTCCCGGTTCATGCCGGCGCGTCCTCGGCGAGCGCTCCCCGCTCCCGCAGCAGGGCGGTCACGCGGTCGATCGGGAGCGCCTCGACCGTCCTTCCGTCCCGGCCGGACATCGTCGTAGCGGCGAAGAGCGAATGGTAGATCGCCTCCTCGGTCGCCTCGATCACCGCCTCGAACAACGGGGAGACGCGCTCGTTCGGCAGCTCGCGCGCGGTCGCTTTCCCGGCTCGAAGCTCCGCGGTCCGCCGGACCGACTCGGCGGTCGAGAACGCGATCGCGTAGTCCCCCGATCCGTTGGCGAACGACGCGCCGGTTCGCGCCAGCCCGGCGAACGCCCGCCGCGCCAGCCGCGTCAGGTTCCGATCGGAGAGCGGCGCGTCGGTGGCGGCGACGATCATGATCGAGCCGGCGTCGTCCGTGATGTCGCGCTGCTTCTCGCCGGACTGCCGTCCGAGAAGCCGGCCGACCGGTACACCGAGGACGCGGAGGCTCCCGGGGAAGTTCGACTGGACCAGAACGCCGATTGTGTGTCCGCCGAGCTCCTTGGGAAGGACGCGGGAGCTCGTCCCGATGCCCGCCTTCCATCCCATCGCCACGGTCCCGGTCCCGGCGCCGACGCACCCTTCCTCGACCGGGCCGGGTGCGGCGATCTCGATCGCGCGGAGGATTCGCTCGACGGTCAGGGGCCGCTTCTCGATCGCGTTCAGCTTTTCGTCGTTCGTCTCGCCGACGACCGGGTTGATCGAAACGGCCTTCCCGTTCTCCGGCCGGGAGAGCGTCCAGTCGAGGATCGCCTCGGCGGCGCGCGGAACGGCGAGCGTGTTCGTCAGGACGATCGGCGTCTCGATCTCGCCGAGCTCGACGATCTGCGTCGCCCCGGTCATCTTTCCGTGGCCGTTGGCGACGGAGATCCCGGCGGGAACCCGGTCCTGCAGCAGGTTGCCGCCGTGCGGGAGGATCGCCGTCGCGCCGGTCCGGACGTCGTCGCCCTCGATGAGGGTGACCTGGCCGACGCGGACGTCGGCGACGTCGGTGATCGCGGTTCGTCGTCCCGGGGGAAAGGCGAAGGAAGGCGCCATCGTCTCTCTCAGCCTCGTCCGCCGCTCGTCGGCGGCTCGTCGCTTGCGCATCGCTCTCCTTCGGGCCGCGGTCCTGCGCGTCGATTGTACCGATCCGCGG
>CAYXLR010000028.1:0-4658 GCA_964466035.1 uncultured Thermotogae bacterium
GTCTACATCAACGGAGGTGTCCCCGTCTCCGCACAAAATCCAATGGTAGACCCCGAGTTTCCTAGCTCACAGTCTCATTCGACGTCCTCGCACGTCGCTGATCGTGCGGAGATGCTCTTCAGTCTCCCGGCCCCGAAGCTTCTCACGGCAGCTCGACGGCTTGGATCCGTGAGTTCGGGGGACACAAACCGTGAGTTCGGGGGACACAAACCGTAACTCAGAGAGGAGATAGGGTATGTGTCCCTCGATCTCCGCGAGATTGCTCCTAGAGAACCCGCGCTGCTCACGTAGCTGCCCAGAGCGCTGCGATGTAGGCAAGCTCGGCGTCTACCGTGGCTGTCAAGTTGGCGACGTGAACGGTCGGAGAGATGAGCTTCGCGCGTCTCACATCGAGCACAGACATGACAGTCCCTGACTGAACGCTCTTCCCCAACTGGACGGCCATCAAGTGCGTGATTAGGTCAACGCGATTCTTCGTGAGAGCCCTCTCCTTGAAGTAGAGCTTGATCAGATGGGGCCTTCCGTTCACAGACAGCCCAATCTCGGGGTTGACGGAGATCTCGATACCGTGCTTCGCATACAGGCCGTGAGGAGGGGGGAGCCAGACTAGTGTCTTCCTTCCCCACCATTGCTTGTACGCCTTGACGACCACAGGATAGGCAGTCTGCTTCTTCTTGTCGGTGAGTCCGACAAGCACTTGATCTAGATTCGTCTTTGGAAGGCCCTGCTCGTGAGTAGAGACAATGCCGTCGCGTAGCTTCTTCCAGAAGTCGAATGCTGGGTTGTAGTCAGGGCGGTTCTTGATCTGACGTACCTTGGTTGCCTTCGGAGTTCCGCTCGAAGACACAACATCAACGAAGTCCGTCAACGAAAGCCTTGGCACTCGTCACCTCCTCATGTTTCTACCATTCCGCTCAGTCCATTGAGCTGCTTTGCCTTCCACGCTGCATCTATCTCCTGCAGTTGTCACCGCCAGTCGGTCCCGTCACACGACGGGCACGGTGGCAGTCGGTCATCTGAGTTGTCCAATGTGACGGTCGTTCCGCAGTTCGTGCATGTGTAGGTCCCGATTCCGGGTTTCTCACCAGTGGTTGGCATACCCTTGTTCCTCCCTTCTTCGATGATGTGATTCAGAGTATCACATGGGTGCCAGCTCGTGAAACCACTGCGGGTGCTCAGTGCAGGGAGAGCCAGGCAGGGTCAGAGGGGAGAAGGTTCAAAGCTTTGCTATCGTGGGAGTCCAGGGGAAGTTCCGGGACACATACCTTATCTCTGGCGCCTTTCGCCCAGGACAGAATCGGGGGACACATACCTCATTTCCGATGACTGGGAGGTCTCCCTCCCATTCACCTCTTATCAGATCATCTATGCTAGAATGATGGCATGCCTCGTATCGCTCGAGTCGTTGTTCCTGGCGTGCCTCATCACATCACTCAGCGTGGCGTCCGTCGGATGGACGTCTTCTTCTCTAACGGTGATCGCCGTGCTTACATCGACTTCCTCGCCGAGCAGAGCGATCGGTTCGGTGTGCAATATCTCGCATGGTGCCTGATGTCAAACCACATCCATCTCATCGCAGTCCCGAAGACGGAGACAAGTCTTGCCAAGGGGATCGGCGAAGCGCACAAGCGCTACTCACGCATGGTCAACTTCCGTGAGGGATGGCGCGGGTACCTGTTCCAAGGTCGCTTCTTCTCCTGCCCGCTCGAAGGCAACTACGTTCTTGCCGCAATCCGCTACGTTCTTCGGAATCCTGTTCGTGCAAGGATTGTCAAGAAGGCTTGGGCATACCCGTGGTCGAATGCCCAATGGCTGATCGGCATGACATCCGACGATCCTCTAGTGAAGGAATCATCGATACTTCGTGAGGTCGACGATTGGCAGGCTTTCCTCTCCGGTGATCCTCACGAACTGGAGGATCTCCGTCGGCACACCAGAACCGGGAGGCCGCTCGGCAGTGAATCCTTCTTGGCTCATGTCGAGAGACTCACAGGTCGATCACTCAGACCTCGAAGACCCGGGCGCAAACGAAAACGCTAGGCGAAGCTCGATCCATCAGGAATGTGGTTTGTGTCCCCCGATTTACCCCCGATTTACCCGATTTACAACGTAACCGGTTTGTGCGAGACGCCATACCGGTTCCAGGATTGGGTTTCCGGCGGAGGCTTGCGGGACTGGCGTGTCGTGTCACGCGAGAACCCGATTGGGAGAATCGCTGCGAGTTGGAGTCGATCCGGTACGTCCAGGAGAGCCTTCACGCTCGCGCCGGAGGGTGTGTACGGGAGGCTTCCAAGGCCTTCGCGAGTGGCCTGCAAGAGCATGAACCCAACGGCGATCCAGACAGAGTGCAGCGCGTACGGCGCCTTTGGATCGTAGAAGACAGCGATCAACACGGGAGCATCCGTAAGGAAAGGCTTATCGGTGGTGATGCTGTGCTCGGTCATCCACCTGCGGACTTCCGCGGGCGCGTTTTCGTGAAACGTGACATCCGCCCGCTCGCACGCAACGCGGATGTCACGCTTCGTTTCGGGCGCATCGACCACAATCATGTGCCACGGCTGCTGATTCGCGCCGGACGGCGCGCTGCATCCAGCGTCGAGGATCCGTTCCACAGCGGCTTCCGGAATGGGTTCAGGCAGATATGTACGGCGACTGCGGCGAGATCGTATCTCCGGCAGAATCTCATGGTCCATGCGAGGAGTATACGCTTGCCCAGATTCTTCATCGATGTGGGAAGCCAGTCTCAGCGGTTCTTCCCTCCTGCGGTACGTGCGGCCAGGCGAGTTCCGGGCGAGTTCCGGGGACACATACCCCATCTCTTGTGCCTTTCGCTCAGAGAGTCCAGAGGACGTCGAAGCTCTCGGGAAGTGTGACTTGGCTCTTCAAAAGCTTTGCCCGCCGGCCACTCGTCGGGTAGGCTGCGGAACTACGCCAGCTGGGAGGGACCATGGACTGTGAAGGCAAGGTCGCCGTAATCACAGGAGCTGGCCGGGGCATCGGTCGTGGGATCGCGCTCCATTGCGCCCGACGAAGCATGCGAGTCGTGCTGGCGGGCATCGGCCTGGAATCCCTGGAGAGAACCGAAGCTGAGCTCCAGGAACTCGGCGCCGAGACGCTGGTCGTGCGAGCGGACGTTTCACTTCTGGAAGACGTCAACAACCTGGCGGAGAGAGCCTTCTCCGCTTTCGGGAGCGTCCATCTGCTTGTCAACAACGCTGGAGTGGCCGTCCCGACATCTGTGGCTTCGGTACTGCAGTACACCATGGATGACTGGAACTGGCTAATGGGAGTCAACTTCTATGGCGTCCTACATGGGATCAAGGCCTTCACTCCAAGACTGATCGAACAAGACGTTCCGAGTCATATTGTTGGCGTCGCTTCGCTCGCAGGGCTTGCCACAGGAACCGGGCCATACAGCGTCTCGAAACATGCTGTCGTCGTGCTGATGGAGGCGCTCTACCGCGATTTGGCCACTTCTGCACCCCATGTCGGCGTGTCCGTTTACTGCCCGGGCTGGGTCAACACGGAGCTCTACCGGACCGGAGACTCGCGCCCAAGTCGATTCCGATCCAATGCGACCCTCTTGACGGATGAGCAGCGGTCAAGATGGCAGGCCCGGCTGGAGAAAGGAGTCACCGTCGAGGAAGCAGCCCGCATCCTGTTCCAGGGGCTCCGGGACAGGAAGCTGTACATCGGGCCGCAGGCGTTTCTCGATCAAGCGCCGGAGTTGCCTGATGCTATCCGAAGTCGCGCCGAGAACATCATCAGTGAGCAAAACCCTGATCCCCCAGCGTGACATCACATGCGGGGTTCCGGGGGCACAGAAGGGGTCAGAGCGTGGTTCTCGAATCCAAGTAACGGCGCCAAGGTACGAGACCCTGATTCTTGGCGAGTTCCGGGGCGAGTTCCGGGGACACAATACCAAACTCACCGGCTCAGCTCGCCAACTCTCTGCTCTTCTATGATAAGATCGGAGCATGGCTCGCCTTGCACGTGTTGTCGTTCCCGGACTGCCCCATCATGTCGTCCAGCGTGGTGTCCGAAGGATGGACGTCTTCTTCTCCGATGCTGATCGTAGGGAGTATCTGAGGCAGCTCGCTGAACAGGGGCAGCGATTCGGCGTTTCCTATCTTGCTTGGTGCCTGATGACTAACCATGTTCATCTCATCGCGATACCTGCTGAAGAATCGAGCCTTGCTCGCGGGTTTGGAGAAGCACACCGAAGATACACGCGCTACATCAACTTCCGTGAGGGCTGGCGTGGCTATCTATTCCAGGGACGATTCCACTCCTTCCCTCTTGAAGGCAGCTACTTGCTCGCCGCTGTCCGGTACGTGCTACGGAATCCAGTGCGAGCCGGAATCGCCAGGAGACCTTGGGATTACCAATGGTCCAGTGCCAAGTGGTTCGTCGGGGAGACAGGGAACGATCCACTGGCCGTGCCATCAGACATGCTGGCCGACATCACAGATCGCCGTTCCTTCCTGCTTCGAGAGGAGGATTCCCTCTCCGAGTTCCGGAAACATGCTCGCACGGGCAGGCCACTCGGAGGCGACTCGTTTCTCGCGCATCTGGAGCAGCTAACAGGGCGCCTTCTCCGACCGAGGAAGCCAGGACCGAAGGCAAGGAGTTAGGTACTGTGTCCCCGGAATCCCCCG
>CAYXLR010000028.1:4758-19110 GCA_964466035.1 uncultured Thermotogae bacterium
GAGGAAGCCAGGACCGAAGGCAAGGAGTTAGGTACTGTGTCCCCGGAATCCCCCGCGGATTCCCTCGGGGCACAGGAGCGGGAGTGGGCGACTGTTCCGCTCCTGCTTCCGGGGACCTCGGACCTGCCAATCCAGCAACAGGGACCTGCGCCCATGCCGCTTGCACTCGAAGACCGAATGGTCTAGCTTAGTCATTCATGGAAGACGGATCACTCCTCGCTCTTGTCGTCTCGTCCGTCATCCTTGTTGGAACCTACGTGGTCATCGTCGGGGCTCGCGCCTACCGGACACTGGCTGCATTCGTCGGCGCGGTCGTCATGGTGCTCGTCGGCCAGGCACTCGGTACATACGATGGGTCTCTCGCGCTTGCCGCGATCGACTTCGACACGTTGGCGCTGCTGTTCGGACTGGCGATGACGGTCGAGGTGCTGAAAACCACGGGCGCTCTGTCCTACGTTGCCATCAAGATCAGCAAGCTGACGAAGGGGAGCCCGTGGAAGCTCCTTCTCTCGCTCGGTCTCCTGACCTCGGTCGTGTCCATGTTCCTGGACAACGTGACGACGATTATCCTCATCGCACCGATCACGATCCTTGTCTGTGACATCGTAGGGATCAGCGCGGTTCCGTTCCTCATGGGAGGGGCGATGCTGTCGAACATCGGCGGTGTAGCAACGTTGATCGGAGATCCACCGAACATCCTGATCGGCTCGGCTGCGTCGCTCGGCTTCCTCGACTTCCTCACGCACACGGGGCCGATTGCCCTGCTCGTTTGGATTCCTGCGTGTGCGCTTCTGTTCTTCCTGTTCCGCAAGGATCTGTCGCTACGTCCGGAGAACCTCAGTCGATTGAAGCAGATGGACGCGAAGAGAGCCTTGTCCGATCCCAAGGCGGCACGCCGCATGGCCTGCATCCTGGCGATCGTGCTTGTGCTGTTCTTCGTGCATGATTCGCTGGGACTCAGTCCGGGATTCGTCGCCCTGATCGCTACCGCGGCGACGCTGGTCGTATTGCACCCACCGCTGAACGCTTTGCTTGCGCAGATCCCCTGGGAGATGCTGCTCTTCTTCGTGTCGCTGTTCGTGCTCGTCGGCGGACTGGAAGCGTCCGGCCTACTCAGCGTGATTCGTGACAGCATCATAGGTCTAACGAGATACGGCATGGCGCTGACGGCGGTGGTGATCCTCTGGCTGAGCGCCATCATGGCCTCGCTCGTCGATCGCATCCCGTTCACCATCGCAATGGTGCCCGTCCTCGCGGGGCTGACTCGATCGCTCCCCGATGCCGGCGTTCTATGGTGGGCCCTCGCCCTCGGCGTGGGATTCGGAGCCAACGCGAGCCCGATCGGATCGCTGACGAACATCGTGACGATCTCGGTGAGCGAAGGCTCGCCCACACCGATCACGTATGTCGACTGGTTCAAGAAGGGGCCGCTGATGGCGTTCGTCAGCTGCGCTGTCGCCAGCCTGGCGCTCGTCGCCGCGATTCACTGGGGCTGGTTCTAGCCTGTCCAGCACTATGCGATCTGCGGCGAGAAGGTCAGAGCTTTATTTTCGAATCTCGATCCGTCAAGCTGAACCGTCATGGCACGTCCGCTACGCATCGCGAAGGAGCCTTGCACCACCCCGCTCCCTCTTGAACCGAGCCTCTCGCAGCGGGCGACTACTCGAAAGCAGCGTCCTGACTTCCATGCGATCATGAGATACACTGCAGGGATGCCAGACCTAGCAACAGAGTGGCGCCCCGCTCGCTACTGGGAGAGTCCCACTTGTGGATAGCGTGAAGCTTCTGGCCGTCGGGCTGGCCGTCCTATCGATCGCGCTTCTGGGGCTATTCGCCCAGGAGAAGTACGTGGTTCCTGCGCACGAGATTGCCGACTTCACCGCGACTCAACTGGAACTTGGGTTCGCGGGATCGCACGAACGTCTGGCCTATGTCGCGGTCAACATCCAGGGGATCTCTCTGCGATTGATGGTCGACACCGGGTACTTCGCCCCTCTCTCCATCAACTCCGATGTGCTCGACCGCCTCGACGTGGAGTTCACCGGGCGAAAAGCATCCCGCGACATGCACGGCAAGATCTATCTTGCCCGAGAGTACATCCTTCCCGAACTGTCGCTTGGCGAACTGACCTTGAGCGATGTACCTGGCGTCGAGAATCTGACCTCGCCGTCCGGCTTCGACGGAACCGTCGGGCTCGAGCTGTTGCGCAACTTCAACCTGCTGCTCGACTACCGCGGCGGCCGGTTCACCTTGCTTCGGAAGGACTGCCGTCCGCAGGAACTCGCCGAGGAAGGCTGGTTTCGATATCGGGGCGAAATCTCCGCGTCTTTCGATATAGCGCTCGACGGGACGAACGAACGCTATGCGATCGGACTGGACTCCGGCTGCAGCTACACGACCGTCGACAGCGACTCGCCTCTGGGAAGGGCGCTTCGCGCCACTCTCGGAGAAGACGAACGATATCAAGCCGTCACCGAAGCGGGCGAGACGCTCTTCATCTACCCGGACGTCCATCTCTTGCTCGATGGGCGGTATGATCTCGGCCCGTCGACGTGTGTGGTCACGGACATCCACCCGCCCGTCGGAGATGGATTCCTGGGCTACGATCTCTTCTGGAACAGCACCGTGTTCGTCGATCACGAGGCAGGCGAGATCTGGCTACGCCGCGCCGAGACGGACGGTCCGCCGAATCCGGAGAAGAGCCCGCCAGAGGAATAGGAAAGTTCAAGTCCACTTTGAAGATCGGGGGACACATGCCCTAACTCGCAAGAACCAGAACCCTTCCCGACTCGCCGGGAACAAGATGCTCATCACACGCCTGATGGGGTGGCCCAGCTGCCGGCTTCAGCCGGTCATCCGACGCCCTCCACAACCCACAAGAACCTGCCGCGACTCGGATCCTGTCACTCCACGAGCGGCACCTTCTGCCAGAACGGATCGACGTCCCCGACCGGCTTGCCCTGGGGATCGACCAGCTGGGAATAGCCGACGAACACGAGGACGGGCTCGATCATCTCCTGCGGGGTCACGCCCGGCTCGGCGTAGTACGCGACGTACATCTCCTCGACGACGACCGTTACAAGGTGGTGCTCTTCGGCGAGGCCTTCGCGCGGGGCCTCCTCGGGCCAGCGGGCCTTGAACTCCTGCGAGGCCGAATCGAAGGAGACCGTCGCAACACATGCAGTGGGATCAGCGAGGTCTCGCCACACGCGCGCGGCCCCGACGAGCTCGCCGTAGTCACCGAACGCCACGCTGCACTTCGCTCCGGGACCTTCCACCGGTACACCGGCGAGCTCCATCTCGAAGATGACCGAAACCGCGCTGATGCCTTCATCGAGAAGCTCGCCGTTGGCGCCAAACTCCGCGAACTCGTAGTAGTCGACGCCACTCAACGTCGCCCCTTCGGGAAGCCAGCCGTGTTCCTCAAGGAAGTCCCTCGCCTTGTCTATCGCCTCTTCATCAGAGAGGAGGCCGGCGGCCCGGCGCTCGCTGAGCAGCTTCTCCTCGTCCGTGTAGCGGAGGTAGCCGGTCCCTGGGCGTAGGCTGGCCTCGAGCGTTCTTCCGCCATCGCGTGCCACCCAGATGACATCGTTGCCGCCGATTTCCCCCGGCAGACCGAAGACCTTCATGAGCTCATAGAAGCCCTCGCGGTCCACCATCGGGCCGACGACCTCGTACACGGGAATCTCGTCGGGCACTACCACCGGCTCCGCGCGGAAGTCGAATCGCGATACGACCTGAGTCTTCGCCACGGGGGCGACCTCGTCGCGAAGGTCAGGGCGCTCGATGTCGGTAATCACTTGCCATCCCATCATCAGCCCGATCGCTACTGCAAGCAGCAACAGCGCTGTCTTCATGCCTCACCTCCTCGATTCACCATGGGGGTTCCCGCCGAAACAGCGTGCCTAGTCACAGGGCCAGCTGCAGTACACATACGACTGGTTTCCGGGGATTGGGTCGTCGGACCAGCTGTCGAGTGTGTCGCCCAAGGTGTCTCGGCCTTCGCTCTTCGCACGAAGGTAGGCGCCCTTCACGCTCGGGCCCTCCGTCATCCGTGTAGCGCAATACCACCCACATCGGATCGTTCTCTTCGACCCACCGCTGACTCCCGTGCCCGTGAGATAGTCGGCGTAGTATCCCCCGCGATCCCAGTCATCGAAAGCATGGGTGCGGAATCCGAGGATGTAGTGCAATCCTCTCATGACGTCGCTGTTGGCGTATCTCTGACAGAGCGAGTACGGCGCGCCGTCGGCCGAGCGGATCAGCGGCGAGCAGACGTCGAGGACGATGAATTCGAGATCCGTGTCGCCCCATTGCGGCTCGCGATCGGTGGGAACGACGGAAAGGATCCAGTCATCGTGGGCGTTCACACCGAAAGTGAAGGCGCTCCCCGTACCGAGCCCTGTGCTCCCCGCCCCGTGCCCGGCGAAGTACGCGAAGTCCACGGAGTCGATCCAGTCCGTGTCGGTACCCCCCTTCGACTCCCGCTTGAAATGTTCCTCCCAAGCGTCCGCGTTCCCTTTATTGAACCGTCCGATCCAGCCATAGGCGACGATCTTGTTGTAGAACCCCTCGGCGCACGACTTCCGGCCCTCGACGTCGTCTTTGCCGACAGCCGAGTAGTACTGCACCCATTCAACTGCGACTTCGTCCTCGCAGCCGGTTGACGCAAGAATGACGAGCAGCAATCCGACGACCAACAACCCGACCCGGAGCCTGTTCATGCCTCCCCCCTTTCCGGTCTCGTCCTTCGTGATGACCTACGAGCTTAGAAGATCATCACCTGAACGGACCACCTTACAACGAAGCGCACGGTGCGAGCAAGCACCGCGGTAGGTTCCGGGAGGAGGGAGTTCGCGGGACAGATACCCTGATCCGCCAGGATCACGCTCTGCTTATCTCTTCGGTGAGTTGTCTTTTGTGTCCCCGATTTCAAGTCGAACCAGCAAGAGCCGTGCCGGTTCCTCCCCGCAGGCGGACGGTGAGCCGTGGAGCGAGCACGTGCGGCCTGCTTCACGTGGCCGGTTACGAACTCCTGCTGAGGCGCTCCCTGAGCTGCAGGAACTCGTCCGCGACGGCCTCCAGGTCCGACACGTGAAAGCCTTCGGCCAGCGAACCAACGTGAGGACGAAGGGCCTCGACCGCGCGCGGCGCGAACCGGACGAAGCCTTCCTCGTCCATCGGCTCCGTCCCTTCCTCGATCGATGCCCGAGCGTTCAGTCGAATGGCTTCTTCTTCCGAGATTCCCGCCGGGAGGTCCAGGCGCATTCGGCCTTCCTCGACCCATACGGGATAGCCTCCGAGGAGACCGAACGGTCCGGGGACATGGAGCCGCCTTGTACGTCCTGTAAGAAGGGCACTGATGACACTGACGGCGTGCGCGCCGACCACGTGGTTGATCTCCGCACCGGGAACTGCTCGAATCGCGGCAACAGCTTCCGATAGATCGTGGATCGGCTCCTCTCCGAGCCACGCTCGCGGTCGGGTCGGTTCAGATCCTGCCAACAGAGGAAAGCCCGAGATGTGCACGTGATGGGCGACCACGCGCAACTCGCTGCTCCCCTTTCCCGAAAGACGGTGCGCGAGAAACGCGCTCAGAATCCCGACGTTGCCGATCCCGCACAGGATCGGCAGTCCAAGTCGATCCAGGAGCGCGTTGACCGCGTCGGGGTAGCATGCGTTGACAAGGACGGTGTCGTGGCCTGAGTCTCGAAGCAAGCCTCCGACGCGCGACGCGAGCGCCGCCTGCAGAGGAAGCGTCACTCCGAAGCCCGCAGCGTAGACGAGGTCTCGCCAAGACGTCGGCTCGGAAAGTGCCCACGGAGATTGGAGCGTCGCTGTGTGGAACACGACGCGGGGGTGTCGACCGGCGATCTTCTCCGCCAGATCTGTCGGCTCACTCCAATCGATCGAGTTCCCCCGAAACGAGAAATCCCCCGAGGATTCCGCCGCGCGCGCGTTGGCGACGGCCGTCACTTCCTCAGCGGATCGTCTCTCCCGGCCGAGCACGACGACGCGGATCCCCTCGATCGGCGCGAGGGCGAGCGCATAGCAGAACGCCCGGGCGAGCGAGCCGGTGCCGACGACCAAGATGTCCGTTCTCTTCGACGCTTGCGTGCTGCCGTGCGATGCCGTCACGATGGTTCTCCTTCGTCCACATCGAAGCCGTCGGATTCCTACCGAGAGTATACGGCGTTCGGAGAGCGTGGAGTTCCTGGGGCACGTGCCCTGTCTCTGATATCTCGCGGGGAGAGTGAGTTAGGTCTCGATTCTCAGGGTCCTGAGCGCAGCGAGAGCCCTCTGGCCGGGCTCCGAGGCAACGATGTCGCTCCGATCTCGGGAGCCTCCGCGCGCTCGCGGGCGATCTCCAGGGTTCGAACCGTGTTGGCCTCGCCGCAGTGCTCGAAGTAGACGACGTCCCTTTTGAGCTCGCTCATGCCTTCCGTCTTCTTCCGCCTCTGATTATCGGTGAAACGATGGCCATCGGATCGCTTCCCACCATTGTGCTGCTTGGCCCCGCGTAGGCTCAACGGAGGAGACGTAGCGAGTGCAAATCATCGGCAAACGGTGCGTTCCCTGAGACGCCTCCACGTCGACGAGGCGACAAGACACGGACGCGGCCTATCCGAAAGCCCTATTCCATGTTGGGATGGCTCACTCTTACCACAACTGGATCTTGGAGCCTTTCCCGACTTTTGTCCCGATGTGGGTTTCGACAACTTTTTTCGTTTTCGGATCAAGCTTGAAGCTAGACCAACCAAGGTACTTCGCTCCATCCCGCTCTGCGACTGATCCGGCAGCGCTCAGGAACCAGCCAGTCTCTTTCCCATTTTTCACGACAGGAGAAGATGCACCTCTCGCTGCAATCACTTCGCAACCGGTGATCCTGGCAAGCTTCGCCGCGAACGTGCTGACCGCAACGCGGCAGCCGGTCAGAGTGATCTTGCAGTCCTCACAGAAGCGAATGGTCCCGGCAGCGATCGCTGCCTGAAGATCCTTAAGGTAGCGTGCGTCTTTGTGATCACCATCTAGTTTCGCGCTGTAGAACCCCGACCGGTTCGGCCCGCCGCTCCACACCCCCCCTCTGTTGGTGGCGCCGCTCGCTACAAATCCCCACCCGTGAGACACGATTGTCAGGTTTGCAATACTATCCTTGTTTCCGCAAGCAGCCGTCAAGCGCTCGAGTAGCTCCTTGCCTGTGTCCCAGGATTTCGCATTGGCCTTACCTGCAATCTTCTCCGCCCATTTTTTCATTGCTGCCGCATCGCTTTTCGGCTTGGTCGCATACAATCCCAAATCGACTGATGCAGCGAGAAGGTCTGTACCGACTACGAGCAAGGCAAGGAAGCAAGCGACAAGTACACGAAAATATGTGGACCGCATAGCACATCACCCCAAAGGACACAATACATAGGAGCAAGGCCAAAGTCAATGAAAGGCCATGCTGAGACGCCACGCAAGGATCCGAGGATGGGGCAGATCTTGATTCTCAGGGTTCTCAGCGCAGCGAGAGCCCCTCGGTAGGCCCAGGGTCAGACCTTTCGTGCGAATCGCGCGCTGACCGATTCGCAAGAGCCACGTGTGCAGGTGCTTTGAACTTCCGTCCTCTTGTGCGTGAGAATCCGCACTGCGGAATCGACGCCCCGTCGCCCGCCGCAAACCGTGTACCCCGGAGGAACGAGGAGAATGAAGGAAGTCACGCTCCGCGGAACGCACTTCGAGATGGGGCGCCAGGTCGGCAAGCGGCTGCGCGAGGCGGGCACCGAGTTGCCCGAACTCGACGCGAGGCAGGTCTGCTACATCGACGGTCTCGTCGGGCAAGTGGAGGGATTGATTCCGGATCCCTTCGACGAGATGCGCGGGCTCGCGGAAGCCGGAGGTTACGATGAGCGGGCCGTCTGCTTCTACGCTTTGTCGATCGGGATCGTTCCCTCCTGCACGGTCGTCGCCGTGTCCGGGGCACATACGACGGACGGGCAAACGCTCTTCGGACGGAACTACGACGCCGGACCCGAGTTCGCAGATTTCACCCTCTACAGAATCTATCCGGAAGGCGGACTCGCCCACATCGGCTGCGCCTACGACCTCCTCATCGGCCGCGAGGACGGCATCAACGAGGCGGGGCTGGCGATCGCCGTGACCCGGCGTCCAGGGGCACAACACGGACGAGCCTGGGCTGTGGGATCACATCCCGGTGAGAGCCGTGCTCGACCGGTGCGGGACGGTCGATGAGGCGGTGACGCTTCTGGAGACGCTCCCTCACCTCTGGACGAAGAACTTCCTCCTCACCGACAAGACAGGCGAGATCGCCGTGGTCGAGGCGGCCCAGCAGAAGGTCGTCACGACGCGCGTCGAGAGCGGATTCGGCGCGATCGCCAATCACTTCGAGGCACCGGAGATGCGCGCCTACTGCGACGAGACCGAGATCCCTGCCAACTCAGTCCACCGACGTGAAACCGCGTGTCGCTGGTTCGAGGCCGCGAGGGAATCCGGAGAGACGCTCGACCGTGTCCGGCTCAAGAGGCTTCTCTCCGCAACCGGCGACGGCGTGAGATCGGAACTGCGCGAGGATTTCACGACCGTGTGGTCTTGGCTCGGCACACTCGGCGAGCGTCGGATCGACCTTTCCGACCGGCTTCCCGAAGAGGGGAGCTACCGCGAGCACACCTTCTAGCGCATGCCTCCCCGGCAACCGGAACGAAGAGCCCCCCGAAGCGACTCGGGAGCTGCCCCGTGACTCCGTGTCGACCTCCGTTCTCGGGCGACCTAGGCGAAGGTTCCGCAGAAGCGAAGGAGACGCTCGCCTCCCGGATCGTTTTGCCAAGTCGTCTCCTCGACAGACGTCAACCGGATCCCGGGGAGCCGGCCGGTGGACTGGAGATGCGGGCCGCTGCAGAGATCGGAGAACTCGCCGTGGGAGTAGACGGTCACCGTCGGTGCGTCGATCCTCTCCAGGATCTCGAGTTTCAGCACTTCGCCGCGCCGGATGAGCCAGGTCCTCGCCTCGCCCTTCGACAACGACTCCCTTTCGATCGGCAAATCCTCCGCAATGATCCGGTCGACCTCGACCTGGATTCGCTCGAGATCGTCCTCCGTGAGCGCTCTCCCGATCTCCAAGTCGTACTGGAAAAGGTTTTCGGCAATCGGATCTCGCCCGAGAGTTGCTCTCGGGAAGAGCCGTTTGGCCGCTTGCGCCACGACGTGCGCCGCCGTGTGACGCACCACGCGGGCGCCCTCCGGCGCGGCGGCCGTGAGGAGCGTCATCCGGCAGTCCTCCTCGAGACGGTCGCGAAGGTCGCGCAACGCACCGTCTACTTCCGCGCAAACTGCGAGATCGGCCAGCTCGGGCTGCAGCGTTCTTGCGGCCTCTCGAAGACGGGTTCCTCGCACGACCGTACGCTCCGATCCGTCCGGCAGTCGTATCCTGACCATCGGCTCACTCCTTTCGAGCGGCGGACTCCCTTCGTACTTGCGGTTCGCCCGCTGTTGACCTGCCCGCTCGATGGGTGGAAGCCGAATGGCCGAAGGCCAAAGAGAAAGACCGCAGGTGGCGCCTGCAGCCCCTGTCGGACTTCCCGTCGAGCGAACTAGCCCGCAGCTAGCGGCCCGCAGAAAGTCCGTTGCACGTCGTACCAACACCAACCGGAACGACCCGTGACTGCGTCGGTCTGTTCCGCCGCTGCTGGTTCATGTCGGCCCACTCTAGTCCGAAACGGCCTGTCAGTCAATAGAGGAAGGTTATTTGATCTCTATTGGTGCCATCCTGCCAGGCTCCTCCATGGAGCCGGCATTGTCCGGTCAGTATCATCCACCTCGGGTGATCTGTGTGAAGACCTCGGCCACTTGGCTTGTTCTTCTTCTCGTGCTCTGCGCGATCCCCGCGCTTTCGGCGGCGGATGTCCCGGTTTCGATCGACGCGACGCTCGGCCTCTACGTCGGAGATGGCGCGCATCCGGCCTGCACCGACGCGGCGCGGCGGATGTTCGAGTCGATGGGCGTCCGGATCGTTGAGATCATCGCGGCCAGCTTCAACAACGACGACGTCGACGGGATCGACGTCTTCTATTTCGCCGGCGGCGAGTCGGGGCCGTACATCGACGACATCACCCCGGGGGGCAAAGCGCTACTGAGACGACGGGTGGTCGAGGGGGCCGCGTACATCGGGACCTGCGCCGGTTCGATGTTCGCCGCAGCGGTTCAGGTCTGGGAGGGCTACACGATGACGCGCGGGCAGCTCGGCGTCTTCTCGGGCGATGCGGTCGGTCCCGCGCCGGACATCTGCGGACCGAACGGCGGCGTCTGCACCTGCTGGATCGACGTCAACACCGAGCACCCGATCGGCCGAGGCATCCCCGAGTCGATCGAGATCAGCTACTACAACAGCCCGTTCTTCCGATTCCTCGATGGCTCATCGGTAGAGATCGTTGCAACGTACCAGGCGACCGGAGAGCCGACGATCATCGCCGCTCCGTACGGTTCCGGACGGGTCGTCCTCACCGGCGTCCATCCGGAGTGGATGCCCGGCCCACCGTGGGACCTGATGACGAACGCGGTTCTCTGGTGCCTCGGTCGACTCGAGACAGCTGACTAGACGCGGGATCTAACTACCAAGCCGCTTGCGCGCCCTTGATGAGGAAGCCGCCGGACCTCTGATCCTTCTCCAGTTCGAGGATGCCTTCCTTCCCCGCTTCTTCGAGCAGCTCGCCGAAGGAGCGGAAGCCGTAGTACGACTCGCTGAAGCCCGGCTTCCGACGCTTGAGCGTTTGCTTGATCATCGATCCCCAGATGCTCTGGCCTTCGCCGCGTTCTTCGACCAGCGCTTCGTACGTCTCGACGACGAGCGCCCACGCCTCCTTCTTCTTGTCGTCGACCGGAGGCGTTGCGGCCTTCTCGGTCTTCTTCCCGGCCGACTTCTTGGCCGGCGCCTTGCTCGCCTTCGGCTTCGGCTGTTTGCGCCGCACGAGGTCGTCGTAGTAGAGGAACTCGTCGCAGTTCGCGATCAGGAGATCCGACGTCGAGCTCTTCACCCCGACGCCGATCACGGTCTTGTTGTTCTCGCGCAGCTTGCTGACGAGCGGGGAGAAGTCGGAATCGCCGCTGATGATGACGAACGTGTCGACGTGCTCCTTCGTGTAGCAGAGGTCGAGCGCGTCGACGACCATCCGGATGTCGGCCGAGTTCTTGCCCGACTGACGCACGTGCGGGATCTCGATCAGCTCGAACGACGCCTCGTGCATCGGCTTCTTGAAGTCCTTGTAGCGCTCCCAATCGCAGTAGGCCTTCTTGACGACGATGTTTCCCTTGAGCAGCAGCCGCTCGAGCACCTTGCCGACGTCGAACTTCGGGTACTCCGCTTCCTTCACGCCCAGCGCGATGTTCTCGAAGTCGCAGAACAGCGCCATGTTGATCGTCTCCGCCGCATGGACCAGCAGCGCAGACCCTTCCGCACGTTTGGTTGGCATGGTTCCCCTCGCTTCGATTTCCCCCTCGTTTGCTGCTTCCCACCGTAGCGATCTCAAAGGATCGGATCAAGTGACCGCCACGGATCCGGCCGCGCTTGGGCGCTTCTCACTCCCCCAGCTCGATGTACCCCGCCAGCGCGGCCTTCTCCGGATCGGCGGGGCGGATCATCCCGGTCTTGCAGTCGTAGTAGCCCATCTTGCGGTAGAAGCCCTCCACGCCGGGGACGGCGAAGAGGAGGTGCGTCGAGCGCGGCGCGGCTTGGTGGAGAAGTCCCATGATCGTCCGCCCGACGCCTCGCCCTTGGTAGTCCGGATGCACCGCCACGTCGAAGACCGCGCTGGCGACATACCCATCGGAAAGGAGCCTCCCCATGCCGACCACACGATCGCCGTCCCACGCCAAGACGCAAGCGTACGAGCGCCGGCAGGCCTCCCGATACCGCTTGGGGTCCCGGCCGCCAAGCTCGGCGGCGCGGAACAGCTCGTCGATCTGATCGAAGTCAGCGGACGCGAAGTCGCCGTCGTACCGGATCTCTCTTCCCGCGCTCATGCCCCACCAAATCGGGCGCAGGCGTCCGCACTAGAGGAGTCCCGCCAGCCGGTCGACCGCCGCGGCTGTCGTCTTCTCTCGGCGCGATTTCGCCCAGTTGATGATCGCGGCCCCGACGATCGTGCCGCCCTTCGCCTTGCAGAGCTTCTTCATCTGCCGGATCGCGCGGTTCCCGCCCATCCACGGATACGGGAACTGCTGCGTCACCAGGCACGCGACCTTCTTCCCCTCCAGCGATCCGACTCCCTCCAGATACGCCGTCAGGACGGGCGACAGGGAGAACGCCTCCACCGCCGAGCCGAAGACGACCTCGTCGTAGGGACCGACGTCGGGTTTCGTGGCAAGCTCGAATTCGCGCGCGCCCCGCTTCCGCTCCCCGACGACGGTCACCTGCTCCAGATTCACCGTGTGCCCAGCCGTGGCAAGCCGTTCCTTCAGCTTCTCGGCGACCGACAGCGTGTTCCCGGTCCACGAGTAGACGACGATCCCGATGTTCATCTCTTGCACCTCCGAACCGATCCGTTGGTTTCGACCCAGCATAGCGGAGCGGGGTGCGGAATGCACTGCGCGGCGTTCCGGACTCGTGGGATTCCGCGCAGGCGGGCGGACTACGGTGCGACCTCGAGCGCGATCTCGGCCATCCGGGTGAAGCCCCGCTCCCGCTGTTCGGAGGAGACCCTCTCGTGGGTCGTCAGGTTGTCGGTGACGGTGAGGATCGACAGCGCCTCGACTCCGAACTTCGCAGCGAGGGTGTACAGCCCTGCGGTCTCCATTTCGACCGCGAGGACTCCGAAGGCGGCCCATCGCTTCCAGGATTCCGGATCGTCGTGGTAGAACGTGTCGGACGAGAGGACGTTCCCCACCCACACGGTCGCGGCGCCGACCTTGGCCGCCTCGTAGGCCCTCAGCAGGAGCTCGAAGCCGGCCGTCGGCGCGAAGTCCATCCCGTCGAATCGCAGCCGGTTGATGTGCGAGTCGGTCGACGCGGCCATCGCCAACACGACGTCGCCGATCTCCAGATCCGGCTGGAGCGCCCCGCAGGTCCCGACGCGGATCAACGTCTTGACGCCGTACTCCGCGATCAGCTCGTGGACGTAGATCGAATGCGAGGGGATCCCCATCCCGGTCCCCATGACCGAGACCCGCTTCCCCTGATACGTGCCGGTGAATCCCAGCATCCCGCGCACCTCGTTGAAACAGACGGCGTCTTCCAGCAGCGTCTCCGCGATGAACTTGGCGCGCAGCGGGTCGCCGGGGAGCAGAATGCTCGGGGCGACGTCTCCCTTGCTCGCGCCGATGTGGATACTCACCAAGTACCTCCTCGCTCGGGATGCTCACACATACATCATCCGCGCCCGCTCGGACAAGGCTCCGAGGCGAACGGATGAGGGGACGGCGCATGTCGTCCCCTCGGCGTCTTCCGGCTCACGTCGCGTCGATCAGGTCGCGTGGCACTTCTTCCGCAGTCCGGCCTCGTTCTTGATCACGATCCGGTATCGGCTCTTGTCGAGAATCCCCTCCCTGGCGAACCGGTTGAGCGCCAGGGTCGTGTTCTCACGCGCCGATCCGATCATGTCGGCGAGCTCCTTGTGCGTCACGGAGAGGCCGATCAGGATCCCTTCCTTGGTTTCCACCCCGTACTCGTCGGAGAGCTTCAGGAGCTGTCTCGAAAGGCGGGCCTGGATGTCGCGGAACGCGAGATCCTCGAGCGTCTCTTCGAACTCGCGCATCCGGGCGGCGAAGTGCTGGACCAACTGCTGGAGGGTCGCCGGGTCCTCGCCGATCAGCTTCATGAAGACCTTCTTGTCGACGCATCGGAGGACCGTCTCCTCGATCGCCGTCGCGAGGTGCCGCCGGTGCTTTTCGCCGACGAGGCACATCTCACCGAAGATCTCCCCCGCATCGACGATCGTCAGCGTCAGCTTCTTCCCGCTCTCGTCGAGGTAGGCGAGCTTGACTCGCCCGCTCTCCACGATGTAGACGGAGCTGCTCGGCGTTCCCGGATGGTAGATCGTCTCGCCGCGATCGACGTCAACGAGATCCCCAAGATCGGCCCACAGTTCGGTGAAGCTCACCTTCTTGCTCGTGGTCGACAACATGCGCCCTCCCTCTTTTCACTGTCGCAAGCGTACTTGCATGACAAGCAACGGGGCAGGAAAGGGAGGACCCCGGGGTGGTCAATTCCAGCGCGAAAGAGGTAACACACGTCACCTAGATGGTGGAAGGCTGGGCAACGGGATGAAAAGGGATAGCGCGGTACATCACTTGCGGTGGTTGGTCCTGTGCTCCCTAGAAAGGAGGTGATCCAGCCGCAGGTTCTCCTACGGCTACCTTGTTACG
>CAYXLR010000029.1:0-13477 GCA_964466035.1 uncultured Thermotogae bacterium
GCCTGCACGTTGGGTGGAAGTTCGCGGTCGTCTTCTGCGGCGGGGTCGCGCTCTGCTGGGCGGCGACGGCCGCCCTGCGACGGAGCGCCTGGGTGCGAAAGGTCATCTAACGTAGGGAGGAATTCGGGGGGCACTGCACTCGATTCCGCGATGCGGAGCCGAGTTAGGTACTGTGTCCCCAGAACTCCCAGAACTCCCAGAACTCAGAACTCGTCCCAGAACTCGACATCTTGCCAGGAAAGGAAAGCGATGAGCGGCACGGAACGAGACAAGATCAGACCGGGTCTGGAAGTACACATCGTCCAGAAGCAGGATCAGCGTAGCGGTCTCCTCACAAGAGGCGTTGTAAAAGACATCTTGACGAACTCTCCAACCCATCCACATGGCATCAAGGTCCGTCTCGAATCGGGCGAGGTCGGCCGGGTGCAGGAAGTCCTATCAGAGAGTGGCGCAAATCGGATTCCGGAGGCATAGCACCCCGTGGTTCGGGCTCGGTTCGGGGCGTGGTTCGGGGACACTAACCATAGCTCGCGTCAGAGATGAAGTATGTGTCCCTCGAACTCCCCCCTGAACTTCGTTGCCCCGCGCCGCTACAAGGATGCCCTCATCACCTCGACTTGCGTGGCCGTCCACGATCCCGAGGCCTGTACCCTGCGGCCTCTGCATCGACCGCTGTCCTTTCGGTGCGTTCTCGCAGGATGCAGGAACAGAGGAGATCACGCTCGACGAGGATCGATGCTTCGGGTGTAGTGTGTATCGGGGACGTGCCCGGCCATTGCGGCGGCCCTAGAGCAAAGAGACGACTGCATGTAGGGAGATCCAAGGGTCCCGGAGTACCGACCCATTCTCATCGCTCACGCGCTGTCTGTTTCTCAGCCGTTGAGCTAGCTGTGCATATGAGCCATGTGGGTTGACGCGCCGGCAGTTCCGGGCTACAATTGCAAGTTCGCTGCGGCAGCGACGCAGAGCCGAGCTCTGACATCGTGATGCCGTCAGCTCCGATGAGAGCTTGTATTAGCTTCATCGGACGGGTACAGATTGAGAGCAGTGATCTGGGTCGTAGATCTAGTGAATTGCTTCTTCGCTGGATTCCCGGGACACGAAAGCCCTTCTCAGCAGAGGTGGCCGTAGAGCAAACCGTGGAGTCCCGCCGAGCGGCCGATAGCAACATCGAGACTGGGGAGGGCGCCGGGTGGCGAACCTGGATTCGACGCGCCGGAGGCCTTCTGGCCAAGGGAGTGCATATGTTGATGAACAGACGACACCCGAAAAACGGGACAGGTGTCCCGATTTGCTGGGAGTGCTTGTTGGGCTCCTGGTGGTCGTGATCTGCTGCGGCAGCGACGCAGAGCCGAGCTCTGACATCGTGATGCCGTCAGCTCCGATGAGAGCTTGTATTAGCTTCATCGGACGGGTACAGATTGAGAGCAGTGATCTGGGTCGTAGATCTAGTGAATTGCTTCTTCGCTGGATTCCCGGGACACGAAAGCCCTTGCGAAGGGCCTGCTCGCATCGGCGGGGCTCTCCACAAAGGAGTTCGGTCGGTGCCATCGCTCTACGATCAGCTGGCTGACATCGCGACTCTATCCGTTGCCTGGCACAGAGTCAGGGCAAGCGGGATTCGGTCCAAGAACGCGACGACAAAGCAATCAATCCAAGCCTTTGACGCGAACTCAGAAGCGCGATTAGAGTTACTAGCCTCTGGGCTCTCTGACGGATCCTTCACGTTCGGCAAGGCAAAGGCTGTCCTCATTAGTAGAGATGGCAAGAGCCCACGTCCACTTCTTGTGCCAGAGATTCCAGCTCGAATCGTCCAAAGAGCACTCCTGGATGTCCTCCAAGCGCAGGGTCGGGTACGGGAGTACGTGGCGCATCCTTGCAGCTTCGGTGGACTCCCGAAGCGCCCCGAAGAGAGGATTGCGGATCCGCGAAGGAGGGCGCTGACGCGTGCTTGCCGCGAAATCTATGATGGGGCATCCTTCTTCGCTCGCTCCGACATACCCGGCTTCTTCACGCGGGTACTGCGCGAGGATGTGCTGGAACGCATCTCCAGGCTCCTCCCCGATGACTCGCTCACTGAAATCCTTGACGAAGCAACTGACGTCGAGATAGGCAACATCGACCAGGTGAGACATCACCTTCAGTACTTCCCGAATGGAGTAGTGGGCGTTGCGCAAGGATGCTGCCTGTCTCCGCTATTCGGGAACATCTATCTCCGCGAGTTTGACGATCAGATGAACACCGGGGATGGCATTGTGACCCTACGCTACATTGATGATTTCGTCATTCTCGCAAGATCCCAGAAGCAGTCACACAAAGCCTTCAAGAGAGCAAAGGCGATCCTGAAGGGGCTGGAACTGGATGCCTACCCCTTGTCCGTAGGAATGGGCAAGTCAGGAGAAGGTCGAATCGCCAAGGGCTTCGACTTCCTGGGGTGTCGAGTTACTCCTAGCCGAATCGAACCCACCAAGGCGTCACGGAACGCATTCCTAGATCGAGTCCGCACGGAACTAAAGGCCTCGGCCCGCGTCCTCCGCAAAGGTATCAGCTCGCCTCGGGAGGAGCATGCGCTCTCATTCGTGGGAACTCTCTCGAGAGTGAGTCGAATGGTTAGAGGTTGGACAGAGCAGTATGAGTTCTGCAACGAAACGAACGCATTCAGCGGCCTTGACAGGAAGCTCGACAGAATGCTGAGGCGCTACATGATGTCGTTCTTCAAGAACTACTCTGGAGGCCGAGCTGAAGCGACGGCAAGACGGAGAATCCTCGGAATCTGGCTGGCTGCTGACTGCGAACGGGATCCGATTCTGCCGCTCAAGCGCGTGGCGGAAGGTGTAGCGAGAGAAGGAGATGCAGAGTGAGTGAGATTTTCGTCGCGCACAGCAGGAACGACAAGGAGGCTCTGGCTTTCATAACCACCGCGGCTGCGAGAACATCCGTCAAGCTGACACTGATGGAGTTCGAGGGAGACCCGGGGAACCCGAGAACAACAGAAGAAGTGGAGAACAAGATAGACGGGTCGAGTGCTCTGTTCATGCTGCTAGGAAGCCATGTGCAGGACATCCCCCATACACGCGACTGGGTGGTCTGGGAATCCGGGCGTGCGAACGGCAAGGACATCTGGGTGTTTGAAAGCGCTGGGGCGGAAGAGACGAATATCGTTGTCCCCAACTTCAAGCACTACGTGCTCTACCACGACACGGAAGAATGGACGGCCTACGTCAGCGACATAGTCAACTCATATCGCTTCCTCGATGTCCTTGAGGCATCTGCGCTAGGTGCGGTCGTCGGCGCTGTAGCAGGCCCAGCCGGGGCCATACTTGGCGGCGCGACGGCCGGAGCGCTATCCAAGGCCATGAGAACTCGGCCGCTGGGATACGAGTACACATGTTCATCATGTGGCCACACGGCGTCAGTGCACTATCCTCATGGCCGTACTAGCTTTCGATGTGTTGTCTGCAACTGCACATTGAGCCTCGCTAGCAACTAGCCTGAGCCACTTCACGGCTGCTCTTCGAAGGCATCGGCACCGTACGGCCGCCACCGTGACGATCAGCGGCCCACCGGTGAATCCGCCGCGGACCGCCGATGCTGCCGGTGAGAAGCTCCTGTTCCGTTGCCTCAGGCCTGCAACGCGCCTACCCAGCCCGCAATGCCCGCACGATCTCCCGGATTCGCGGGCGCTTGCCGTACATCAGCAGGTAGATGCGAAGCAGCTTCGTTGCGATCCACAGCCCGCCCAGAACGGAGGCGACCAGGACGGCCATGCTCGCCGCCAGTTGCCAGGCCGGCACGCCCGTGATGCCGAGTCGGAGCATCATCAGAACGGGTGCGCTGAACGGAACGATGCTGAACACGACCCAAATCGGGCTGTTGGGAAAGAACATCAGCAGCGAGACGAACCAGAACGGCGCGATGGCGGCCAGGGTGAACAGCGGCGCAAGGCCCTGCGCTTCCCGGACGGTCGAGCAGATCGCGGCGATCGCCAGCGAGACGACGGCGAACAGCAGGTAGCCGAGGATGAAGTAGACCACACCCAAGACCAGAAGCCCGGGCGGGAGCTGAATGCTGCTCACCAAGCCTCCGATGGTCGCGGACGCGAGCCGCAGCAGGAGAGGGATCGACACCGCCCAGATGAGCACCTGAAGCAGGCCGGCCGCCCCGCGCCCCAAGAGCTTCCCGGTGAGCAGCTGGCCGGGAGAGACCGTCGAAAGGAGGATCTCCATCAGGCGGTTCTCCTTCTCTTCTCCGAGGCTCTGCAACACGTAGTTCGCAGACACGTTGAGTGCAATCGCGAGCAACGCCCCGAAGAGGGCGGGGATGATGAAGTTGGTGAATCCGCCCTGGTCCTCGGCCACCGCGCCTTCCGGCGTGAGCGTGGTCGTGAGAATGCTCGTCGGCGTGAGCACGCGGCCGATCAGTTCAGGAGGGACTTCGCTCGCCAGCAGGTTGCTGTCCAAGAAGCCTTCGATCGCCGCCGACACGGCGAGCGGTGGCGCGAGCTCCTTGTCCAGCGTGTAGCGAGCCACGGTACCTGTGGCGACGTAGTCGGCAGGGATGACGAAGTACTCGTCGAGCTCGCCCGCCGTGAGCGCTTCGGTGGCGGCCTCCTCCGATTCCATCCGGATCAGCTCGATCGCCGCCGTCTCATACAGCGGATCGAACCCGCCGATGTGATCGACATACCCGATCCGCGTGACAGTGGCAGAGGGCATGACCACGTTGGAGGCAAGCTTGAAGATGCCGATGCCCAGCAGGATGACGACCGGGATCGCCAGCGTGAGGATGATGAAGCCCTTCTTCTTGATCGTGTGCAGGAACTCGTGTCGAAGGATCAGTCCTGTCCTAGTCGACATGTGCATCACCTCCGACCTTCAACAGGAAGATCTCGTGCAGCGACGGCGTGGCGACTTCGAACCGGTCTATGGGAACACCAGCCTGCACGAGCGCTTCCAGCGTTCGTTGAGGCGTCGATGCCGCATCGAGCACGAGTTCGACGTGATCCTTGTGCGTGCGCCTCTCGACGACGCCCGCCACCTGCGGGATCTCGGCGTCCGACTCGACCAGCACGGCGTGCCCCCGATGTTGCGCGCGGATCTCGTCGAGCGCCCCGTAGAGCACGGACCGGCCATCGTTCACCATGAGGATCCGATCACAGACCGCCTCGACTTGATTCATCTGGTGGGTGCTGAGGATGACGGCCTTGCCCCGCTCCCGAAGGTCGAGAAGGAGCTGCTTGACGCGCTCGGTGTTCACAGGGTCCAGGCCCGCGAATGGCTCGTCGAGGATGACCAACTCGGGATCGTGAACGATCGTGACGATCAGCTGAATGATCTGGGACATGCCCTTGCTGAGTTCTTCGATCCGCTTCTTCTTGTTCGCGAGCATCCCCGTTCGCTCGAGGAGCGCGTCGGCTTCCGACTCGATCGTTCGGGGATCCATGCCCTTGAGAGAGGCGAGATAGGAGATCGTCTCGATGACGGAGAGTTTCTTGTACAGCCCGCGCTCCTCGGGCATGTATCCGAGCCGGCCCTTGGTCGCTTGGCTCGGAACCTCACCGAAGATCTCGACTCGCCCGGCGTCGGGCTGGATGATGTCCATCATCATCCGGATGGTGGTCGTCTTGCCGGCGCCGTTGGGGCCGATGAGTCCCAGGACCTCTCCCGACGAGACGGCGAAGGAGAGGTCGTGAACCGCGACCTTCCCCGAATAGGACTTGAACAGATGCTCGACTTCAACGGCCTTCATGAACCCTCCTCGCCGAAAGGATAGCGGGAGTCGACCGAAAGGTCGATCCGCCCGTCAACGGGTGCAGAGGAGGACGATAGACCGACGACCTTGGAGCGTGATGGGCCGGACGAGGGCGCTCGATGGGTTCGAGACCGCAAGATGCAGTCCCGCCCCCATGTCTGTATCCTGAGTAGACCGATGCCGTCACCTGCGCATCCGGCGGGTCGGTTTCTCGGTCCCCGAGAGACCAGGGAGGAACGAATGGGCAAGCTGTTCTCGATCGTCGTCTACTGCTGGTCGGCCGGCCTGACCATCGCTGTCGGCGCGGCCGTCGCCAGATTTCTTCCCAGCGGACGGCGGGAGGTCGTACAGGAGACGATTCACACCGCGATCGCGTTCGGCGGCGGCGTCCTCGTCGCGGCCGTAGCGTTCGCGCTGGTACCGACAGGATTGCAGACGCTGCCGCTGTGGCTCGCGGTTCCGCTCTTCTTCGCCGGATCGCTTCTCTTCATGCGGATCGACGCGACCTTGAGCCGCCGCGTCGGATCGAGGGCGCAGTTCATGGCGATGCTTCTCGACTTCCTCCCCGAGGCGGTCTCCCTCGGTGCCGTCTTCCCGCATGAACCGAGGCTCGGTGTGTTGCTCGCCCTCTTCATCGGAGCGCAGAATCTCCCCGAGGGGTTCAACGCGTACAGGGAACTGATCGCGAGTGAGGAAAGCCCGCGCCGGGTTCTGGCGATGATGCTCGCACTCAGCTTCTTGGGGCCCGTTGCCGGGCTTCTCGGCTATTACTTCCTGCAATCGGCGCGAGAGGCCGTCGGCGCATTGATGCTCGTCGCCGGTGGCGGGATTCTCTATCTCGTGTTCCAAGACATCGCGCCGCTCGTGAGAATGAAACGGCATTGGGCTCCGGCTCTGGGCGCTACCTTCGGGTTCATCGTCGGGATGGTCGGCGAGAAGCTGCTGGGATGAAGCCGAGCCTTACTTCGCCAGGACTTCTGCCAGCTCGATCAACTCCGGATCGAGCGGCTTGACCCTTCCGGCGACGTCCGAAAGCGGGGTGGCCGCGATGCGGCCGCCGAGAAGCCCCAGGACGACCCCCTCGGAGCCCGCCGCCAGCCGCTCGACGGCCGCTGCCCCGAGGCGACTGGCGAGCAGCCGATCGAACGAATCGGGCGAACCGCCACGCTGGACGTGCCCCAGGATCGTCAGCCGAAGATCGAAGCCGAGCCGACTGTGATGCTTCTTGAAGTGCGAGGCGAGCCTCCCGGCGTTCCACTCGGCTCCTTCTGCGACGACGACGAGCGCGTGGCGTTTGCCTCGCTCGTAGCAACTGTGCAAATGCGAGGCGAGCCGGTCCGGATCGAGCGGTCTTCCCGGAAGGACGACGGCTTCGGCACCGCCGGTGATCCCCGCGATCAGAGCGAGGTAGCCGCACTCGCGGCCCATGACCTCGACCAGGAACGCCCGATGATGGGAAGAAGCCGTGACTTTCAGCCGATCGATCGCTTCCAGCGCGATGTTGAGGGCGGTGTCGACCCCGATGGTCATGTCCGCGCCGATGAGATCGTTGTCGATGGTCGAACCGATCCCGATGATCGGAGCCCCCATCTCCGACAACGCGTGGGCGCCGGTTTGGGATCCGTTGCCGCCGACGATGATGAGGGCGTCGATCGAACGGCAGGACATGGAGTCGATGGCTTTCCCGCGGCCGACCTCCGTCTTCATCTCGGGACAGCGCGAGCTTCCCAGGAACGTGCCTCCCTGCTGGATAATGCCCCCGACGTCTCGGTACCCGAGGGAGGTCATGTTCCCGGCGATGAGCCCCGCGTACCCTCGGCGAACGCCGAGCATGTCCCAGCCGTGCGAAAGGCCCATCCTGACGGCAGCCCGGACGGCCGCGTTCATCCCCGGGGCGTCGCCTCCGCTCGTCAGAACAGCGACTCTCTTCATGCCGGCAGTCTACCATGACTCCCACCCGTGGACCGCACGCTTCTTGAGCCAGTTTGTCGCGTCTTTCCTCTCTCGGGCGATCCCTCGAGAATCTGGGCCCGCCGAGGAGACCAGCGAGCCGAGAAATGGCTCCGCGGGGGGCACGTCCAAGCCCTCATCTTGCAGCGCAAGGCCCGCCTCTCCTGGTTTTGGTCCGGTTTCCCGCGCACTCTATACTGTCTCCGGAGGTGAGCGCAGATGCGATCTGTGCGTGTCATCGCCGCAATCCTTACAGCTTGTCTCGTACTGTCTTTGACGCTGTCAGCGACTCAAGTTCGCCTTCAGTTCTCAGGCCACTTGACCACGGGGGGAGGGAGTTGCCAGCGGGTGTCCCAGGATCGGCTGCGATGCCTCGTCGAAGCGGGCTCGACGACGACGCTGACCCTCACAGCCGCGGTGACCCCGCCGCAGAACAGCGTGAGCATCGGAGGAGTGGGGGCCCCTCCCTCTTGGGTGGCGTTTCACCCGGTGTCCGGCTACGGCACCGTAGAAACGCAAGCCGTCCTTCGTCCTCCCGCAGCGGCGGCGGGACAGTCTGTCGTACTTACCTTCCGCGCGACCACCGTCTACGGACTCCACGTCGATCTCGTCGTGGAGCTCGTGATCCAGAGAGCGGCCGGCGGCGACGACGGGGAAAGGCCCGGAGAACGTTACTCCGGAACGACCGACGAGGAAGGCGAATTTGAGGTTCCATTGGGGGATGCCGGTGCCGTCTCCGGCCGGCTCACAGAGTGCGGACAACGGGCTTTGCCCGACCAACCGTTCACCGTCGTGCAAACGGACGAAGGCTTCACCTTCGGGGCCGCCGGCTACCTCGACGCGCTCGTCACGGAGTACTCGTCGCTCACCATCCCGTTCCTCAATGTGACGGTGTACGACGTCGGCAGTGTCTGCATGCGCCCCGCCGGCACTCCTGATCTGCGATTCTACGCCGAGGAAGAGGTGCGGGTCGTCGTGACCGGCATCGGGGAGGCGTCGTGCCGATGCCTCGAGGCGGATTCGCAGCGGATCGCGTCGTGCGAGCTGCAGAAATGCCGCGTGCTCCTGTCCGACTCCAATGCGTCTCCCGGACGCTTCTACATAGGCAATCCCGTCGATCCTGACCGGAATCCCGGGAACGTACGCGTTTCCTCGCTTCCGAAGGTCCGATTCTGGCTACAGGGCAAGAGTCGCCAGGTCGTCGATCTGCGGGTCACCGAGATCGAGCAGCTCACGGAGGCTCAGCGCGAGGACTGGATCCAATTGTGGCGCGTTGTCGGGGAGGCCACGGTCGACTTCGACCCGCGCGAGCTGCCGCACTTTGAGGTGGCCATCGATCCGGAGAACGATGTGGCGGAGAGCGACGAAGAGAACAACGCGCTGTGCCGCGACTGCTTCCCGGCCGACTCCCTGTCCGATGACGAACACTACGAGATCGTGGCGACCGGCGGAGTTCTCGAACCGGATCCGTTGGTCCCGTCGGAACGCTGGGTCGTCGGAAAAGGCCGTCTCCTCGAGGTCACGGCCGAGAGGCAGGACGGACCGGCCGCGCTGCGCCTCGACGCGAGCTTCGAATGCACCGAGAGCGGCGACGGCAACCGGGACTGGAGAACCGTGCCCGTCAGTGACGAGCGGTGTCCGGCGTGCATCTGTCACGAGTGGGACTTCGACGGCGATGGCGAGGTGGACGAAACGGGGGTGGATGCCCGTCACACCTACGATGAGAACGGTGTCTACGCCCTCACACTTCGAACCCACCTCGGCGGGGTAACGCTCGTAGCGACACAGATCGTGGAAGTCACGGATCGTCCGACCGTCACGCTGCTTCCTCCGAGGTTCGGCGACGTCTTCGTCTCGGGCATCCGGGTCATCAACACGTTCCAGGCACGGGTACACGAGAACGGGAACACGGTCGAGCGCGTGGTATTCAGCCTCAATGAAGCCACCGTCACTTGCCCCCCCGCGGAGGCGGTCGCGAGTTTCGACATGGCCGGCCTCGACCCTCATCCTCAGACCAATCGACTCGTCGTCGTCGCGCACGGTCTGGACTCGGACGGGAACCCTGTCTCCTCCGATCCGGCGACGGCGGCGAGGCTCGTCCCCGCGGCACCGATCCCCGGCTGGCTGGGGTGGATCATTTCCTTGTCCGGCGGGATCTCGGTTGACACCAGTCGTCCTCCGCTCGTCAAGTACGGCACGTCGTTCACCTTTCCCGAACCGCCCATCGAAACTTCCTTCGAGGTGCCCAGCTACGTTCCCTTGCTGGACGGGGAGTACGAAGTGAAGGCGAAGGCAGAACTCGGCCTGTCCGTCAGTTCGAAGGGGACGGCCGAGGTGGAAGCGAAGGGCGACGCAGCGTTCGAGAAGAAGGGGGGCGATTGGACCTTCGGCATCAAGGGGGAGATGTCGGTGAAGGGGGTCACGAGCATCGGTCCCCCGATTCGCCTGACGCAAGGTGCGTTCAGCGCTTCTGTCGAGGGCTCGGTGTCCAAGGATTTCGACGTCAGCGATGCTTTCCCAGCGGTCAAGGCCGCGACCAAGATCCCAGTGATCGGGAGAGGAATCGAGTACCTGGCGGAGCGGGCGACGATCGGAGTGGGCTTCTCCGCTGGCGTCGCGGGAGAGGCCTCGTTCGAGTCCGTCGATCGAGGCGCAGGTTCGTGCATCGAGGGATTCGATTGCAGCGGGGCGTTGACTCTCAGTGGCGGAATCTCCCTGAGCTTGACGGTCGATCTCTCGATCGTCAGCGCGTCCGCGTACGGCAATGCGAACCTGATTGCGAAGTTCACGGCTCCCGGTGAGGAGCTGGGCTTCCTCGACTTCGACTCCCTCAACCTCGACGGGAGTTTCGGAATCGTGCTCACGGCCGACCTGTGGTTGGTCGAAGTGACGAAGGACTTCTCGATTCCGTTTCACGTCCAGATCGCATCTCCCGAAGAAGGGTTCGCGGAGCCGGAGGAGACGGATTGGGCGATCGTCGAGCGCCCTTACGTGGGGCCGGTCTACGACCTGTACCGCGGCGAGATCACCGAGGACTCCGAGCTGGCAACGCGACAGCTGCTCGTGGTGAGCGACGCCTTTCCTCTCGCCCGCCCCGCGCTGGCGGTGACGGCCACCGACAGATGGCTTCTCTGGACGACCGACGACGACCAGAAGCCGTTCCCACGGGGCCGTGAGATCAGGGCGTCGACCGGACCCGGAATCGACCGGATGAGCCCTCCGCAATCCGTCACCGACAACGAACTGCCGGACTCTCAATCGGTCGTCGGTGTGACGGCGGACGGCGCGACGATCGCGGTGTGGGTGCGCCACACTTCCCCGCCCACCGAGCTCAGGGGGATCGACGACCTGACCTCGCAGATCCTCGCCGGGCTCGAGATCGTCTACTCCATCTACGATCCGACCACTGGACGATGGAAGCCGGCCGAGCGGCTCACCGACAACGACGTGATGGATCACTCTCCGCGACTCGTCTTCGGAGATCGCGGCGTCACGGGTGTCGCTTGGATCCGCAACACGGCCGGAGAGCTCTTCCCGGCGCCGGACGGCTCGTCGCCCGATGCATTGCACTACGCCTACTGGGACGGCGCTGCGTTCAGGTCGGTCGGCGAATTGACGTCCGAGCTCTCCGGGACTCAGCACGCGATGGCAGAAACCGACGGCTCGTTTGTTCTCGTGTGGGTCGAAGACGTGGACGGAGATTGGGCCACTGCGGGGGACAACGAGGTCTTCGCGGCGACGTGGCGAGACGGATCGTGGAGCGATGCGGAGCGGTTGACGGAGAACGACGTGGACGACGTTCGCCCGGCGCTGACGGCGAGCCCTTCAGGGGGTGTCGCGCTCCTGTGGATCCGTGAGGGCGACGGCGCATCGAACGAAGAGAGTGCGCTCGTTTCTCGAACGTTCACCGGCCGGGTGTGGACTTCCGAAGTCGCGCTCATGCAGGCGCCCCATCTTGTCACGGCGGCGATGTCTTCGGACGACTCGGGGAGGATCGCCGTGGTCTGGGAAGGGTTTGAGGGCTCGAACCCAGACCTTTTCGCGGCCGTCTGCGACCCCGAGGCGGGGACATGCACGGAGCCTCGGCAGCTGACGGCGGATCGTGCCGCGGAAGGGCAGCTCGCCGTCGGATTCGACCGCGGGCTGCTCACCGTCGCCTTTGTCCGAGAGCGCCTCGAACAGCGTACTGAGCCTGTGGAACACGACGACGTGTCGTTCGACATCGAGCGGCTCGTTCCCGAGGGCCACGACGTGATCATGCTGGAGACCGAGATGCCCTAGCCGCGCATTGGAGGATGGAGATGAGCTTTCACCATGATTTGGAGAAGTGGCGCCGCTGGTGCGAGCCGGAGCATTGTCCGATCTGCCGCGATCAGGAGCCTCCTGGAGACACCGTGATCATCCGTGAGACCGAATTCTCCTGGCTCGAAGCCCATCCGCGTGTCTGCCTTCCCGGGACATGCTGCGTGCTGGCGAAGACGCACGCCGTCGAACTCGACGATCTCTCGGAGGCCGATCTTTTGGGGTTCATGAAGGACCTGCAGACGGCCGCTCGAGCCCTCAAGCAGGTCACGGGCGCGGTGAAGATCAACTACGAGATCCACGGGAACACGGTCCCACACCTGCACCTGCATCTCTTCCCGCGGACCGTCGGCGATCCGTTTCCCGGGGAGCCGATCCAGTTCGGTCAGACCGACCCTCCGGTGTATGGAGAAGGCGAGTTCGATGAGTTCATCCGCGCAATGCGCGACTGGTTTGCGCGGCGGGAGAAGCTGGCGAACCCCAGAGAATAGCGCGCGCAGAGGGTCCACGCCCCGACGCAGAGACGCTTCGGGTCCGGTCGCGGGACGAGCCAACGGGCTGGCGGTCGAGCGGTTTCGCGCTAGGATCTGATCATGAATCGCTTCGACCAGGCACTGAGAGGCGGGGGCGTTCTGATCGCAGACGGCGCGATGGGGACGCAGATCGAGGAGCGCCGCCGGGCGGATGGGTCGACCTCGCCGATCTCGCCGGAGGCCGCACTCCTCGAGTCCACGGAAACCATCCGATCGATCCACGCCGACTACGTCCGCGCCGGTGCGGACGCGATTCTCACATGCACGTTCGGCGCTTCTCGACTGCGGTTGCGGAAGCTCGGACTGGAATCCCGGTTCGGGACGATCCACCGAACCGCCGTCGAAGTGGCGCGGGAAGCGGCGGGCCCGGACGGCATCGTCCTCGGCTCCTTGGGGCCGCTTGGGGAGCTGCTCTCCCCGTCGGGGAAGCTGAGTCGGAACGAGGCGACGAGCCTGTACGGGGAGCGAGCTGTTGTGCTGGCGGAGACCGGACAGGTCGACGCGATCCTCGTCGAGACGCAGTACGACCTCGGAGAGGTCGAAGCCGCCGTGGAGGCGGTCCGCGCTTCCTGTGCGCTCCCGGTGATTGTGACCATGTCGTTCGACACCCGCGGCCGGACGATGATGGGCGTCTCCCCCGAGGCGATGGCGGCGGCGTTGGTCGCGGAGGGCATCGAGGTGATGGGCGCGAACTGCGGGCGTTCGATGGAAGAGACGTTCGAGGCGGTGTGCCGGATCCGTGCGGCGGCGCCGGACGCCTGGGTCTGGGCGAAGCCGAATGCCGGCCTCCCGAGGGTGATCGGGGACCGTGCCGTGTACGACCTGACCCCCGCGGCGTTCGCCTCCTGGGCGAAGCGCTTCGTGGCGGAGGGGGTCCGCGTCTTCGGCGGGTGCTGCGGAACGACGCCGGAGCACATCGCGGCGGCGGCCCAAGCGGTCCG
>CAYXLR010000030.1:0-9879 GCA_964466035.1 uncultured Thermotogae bacterium
GGTACGGGGAGACGGAGCTGATCTGGCACTACGGCTACGGCGCGTACTCGTCGCTTTTCCTGACGGTCCCGGACGAGGGACTGACGTTCGTCGTCCTGGCGAACAGCCAGAACCTGAGCCGGCCGTTCGGCCTCGGACTGGAGGACGTGAGCGTCCTCGGCTCTCCGCTCGCGCTGGCGTTCTTCAAGGAGCTCGTGCTCCGGCCGCGGTACGACGAGCCGCTTCCGGAGATCGACTGGACGGCGGACGAGGCGACGCTGGTCGCCCGGCTCGCCGAGATCGCCGAGCCGGAGCTTCGCGATCTGTACGAAGGGGAGCTGTGGACCTATCGGAAGCTGTACGGCGGCGTGGGGCGGTCCGATCTGACGTCCCGACTGCTGAGGGTCCACATGGAGGCGTTCCGGTCTTCGGGCCACCGGACGGCGAACGACCTGTACGTGGTCGGTCGGCCCGGGCCTCGGCCGCCCGAGACCGAATCGATCTCGCTGAGCGAGGCCGAGGCGGCGCGGTGGGTCGGCCGCTTCGCCCTGCGGCCGGAGGACGCCGAGTCGGGCCTTCCCCTGGAGGTCGAGATGTTCGTCGACGGAGGTCGGATCCTCGGCGTGACCGCGGTCGACGAGTGCCAGGAGTTCCACCCGGAGACGCCGTTCCGGCTGGCTTCCTCCGAGAACCCGGACCTATTCCTGGTCGCCGAGGAAGCGGAAGGGCCGTTCGAAAGCGCGTTCGTCGAGTACGGCGGAGAGCGGGTGGGCACGTACGACCGAATCGAATGATCCGCGACGGAGCGGAGGAAGGCGAAGGGAATGAGGGGTCTATGGAACGGGCGAGGTTGAAGAGATGACGAACAAGGACGCTTGGAGCCTCGACATGGACGCGGGCCCGATCTTCGAACAGATCGGGAAGAACGTGCGCGAGCAGTTGGCGCGCGGCGACCTGCGTCCCGGCGAGAAGCTGCCCTCGGCCCGCGACCTGGCGGGGACGCTGAGTGTGAATCCGAACACGATCGTCCACGCCTACGGACAGCTCGAGGCGCAGGGGATCATCGAGAAGCGACGCGGACTCGGAACGTTCGTGAGGGAGGATGCGCCGGTGGAAGCCATGAGGAAGGACATGCTGCAGAAGATCGCGGAGACGTTCGTGAACGAGGCGAGGCGGCTCGGCGTCGGTTCGGAAGAGGCGATGGCCGCGCTGAAGGAGGCATGGGATGCTGGCTAGATTGGAGAACGTCACCAAGCGGTACCGGACGACCGACGGCGTGCGGGACCTGACCCTCGACTTCCCCGGGGGGGAGATCGTCGGGGTACTCGGCCTGAACGGGAGCGGGAAGTCGACGATGCTGAAGCTGGTCGCCGGCCTCCTCTTCCCCACCGCGGGGACGATCACCGTCTTCGGCGCTGCGCCGCGCGGGGTTCGATCCCGCGTCGTCTTCCTCGGCGAGACGGACACGCTCTGGCCGTGGATGACGCCGGCCGACGCCTGTCGGTTCATGGAGGGGTTGTACCCGGACTTCGACACGGTCCGGTTCCACGAGCTGCTCGACGTGCTCGCGGTCCCGCGGCGGAAGACGAAGGCGATGTCGAAGGGCGAGCGCGGGCGGCTCCGCCTGGCGATGGCCCTGGCGAGAAGCGCGAAGCTGTACCTGCTCGACGAGCCGCTCGCGGGAATCGATCTGATCTCGCGGGAGAAGGTCCTGACCTCGCTCGTCCGCGAATGGCACACCGACGAGACGATCCTCCTGTCGACCCACGAGGTCGCCGAGGCGGAGGGGCTGTTCGAGCGCGCGGTCTACCTGCGCGAAGGGCGGCTGGCTCTCGACGCACGGACGGAGGAGCTCCGCGAGCAAGGCAAGAGCGTGGTCCAGACCTTCAAGGAGGTGCTCGCATGAAGGGCTTCAAGACACTCCTCTGGCTCGAGCACCGGCGAAGCTGGGTCTGGTCGATCTCGCTCCTCGGCTCGCTCGCGTTCTGGGCGTGGGGGATCAAGCAGGTCCGCGTGATGGAGGTCGGCGAGCGGCTGGGGATCCGCGGTGGACTGTTGGCGATGGCCTGCGCGATTGGCGCGCTCGTCCTCTGCCTGATGATCGGGCGAATCCGCGCGGAGACGCGGCACGGGCAGTACCAAGTGCTGCTCCTGACGCCACCGAGCGGCTACACGCACATCGCGGCGCGGTACCTGTACGCGGCCGGCGTGGCGTTCGCCTACTTCATCACGATCGGGTTCCTCTACTGGTGGATCATGGCGCTCGCCGGGATCCACCTCGATCCGAGGACGCTGGTCGAGCTGATCCTCGCGGTGCCTTTCTACGCGATCTCCGTGACGGTCCTGCCGCTGATGGCGTGGACGCTCTTGCTGATGGTCTTCATCAGCGCGCACCGGATCTCCGGGCCCGGGTGGGTTCCGGGGACGGTGATGATCGTCGGGACGCCGTTCGCGTTCCGGTGGCTGGTCGACGGGATCGTGCGGGTGGCGTACTCGCTCCCCGGCTGGCGGCTGTTCGCGAACGCGCCGGCGGCGCTGTTCGAGCGGTTCGGCCAACCGGACCCGGAAACCACGATGCAGTTCAACGAGATCATGTACAACGGCGTGCCGATCGAGCCGCTGCTGATCATGCTAGCGCTGGCGGTGGTGCTGTTGGCGGTCGCCGGTCGGATCTGGCAGGAGGTGGAGGCATGACCCAAGCGTTCTTGATCGTCGTCCGGATCCTGTTGGTGGCGCTCGTCGGCTACTGGGCGTATCGCCTGTGGACGGGCACGCGAAGCTGGACGTCGCGCGGCGTGGGGCTCTTCTTCTCGGCGACGCTGATCTGGCAGATCATCGGCGGGCGGTTGTAGAGGCGCGGGCCTGAGACAGACGAAACCATGGAGGACACGATGAAACGAAGAGCGATTCTTTGGACGGGGCTGGTCGCGCTGATCGCTGCGGCGTTCGCCCTGGGCGGGTGCGTCGGGCTTCCGATCTACGAGGCAACGCGAACCCTGGAAGGGAGCTTCGCCGTGACAGCCGCCGCAGATCTCGACGTGTCGACGTCGAACGGGCGGGTGTCGGTGCGAGGCGTCGAGGGACAGACGAGCGTCGAGGTGATCGCGACGATCCGGTCGCGCGGCGACTCGCAGATCGAAGCGGCGGGCCGCACTGCGCAGGTCGTCGTCGACATGATCCACAATGGGAATCAAGTGGTGCTTAGCTACGACGCGAGCGCGCACCCGTGGGACGTGCGCCGCTACACCGGCGTCGACTTCGAGATCACCGTGCCGACGACGGCCGACGTGTCGATCGACACCTCGAACGGGAGAATCGGGGTCGCCGAAGTGACGGGGATCCTCGTGCTCGACACGAGCAACGGGGCGATCGAGGTAACGGACGGACTCGGCGAGGTGCACGCATCGACGAGCAACGGGCAGATCACGGTCGCTCGGTTCGAGGGGATCCTCGAGCTCGATACGAGCAACGGCCGCATCGAGATGGAGGAGGTCGACGGGATCGTCGACGCGCAGACGTCGAACGGCCGGATCGCGTTCACCGGCGCGCTCGCCGAAGGGATCGATCATCGGATGGCGACGAGCAACGGTCGGATCGACGTCGCCCTGCCCGCGGACTTGTCGATGATGATCGAGGCGCGGACGAGCAGCGCGTCGATCGGTACGAATCTGCCGCTGATCGGGGACACGGAGGGGAAGGAATGGAGCGCCGTGCTCAACCCGCCGGCGACCGGCACGCTGACGCTCGTGACGAGCAACGGAGGGATCGAGATCCTCGGGACCCTCTGATCGTATCGTGAGGTGAGGGCATGAAGAAGAGAACGAAATGGACGGCGCTGGGGATCCTCGGGCTGCTCGCGGCGGCCCTCTTCCTCGGCGGCTGCGAGGAGGAGGACGTGGCCGGCGTGTTCGGCGCGTCCAACGTCGACGCGTCGAAGGTGGAGACGGTCGAGCTGCCGTTCGAGGCCCCGGTGACCCTCGACGTCGACACGTCGAACGGTGGGGTGACGGTTCAGGGCGTGGAGGGGATCGAGGCCGTGTCGGTCACGATCACGCTGCGGAGCAAGGGCGAAACGCTCGAAGAGGCGCAGGACCGCGTCGATCGGATCGTCTATCACGCCGAGCAGACCGGGAATCGGATCACCGCCCGGTACCTCGCGAGCGAGCAGGACAACGACGTTCGTCGGTACTCCGGCGTCGACTTCGACGTGCTCGTTCCGATCGAGACGCGGGTCGAGGTCGATACGTCGAACGGCGCGATCACCGTCGAGGACATCGACGGGACGATCCGCCTCGACACGTCGAACGGCGCGATCGACGTCTACGATTCGTCGGGGTCGCTGAACGTCGACACGAGCAACGGTCGGATCGAGATCGTCCGGTTCGTGGGGGATCTTCGGCTCGATACGTCGAACGGCGAGGTGTGGATCGAGGAGGTCACCGGATCGGTCGACGCCGAGACGAGCAACGGGAGCGTGCACTACATCGGCGCGCCGGCGACCGGGAGCAACCGACTCCGGACGAGCAACGGGAGCATCACCGTCCGCGTCCCGACCGACGCGTCGATCGCGTTCGTCGCGGGGACGAGCAGCGGGAGGATCCGCTCCACCCTGCCCCTCGTCGGCGACACCCAGGGCGACGAGTGGATCGCGGAGCTGAATCCGCCGGCGGTCGCGGAGTTCGTCCTGCGCACGAGCAACGGAACGATTCGGATCGAAGGAACGGGGCTCTAGCCCCGCTGCCGGAACCTCCTAGCGGACGGCCACGGGTTCTCGCGGCTCGTGGCCGTTTTCTTTCGGATCGCAGTGAACCGCGCCGGCGGGGGACGCCACCTACGATTACAACCAGCCGTTCGGGAGGTCGACGTTGAGCAGCTACCGCAAGTACTTCAGGAACCAGACGCTGCCGGGGATGACGGAGATGGAGACGCCCATGATGAAGGAGCTGCCGATCCCTCCGATCGAGAAGCCGTACCCGCAGGAGGCCGAGCTGATCGATCTCCCCTCCCACGAAGCGTGCCGGACGATCTCCAAGACCGCGTTCGTCGACGCGATCGCGGATCGGGAAAGCCGGCGGCTGTTCTCCGACGAGCCGATGTCGCTGCGCGAGCTGGCGTTCCTGCTGTGGGCGACTCAGGGCGTCCGCGGCCTGATCCGCGATGGCCTCGTTACCCTGCGGAACGTCCCATCCGGCGGCGGGATGCATCCGTTCGAGACGTACGTTGCTGCGCACCGGATCGACGGCCTGGAGCCGGGGATCTACCGGTATCTCGCGATCGAGCACAAGCTGCTCCCGCTGCCCGGCCTGTGGGCCGACCTCCCGCGTCGGCTGACCGCGGCCGCGAACGGCCAACCGTACGTCGGGAAGGCGGCGGCGGTGTTCGTCTGGACAGCGCGGCCGGCCCGCACGGAGTACCGATACGGCGACGACTGCCTGAAGGACATCCTGATCTCCGTCGGCCACATCTGCCAGAACCTGTATCTGGCCTGCGAGGTGATCGGCCTCGGGACCTGCGCGACGGTCGCATACCAGCAGGACCAGCTCGACGCGCTGCTCGGCGTCGACGGGCACGACGAGATCCCGCTGTACCTCGCACCGGTCGGCCGCCCGAGCGACGAGTCCGAGCCGTAGAGTCGGCCCCGCGCTCCGTCGTCGGTTGCGGGGAGATGCAGCGTCCGCCATGATGGCCCTTCGAACGGGTCTTCGTTCGGGGAGGGTTGAATGCGGGCGCACGAGCATCAACAGCCGGGTCGGCGGATCAACGTGGTCGGCACGACCGGCTCGGGGAAGACGACCGTCGCGCGCCAGATCGCCGAACGGCTCGGCCTCCGGTACGTCGAGCTCGATGCCCTCTTCTGGAAGCCGGACTGGGGGCAGACGCCGGATGAGGAGTTCCTTCCCCGAGTCGACGGGGCGACGCGCGGCGACCGATGGGTCCTCGACGGGAACTACAGCCGGACCCGTCCGATCGTCTGGCCGCGGGCCGACACGATCGTCTGGCTCGACTACTCCTTTCCCCGCGTCTTCGGCCGGCTCCTGTGGCGAACGGTCCGGCGATCGATCACCCAGGAAGAGCTGTGGGACGGATGCCGCGAGCGGTTCCACCTCTCCTTCTTCTCGCGCGAATCGATCCTGATCTGGTGCCTGAAGACGTACTGGATGCGACGGCGGAACTATCCGGAGCTGTTCTCCCGCCCCGAGAACCGGCACCTGCGGCTGATCCACCTTCGCACGCCGCGGGAGACGGCGCGCTGGCTTCGTTCCGTCAAGCCATGAATCGATGCGCGGGTCCGCCTCGTTGACGGAAGGCCTCCCATCGTGATAGATTCGATTCCAAGGAGGTGTATAGTGAAGGCACGATTTGCATTGCTGGGTGCCGTTGTCTTGGTCGGGCTGCTCTCGTTTGCGGGCCTGGCGGAGACGTATACGGTCGCATCGGATACGACGTGGCCCCCGTTCGAGTGGGCCGATGCAGCCGGGAACCTGTACGGGTTCGATCTCGACGCGATGCGTTGCATTGCGGCCGTCGAAGGGTTCGAGATCGAGATCATGAGCTACGACTGGGACATCATCTTCGACGATGTCGGGATCGGACGCGCGGACATCGGCGCCTCCGGCGCGACGATCACTGAGGCACGCGAGCTGAAGGTCGACTTCTCCGATCCGTACTGGACGTCGGATCAGGCGATCATGGTGCACGTCGATTCCGGACTGAACGTCGTCACCGCGCTCGGCGAAGGCCACAGGGTCGGAGCTCAGGTCGGTACGACCGGAGCCGCCTGGATGCAAGGGCTCATCGACGAAGGTGTCAACGTTGCCCTGTCCGAGTATCCGCTGTATCCGCTGGCGGTGCTCGACCTGATCAACGGCAACATCGAGGTCGTCATCCAGGACGAGCCGGCGGCCCGCGCGAGCGCCTTGGTGGAAGAAGACGTCATAATCGTCGGGATCGTGGTGACCGGAGAGGAGTTCGGCTTCTTCGTCGCCGAGGGCGATCCGAACGGGCTGCTGCCCAGGATCAACTCCGGCATCCGGAAGCTGCAGGCCTCCGGGGCGTGGGACAATCTGATCAAGGCGTACATGGGAACGGATCAGGCCGCGGTCGAGGCCGCCTGGCAGGCGAGCGCAAACCTGCTCGAAGCCGGCGACGTGGACGGATTCGCCCAGTCGCTGGCCGACCTGGCCAACCAGTAGGCCGCCTTGCTAGATCCGTCGAGCTGAGAACTACGTAAGAGCGAGGGACGCGGGATGTGCCCTGCGTCCCTCGTTCTGATCCCGGAAGGGACGGACCATCCGTGGAGACGATTCTTCACAGCATTTGGCCGATCATCCGTGACGGCCTGCCAACCACGATTTTCCTGACGTTGGGGCTGCTGGGCGTGGGCCTTCTGCTCGGCTTTCCGATCGCGTTCGCGCAGGTCTACGGGTACCGGCCGCTTCGCTGGTTCTGCAAGGCGTACGAACAGCTGTTTCGAGGGATCCCGGCGCTGGTGTTGATCCTGATCTTCCACAGCGGACTGGCGCGATCGTTCCACGTGTTGCTACCCACGTTCATGTCCGCGTTGATCGCCCTGGGGCTGCGGTCTTCAGCGTACCAATCGCAGATTTTTCGGGGCGCGATCCAGTCGGTGAACCCGGGTCAGATGGTCGCCGCCCGGTCGATGGGCATGAGCAGGTGGCAGGCGATCTTGCACATCATGCTTCCGCAGGCGTTCCGTCTGTCGATCCCGCCGTGGACGAACGAATACTCCAGCGTCCTGAAGGACACCTCCCTGGCAAGCGCCATCGGGGTGATCGAGATGATGAAGAAGACGACGCTGTTGATGCCGACGGTGCAGTACCGGGAGGGCGCGCGCTGGATCCTGCTGCTGTTGATGGTCACGGCGTTGCTGTTCCTCGTCCTCACCTACGCCGGGAACTGGGGACTGGGCGTCCTGGAGCGGCAGCTGCGGCTTCCGGGATTCGAGGTCGGAGGAAAGGTGAAGCGATAAGATGACGGTGGAGACGTCGAGCGACCTGGTCCTGCGCGTGGAGGATCTCCACAAGGCGTACGGGGCCAACGAGGTGCTTCGAGGGGTTTCCTGTCAGTTGGCGCGGGGCGAGACGAAAGTGGTCATCGGTCCTTCGGGAACCGGTAAGAGCACGCTACTTCGCTGCATCAACCAGCTGACGATCCCCGATTCGGGACACGTATGGCTGGGGGACACGGAGGTTACGTGCAAGGAGTGCGACATCAACGCGGTCCGGGCGCAGATCGGCTTCGTCTTCCAGGACTTCAACCTGTTCACCCATCTGACGGCGCTGGAGAACGTGCGGATCGGGCCGATGCGGGTAAAGAAGATGGACAGGGCGAGCGCGACGAGGCTGGCGCACGAGGAGCTGGAACGGGTCGGACTCGCCGACAAGGCGGACGCGCATCCGGCCGAGCTGTCCGGGGGGCAGCAGCAGCGGGTGTCGATCGCCCGGGCGCTCGCGATGTTCCCGCAGCTGATCCTGTTCGATGAGCCGACCTCGGCGCTCGATCCCGAGCTGATCGGCGAGGTTCTCACGGTCATGATCAGCCTGGCACGGGAGGGGATGACGATGCTCGTGGTCTCCCACGAGATGGGATTCGCGCGGTCGGTCGCCGACGAGATCATCTTCATGGAGGGCGGCGTGATCCTCGAGCACGGGCCTCCGAGCCAGCTGTTCACGAACCCACGCGAGGCGCGAACCAAGGAGTTTCTCCACAAGATCACGGAGTTGTACGGGGAGTAGGTGTTGATGGGATTCTTCGAGTTTGCGGCGAGCATCCTGCCTAGGCTTCTCGACGCCACGGTGACCACGCTCGAGCTGACGGCCGCCTCGATCGTCTTGGGCCTCCTCGTCGGGATCCTGCTGGCGTTGGGGCGCGTGTACGGGGCTCGCCCGGTGCGCTGGCTGACCAACGGGTACATCCAGTTCTTCCGCGGCACGCCGCTGCTCGTCCAGTTGCTGATCGTCTACTACGGGCTCCCCCCGTACCTCGCGATGGTCAACATCAGACTGACCCCGCTGGTCGCGGCCGTGATCGGGCTGGGGCTGAACAGCGCGGCGTACCAGGCGGAGTACTTCCGCGGGGCGATCCAGGCGGTGCGGAGCGGTCAGATGATGGCGGCGCGCTCGATCGGCATGAGCCGGGCGAAAGCGATCATCTACGTCGTCCTTCCGCAAGCGCTCCGGCTGGTGATCCCCTCGTGGTCGAACGAGCTGATCTACTCCATCAAGTACTCGTCGCTCGCCTACTTCATCACGCTTCCCGAGCTGACGTTCGTCGGGAAGAAGGTGGCGCTGAACACGGCACGTACCTTCGAAGCGTATCTCGTCGTTGCCGCGATCTACCTGGTAATCGTCATCGTCGTGTCGAGGCTCTTGACCGTGCTGGAGAACCGCGTCCGAGTTCCCGGCCTCGGCGTGAGCCGCGGACATCGATAGCCTCGGGCCTTGCCCTTCGGTGTGACCCGCCCACCGCCTCGAAGAGAGGTAGACTACCGAGGAGGGTCTGCATTCCCCCGAGGAACGGTCGGACGGCGTTTCCCGGAACGGGAACGGGACGCGAACGGTTACGCGGATCACGGTCGGGTGTCTCCGTTTGTGCAGACAGCCCGCTCACGGCCCCGCCCAGACGTTCTCTTGACTTCTTGCGCGATCTGCGTCTAGAGTGGTACGATTTGCGAGCATGTTGAGATAAGAGACAGGGCTGTTGTGCGACTGCAGGGCACGACAGGGAACAGGTTTGGTGAGGGGGAAACCACCCCAATGGTAGACAGAACGAAGGAGGTACGGCCTTGAAACGGAAACTAGCGGTAGGGAGTGTCGTGACGCTGTTGGTTGCGGCGTTGTTCACCCTCCCCGCTTTGGCGTCGGACGCGCAGATGTACTT
>CAYXLR010000031.1:0-8013 GCA_964466035.1 uncultured Thermotogae bacterium
CGCTCCCTCCGATCGGCCGCGAGCGGCCGCAGTCCCTTCCGGATCTCGATCAACAGGGCCGGGCCGACCGCCAGCGGCAGGATCCAAGCCCAAAGCGAGGCGCCGATCGGCCGGACATCGAACAACGACCGGAGAAACGGAACGTACAGGACGGCCAGGACCAGACCGAGCGACGTGAGCACCGCGGCCTGCATCCACCGATTGGAGGAGACGCCGACCGTGAGGAGCGGAGCGTCTTCCGACCGGGCGGTGTACGCACGAAGAAGCTCGGCGACGGCCAGCGTCGCGAAGGCGACCGTTCCGGCCGCGTCGGGCCGTCCACCGTACAGCGCCACGCCGAAGGCCGCGAGCACGGCGGCGGTGAGCGCTCCGGCGTGGAAAAGGATCCCGCGGGCCATCTTGGCGTCGACAATCCGCTCGCCCGCGGCACGAGGAGGACGATCCATGATTCCACGTTCCCCCTTCTCCATCGCCAGCGCGAGGGCCGGCGCCCCGTCCGTCACCAGGTTCAGCCACAGCAGCTGGATCGCCGCCAACGGCGGCGGCCAGCCGACCAGCGTAGCGATGAACAGGATCGCGATCTCGGCGAAGTTGCACGAGAGAAGGTAGAAGACGGTCTTCCGGATGTTGGCGTAGATGACCCGTCCCTTCTCGATGGCCGCGACGATCGTCGCGTAGTTGTCGTCGGTGAGGACCATGTCCGCGGTCTGCTTGGCGACGTCGGTCCCGGTGATGCCCATGGCGATCCCGACGTCGGCCCGCTTCAGCGCCGGGGCGTCGTTCACCCCGTCGCCGGTCATCGCCACGACCTCGCCGTTCGCCTTCAAGGCGTCGACGATCCGCACCTTGTGCTGGGGGGAGACGCGGGCGAACACGTCGGTCGCCCCGATGGTCCGGCGAAGCTCGTCGGCGTCCATACGGTCGAGCTCGGTCCCGGTGACGACGACTCCCTCCGGCCGCAGGATGCCGACTCGTTCGGCGATCGCCCTCGCCGTCGCCGCGTGGTCGCCGGTGATCATCACGCTCCGAAGCCCGGCACGACGGGCCGTCTCCACCGCCTCGACGGCTTCCGGACGGGGCGGATCGTGCAGCGCCACCAGCCCGAGGAACGTGAGATCGGACTCGACGTCGGCCGCCGTCGGCTCCTCGTCGACGCGGTCGAGCGGGCGATACGCCACCGAGAGGAGCCGGAGACCGCGCTCGCCCATCGCCCGGTTCGCCTCGAGGATCTCGCCACGTTCGGTTTCCGAGAGCCGAACCGGCCCCTCGTCCGTCTCGGCCCTTCCGCACAGACCGATCATCCCTTCGGGGGCGCCTTTCACGAACGCGACGTACGAAGATCCCGCGGGGAAGCCGCGGAGGCTCCCGGAGGTCCGATGAACCGTCGTCATTCGCTTCCGATCGGAATCAAACGGGATTTCGGCGGCCCGGGCGGGGTACGCGTCTCGCGGCTCCAGTCCGGCCTCGGCCGCCGTGAGGACGAGCGCTCCCTCCGTCGGATCCCCGAGGAAACGCGACGCTTCGCCGTCGATCGCCTCCGCGTCGTTGCACAGCAGTCCCGCGACGAGCGTCAGGTGCAACGTACCGTGCCGGCGGGGATCGACCGGCTTTCCGGCGCGAAGGATCTCGAGACGCCCGTCACCGTCCGATCGCGCGAATTCATAGTCGGCGGTCAGCGTCCGCATCGACGCGACCGTCATCCGGTTCTGCGTCAGCGTCCCCGTCTTGTCGGTGCAGATCACCGTCGTCGAACCGAGCGTCTCCACGGACGGAAGCCGCCGCACGAGCGCGTTGCGGCGAAGCATGTCGCGGGTTCCCAAGGCCAGGCTCATCGTCACCACGGCCGGAAGCCCCTCGGGGACCGCCGCGACGGCGAGGCTGACCGCGACGACGAACAGCCCGCCGATCGTGGTTCGAGCGTTGGCGATGTACGCGGCGAAGCCGTCGCGGAAGAGAAGGCTCGCTTCCGGATTGCGGAAGAACCCGACGACGAAGACCAGCGCACAGACCCCGAGGACGGAGGCGCCCATGATGCTGCCGAATTCGTCGAGCTTTCGTTGCAGCGGCGTCGGCTCGTCCGGTTCGCTGCCGATCTCCGCGGCGATTCTCCCGAGCTCCGTCTCGATCCCGGCCGCGACGGCGATTCCGATGCCCCGACCGTACGTGACGGTCGATCCGGAGAACGCGCAGTTCACCCGGTCTCCGACGAGAGCGGACCGATCGACCACGGCGTCGGCCCGCTTCCCGACCGGCGCCGATTCCCCGGTCAGCGACGACTCGTCGATCCGAAGATGGGACGACTCCGTCAGGCGTAGGTCGGCCGGGACGATCGCCCCGGTCTCGAGCAGGACGACGTCGCCGGGGACGAGCTGTCGCGCGGCGATCTCGACCGCGTGGGCGTCTCGCAGCACCCGCGCGGTCGGTGCGGCCAGCTCCTGCAACGATTCGAGCGCCGCCACGGCGCGAGATTCCTGGAGGGCGCCGACCAGCGCGTTGAGGAGGACGATGGCGAGAATGACCCCGGCTTCGATCCAGTCGCCGAGGGCGATCGACAGGGCCACCGCAGCGAGAAGGATCAGGACGATCACGCCGCGAAGCTGGGTGAGCAGTCGCCGCCAGAAGGGGGTCTCGGGGGCCTTCGGCAGTTCGTTGGCGCCGTGTTTCGCCAGTCGCTCCGCCGCCTGCTGCGAAGTCAATCCCGACCGAAGATCGACGCCGAGCCGATCGGCCATGTCTCCGATCGAGACGGCGTGAGGCGAAGGGGAAAGCCTCTCTGCCCTCTGTTCCGCAGCCATGCACCTCCGATCCGGTGGGAGGCCGGTCCGCCGCGACAGCGACGGGCGATCCGCCTCACGAAGCACGAGCGTCCCCTCGCGCAACGCGAAGGGACGCCCTCTGTGTCTTCACCCGGTTGGAGCGACTCGGGTCGATGTCGACCCGGCTAGTTCTTGTTCTCCTCGCGATCCAGATACTGGATGATCGCTTCCACAACGAGGTAGTTGACCGAGCGATCCCGTTTCTGACCCAGTTGCATGAGCCGCTTCACCGGCTTCTCGTCCATCTTCCGTTGAGGAATGTATATGGACAGCTTGTCCATGATTTCCTTCCCCGCCATCGTGTTCACCTCCCTTGGTATTGGCGTTCAGGTTACATGCTTCGGTATCGCCTATGCAAGTGCCGTATCGTTGCCGGACACCGGACCCAACGAGCGCAGGAGAGCCCCGCCGACACGGCGCAGCGAGAGGTCCGCTCCGCCTCCTCCCGCACCGGTCGCCCGACTCACGACGGACGCGCGACACCGCTCCCCGCGTTTGGTGTATAGTGGATAACTGGTTCGGAGGTGAGTCTCGTGAGAGGAAGATGGGTTTCGATCGCTACGGTAGTCCTGTTGGTCTTGGCTCTCGCATCGTTCGCAGCGCTGCCCGCCAGCTCCACGCGCTTCCGAGTTGGCACGGAGATCCAGTTCAAGATCGAGGATTCGAGCACGTGGTTCTGGGGATGCTGCGGATGCTGTGAGTGCGCAGACACGCTCGTCCTCGGATGGCGGATCGTGGACAGCGTAGAGCAGGTCGTCTACTCCGTGGTCCACGACGCACCCGTGGCATCGTCGGTTTGGCTCGGCACGTGGACCCAGGTCGATTCCGGAGGCGTCGCCGTCTCCGAGGGGTACTACAAGCTGTACGTCGACACGTCCGTCGGCACGCTGTCGCGCTGCTTCACGGTCTACGATCCTTGTTCATGCTGTTGGGGCTGCAACATCTGCTCGGCGTGCGCGTGCACCGATGTAGCCTGCATCACGAGCTGCGCTTGTCGAACGTCTCTCGTCTTCGTCGACACGTGCAGTACCGGCTGCTATTTCCCGCTCTTCTGGGGCTGGGGATGCTGCGGCTGCCCGAGTAGCCCGTAGAGAAGAGCGAAGCAGGCAGACCGGAATGGGTGCTCTCTTCCCCGGTGATCATTCAAGGAGGTTGATGTCATCATGAGGGCTACCACCAGGGCATTGGTCGTCGCCGTAGGGTTCCTCCTCGTTGCCATCACGCCCGTATGGGCACAAACACAGACGGAAGTACCCGTTCTTCCCGACCTTGTCGCCATGGCGGAGGCAGCGGCTGCGACAGCGACGGAAGCCGCGGCCGAGGCGCAGGCAATCGCGGAGGAAGCACAAGAACTGCTGAGCGGATTCGGCTTCGGTTCCTTGCTTTCGATGGCGGAGTCTGCCGGCGCGACGGCGGAGGACATCGCTGAGGCTCTCGCGGAGTCGGGAGCCGTGGCGCAGGCGGCCGCCTCGAGTCTTTCCTCTTCCTGCGCAAGCGCGTCGGCATCGGCGCAAGCGAGCGTCGAGGCCATCGCTGCTGCGGCCGCGGAGGCGCAGGCACAGGCGGCCGCGTTCGCCCTCGCGTGCGCCGATGCAAAGGCAAGGGCTACAGCCAGCGCCCAGGCGTGCGCTGCGGCCGCGGCACACGCCGAAGCGAGTGCCGACGCGTTCGCGCTCGCCTGCACAGGAGCGGCAGCGAACGCGGCCGCGTCGGTCGATGCCTGCGCCGCGGCACGCGCATCGGCGAGTGCGGCCATCGCAGAGATCGAGGCAGCCATCGCGAACGCGGAAGCCGAGGCGAACGCCAGCGCCGCCGCTTGCGCGGCGGCAGCGGCGGAAGTTGACGCATACGCGGAGGCCGTCGCGGAGGCTCTCGCCGAGGCCGTAGCCATCGCCGAGGCGCGCGTGGCAGCAGCAGCGGCCTCCTTCGCCAGCGCCGAGGCGGAGGTCGAAGCGTCGGCCGAAGTGGCCGCAAGCGCTGCCGCACGGGCCAGCGCCGTCGCGCAGGCCGCGTCGCGAGCCTCCGCGTACGCGCAGACCACGGCGTCCGCCTACTCGCAGGCGCAGGACATCGCGACGCTCGTCAGTGAGAGCGTCCAGACGAGCGTTCCGTGCGGAACCGTCGTGACCGAGGTCAGCGGCGTCGTCCAGGCGATCGCAACGGCCGTCGCTCAAGCCGATGCCGCCGCGGAGGCCGCTGCGCAGGCCACCGCGCTGACCAGTGCTTCCGCAAACGCCGAGGCCGAAGCGGCCGCGGCCGCGTCTGCTCGCGCCAAGGCGAGGGCCGAAGCCGCGGCGGTCGCGTACGCCGAGGCCGAAGCGGCCGCCTTCGCCGTCGCGCAAGCACACGCCGCGGCGCAGGCTGAGGCCGCCGCCGCCGCAACGGCCATTGCTCAGGCGTCGGCACAGGCTCAAGCTCAGGCAGAGGCGATCGCAACGGCCGTCGCCGAGGCAAGAGCGGCCGCCTTCGCCGCCGCAGAAGCGATCGGCGCCTCGTACAGCAGCGCGCAGGCCGAGGCCAGTGCCGTTGCGGAAGCGTGTGCGCTGGCCGCCGCGAAGGCCAACGCGATGGCCACCGCCCTCGCGCAGTCGTACGCAAGCGCCGACGCGTACGCGAGCGCGATCGCCCAGTCGTGCGCCTCAGCGTCTGCCGCCGCTGAGGCGATGGCATCGGCCGTCGCCACCGCTCAGGCCACGGCGGAAGCGAGCGCGCAAGCAGCCGCCGACGCGTGCGCGACAGCGAGCGCGGAAGCCGGCGCGTGGGCGAGCGCCTACGCCACCGCCGAATCGCAGGCGTCAGCCAGTGCGAGTGCCGCGGCGAGTGCGTACGCTCGTGCCCAGAGCAGCGCGTCCGCCGCTTCGCAGGCCGTCGCCGACGCCGTCGCAGAGGCGCAGGCTCAGGCCGATGCGGCCGCCAGCGCAGCGGCAACCGCACAGAGCGCAGCGGCAGCGTGCGCAGCGGCAGCGAGCTCGGCGTCCGCCCAGGCGTCCGCCGATGCGGAGGCCGCCGGAACCGGCGAAGCGTACGCTCAGGCGTTCGCCGCAGCGATCGCGACGAGTTCGGCCGACGTGATTGTGCACGCTGAAGCGGCCGCTCGTGCAGCAGCCGAGGCGCAGGCCGCCGCACAAGCATGCGCGGCGGCGTATGCCGAGGCGCAGGCCGCCGCTGCGAGCGGCGCGACCGCTGTCGGCAAGGCCGTCGCGGAGGCCGAGGCCGCCGCACGAGCATGCGCTGTGGCACAGGCAAGCGCGGAGGTGCAGGCGAGCGCGAGCGCTGCGGCCGTCGCCGCAGCGTCAGCCGAGGCCCAAGCGGCCGCGTTGGCGGCTGCCGAGGCGCTGGCGGCTGCCCAAGCGGAAGTGGCCGTCGGTGTCGAGGCGATGGCCGCTGCCCAGGCGAGCGCGGAAGCTTCCGCGCACGCCGCGGCGCTGGCCCAAGCACAAGCGGAGGCGGACGTCGCCGTCGGTGTGGAAGCGATCGCCTTGGCTCAAGCGAGTGCCGAGGCCGCGGCGCATGCCGCCGCATTGGCGCAAGCCGCCGCCGAGGCCCACGTCGCCGTCGGCGTCGAAGCGGCAGCCGCAGCGTTTGCAGACGCCGCTGCGTACGCCTACGCGGCAGCCGCAGCGCAGGCCACGGTGGAAGTCGAGGCGTTCGCTGCAGCGCAAGCGTTCGCGGAGGCGGAGGCCAGCGCCTACGCATCGGCTCAGGCCTGCGCACTGGCGGCCGCCACGGCCCAGGCCAACGCGTCCGCGGCCGCCGAAGCGACGGCACGCGCCGTAGTCGCCGCACAAGCGACCGCCGAGGCGTTGGCGCAAGCGATGACGATGGCGAACGCCGCGGCAGAAGCGGCGGCGACCGCTCGAACCTCGGTGGACGTCGTGCCGGACATCCAGACGTCCGTGGAGGCGTTCATCGATCCGGAGTGCCTGATCCCGGTCTGTGAAGAGACTGAGGTCACGCGATGCCCGGAGTGCCCGCCGTGCGACTCGTGCTGCGAGGAGGTTCCTGAGACGCCGACCGGCTGCGGAGAGCCGGAGATCGTGGAGTGGGAGTTCGCGCAGGTGCAGGTGGGCGTCTACACGAGCTCGACGCAGTCGATTCCGACGCCGATTGCCGCGGCGCTTGAGGAATCCAGCTTCGTCGACTACTTCGAAGTGGAGAACACGCTTCCGACATCGGCGACGTTCACGCTGGAGCTGGGTGCGAACCGCGGGTCGCTGAGCGGGACGTTCCCGGAGAGCGGGCTGTACACCGTTCGCTACCTGTTCATCGATCGGCAGCAGTGCCCCGCGGTCGAGTTGACCGTTCTGATCAATGCAACGGGAGGTCGTCAGGAGACGGCGCGGGCGTGCACGACCGTGCGTGCCGCGCACGAGACGCCCGGGTTCCTCTTCTTCTCCGGGACGATCGCTGACATCGCGGCCCAGATCCTCGTCGACGACGAGGTGACCTACACGACCGCGTTCCAGCTATGCGGTGAGGTGGGATACCAGCATCTCCTTCGCGCGCCTGCGGAGATCACCGCCGAAGACGAACAGGTGCCGTTCGACCGTTGGGAGGAATACGACCCGACGACCGACACCTGGGGAACGATCTCGACCGAGCCCGTGCTTCCGGTCGTCATCGAGCAGGGGCTGACCGTCCGCGCCGTCTACCTGTCGGAGGGCGTGCGGATCACGATCGAGCCGACGACGCCCTGCGTCAACGTGAGCGCGGTGCACCAGTACATGACAGCAGGCACTGCCACCACGACGTACGCGCAGCCCCAAACCCAGAACGACCCGATCGTCGTCACGATCGTCGTCAATCGCGACGAGGAACGGACGACGGCGTTCGACCTGTGCGGACGGGCCGGGACCCAGTTCCTGCTTCAGCCCCAGCAGGAGGCGTGGACCCGCGACCAGCGGCGCCTCGTCTTCTCTCACTGGGAGCGGTACGACGCCTCCGAGGAGGCGTGGGTCCCGTTCTCCGAAGCCGAACTCCTGCTCGTGACGATCCAGCAGGGCGGACAGCTCCGCGCGGTGTATCGAGAAGCGACGGAAGTCGGCTAGGCGCTCCAGAATTGACGGGACGAAGGGAGGCCCCCTTCGTCCCGTTTTTCCTTGACGGTATCTTGGCGTGCGGATAGCCTCCTCGGCGAGCGAAGGTGGCGGAATTGGCAGACGCGCTAGCCTTAGGAGCTAGTGCCTTCGGGCGTGCG
>CAYXLR010000032.1:0-7201 GCA_964466035.1 uncultured Thermotogae bacterium
GGAGGCCGAATGGAGTACAGAACGCTAGGTCGGACCGGCTGGGAGGTTTCGGCCGTGAGCTTCGGCACGTGGGCGATCGGCGGGACGTGGGGAACCGTGCGCGACAGCGAGTCCATGGCCGCGCTGCACCGCGCGGCGGAAATCGGCGTCAACTTCTTCGACACGGCCGACGTGTACGGGGACGGCCGCAGCGAGCGGCTCCTCGCGCGGCTCCGCAAGGAGTGCAAACGGGAGATCTTCATCGCCACCAAGGCGGGACGGCGGCTCGACCCGCACATACCCGAAGGGTACAGCCGGGAGAATCTGGCCTCCTACGTCGAGCGGAGCCTTCGCAACCTCGACGCAGAGGCGCTCGATCTGCTTCAGCTCCACTGCCCGCCAACGGACGTCTACTACACGCCCGAGGTCTTCGAGGTCCTCGAAGGTCTGGTCAAGGCAGGGAAGGTCCGCCACTACGGCGTCAGCGTGGAGAAGGTCGAAGAGGCGCTGAAAGCGATCGACTACCCCGGCGTCCAGACGATCCAGATCATCTACAACATGTTCCGCCAGCGCCCCGCCGAGCGGCTGTTCGAGGCCGCGAAGGAGCGCCAAGTCGGCATCATCGCGCGCGTCCCGCTCGCCTCCGGGCTGCTCACCGGCAAGTTCGCGGCCGACGCGCAGTTCGAAGCCGACGACCATCGGTCGTTCAACCGCTCCGGCGAGGCGTTCGACCGAGGGGAGACGTTCGCCGGCGTCGACTTCGAGACCGGGCTGCGGGCGGTGGAGGCGCTGCGCGCCGTCTGCCCGCCCGAAATGACCCTCGCACAGTTCGCCCTCCGATGGATCCTCTCGAGCGACGCGGTGTCGTGCGCGATCCCCGGCGGCAAACGAGCGGAGCAAGTGGAAGAGAACGCCGCCGCGGCCGATCTGCCCGAGCTTTCAGACGACACGCTCGCCGCGGTCCGAAAGATCTACGAAAGGCTCATCCGAGACCAGGTCCACCACCGCTGGTAGGGTCCGAGGGCCGCCGTGCCTTCGGCGACATCCGTGGCCTCCTCTTGACAATCCGGCGAGACGAAATATAATGCAACCGGTTGCATAGAAGCGAAGGAGCCGCAGGAGAAGCCGATGAGCAGCGAAACGGTCCGCACGATCAGCGATATCGCCCGCTTGGCCGGCGTTTCCAAATCGACCGTCTCCCGCGCGTTGAGCGACAGCCCGCTCGTCGCCGACGAGACCAAGGAGCGGATCCTCGCGATCGCGCGGCAGCATCGGTTTCAGGTCAACGCGCCGGCCCGTCGACTCAGCCTGCGGCGGAGCCGGACGATCGCGTTCGTGACCCACGCCTACCACAAGGACTTCTCTTGGGCGGACCTGTTCGGACTGGAGATCCTCGGCGGCATCACGCGCGGCCTGCACGAGAGCGGGTACGACACGCTGGTCCTCCACGTCGACCCCAAGGACACCAAGTGGGCGAGGCAGTACCTGGACACCGGCCGCGTCGACGGGTTCATCCTGCAGACGTCGGCCCGCAAGCAGTACCACGTCAAGACCCTGCTGGAGATGGGGGCCCCGTTCATCGTCTGGGGCTTCCCGCAGCCGGGCCAGAGCTACTGCTCCGTCACGGGCGACGATCTCACCGGGGGACGGTTGGCGACGGAGCACCTGATCCGGGCCGGAAGGAAGCGGATCGCCTTCCTCGGAGGAAGCCTCGGGGAGCCGGAGGTCAAGCACCGGTACGCGGGGTACGAAGCCGCCCTGCGCGACGCGGGGCGGGACGTCGATCGGGAGCTGATCGGGTACGGGGACTACTCGGACACCTCGGGCGCCGCGGTGATGCGCGGCCTGTTGGAGCGAGCCCCGGACCTCGACGCCGTCTCCGTGAACAGCGATCTGATGGCGATCGCGGCGATGGACGTGATCCGCGAGGAGGGGCGCCGCGTGCCGGACGACGTCGCCGTCGTCGGGTACGACGACCTATCGATCGCGGCCCACAGCAACCCGCCCCTGACGACCGTCCGGCAGAACGTCCCGGAAGCGGGGAGGCTGCTCGCCCGAAACCTGGTCGAGTACCTCCAAACGGGGATGGTGACGAACGTGACCGTCCCGGTCGAGTTGGTCGTTCGCGAGTCCGGCTGAGGTTTTTCTTGACGATGATTGCAACCGGTTGCATAGAAAACGAAAGGAGGGCGGGATGAACCCAGCGGTGTTCTACGTCCTGAAGTGGGAAAAGGAACTCGAGATCCAGCGCTCGGCCCGCGCGTCGGACCGGAGAGCGACCGACTCGGTCGAACCGCCGCCGCGCGGACGCCAGTCCCAGAGCGGGTCGAGCGCGGTCCGCCATCGACGCCCTCGCCGGCGTGCGTGCGCGCTCCCATGAGGAAGCCGCAGCACGTATCATGTCGCCGGAAGCGACGGTGAACGGAGAAGAAGCGATCCGACGCGATCGAGAGGGCGTGGACGAGGGATGACCGACACGGAGAAGGCGAAGATGCTGCGCGGCGACCTGTACGACGCCACGGACGAAACGCTGGTCGCGGAGAGGCTCCGCGTCCGCGAGCTTCTCCACCGACTGAACGTCGTGCAGGCCGGAGGGAACCCCGGCACGTACTCGGAGATCGTGCGAGAGCTCCTCCCGAACGCGTCGCGGTCGACGTGGATCCAGCCGCCGTTCTACTGCGATTACGGATACAACATCCACACCGGAAAGGACGTCTTCTTCAACTTCGACTGCGTCGTCCTCGACGGCGCCCGGGTGACGATCGGCGCTCACACCCAGTTCGGTCCCAACGTGCAGATCTACACCGCGTCGCACCCGCTCGAAGCCGACCTCCGGCGCACCGGGCTGGAGGACAACCGGCCGGTGTCCATCGGCGCCGACTGTTGGATCGGGGGGAGCGTCGTGATCCGTCCCGGCGTGACGATCGGGGATCGATGCGTGATCGGCGCCGGTTCCGTCGTCACCAAGGACGTCCCGGACGACACCGTCGCCGCCGGCAACCCGGCGAAGCCGATCCGGACGGAGACCGATCCCCCTCCGGGCGAGACGCGAGCATGAGCCGGTGGACCCGTCGGGGCCCCGACGGGCTGCGCGGACGAAGCCGCGCGCTCCTTGTGGAATCCCCGGCATGTCCGATAATGGCCTCACAGTCGGGGGAAGGACTCGCGTGGACGGGCTGAACATCTGTGTCATCGGCGGCGGGAGCACCTACACGCCGGAGCTGATCGAGGGGTTTCTCGGCCGGGAATCCGGTCTGTCCGTCGGTCGGTTGACGCTGATGGACGTCGACCCTCGACGGCTTCAGATCGTCGGCGGACTCGCGCGTCGGATGCTCGATGCGGCCGGCTCCGAGATCGAGCTCCGGCTCTCCACCGACCGGATCGAGGCCCTCGAAGGCGCCGACTACGTCCTCACCCAGATGCGGGTCGGCGGGTCGAGCGCGCGGATTCGCGACGAGCGGATCCCGCTCAAGCACGGAGTCGTCGGCCAGGAGACGACCGGGCCGGGCGGATTCGCGAACGCGCTTCGCACGATCCCCGTGATGCTCGACGTCGCCGCCGACGTGAGGCGCGCCGCTCCGGACGCCTGGTGGATCAACTTCACGAACCCCTCGGGCCTCGTCACCGAGGCGATCTGGAAGCACGCGGGCGTCGAAGCGATCGGCCTGTGCAACGTGCCGATCGGCATGCGAAACGCGATCGCCGGCCTGTTGGACGTCGAGCCGCCCCGGGTCCGACTCGACTACGTCGGGCTCAACCATCTGAGCTGGATTCGGGGGGTGCGTCTCGATGGGCGGGACGTCATCGACGACGTGATCGAGCGGGCGATCGCCGCGGGAACGTGCGGACCGTTCGCTCCGGAGCTGCTCCGGACGCTTCGGATGCTTCCCAATGTCTACCTCGACTACTACTACAACACCGACCGCGTCGTCCGGGAGCAGCGGTCGGCGGAGAGGACCCGCGGCGAGGTCGTGCGCGACGTCGAGCGCGACCTCCTCCGGATGTACGAGGACCCGGCGCTCGCGACCAAGCCGAAGGAGCTGGAACAGCGCGGCGGCGCGCACTACTCCACCGCGGCCGTCTCCCTGATCCGGGCCCTGGAGACCGACGCCGGCGACGCACAGGTCGTCAACACGCCGAACCGCGGCGCGATCCCGGATCTGCCGGACGACGGCGTGGTCGAGGTCCCGTGCGTCGTCGACCGGCACGGGGCCCGTCCGATCCCCTGCGCTCCCCTTCCGCCGGCGATTCGCGGCCTCGTGCAGTCCGTGAAGGCGTACGAGGAGCTGACCGTCCGAGCCGGCGCCGAGGGGGACGAGCGGGCCGCGCTGCTCGCGCTCGCCGTCCATCCGCTCGTCCCGTCCTTCGACGTGGCGAAGCGGCTCTGGGCGGAGATCAAAAAGGCGAACGCGGCGGAGCTGCCGCAGTTCGCGCCGGCGGGGAGGGACCGACCGTGAGCCGGGTGCTCGGCGTCGACGGCGGCAACTCCAAGACCTTCGCCCTGGTCTCGGACGCCGAGGGGCGCCTCCTCGGGTTCGCGCGGGCCGAGGGGAGCAACCACGAGCGGATCGGGTTCGACGAGACCGAGACCGTCCTTCGGGACGTCGCGCACGAGGCGCTCGCCGACGCGGGAACGGACGGGCCGGTCGACCGCGGCTTCTGGGGGCTCGCCGGGGCCGACCTGCCGTCCGACTTCGAGCGCCTTCGCGCCATCGTCGACCGGATCCACGCCGCGGAGAAGAACGTCGTCAAGAACGACGTTGCGGCGGCCACGGGCGCCGGATTCACCCGCGGGTGGGGCGTCGGCGTCATCTCCGGCGCCGGGTTCAGCGCCGGCGGGGTCGCGCCGGACGGCCGCGAGTTCCGATTCCCCTCCCTCGGAGCGGCGACCGGCGACTGGGGCGGCGGCGAGGAGATCGGCCTGGAGGTCCTCCGGCTCGCCCACCGCGGTTTCGACGGCCGCGGAGAGCCCACCCTGCTCGCCGATCGCGTGGCGAGCGCGCTCGGGATGACCTCTCTCGAGGAGCTCCCGGCCCGGATCCGCGCCGACGGCCTCGACCGGACGGCGATCCGCGACAGGCTGCCTCCGCTCCTCTTCGAGGTCGCGCTGGAAGGCGACCGGGTCGCGCGCGACCTGGTCGTCCGCATCGGCGAGGAGGTCGGCACGACGGCCGCGACGATCGTCGAGCGTCTCGGGATGCAGGGTATGGACGTCGAGGTCGTGCTCGGGGGTTCCGTGTTCAACGGGAGCGGACCGCTGCTGACGGAGACGGTCGCGGCGCGGGTCCAGGAGGCCGCGCCGCGCGCCCGGATCGTCCGCCCCGAGTTCCATCCGGTGGTGGGCGCGGTGTTCGAGGCGCTGCGCGGCCTCGGACTCGACGTCGACGCGAGGGTCCGGGCCAACGTGCGGGCCACCCTCCCAGCCGGGTTGACCGAACCCGAGGACGGATGAACGAAAGGAGCGGGCATCGGATGATGTCGCCGGTCGAGCGTGCGGAGCTCAGACGACAGTTCGAGGAGGAGCTAACGCGGAACATCCTCCCGTTCTGGATGACCCACGCCGTCGACGAGGCCCACGGGGGGCTGCACGGGGCGGTGACGAACGACCTCCGGGTCGACGACGACGTGCCCCGCTCGTCGGTCCTCTGCGCGCGCGTCCTCTGGACCTTCGCCGCGGCGTACCGGCGGCTCGGCGACCCGGCGTACCTCGCGATGGCAGAGCGGACGTACGACGTCCTGACCCGCGTCTTCTGGGACCCGGAGCACGGAGGGCTCTATTGGCAGGTCGACCGCGAAGGCCGGCCGGTCGCGGATCGGAAGCACCACTACGCGCAGGCGTTCGGCGTCTACGGCCTGAGCGAATTCCATCGGGCGACGGGAGATCCCCGCAGCCTGGAGCTCGCCCGATCGCTGTTCGACCTGCTGGAGGAGCACGCGTACGACCCGGTCGAAGGGGGCTACTTCGAGGGGAGCACGCGCGACTGGCGGCCGCTCGCCGACGTCCGGCTGAGCGAGAAGGACCTCGACGCCCCCAAGTCGATGAACACGATGCTCCACCTCCTGGAGGCGTACACGGACCTGCTTCGCACCTGGGACGACGAACGTCTTCGGGCGCGGCTCGACGCCCTCCTCCGGACCTTCGCGCACCGGATCCTCGACCCGAAAACCGGGCACCTCAGGACCTTCTTCGACGATCGGTGGCGCCCCGTGTCGGAGAACGTCTCGTTCGGCCACGACATCGAGGCGAGCTGGCTCCTCTGCGAGGCGGCCGAGGTCCGCGGCGATCCCGCGCTGCGGGATGAGACGCGCCGGCTCGCCGTCGTCCTGGCCGACGCCGTCCATCGCGACGGGACCGACGCCGACGGGAGCCTGTTCAGCGAGGGCTCCCCGAACGGCGTGATCGACCGCGGGAAGGACTGGTGGCCGCAGGCGGAGGGGATCGTCGGCTTCTACAACGCGTACCAGATCACGGGCGACGAGCGGTTCGCGGAGGCGGCGATCCGGTGCTGGCGGTCCGCGCAGGACCGGTTCGTCGATCGGGAGAACGGCGGCTGGTTCAAGCGCATCACCCCCGAAGGCACGCCGGACCCCACGAGAGGGAAGGCCGGACCGTGGGACTGTCCGTACCACCACAGCCGCGCCTGCCTCGAGATGATGGAACGCCTGGAACAGCGGGAATAGGAGACGCGATGCGATACGGCCACTTCGACGACGAGGCGAAGGAGTACGTGATCACCCGGCCGGACACGCCGTTGTCCTGGAGCAACTACCTCGGCTCCACCGAGTACGGGGCGATCGTCACCAACAACGCCGGCGGCTACGGCTTCTATCGATCCGGCGCGCGGGGGCGGTTCCTGCGGCTGCGGTTCAACGCCGTCCCGATGGATCAGCCGGGGCGGTACTTCTACCTGCGCGACCGGGAGAGCGCCGACTACTGGTCGGCCTCCTGGCAGCCGGTCGGCAAGCCGCTCGACGACTACGAGTCGGTCTGCCGGCACGGCACCGCGTACACGGTGATCGCGTCGCGGTACGCCGGGATCGCGACCGAGACGACCTACTTCGTCCCGCTCGGACAGGCGTTCGAGTACTGGCGGTTGAAGGTCACCAACGAGAGCGACCGCCCGCGACGGCTGTCGGTTTTCTCGTTCTGCGAGTTCACCAACCAGTGGAACACGTACCAGGACCGGGTGAACCTGCAGTACTCGCTGTTCATCGTCCGCGG
>CAYXLR010000033.1:0-5340 GCA_964466035.1 uncultured Thermotogae bacterium
GCCGCTGCAGCCGACTTGCTTCGAGCGACAATCTGATGTAAAGTACGCCAACCCGAACTGGCAAACCTGGTGAAAGCCAGGGACGCAAAGTCACGGGCCTACGGGAGGAATCCTATGGTCGCCAGACTGCCGAAGGTTGCTGCAAGCGGTGTGTGGTCCAGGCATCGCTCTCCCGTAGATGTTGCGCGACGCACTCTTCCACCAGATACCAGCCGAGCTTTCGGTCCCTCGGCCCAGCGATGCGGTCCCACCGTTTTCAGCCGTGCTCTCCGGGTGGTGACACAGCATCATGCATGCCGAGGGTACCGGGGCAAGGCAGCCTCCTGCGCAGGCGCTCTTGGGGGCGGGTAAAGCCCGCCCCCGACCTGCGTTTCGACGCCGCACTCGATGTGACGCTTTCAGAGACCCAAGCGCCTTCTTTCCCCTCATGCTTTCAAAAAGGCCGGACGCTCGACTCCCAGAGAAGCCGAGCGCCCTTGAGGCGAATCCTGCGGGCGGAGGTGTTGCAGGACGGTTGGATGCTACTCCCCGGACGTGGCGTCGTCGTGAAGCGCTGTTGTGACTCTCGTGTTCGCAGCGTAGTCACCGTGCGGCCGTCTTCACGGCCCGATCGGACGGCCGGAGGCGGGATCACCGTAGCGAAGCGTTTCTCGACCCGAAGCGATCCGAAACGGCCACGAACAACGCGTGAACGTCCGGTGAAGACCGCCGACTCCTTCCGGAGCCGGGCGCCGAGGAGGACAAACCGGATCGGGAGCACGACGACCGCCGCTTCCAGACGTATCCCCACCTTCTCACGAAACGTCGGTCGCTCGAAGCGATTCCCGCCCCCTTCCGCACCCCCTACCCGGCCGAACTCTCCTGCTCCTGAGTGAGGAGCTCCTCGCATCGACGGTTGATCGCGTCGGAGATCTCGCGCATTTCCGCCAACTCGGCGGCCGTGAAGTCCGGCCAGCGGGAGAGGAAGAGCTCTTCGACTTCGGCCTCGTCTCGATCGGCGAGCACCAGCTCCCCCTCGGTCAACCGGCACGCTTCGCCCTCCCCCTCGACCCAACCCCGCTGTCGCATCGCTCCGATCGCGGCCCGGCAGTCCTTCGTTGCGTCCTCCAGCGGAGCGTACCGCTCCGCGACGCGGGCGAGGTCGGCGCACGATTTCATTCGCGCGCGATGCGGCCGACGGGCGGTGAACCACAGCTCGTGGCGTGCGAACCAGACCAGCGGCTCGATGCCGCGACCGACCCGGACCCGCTGCTCCGCGTCCTCGTGCGCGGCGACCATCGTCCAGGCGAGCTGCCAATGATGCCAGCGCTTCGAAGGATCGTACTCCGGGTGCAGGCCGTTCAGGCGATGCTCGAAGATCGGGCTCGGATCGCGCTCCGTGCTCTCGCGGATTCCATCGAGGATTCGGTGATCGTAGGCGAGAAGCTTCCGAACCTGAGACTCTTCGATGTCGCCGAGATCGAGCCGATCGATGAGCGACCCGACGCGCTCCGTGTGCAGCCTCAAGTGCGCCTCGGCCTCGTCGGTCACGGCGAACGCGCCCCCGTGAGGGCCGGTGAGCACGCTGGCGTCGACGAGGGCGCGAAGTTGCCTCTCGATCGCGTCGACGCCGGAAAACGGGTACCGCGTCAAGTAGTCGGCGGCCCGAATCCGACGCGGGTCGAAGCACTGGGCGGAACGGGCGAAGAGCGGCCGTAGGGCTCGATCGATCTCCGGGCCGCCGCTTACGATAGGTTCATCCTTCGGACGGAGCCTCAGCCCCGTCGTGACCATCATGGTTTCGGCCTTTTGAACGGCCACCCACGTCTCGCGAAGCTCGTCTGTCATCTGCGATGCTCCTTTCGAGCCGATGGCCCCAATCCCTGGTCGACGTTCTCCCGACGTTCGGGCCGTGGGCCATCGCGTGTCCCGGCCTCGGGCCGGGTCCCCTCGGGGCCGGCACGCCGCGCCGCCTACGCGTCCTCCAGCCCGAGCCGACAAGCCACCCACTCGATCCGATCCGCCGTCGCTTCTTCGTTGAGGCCGTGCTTCGCGTCGTACCAGCGAAGCTCCTTCGGTTCCTTCGCGGCGGCGAAGAACGCCTCGCCGCGCTCGACCGGCACGTGGACGTCGTCCTTCGCGAACTGGAACAGGATCGGCGCCGGAGCAAGCCGCCCCACCCGTCCGATCGGATCGAGCTCGCGCATCTCCTCGATGAACGCCTTCCGCTCCTCCCCTTCGATGCGCGGGGAGTAGAGGAACCAGTCGGAGAACCTCGGCGTTCCCGCCATCAGCGCGTAGCAAGACGGCCTCGGATCGACGCTTCCCGTCACGACCCCGTACATGGCGCCGAAGTCGTGCCCGACGTACGCGAACCGTTCCGGATCGGCACCGGGCTGGTCAAGCAGCAGGTCCATCGCCCGACGGAGCTTGATCACCTGCTCGACCGACATCCGACGGTCGTCGGCCTGGGTTCGCTTGAGGAAGTAGTCGCGGTCGGACCACATCGTCTCGATCAGAAGCGACAGCGCGCCGCGCTTCGCCATCGTCTGCGCCTCTTCGTAGAACTGGGTCCGGTTCGAGTCCGGGGCCGCCGGCTCGTACCAGTGGACGTACAGGATCACCGGGAACGGTCCTTCGCCGGTCGGTCGAACCACGTACGCTGCGCGCCGCCGATCGAACGGGGTCGCGTACGTCAGCTCCGACCCGATCCACCCTTCGTGCTCACGCGAACCGACCGGTCGAACGTCGAGCGTCGCCGTCCGGTCATAGTCGAACAGGCCCTTCGCCATCGACGCGTCTCCTTCCTTCCCCGATCGCTCTACGACTGCACCAGCGGGGACGGCGCGAACCGAAGCAGGAGCCCCGGTTCCGAGGCTTCGTCGTCGCTCGTCTCTTCGAATTCGAGCCATCCGTCGTCCGCGACCCGGTAGACCGCCCACCCCGAGCTCCCCGCCGAGCGCGGGCGGAAGACCGCCTCTCGGTCGTTTGCCTTCACCAGATCGAACGCGGTCGAGGCGTCCTTCTCCTCCCAGCCGACGAGGTCCGGGCCGAAGTGCTTGATGTGCAGCTCCAGGCCGACCGGACCGGGTTTGACAAGCATGAACTCGTAGACGTGCGGCGCGCCGCCCTCGAGCCAACGGAAGGAGCCCATCAGGATTCCCGCGTCGACGGGCGACCAGATCTCCTCGATCCGCGTCTCGCCCTCGCCCCCGACCCAGCGGCCGGTCATCCAGCGCAACCGATCGGCCGGCGCACCGGGCAGCGGACCCTTCGGATAGGCGCTCACCCCGCTCCGATGCGTCTCACGTTAGGCAGCGCCGACCTCATCGAGGATCTCGACCGCCCAGTCGAGGCTGAGTTCGTGCAGTTTCCACCGGGCCGGCGCACCGGTCTCCTTCTCCCAACCTTGCACGTCGTAGTACAGATCCACGGCCTCCCGCATCTGTTCCTCGGGGATCGCCGCGCCCTCCTCGCCGGCGAGCATCAGCGGCTCGGTGAACCGTCGGTGATGGGTGTCGTCCGCGGCGGTGAACCCCTCTCGTGCGTTGTACAGCCGTGCCATCGCCAGAGCCCGCTCGCCAACGCGCAGTAGCTCCAGATCGGTCACGTCCCATCCGGTGACCGATTCGACGATCCGGCGGAAGTGCGACAGCCGATACGGGAGGAACATGCAGACGCCGACGCAGTTGTTCATCACCTGCGCCCGGATGACCGTCGCCGCGAGAACCGACTTCACCGCCGGCAGCGTGGTCCTTTCCAACGGCTCGGTGAAGACCCCGAACGACTTCATCCGGGCGGCGCCGGCCTCCGACGCCAGGGTGGAATCGTGGAAGTTGTGCATGTGGTCCGCGCCGGTCGGCGATGTGGCGTAGCCAACGCCGAGTCCGAACTGCCAGCGTGGATCGTGCATCGGGAACTCCTGCCCCTTCGCCTGGACGGCGTACCGTTCGGTGTCTCGACCGATCGTCCTCGCCGCCCGGAGCGAGCCCTCGGCCAGGAGATCGCCGAACCCGTCGCGTTTGGCGATCCGCTCGACCAGATCCGTCATGGCCCGATGATCGCCGAATCGGGGCTCCAACCCGCCGGTGTCGTCTGTCGTCAGCAGCCCGCGCTCGAAGCACTCCATCGCCCAGCCGATCGTCACGCCGGTCGAGATCGTGTCCAGCCCGTAGGCGTTGCACAGCTGGTTGGCGTAGATGATCGCTTCCAGGTGGTCGACGCCGCAGATCGAACCGAGCGACGCGAGGCTCTCGTACTCCGGCCCACCGTACGCCGGATCGACCCGGTATTCCCCGTCGACCCGGGTGACCCGCTTGCAGGCGATCGGACAGGCGTGGCACGTGTCGGTATCGATGAGGAACCGCTCCGTCATCGTCGTCCCGGCGATCTTCTCCGCTCCCTCGAACTTCCCCTCGCGGAAGTTGCGGGTCGGCAGTCGACCGACCTCGTCCATCTGGACGATCCCGCCGCCGGTCCCGTGCTCGTGGAAGCCGGCCCAGCGCTCGCGCAGGCCGACCACGTAGTCGACGATCTCTTTGACCCCTTCCGGATCCGCGACCTCGACCTTGCCCGTCCCGCGCACCGCGACGGCTCGGAGCTTCTTCGATCCCATCACCGCGCCGAGCCCGGTCCGCCCGGCGGCCCGATTCACGTCGCTGATCATGCAGGCGAACCGGACGAGGTTCTCCCCGGCGATCCCGCACTGGATGACGCGGATCCTGTCGTCATCGTGCTCCGCCCGGATCGCCGCCTGGACCTCGGCCGTCTCCTTGCCCCAGAGGTCACCGGCGTCTCGGATCTCGGCGTCTCCGTCGTGGACCCACAGGTAGACCGGCGAGTCGGCCGCTCCCGTCACGACGACCGCGTCGAAGCCGGCCCGCTTCAGCTCGGCGCCCCAGAACCCGCCGACGTCGGCCTCCCCGAACCCACCGGTCAGCGGCGACTTGGCGCCGACGGCGTGCCTCCCGCTGCCGGGAATCGGCGTCCCGGACGCGACGCCGGTGGCGAACACGAGCGGGTTTTCCGGGGCGAACGGGTCGACGTCCTTGGGGGTGCGGGTCAGCAGCTCATGCGCGACAAACCCCCACCCGCCGAGGTACTTCCGATAGTGATCCTCGGTCGGCTCTTCCACCCGGGTCGTTCGCGCCGTCAGATCGACGTACAGAACCTTTCCGCAGTATCCGTTGGCCATTCAATCCACCTCCGTGGGGCCTCTTTCTTCATCCCTATCCGAACTGTCCGACGTCCCCGAGAACAGCGCGGCACGCCGTCGGCCCTTCGAGCCTGGCCGACGCACAGAACCGTCCCATGATATTCGCTCGGACTGCATCTCCTCTCTAGGTTCCGCCCCTCACCGCG
>CAYXLR010000034.1:0-4436 GCA_964466035.1 uncultured Thermotogae bacterium
TCCCATGATATTCGCTCGGACTGCATCTCCTCTCTAGGTTCCGCCCCTCACCGCGGCGATCGTCCGCCGCATCTGCGCGTGATGGATCGTCGAATGGATCTCCTCTCCGATCATGATCTGCCCGATCCGCACGTACTCCGGCCAGACGACGAAGCGCTCGACGAGCCCGCGAAGCAGCCCGACCGTCTCGGTGCGACGGCCAGCTCCGCTACGAGGCCGCGGACTCCAACGGTCCCGCCGCGCTGGCGCGGAGGCCCGACCGCGCCGGGTCCACTCGGTGCTGTATGATTCACAACGGCCTCCGACCTTGGTTTTCGTTATCGCGAGGGAGGAGGTGGGGGGAGCGATCGCCGGCCGATTGAAGGCGCAATCGGGTCGGGTCTAGTCGCTCCCCCATGCAGTAAAGGCTGCAATCCGTTTCGCCAGCTCCGTCAACGTGTCCGTCTGTATTCCGTAGAACTTCATCCCGCTCTCTTTGCGCTCCGTGAGGACCCCTCCGGCGACCATCAGCCTCAGGTGGCGTGACACGGCCGGCTGGCTGATCTCCAGCCGGTCGACGATCTGCTGCGCGTACAGCTCCCCGTCGGCGAGGAACCCGAGGATCTCGAGGCGCGTCTCGTCGGCGAGCGCCTTCAGCGGCGGGAAGATCGACCGGATCGACGCCAGCGGGTGGTCCTCCCCCCCCGATTGAGGGCGGGCGTTGAAGATCAAAAGCAGCGCTTTCCCCTCTTCATCGAGGGGGACGAATCGCACGTACGGCCCGGTGTGACAACTCGGGACGAAGATCAGCGTCTCAAGCCCCGCGGCGGCGTAGGCGCGCTCGGCCATCGAGGAGAGCGCCTTCCCGGTCACCGCGAGGTAGACCTCGCTGAAGACCTCGGGATACCGTGCTTGCCGATGGTAGGCGATGCTCCGGCTGATCAGCCCTCGGGTCTCCTCGTACTCCTTCTGATAGACCTTCTCCCAGAATCGCGTCACGGTGAACACGAGACGCGCCTTCAGCTGCTCGGGGTTCGTCAACAGACGCACGAGCTGCTCGAAGGATTCCTTGTCCTTGTGGGCGAGATCGGTCCACTCGCAGCCGGTCGTCCGGAGGAAGCGGCGCACGCCCTTCTCGTCATCGCCGGCAGGGACGACGATCTCCTTCTTCTCGCCCTTCGCCGCCGCCTTCCGTGCCAGCGTGCGAAAGACGAACGACACGGTCTCCCGCACGGCCGCGTCGTCGAGGACGCTCAACCAGCCGATGAACGACGTGAAGTCTCCGATGTCGGGGCGCTCGGACGCCAGCTGCCTGAAGATCAGTGGGACGCCAACCGGATCGAAGATCGTCTGAATGTCCTTGCGCAGATCGTCGGGCAGGGCCGCGAAGGTGACGTACACCCACTGATCGAGCCCCTCGTACGTCGGCGCCGTGGCAACGATACCGAGCGCTGCGGTGATCACGTGGGCGAACGAGCCGGCGAACGTGACGCTCAGATTCGGCCGATCCCGGATTTCGGTGTGCTGTGCCACGAGAGCTCCTTGTTCCAGGGTGTTTGCGCGGCCACGCCGTACTATGTCATTATAACCATATAATTATTATACGCAACCCGCACGCCCGTCGGTCGAACGCGCCACCGAATCGCGGCCGCTTGCCGCCGCTCAAGGAATCTTGTAGCCTGTGAGCTCGCATGACAGCAGCGAGTCCGAATCCACACGGCGAGCAAGCCACACCGAAAACGGACGGTCGGGCGTCGGCCGAGGGGCACGAGATCCGATACCGTTCGTTGTTCGAGGGCGCTCCGATCGGCCTGTACATCACGACGCCGGACGGGACGTTCGTCGATGCCAACGCCGCGTTGGTCGACATGCTCGGCTATCCGAACAAGTCGGCCCTTCTCGGGACCAACGCCGAGGCGTTGTACGCCGATCCGGCCGATCGCGAGCAGGAACGAACGCTCCTGGCCCAGGAGAACATGATCCAGGACTTCGAGACGCAGCTCCGACGGCGGGACGGATCCACCATTTGGGTCCGCGACACCTGTCGGATTGCGTGCGATGAAGACGGACGGATCCGCACCTACGAAGGGATCCTCCAGAACATCACCAAACAGAAAGAGTACGAACGAAGGCTCAACTACATGGCGCGCCACGACCCGTTGACCGGCGTGTTCAACCGCCACGCGCTGAACGAGATCCTCGAGCGCGAGATCCGCCGAGCGCGCCGGTACGAGCACCCGATCGGGGTCATGATGGTCGACGTGAACCGGTTCAAGGAGGTCAACGACCGCTACGGGCACGACACCGGCGACGAGGTCCTGTGCCGGGTCGCCCAGGCGCTCTGCCGCTCCGTGCGGGACTCAGACGTCGTCGTTCGCTACGGAGGCGACGAGTTCCTGATCCTTCTGATCGAGACCGACGGAGAGACGGACGTCGTGAAAGAGCGAATCCAGACGGAAATGTCGCAGCGAGGACAGATGAGCTCCCTCGCGGAGTTCCCGGTGACCCTGTCCATCGGAACGGCGCACTGGGATCCGGGAACCGAAGAATCGATCGAACGCGTCCTCAACCGGGCAGACCGCGCGATGTACGAGGAGAAGCAGAGGGCGTCCGGATAGCCGCTACGCGCCGGCCATCTCCCTGAGGCGGGCGAGCGCCGTGCCGTATCCGTCGTTCTGCTTCGACCACTCGACCAGCCGGTCACACGGGAACTCGCGGCACTGAGAGCAGTTCTCGTGCCCGCGCTGATCCACGCAACACTCGAGGATCCAGCAGGTCCCCTCGTCGCTCACCGACCAATGGACCGCTCGGTCGCCGCGGCAGCCGTTGCAAGTCATGTTGCGGGCGAGCGCCTCCTCGAGGCCTTCCTCCTCGGTGAGCCAGCCCAACTCCCGGTACCAGGCGAGGCAGCTCTCGGCGGCCTTCTCATCGAACGGCAGGCGTCGGATCACGCACGTTTCGCAGTTCAATCCGCAAGCGGCGATCCATTGATCATCGCTCATTCCGACCTCCCATGGACCCACACCTCGTCGTCATACCTCGCCACGGGAGTTCAGGATACTTCTGTTGAAGGTCCTGCGGAATCCGCTTCGCGGCCTCTCCGATGACCTCCAACGCTCGGACCACCGCGAAGAGGGTACCTCGTCCTTCCGAAGCGCCTCCGCAGACGGAGCACCAGTTAGGAAGCTCTCGGCCTTCTCCGCGTGATCCAGGATGTCGTGGAGATCGTCTTCATACGTTCGTTCGGCCGTCATACCTGAACGACCTCCGACAAGATCCGCTCTCCAATGCGGGGCCTCAGCGCGCTCTTCATAACGAGGTCCACGTTCGCCACCAGCAACCGGCCCAGCTCGTCCTCCAGTTCCACGAACTGGAAGAACGTCGGGGCATGTTCGAACTCGACAAGGATATCCACGTCGCTTTGTGGGGGTCTGCCTCACCCCGCGCGGAAGAGCCGAAGACCCCCAGTGATCGGACGCCGTACCGTTCACGAAGGTCCGGCAGCACGGCCCGTAAGGTTTTCAGGATATCCCGAAGCGGGCTGTGTTCTACTCCGCTCATAGGCATGGTCTCACCTTCAGCTTCCATCATATGTGAAGAGCCGGGGCCGTGGAAGCGCGAACTCTCCAAGCTACCACATCGTTTTCACTTCGTACTCCGCAATCCGCCTGTCTGCAGAGAGAATCGGGAGCTTCTCCAATTGAGCCTGCGCGACGAGCATTCGGTCGAACGGATCGCGATGGTGACGGGGCAAGGCATGAACACGGAGCGCGTGACTCATCTGGATCGGCAACACGTCAATGCGATTCTCCCGGAGCTGTGCAATGAGAAACCGCTCCATAGGGGAGGGGAGCTCGATCCGGCCGAGACCCGCCTTGATCGCGATCTCCCATCCGCTCGCAGCACTGAGGAACAGGTCGTTGCGGGAGCTAGAGATGAGTTCGCGAGCACGCGCGGACACCCGCGGATCGTCGGTAATCCACCAAAGGAATGCGTGAGTGTCGAGGAGAGCCCTCATCGCTCAAGCTCATCGAGAAGCTCGTCCGGAAGCGGTTCGTCGAAGTCCGCTGTGACCACGACCTTCCCTTGGGCCGTCCCCGGCTTTCTGCCGCTCGCATTCGATTCAATCGGCACAAGCCGCGCTACCGGCTCGCCTGCCTTGGCGATGATGATCTCCTCGCCCGCTTGCACGCGCACCAATAGCTTGGAGAGCTGCGTTTTCGCCTCGTGCGTGTTTACCTTCATAGCCATGGACCATTATGGACTAAGTCCATGGTTTAGTCAAACTCCACGACCGTCGCACACAAGGCGCCGCGCGATGCAGCGACAACTTCATCACTCGTTACTACTCCCCCTCTGTGTTCTCTGCGCCCTCTGCGAAAGAAGCGGTTCGGGGTTTCCCCTTCCTGGGTACCTCATGGTGGAGAGTCTCAGGCCTTCGGGCTTGTGGCTGGTGG
>CAYXLR010000035.1:0-3355 GCA_964466035.1 uncultured Thermotogae bacterium
CAAGTTCTATTTCACTCCCCTCCCGGGGTGCTTTTCACCTTTCCCTCGCGGTACTCGTTCACTATCGGTCAGTCGGTAATGTTTAGCCTTGGAAGGTGGTCCTCCCGGATTCACGCCGGATTTCACGTGTCCGGCGCTACTCAAGTCGGCTCCCGGGGTGGATCCGCCTTTCGTCTACGGGACTGTCACCCTCTGTGGTCGCTCTTTCCAGAGACGTTCGACTAGACTTCACCTTTAACCCCGCCCGTCTCTGCGTCGACGGGACGGAATCGACTTACAACCCCAAACGAGCAACGAACGCAGTCTTACACTCGCCTGGTTTGGGCTGTTCCCGTTTCGCTCGCCACTACTCAGGGAATCTCGATTGATTTCTTTTCCTCCGGCTACTGAGATGTTTCACTTCGCCGGGTTCGCCGAACGTGCCTACTAGAGGTTTCAGCACGTTCTCCCAGGGCTTCACCCTAGGGGGCACTCCCATTCGGACATCCCCGGATCAAAGCCTGCTTAGCGGCTCCCCGAGGCTTATCGCAGCTAGCCACGTCCTTCTTCGCTTCCGACTGCCAAGGTGTCCACCGTTTGCCCTTACTGCGCTTATGCGGCACACACTCTATTCACTTGTCAAGGAGCAGCGCACTTCGCTACGCAACAAATCATGATGCTAACACAGCCCCAAAACCGTGTCAAGGGATTCTGCGGCCCGTGAGAGGCGGAACTCTACTGGAGAAAGCCGGCCGTTTCAAGGACGGCGAATCGGGCGGTCAGGAGCGTCGACGTACGGCGCGACCGCCGCCGCCAGACGATCGAGCTCGTCGAAGCCGAGCTCCTCGCCACGAGCGGTTCCGTCGATCCGGGCCGCCTCGAGCACCGGCCCGATCGCGTGGCTCGGCAGAAGCGTCCGCAGCGCGCCGCGAATCATCTTCCTCCGGGTCCCGTACAACGCCCGGACGACCGCGAAGAAGGTCTCCGGATCGGATCCGAACCTCGCGCGCCCCCGAAACGTGAGGCTCCACAGCGTCGAGTCGACCTCCGGCACCGGGAAGAAGCTCCCCCTGCCGACCCGGCGGATCGGTTCGACATCGGCGTAGGCCCGGACGAGAACGCCGAACGCCGTCCCCTCTTTCCCCGGGCTGGCGGCGATCTTCTCCGCCACCTCCCGCTGCGTGATCAGCAGCGCCCCCGTGAACCGAACGCGGCGATCGACCAGCCACTTGAGGATCGGCGCGGTGATCCGGTACGGCAGGCTTCCGACGACGTAGGCCGGCTCCTCGCCGATCGCCGAGTCAAGGTCGAGTTCGAGGACGTCCTCGCGAACGACCGTGAGCTGATGCTGCCCCCGGAGCCGGCGTTCGAGTAGCTCCGCGAGGCGATGGTCGACCTCCACTGCGACGATCGCTCTCCCACAGCGGAGAAGCACCTCGGTGACCGCCCCGAGGCCCGCCCCGATCTCCAAGATCGTCTTCGGGGACGTCCGCGTGACGTGCTCCTCGACGTCGGCGAGGACGGCCGGGTCGACGAGGAAGCTCTGCCCGAGCCGCTTGCTCGGCCGGACCCCGGCCTCGGCAAGGAGGGATCGAACGACACGCCGGTCGGTGACCGATCCGGTCACAGCAGGCGTTCGGACGCCCAATCGAGCACCGCGTCGATCACCCGCGGATCGACCGGCTCGTCGAGATGGCGATAGACGAGGTTCGGCTCCTCGGGATGGCGACGGAGGAGGTGGTTCAGATCGGGGAGAACGTACACGGTCACGTCCCCGTTCCCGCCCTCTCGAAGGATCTCCTCCAGCAGCGCGGCCTCCGAGGAAGGCACCTGCGCGTCCTTCTCGCCGTTGACGATCAAGACCGGGACCTTGACGGCCGCGATCGTCTCCGCCGGCTCGTCGAGGTAGTGCTCGCGGAGCCACGCGAGCGACAGCGGCGTCGACTTCAGCTCGATCGCCGCCTCCTCGGTCAGCCACGGGATCGCTTCCTGCAGCTGCTCCACCGTGTAGTCGTCCCAGCCGCCTTCCGAGCCTTCGACGAACGCGGTGTACTGGTCCTGCTGCGCCAGTGCCGCCTCGAGCGCGGCGCCCTCGAGCCCCTGCTGGCGGAGGAGCGTCTCGACCTGCCACCGCGTGATCACGTCGAGCGGCCGGGCGGGCCCAGACAGGAGAACGATCCCCGCGACGGTCTCGTCTTCGATCGCGAGGATCGGGGCGAGATACGCCCCCTCGCTGTGTCCGATCAGGACGCAGCGGTCCGGATCGATCTCCGGCTGCGAACGGAGCCCCTCGAGCGCGGCGCGGGCGTCGTCCAACAGGTCGGACCGCGACGCGAGGCTCGCCGCTCCCTCGCTCTCGCCGACGCCCCGCTTGTCGAACCGAAGCGACGCGATTCCTGTCCGCGCCAGGGCGTGCGCCAGCTGGCGGTACGCGTCCATCTCGAGCCCGGCGGCGTTCCCGTCCCGATCGACCGGGCCGGATCCGTGGAGGAAGAGGGCCGCCGGGAACGGGCTCTCGGACTCCGCGGGAAGCGCGAGCGTTCCGTACAGCGTCAGCCCGCCGCTGGCGAACGCGATCTCCCGCTCGTCGATCCCCTCCGCGGCGACGGCCTCTTCCAGTTCGATCTCGATTCCGTCCGGGAAGAGTGAGACGTCGTATCCGAACGTGCCCTGCGCTCGATTGACCAGGCCGGCCAGACGGCCGTCGTGCTCGATCAGTACGATCGTCGTGTCGCCGAGGTGAAGGTCGAACCGCTTCCCATCGAAGGTCTCGCCTCCCGAGACGAACGAGACGGAGTTCGGCCCGTCGACCCTCGTCGGGAGCGAAAGGAGCGCCTGCGGGATCGCCGCCGTGAACTCTCGATCGAGCGCTTCGGCCCGGACCGCCATCAGCACGACCGCGTACGGACCGATCAGGTTGTTGTCCAACAGCGCGAGGTCCTCCGCGGCCGGAACCTCCGCCGTCTGCCTGGAGGAGCCGACGCGGACCTCCATCGTCAGTCCGGTCAGCCCCATCTGGGCGGACACGATCTGCGGCCCGGACGGCGTGTCGGCGGCCAGTTGATAGAAGATCGGGAGGAACTCCCGATCGTACTGGGTCTGCTGCGAGAGCTCGATCGTCTGGTCGGCGACCGTCAGAACGCCCTGGGAGAGGAGCATGTAGCCGTCGACCGGATGGAAGAACAGCGTGTAGGTCTCCTCAAGAAGGACGCTGCCGTCCTGTTCGAGGACGAAGTGCCCCGCACCGACCAACTCCCCTCGATCGCTATCGGGGATCTCGTCCCGTCCTTCGAACAACGGGCCGCCGAGCGCCAGCGCCAACAGTCCGAGCATGATCGCCAACCCGAGCAGAAGCTTCGTGTTCATGAGTCCCCCT
>CAYXLR010000036.1:0-2820 GCA_964466035.1 uncultured Thermotogae bacterium
GGAACACGTACCAGGACCGGGTGAACCTGCAGTACTCGCTGTTCATCGTCCGCGGCGGGCTGACCGACGACCGGCTGCTGCGGATCGCGATCCAGGACCACCTGACGCGGGATTCCGAGGAGGGCATCGAACACGACGCCGCGAACCACACCTGGATGGCCCTCGTCGGCGCCGACCTCGTCGGGTACGACACGAGCCGCGAGGCGTTCCTCGGGCCTTACCGCGCGTATCGCAATCCGCTCGTCGTGGAGCGGGGACGGTGCACCGGGAGCGACGCCTACGGCGACAACGCGTGCGGCACGCTCCAGGCGGACCTGGCGCTGCGGCCGGGCGAGAGCCGCGAGCTGCTGGTGATGCTCGGGATCGGCGACGCCCGATCGGTCGGGAAGAGGACCGTCGCCGAGTTCGGGTCGCTCGACCGGGCGGAGGAGGAGCTGCGGAAGCTGAAGGCGTCGTGGCACGCCAAGCTCGGCTCCCTCGTCGTCGACACGCCGGACGAGGACCTGAACCACACGATCAACGTCTGGGGGCCGTACAACGCCCTGATCGCCTACGCCTGGTCGCGCGCCGCCAGCCTCGTCTACAACGGGGAACGGGACGGCCTCGGCTTTCGCGACTCGGTCCAGGACGTGCTCGGCATCGTCGCCGCGGCGCCGGACGACGCCCGCGCTCGCCTGGAGCTGATGCTGACCGGCCAGGTCTCGACCGGCGGAGCGATGCAGGTCGTGCGGCCGTTCGAGCACCGGCCGGGGCACGAGACGCCGCCGGCTCCCGAGGAGTACCGGTCCGACGACTGTCTCTGGTTCTTCAACGCGATCCCGGCGTACGTCAACGAGACCGGCGACGTCGCGTTCTACGACAAGACCCTCCCGTACGCCGACCGTGGCGAGGCGACCGTCTTCGGGCACCTGCGGCGGGCGCTCGAGTTCAACCTCGAACGGACGGGATCCCACGGCCTGCCTTGCGGCCTGCTGGCCGATTGGAACGACTGCCTCCGACTCGGCCACCGCGGCGAGAGCCTGTTCGTCGGGTTCCAGCTCCGGCTCGGTCTGTCCGTCTACGCCGGGATCGCCGAGCGGCTCGGCCGGCCGGAGGAGGCCGCGTGGGCGATCGAACAGCGGGAGACGCTCGACGCCGCGATCCAGGCGGTCGCCTGGGACGGCGACCGGTTCATCTGGGCGATCGGCGAGGACGGGACCGTCTACGGAACGCGCGCGTCCGAAGAGGGCTCGATCTACCTGAACACCCAGACCTGGTCGGTGATCAGCGGCGCGGCAACGCCGGAGCAGGCGGAGCGGTGCATGGAGACCGTCCACGAGCGCCTCGCGACGCCGTACGGGCTGATGCTCGCCGCGCCGCCGTTCGTCAAGACGCCGATCGACGTGATGCGCGCCGTCGTCTTCAACCCGGGGATCAAGGAGAACGCCGGGATCTTCAACCACACCCAGGGCTGGGGGGTGATCGCCGAGTGCCTCCTCGGCCACGGCGACCGGGCGCACGCCTACGTCCGCGCCGCGATGCCGGCCGCGTACAACGACCGCGCCGAGATCCGGCAGATCGAGCCGTACGTCCAGGGGCAGACGACGTACTCGACCTTCTCCCCGCGACCGGGGAACACGCGGACCTCGTGGTTGACCGGCGCCGCGCCGTGGGCCTACTTCAGCGCGACCCAGTACGTCCTCGGCCTCCGCCCCGAGATCGACGGCCTCCGGATCGACCCGTGCGTCCCGAGCGCGTGGGACGGGTTCACCGCGACCCGCCGCTTCCGCGGCAAGACGCTGGACATCGAAGTCAAGAACCCCGACCGCGTCTGCCGCGGCGTGAAGACGATCGCCCTGAACGGCGAGCCGCTTCCGAACAACCTCGTCCCGGCGGACCGGCTCCGAGATCGAAACCAGGTCGAAGTCTTGATGGGGTAACCCACAGCGAAGATGCAGCGCCGTACGGTCCTGTTGTCGCGTTTCTTCACGCTTGATAGACTGGCGTTGAATCGGTTGGAGGAGGAAGCTTGGTCCGCGCACCGTACTCGGGAAAAGGAAGGTGGGAAATGAACAGGTACGCAACTGCGACGGCCTTGTTGGTGCTCTTCTTGGCGGGCGCCGTCGGCGCTGTTCCCTGTGACGTCGAGGCGCTGTTCGCTTCGCCGCTGGCCGGTCAGACCATCGAGCAGCGATTGGTCGACGAGATCGATGCAGCGGAGGAACAGATCCTGATCGCGATGTACTCCTTCTCGGACGACGACCTCGGCGCGGCGGTGATCCGGGCCCATCAGCGCGGCGTGAACGTCTACGTCCTGCTGGACGAAGGACAGGAGACCGACGAGGGTCGGGTGTCGCCGAGCCTCGTGGCCGCGGGGATCCCGACGGCCGTGGAGCATCAGTCCGGCGTCCTTCATCACCGGTTCGTGGTCATCGACCGACGGATCGTGATCACGGGCTCCTACGACTGGTCCGACGCGGCCGACGCCGACGACTTCGGGAACGTGGTCATCATCGACTGTGCGGCGATTGCGGCGGAGTACCTCGACGAGTTCGCCTACATCGCGAACGACCTCATGGGGTTGGGATGGAGCGGTCTGGCGCCGCCGGCCGCGGGGGCAGGAGATCCCTGCCAGGAGTGCCTCGCCCGTCTGAACGAGTCCACGGAGAGCGACTTCGCCGAATGCCCGGGGGTGGACACGCATCTCGCGTTCCGCCTCGAGCAGTATGGACCGTACAGCGTCTACTACTGCTCTCAAGCGGCCATCGAGACCGTCCTGCTCGGTGTTCCGGGTCTCGATCTGACGCTCGCACGGGACATCATCGAATGCATCTGCGAGGG
>CAYXLR010000037.1:0-2482 GCA_964466035.1 uncultured Thermotogae bacterium
CCGGCCCTTCGGTGAAGCGGAGCCTTGTTGACGGTCCCCTGTTCCCGCCTATACTGGAGAAAGCGGTGCACACGTCGTCGGCAACGCTTGGCTTCGTCCGTCGTATCCGTCTTTCCCGCCCCGAATCCACGCGATGAAGGAGGAGGCCGTGAAACCAGGATTGTCTACACGCATCGCCATCGCGGTATTGCTGTCCATCGCTGTCGGATGGCCGTCCCTCGCGCAACAGGAGCCACCGGAGAGCTTCGCGGTGGAAGACCTGGAACTCATCAGTCTGGCCAGCGTTCCGGATTGGGAGAACAACTGGGAGTACAGCCGGGCTGTCGAGGCGGCAACCGTCGTCGCCTGGCTGCGTCATCGCGGATACGTCCAGCTACTCGATGATCTGAACGAAGACGGAGTCATCGACGAACTCGACACGATCGAACTCGCCGACCGCCTTGGGAAGGGCTCCATGGGCTGTCAAGAGCCGAAGCGCCCCACGGACGCCTGGCTGCTCGTCGGTCTCGCCGAATACGTCGCGGAGAAGTACCCGGACATCTTCGAGCTGAAGATCTACGACCCCGGGTTCCCGGCGGAGTTCGGGCAGAAGACGGGCCGATCGTTCACATCAGATGCGATCCCCGGGATCCTACTCACCTCGCAGTTGGAACCCATCTTCGGCGCGTATATGAACGAGCTCGTGGAGGAGGAGGGGGTGATCCTCGGGTTGGAGCAGGAGCCCGGCCGGAATCTGTACTTCACCGGACGCTCGTTCCTGCGAGACCCCGTTGCGCCCGACACCTACGGCATCGACCTCGTATGGGCCGAGGAGGACTGGTACAGGCCGGGAACCCAGGGGAAGGTGTTGGAGACCGGTGCCCGCCAGACCGACGCCCTCTACGTGGACTACCAAGGCGAATGGATGAAGGTCGAATCGATGTTCGCCCTGTCCCCGCTCTATCCGCCCGGCGAAGGACCGGCGGAGGCCTGCCCCGACCTGATCGTTGTTGGGTCTGCCACGTGCGAGTGCAGCGCCCCGTGCAAGGTTTCGGTCGATGCCACCGTGTTCAACATCGGAATGGCGGAGATTCCGGGACCGTTCGTGGTCTCGCTGGTCGACACCGTCTGCGGCCCGGATGCGAGACCGCCGATCGAAGTCACGGTATCGGGCGCCGACCTCGATGAGCTGAACGCGACGGGAAGCGTCCACGTCGGTTTCCCGCCCTTCGGGATTCCCGTCCCCAGTTGGCCGTGCCCGTCCTGCACGTTCACCCTCGTGGTAGACAGCGAGTCCGACATCGACGAGAGCTGCCGTCCCGCCCCCCTGGGCGAGCACAACAACACCTATCCGCTCGCCGCGTGTTGCGACGAACAAGGGTCGGACTGTCCCGACCTTGCGGTCACCGGGACCTTCGAGTGCCGCTGCGAGGAGACGAGTGCAGCGGGGACGCTGTGCAGCGTCGACATCCAAGCCGAGATCGAGAATGAGGCGCATTCGACCTCCGCCGAGTGTCCACCCTTCAACGTCTACATGGCGTTCGGCTGCGTCAACTCAGGTATGGGGAGCACGGCCGTAGCGATCGACGGCGCCAAGTTGGACGAGTTGAATTCCACGGGTTCGACGACCGCGGAGTTCTCGTTCCAGTTCATCCCCGACCCCGACGATCCCTGCTGTAAGTACGGCCTGTTTGTCGATTCCTCGAACACCGTCGACGAGACCTGCCACCCTTTGCCGGACGGTGAGCACAACAACGTGTTTGTCGAGGTCGGATGTTGCAGACTGCCTCCCCAGGAGACCGGCTGTCCCGACCTGACGATCGTCGGCTCGAGCACGTGCGAGTGCGACCCATCGCTCATCGGCGCTCCGATGGGAGCCGCCCGCTGCGAGATCGCCGTCCAGGCGGACATCCAGAACATCGGGACCGCGCTGGTCGAATCCGACTTCGATGTCGTTCTCACGTACGCGTGCCCTGACGGATCGGCGAACATCGTCGGCAAGACCGTCACACCGAGCGAGATCAATCCGACCGGGAGCGCGGTCGTGACCTTCACTTTCCCATTCGACCCGGCCGACCCCGAAGCCAGCTGCTGCGACTACGAACTGACCGTCGATGCCGACGATGCGATCGCGGAGTGCGAACCGGACGGAGAGGCGAACAACACCACCTCCGGAGTCGCATGCTGCGACGTCCCTGAGGACTGCCCCGACCTGGTCGTCGAGATCACAAGAAGCGGCTGTCGCTGCGAGGAGGTGCCGATCTACGAGCTGCAATGCATCAAGCCAGGTCAGCCGCCGGCCACGCCGCCATGTCTGGAGTGGGGCGAGGTGCTGGTCGGGTACGCAACCGAATGCGAGGTCGCCGTCGACTGCACCGTCCGAAACATCGGTGCCGGAGACGCAGGTCCGTTCCACGTCATGATGGAAAGCTCGACCGGTCACACCAGCGTCACGTACGTCAGCGGCGGACTGCCCGAAGGGGAGGTGGCGTACCGCTCGTTC
>CAYXLR010000038.1:0-2440 GCA_964466035.1 uncultured Thermotogae bacterium
AGCGACCAAGCCGTCCGAACAGCCAAGGTTCAGAATCCTGTCGGGCGTACCAGTTCGAAACCCGTCTACTCCGGCTTGCTGTAGTGGACGATTCTCAAACTCCAGTTCGAAAGTAGTCCGCTAGGGGGTACGGGAGTCCCTCGCGCTCTGAGGCCGTGGGTTGCCCCCCGTTCTCCTTCGACGTGATCCGCATCACGTTCGCCCGTCTCGCGACGTACAGACAACGGGCTTCAACGCGCAAGCATTCCGCACTTGACGTGCCGCCCTGCTCGATGTTAGCGTGTCTTCCGACTCGGAGTACGGACGAAGGCTGTCGTGCGATTGCAGGGCACGACAGGTGATGGTTTTTGGTGAGGGGATGCAATCCGACACGGGAGACAGAACGAAGGAGGGACGGCCTTGAAACGGAAACTGGCGGTAGGGAGTGTCGTGACGCTGCTGGTCGCGGCACTGTTCACGCTGGCTGCCTTCGCGTCGGACGCGCAGATGTACTTCTCGTCCGACAAGAACGGGCAGAACCGGGTGACGAACATACAGGAAGGGGACGAGATCTGGATCGTGGTCATCGACAACGATGAGAACATCGACTGCGATGAGCGCGACAAGATGTCGCCGGACCTGAAGATCATGGATCCGAAGACCGGCGCGTACATCGTGTGGGATGGGGACCCGGACGCGGACGATCCGACGGACCACGACTTCCTGGAGGAGACGGGGGCGGACACGGGGGTATTCGTGTCGCACCGGTCGTTCCAGGTGGGGACGCGGTACAGCTACGTGGCGGCCGAGGAGCATCTGTTCACCCACGTGGTGGACATCCCGGATGACGATGGTGACACCGACGACTTCCGGTGGGGTCACTACATGTACGTCGACATCGACGCCGGGGATCCCGCTGGCGGCAACCCGTACGCCGACAACCGCGGCTGGGCTGGCAACGCCGGCGTCGGTCCGGATCCGCAGTGGAACCTCGGACTGATGAATCACGCTCTCGTCGTCGACGCGCGCGGTCCGGACCACGATGACTTCGTGGCCCAGACCGAATACCTGATCGGCCGGTTCGAGAACATGGACACGCTGATCGGGATGTACCAGGACCCGAACGACGCGACGGACGTCGCGGTCGGTCAGATGAAGATCATCGACACCGAGGCGACGATCTCGTGGGACATGGAGGTGTACAAGGACGCGAACGGAGCGGCGACGATCACGGTCGTCGACCCGGACGAGAACCTCAACTGCAACGAGGTGGAGTACGTCCCGGTGTTCATCCTGGTGAACCCGGGGTCGTGGAACCCGGCGGACGCCGATCCGGCCGACGACGAGGGCGGGGCCAGCCCGACGAACTTCTGCATGCTGCTGCGGACGGGCGGCGTCGTTTGGGAGGCCGAGGCTGGCGCGTGGAACGCCGCGGCTCTCGGCGACGAGCCGATCCGCTGGTACAACATCTACCAATCGGACGCGAACTCGATCGCGCCGGACGGCGCGGGGGCCGACGACGGCCGCTACTACATCCAGTATCCGGTGGCCGGCAACGACAACGTCGCTTTCTTCGACACGGTGCACGCCGAGGGAATCACCCCGGTGCTGTTCTACGCGCAGGAGACAGGCGCGGACAGCGGCGTGTTCCAGCTGAACCTCAACACGATCCTCGACGAACTCGAGTTCAACTCCCTGAACGTCCGCGACGTGCTGGTGGCGTACTACCTCGACCCGAACGACTTCGACGACTTCAAGCTGGCGACGGCGTACATCGAGGAGCGACAGCACTCGATCACCTCGTTCACGGACGCGAACCGGGCGGACAAGGATCTGTACTGGATCGGTCGGAACCCGGTGTACGTGCAGGTGATCGACTCGAACGCGAACGTCGACCCGTGCTGTCCGGAGCAGGTGGTGGTACACCTGTGCGACCCGCACGGGGAGGACGACAGCGAGTGGATCGTGCTCGACGAGACGAGCTCGAACTCTCCGGTGTTCTTCACGTTCTCCGGCTACCAGTTGTGGCCGGTGTGGGACGCGCTGGGGGTCGGTCTGGCCGACTCGGTCGGCGGCTGGCTGCTGCAGCTGGACAACTGGAAGCTCGAGGTGTTCAACGAGGACGACGTCTACGCCCGCTACAACGACGTGTACTACGGCGCGCCCGCGGTCGCGCCGTTGTTCAAACTGGAAAACGATGTCAGTGGTGGCCTCGCGGCGCTCGGTGATGTCGACCCCGGAACGAGCTTCCCGCCGTGGATCACGCGGACGCGCGTCCACAACGACGTGTCGTTCGACCTGATGTCGATCGCGGACACGCAGGTGTTCGCCAGCGTGAACATGTACTTCCTCGACCGCCAGGGCAACCGGGTGAGCGGGTACGTGAACTCCGACTGTGTGTTCGTCGAGGTGATCGATCCCGACCAGGACGAGGATCAGTACCGACGGGAGCGGATCGACG
>CAYXLR010000039.1:0-1882 GCA_964466035.1 uncultured Thermotogae bacterium
TGAGTCCACTCTAAAAAGGTAGGGTTCGAAATATCAAAAATATTGCAATCGCGAGAGGTTTTGTCTTGTTCTTGACGCTGAATTTGATATGATGGCTTTCAATAAGAATAATCATTTGCCGCCAGGCATGCTGCGCATTTACAAGGGAAAAAGGATGTTCCGGAAAAACACTTCACATCGCCAGCCATCTTTATTCGGTTTTGCAAGCCAGTTGTCGCAAGTCAAGCTCAAAAAGCTCAAGAACTCGAAAGAATATGAGTTTTATCGGTTAGTCTTTTGCAAGATAAACGAAAAAGATTTTTCGGTATTGTACTCAGACAACTGCAGCAGACCAAATGCTCCTGTTAATTCTCTTGTGGCTTCCATAATACTGATGTACCACAACAACTGGACAACCGAAAAATTATTCGACCGCATTGATTTCGATTTGCTTACTCGCACAGCCTTAGGATTGGATACGCTGGAACAGACACCTTTTTGTCCTGCGACTTTCTTTAATTTCCAGAACAGGTTGCTTTCTCACTTTGTTGCAACAGGTGAGAACCTGATCGAAGGAGTATTCGACTCTCTTACGCAGCAGCAGTTGAAGAGACTGAAGATAAAAACCGACATTCAGCGCAGCGACTCTTTTATGGCGATGAGCAATATTCGCAGTTACAGTCGTACACAGCTTTTGATTGAGGTGTTAATCAGGCTGTATCGTGTATTAAGCGATGAAGACAAGGCGCGATTTAATGCTATTCTTGTCCCTTACATAAAACAGTCCTCGGGACAATACATTTATAATCTGCAGCGTCAGCAGATACCGCATGAACAGGAAAAGTTGGGTCAACTATACCACAAGCTTTATGAGGCCTTAAAGGAAAGCTACGGAGATTTTGAGGTTTTCAGCGTATTTGAGCGTGTCTATACCGAGCACTTCACAATCATCGATGATAAGATAACAGTAAAGACGCCCAAAGAACTCAATGGCAGTACACTTCAGTCACCGGATGATATAGATGCTACTTACCGCAAGAAGCGTGATCGTCATTGCCGAGGCCAAAGCGTCAATGTGACGGAGACAGCCAATCCTGACAATGATCTAAATTTGATAACGGACGTTGCGGTTTGTTCCAATGATACCGATGACAGCAAGATAGTTAACGAACGAATTGAACCCATCAAAGAAAAGACGCCTGACCTGAACGAACTGCATACTGACGGCGCTTACGGCAGCGAAGAGAATGACCAGAAAATGGAAGAGCTTGAAATTACTCATGTTCAAACAGCAGTGCGAGGCCGCAAGGCGGAAGTTTCAATGGAAATCGAAGAAGTGTCCAATGGACATTATACAGTTAAGTGCCCCCATCAATCTGTCAGTTCACAAAAGACAAAGACACGTTACAAGGCCTGTTTTGATGTGGAGATTTGTAATCAATGTCCATTGAGCAAGAATTGTCCTGCCAAACAACAAAGTGATAAACGGACATATTATTTTGACAGGTCGGACTATCTTCTTGGCAAGCGGAGTAGAAATATAAAGTCATTGCCGCCGGAACGGCGAAAGTTACGCCCTAACGTAGAGGCCACGGTCAAGGAGTTTACAAAACCTTTCAATCACAAGGGCAAGTTGCGTGTTCGCGGTCTGTTCAAGACGATGGTGTATGCGCATGCGATGGCGATTTCAATAAACTTTGGCCGGTTCTGGCGATATATGACTGAGAATCCGGACTTTTATAGGTTGGTAAACTCACTTTGTGGCATTTTAGCTTTCTTCTTTGCCAAGAATAGCCGAAATGGACTTCGCAAAGTGATTATTCGAGCCCCAATCCGTTGCTGGCTTGAGCCTCAACAATATTTCAGACAAGCCGCCTAAAGGCAGGTTTTTAGAGTGGACTCA
>CAYXLR010000040.1:0-1828 GCA_964466035.1 uncultured Thermotogae bacterium
GTCCCTTGTATATTAAAGCCTAGAGCCCGAAACTGCAGAAGGTAGGCTTATCATCATTGATTTTTAAGTTTTCTGTTCTTTGAGATACTGGTTACCCTCGGGAGAATAGGGTTGATAAAGGGGGGAAGATCTGTTAGCATATACTTGGGCAGTGGGGGAAGGAGCTAGCTTTGTCCCTGTGGGATCTTGCCTTTACCGGCAAGATTGCCACTTATTGTAGATTGCTAGCCCACTGCACGAGGGAAGAACCTGTTAAGGAAATTGTGGGTTGTGTAGCCCCTGGCTATGCAAGGTCACTTATTAACCACAAGGATGGTTTCTCGTGCCCTTTATGCCCCAAAGAATCTATAAGGAGGTGTGCACAATGGTGTTAAATATCGGCATTGACCTGGGGGTAACCTCAAAGCATAAGGCCCAGATTAGGGATGAGCAAGGCAACAAGGTGCGCCATGACTTTTCCTTCTCTACCTCTGGGGAGGAGTTTGATGCCCTCTTTAGCCACGCCCTCAAGGGTAGTCCTGAGGGGACAAAGTTGCGGCTCATCCTGGAGCCCACTGAGATGTCCTGGCTCCCAGTTACTCTCTATGGGAAGTCTCAGGGTCACCAGGTGGTCAGGGTAAAGACCCAGAAAGCCCATCAGTTAAGGGAGTATTACAAAAAGTATGGCAAGAGTGACAAGCTTGATGCCAAGGCCTTGGCCATGGTCCCTGTAGTGGATGGGGAGGACTCCATAGAGGAGGTCTTCCTGCCCAAGAGGGAAGCCTTTGCCCTGGACAGGAGGTGCAGACAGAAGGCGAGGATCACCCGGCAGATCGCCCAGACCAAGAATAGGGTCTCCTCTCTGTTCCATTGGCTATGCCCAGGGCTTACCGGCTGCTTTGCTGACAAGTATGGAGAGGTGGCCATAGCTTTCTATAGCAAGTATGCCAATCCCTTCAAAGCCAAAAGCTTAGGGCTTGCAGGCCTCACTAAGTTTTTCCAGAAGTGGGGCAATAAGGACCCAGAACTTGCTCAGAGGGTTTACCAAGTAGTGCTTAGGGCCTGTGCTCTCTATAAGGATGCTGGGGAGTGGGTAGACTTTGACCAGCTTCAGGATGAGCTCACAGAGGAGCTGAGGTTCTTAGCCCAAAGGCAGAAGGCCCTAGCCAGGGTCAAGCTACAGATTAAGAAGCTCTATAAGCAGGTTCATCCATCGGGGAACATAGAGACCATCCCAGGTGTAGGGGAGAACTTGGGACCAACCCTGGTGGGTATAATTGCTGACCCTAACAGGTTCCCCTCTGGAATCAAGCTAAGGGGCTACAGCGGTTTTTGTCCCAAACAGGATGACTCTGGGCAGGGAAGCAAGAAGGGGTTACCGGCTACCAAGGAGGGGCCTCCCAGGTTCAGATGGGCTACCTATCTGGCCGGTGATATAGGTAGACAGTGGGACCCTCAACTGGCCAAGGTCTACTATGAGCAGATGGTCTATAAGGGCAATTGCCATACCCAGGCGGTTTGTGCTGTTGGTACCCACCTTCTGGATCGGCTTCTGGTTGTCCTCAAGGAGGATCGTCCTTATCAGCTTAGGGACCCAGAGGGGAGACCAATCATCAAGAAGGAAGCTAAGAAGTTGATTAGGGAGCAATTTACTGTCCCGCAGGAGATTAGAGAGCGGACTCGCACCCTAAAGCCCAAGAGGAAAAGCAGAAGGAGGAAGAGGCGGGCATACAGGTAAGGGCTATCAGTCGTAGTCAATTTGGCACTTAGAGCCACCGGGGGTAAACTGGGTTTTCAAAGAACGATTTTTTCCAAAAAACGGCTTGACTCAACTTAGGAAATCTACAAT
>CAYXLR010000041.1:0-1670 GCA_964466035.1 uncultured Thermotogae bacterium
AGAACGCTATATTGTAGTTATGATTTCACTTATGATAAATCCAGTATTGAAAAAATCCTCCTTTTGCCATAAAATGAGACAAAAGGAGGAAAAAATGTTCAAGAAAAAATTAATCGAAAGAGGTAAGTTTGTCAACCGGGGAGTACTTGTAATAGGAATAGATATTGGTAAAGGTAACCATGCGGCAGTTGGAACTTCTCTGGAGTATAGTTTTACAAAACCCTTTTATATCCGGGATCACAGGGAGAGTTTCGAATTATTCGAAAAAAAGATCGAAGATTGGAAGAGGATGTTAAATTGTAAAGAAGTAGTTATTGGATTTGAATCCACAGGTCATTACTGGAAGCCGCTCGGGTATTATCTAAAAGATAAGAATTACCATTTAGTGGAAGTAAGCACGAGTCATACTAAAAAAGCAAAGGAGCTGATGGACAACTCTCCTCTTAAGTGTGATGCAAAGGACGCAAGAGTAATAGGGGATCTTATAAGACAGGGGAAGATACTTACCCCAGTTTTCCCGGAGGGGAAGATATTAAATCTCCGGGAAATATTGCATACAAGGGAGAATTTGGTCAAAGATAGGACCTCCGTCCTTAACAGGCTTCACAAGATAGTCGACGTAACTTTTCCCGAGAGGAGAGAGATAATAAAAGAAATTAAAGGTAAAACCTCAATATTTTTACTGAAGGAAGTACCTTTTCCTGGAGATATTATCAAGAAGGGATTAAAATGGTTAAAGGAAAAGATGTGGGAAAAGAGCCGAGGTCGATACAGTCATACTATTGCAGAGTTATTATACAAGTCAGCGAAGGATACAATAGGAGTAAAAGAAAGCAGAGAAGGTTTTCTGTGGGAATTAAAGATACTTTTACCGAGATTAGAACGATTAAACAAGGAAATCGAAGAGATTGAATTCAGGATAAAGGAAATATTAAGAGACATCCATGAAGCCAGGTATCTTATGACTATACCCGGAATTGCAGATATTACAGCGGCTACAGTTATTGCAGAGAGTGGAGGGCTGGGGAGATATGAAAAGGTGGAGTCCGTTCTAAAAGTTACCGGTTTGAACCTTTACGAGATAAGCAGCGGCAAACACGAAGGGGAGAAGCATATAACGAAGAGAGGTAGAAGTTTAATGAGGCAGAAGTTATACTTTGCGGCTTTGCAACAAGCGAGAGAGGGTATGCCCCTTTATTCCTTTTACAGGAAGTTAACAGAGGATAATGGGGTAAAAAAGACAAAAGCACTTATTGCTGTGGCGAGAAAACTTTTGAAGATTATGTTTGCCCTGGTAAGAGATAAAAAAGAGTTTGTTTTGAATTACGAACATAAAAAAGTCAAGAAGGCAGCTTAAGTATAATGGAAGCGATTGCCGGTGGGGGAGTCATGACACGAAACGTAAAGGGTTCTGTGAAAGCAGAAGGTCTTGTTTTCGAGAAAAGTGATCCCCCACTGTCTAAGTTCCGGATTAAGCGTTATAAGAGGTCTGGAAGACCGGAGACTCTGTACATTAGTGCTGGATTTAGACGTAAAAAGGTGGGGTTACCCGCTGGCAATTCAAGAAATGAATATTGGAAGTATAGAAAGCAAAAGGAGGAAAGTTCTATTTGATATCCCAATCACCCTATATGAATAAAATTTACCCCTTGACTGGATTACATTAGTTT
>CAYXLR010000042.1:0-1666 GCA_964466035.1 uncultured Thermotogae bacterium
CTTCCTCCTCGCCGAGCAGGCCGCCCAGCGAGAACTCCGCCGACAGCACCAGCGTGTTCCCCAGCGTCTCCTCCAGGATGTACGCCGCGTCAACGTACAGTCCTGCCACGTTGATCCCGGCGCCCACCGTGAAGTAGTACTCCTGGAAGTTGTCCGTCAGCACCACGCCGCCGCGCAGCGCCAGCTCGTCGATCACGTTGAATTCAACCCCAACGTGCGTGTCCCCCAGCGCCGAGCCGTCGAAGTCCACGTCCGCCGCAAGCACCAGCATGTCGTCGGCCAGGCTCATCGCAAGCCCCGCCTTGTACACGCCGCTCACCACGTCCGTCGCTCCGCCGTCCCACTCGATGCTCGAGCCCGCCAGGTCCATCGCGTTCACGCCGATCACGAACATGTCCCCCAGGCTCACCAGCAGCCCCAGGTCGAACCCGAACCCACTCGCCGAGTCCCCCAGGCCGCTGTCCGCCAGGTAGTACTTCACGTTCGCTCCGGCCATCGCGATGTCCAGCACGTTCGTCGCCAGCGATCCGACGATCGCCTGCTCCGTCCACGTGAACGATGCACCCAGGCCGCCGCCGGCGTCGATCACTTGTCCGTCAATCGCCGCCCGCTCCCAGCCAAGGCCGATCCCCAGGTTGGCGAAGCTCGTCGTCGCCCCCACGTACTGGTGCGTGATCCCCAGTCCGTACAGGTCGGTCGACATCCCCGCCAGCCTCGTGTCGCCCAGCTGCGCCAGGCCCGCCGGATTCCAACACGCCGCCGTCGCGTCGTCCGCAACGGCCACAAACGCTCCCCCCATCGCCAGCGCCCGCGCTCCAATCCCATTCTTGAACGCGGAGAACGCCCCAATCCCGTCCGCCAACGTCGCCACGGACAGGACCAGAAGGAGCGCTGCACTTACGACCATTACTCTTTTCATTGTCGCTTGTACCCCCCTTGTATGGGTTAGGGCCGAGGGCCGGCCGGGACCCTCAGGCCCCGGCCGGTCCCCCTGCCTTTGTTACCGATTGATGAACACCTTCCCCTTGTCGGTGAAGGCGTTCGTCCCGTCCGTCGCGTAGATCACGTAGATGTAGCAGCCGTTCGCCAACGACGCTCCGGTCGCGTCCGTTCCGTCCCAGACGATCTCCGTCACGTCCGTCAGCTCCGCACTCCACACCAGCGTTCCGGTCAGGTCGTAGATGTCTACCGACATCACGCTCGCGATGCCCGTCCCGCTGTAGCCGAACGTGCACTCCCCGTCGAACGGGTTCGGCGCGGCGTAGAACTCGATCACATCAAGTACGCTCGCGATGATCGTGATCGTCGCGCTCGACTCGTCCGTCGGGTCCGTCGGATCGGTGTAGGTCGCCGTGATCTCGTCACCGGCCACCAGATCCAGGTCCAGCCCCTCGGTCATGAACTCGTCGCCGGCAATCAGCGTCAGATCGTAGGTCTCCCCGTCGATCTCCACCGCGTTCGCCAGCGTCGCCGCTCCGGTGTGCGAAGGATCGATCACCTTCACGTACACCAGATCCGCGTCGGTGTAGTTCGCCACCTCGTTGCCGTCCGCATCGACGAACATCGTCGTCGACGCTTGCGTCGGAGGCGTCCCGCCACCGCCGATCCCGACCTTGATCGAGATCATCGCGTTGTCCGAGTGGTTCGACGGATCCTGGTAGAACGC